>JAQUOU010000021.1 GCA_028716975.1 Methylobacter sp. | reverse complement strand
ATGCTTTTTCTCGGCAGCGTCTTTGCCCGCATGGAATGCTTCAACCTGCCAGTCTTGTTGCTGCAAGTATTCGGCGATATCTTCAGTGCTTTGGCGTCTGGCGCAATAAATGATTGCGCTGCCGCCGTCCGGCTGTTTAGATAATCGTTCAGTTAATAAGGCATTAATACGCGGATATTTATCGGCGCCATTCACGGTCTGCACTTCAAACTGTAAATTATTCCTTTCTACGCCGCCTTCAAATACAACCAGTTCCTGAGCAAGATTGGCTCGAAAATAATCAATAATTTCATCTTTTACATCCTGTTTTGCGGTGGCCGTAAAACACTGCACAGGCGGCAGCACGGCTTTTTGCCGCAGCGCAAACTCTTTGATAAAGCGCGCCGCATACAAATAATCGGGCCTGAAGTCATGTCCCCATTTAGATAAACAATGCGCCTCATCAAACACCCAGCAGCCAATTTCACGGTGTTCAATAGCTTTTTGAAACGTTAAATTGCGCAACTGTTCCGGTGACACATAGAGCACGGCAATATCGCCCATTTGTATGGAATGCAATACTTCGCCGCGCTCCGGGGCCGTCAGCATTCCATATAAAGCCGCCGTATTGGGCGCGCCGGTTTTATTGCGCAAATTATCCACTTGATCTTTCATCAAGGCTTGTAGCGGCGACACGACGATGGTTAAAACGCCGCGGCGCTGGTAACGCACTAAAGCGGGTAGCTGAAAGCACAGCGACTTGCCGCCGCCGGTAGGCAATACGGCAAACAAAGGCGTATCACACATGGCGGCCTGAACAATAGCGTGTTGCAAGCTATTGCCGTCAGGTGTTTTCGGTTGCTCGCGGAAAGCGGGGAAGCCGAAATAACGCTCAAGCTGCGCCACCGGATTATGCATGTGTTCGCAATAGGCGCAATCCGGTTTATTGCAGGGAATATCTCTTAATTGGCCCAGCGCAGGCGCAACTTGCTCAAATTGAAGACGCACCCAGGGCGGCAACACCGAATTTCCGTCCGCTACCCGTAACCACGCCAGGCAATAGGCCAAAGCGGGACGGCGTTCCGGATCAGGCAAATACGACAAAATCACTTTATTAAAAGCGGTGTTGCAAACCTTTTCCTGAATTAACTGCTTGAATAAATCAAACGCCCTGGCTGCATTGATTGCTTTCGCGCCCATTGCCGATAAAGCTTGTTGAATCCCGGCAAACTGCGGATCGCCGGAAAAAGCATAATGATAAAAAGACAATAATCCGCAGCCAGCTTGTTGTTCCAGGGCATCCCATTGATCCTGAAACAGTGAAACGGCCAGACGAGCATCCGCCAACGGATCATTCAAGCTGTCGCGCACCAGTTTGTAGTCTTTAACCAGCCGGTGATAGGGATTTTCAGGAAAAGCCAGCGGCGAAAGAAACAGGGTATCAATCGCCGGCTTGTTTAAAAAATCAAACTTTGCAGAGACCGCGCGGCAAACCTGAAGATCATGTTGCAGGATATTATGGCCCAGGAGATAACTCGCATCCTGACAAAAGGCATCAAATTCAGCCAGTATTTTTTGAATATTGAAAGGTGCTTTGCGGTGGAAGATCTTATCTTTAAATATGGCTCCCAGCGCAAAGATTTGACCGTTTTCATTGGTTTCCAAATCGAGGCTACAGCATCTGTTTTGAAAGGTTTGCCTATCCATGCCGGATTATTTTTCCCAATAGGTTATTTTGAATTTTCCTGATAGCGGCGATATTGATTCAAGAAAGTTTGTGGTTTACCGCCTATTTACTCAAGATGACTAATAAAATCAGGTTATTGCAATTTTAGTCGATACTACGGATTATGCTTGTACTTAACAATCACCGTCTATATGAGCCGGTAATTTAAACGTTATGAGGGAAAAATTAATCGCCAGATTCAGTTGTGATGCAATTAATCCTCACGGTTTAATTTTTTCAGCTCTATAATTGCTAGAATAGTTAGACTTTTTAATAATATACTCGCTATTGAATGACTACAAAGCCAAGTAAAGACCTGGAAACTTTTGATAACCCGCAGCCAGGCCGTAATTATACGATACGCATTGATATTCCTGAGTTTACCTGCCTTTGCCCCAAAACCGGCCAGCCGGACTTTGCCCAAATAATTATTGAATATGTTCCTGCGGCGCTGTGCGTGGAATTAAAAGCACTAAAACTGTATATGTGGGCATTTCGTGATCAAGGCGCGTTTCATGAGGCTGTCACTAATGAAATCCTGAATGATCTCGTTACCGCCATATCGCCCAACTTCATGCGTATCCGTGCTGAATTTAATGTTCGCGGCGGTATCTATACAACTGTTATTGTCGAACACAGGAACCAAAACTGGCAGGCGCCGGAGTTGGTCAATCTGCCTTAATCAAAATGCCAAAAACCTACTATACCAGCGATATAGCGGTCGCCTTAAAATACGACGGCAAAAATGCTCCCAAAGTTACCGCTAAAGGTAAAGGGCTTACCGCGGAACAGATACTGGAAATCGCGGAATTACATGGGATACCGCTGCAAACTGATGCAGAATTGGTCAAAATTTTAGCCCAGATTCCGTTAGGCGATGAAATTCCCAATGAGCTCTATATCGCCGTTGCAGAAGTCATTGCTTTTGCGTATTTTTTAAGCGGTAAAACCCCCGGCAATACTCATTCATGAATATTAAAGAAACCCTGACTACCCTACCCCAATACGTTTTGCCCCATCACGCCTTGTCCGGAATGATGAGTAAGCTTACACACTCGGAAAACAGGATTTTAAAAAACCTGTTTATCAATCAGGTCATCAGGCATTACGGCGTTAATATGGATGAGGCGCGGGAACAGGATATTAATGCTTTTAAAAGCTTTAATCACTTTTTTACCCGTGAACTCAAACCCGGCATCAGGCCCATCAATAACGAACAAGGCGTTATCGCCTGCCCTGCTGATGGCACAGTCAGTCAAGCAGGCAGCCTTACTGACGGTAAAATTTTCCAGGCCAAAGGCAAAAGCTTTACTGCTGCCGAATTATTAGGGGGCAGTCCGGAACGCGCCCAACCTTTTAATAACGGGCTGTTTACCACCATTTACCTGGCTCCCAAAGATTATCACCGCCTGCACATGCCGTTAACCGGCACATTAACGGAAATGGTCCACATCCCCGGCCGGTTATTCAGTGTGAATACGGCGACTACCCGTTCCGTTCCGGGATTATTTGCCCGAAACGAGCGCGTTGCCGTCCTTTTTGATACCGAGGCAGGCCCTATGGCTTTGGTGCTGGTTGGCGCAATTTTTGTGTCCAGCATTGAAACCGTCTGGCACGGCGTAGTCACTCCACCCAGCATTACTTCAATGCAAAGTTGGCACTACCAGGATAATGCGCCGACGCTGGAAATAGGCCGGGAAATGGGCCGTTTCAACATGGGCTCAACTGTTATTGTTTTGTTTGGTAAAGATAAAGTGCAGTGGGATGCGGAATTCCAGGCCAATAAAGTGGTTAAATTGGGGGAAAAGATTGGTAGGGTTATTATTTGATAGCCACTCAGGCAAAACTATTGCCAATGGCTGTTTTCGATTTGAGGCTACAAAACGCCTTCAAAAACTTTGGGTCAAACGGAGGGGATGATACCGGGACAGGGCAAAAGCCAACTAATGCAATTCCCTGTGGCGGACAATTACATTCAGTAACGGACTCTTAAATTGTCTGGATAAACAATCCACCAGGTAAACGGAGCGGTGTTGTCCGCCAGTACATCCTATTGCTACAGTTAAATAGCTACGTCCTTCAGCTTCAAATCGAGGAATCCATTTTTCAAGAAAACCAGTAATATCTTCAAAAAACTCTAAAACCAACGCTTCACTTTTAAGAAAGTCAATTACCGGCTGGTCTTTACCCGTTAATCCCCGCAACTCAGGAATCCAGTGAGGATTCGGTAGGCTGCGGGCATCAAAAACAAAATCAGCATCCAGGGGGACACCGTGTTTAAAACCAAACGACTGGAACTGCAAGGAAATATGCGTAATTTCCCGTTCACCAATTTGATCCCTGATCAGCTCCCGCAATTGATGATAATGTGTACGGCTGGTATCAATAACTACGGTGGCGTGCCTTGCAATCGGCGTGAGCATTTCCTTTTCAATTTTCAACGCTTCTTTTAACGGAATGTTGGAATCGGTTAACGGGTGCTTGCGGCGTGTTTCGCTATAACGCTTCAGTAAGGTAGCTTCCTCAGCCTGCATAAATATAATTTCACAATCAATTCCTTTACTGCGGATTATACTCAGGCTTTCGGAAAAATTACTCAAACTCTCGCTCTGATTCCTCGCATCAATGCCAATGGCTGTTTTTGCATAGGTTTGTTTATCCGCCAGCATGACATGATTGATAAAGTCTTCCAGCAATGTTACAGGCAGATTATCAATACAGTAATAACCGCAATCCTCAAGGGTGTCCAGGGCGATACTTTTACCTGAGCCGGAAAGTCCGCTGAGAATTAATAATTTCATATAATCATCTTAGCTAAAGGCTAAAGGCTAAAGGCGAAAAAATACATCATTTCATTTCCTTGAGTTTTTCACCTTTAGCCTGCCATATTATCTATGGCTTCCGGTTTTTTCTTTATGCTTGGTAATTTGACGGTCCAACTTGTCCACCATATCATCTATGGCAGCGTACATGTCCTCCTGATGATCTTCAGCAAATAATTTAGCTCCACTAAGCTGCAGCGTAGCCTCAGCTTTCTGGATCAATTTATCTACACTTAAAATAACGTGCACATCGGTAACCTTATCAAAATGACGTGCCAATTTTTCGAATTTTGCGTCAACATGTGATTTTAAAGCATCGGTTATTTCAAGATGATGACCTGTTACACTAACTTGCATGGAATGTACTCCTTAATAATATAAATGACTTAATTTAAGTATCAGTGATAGCTATAAAATACGCTTTCTCTGACTGGATGATGAGATAAACATTGCTTCGCGATATTTGGCTATAGTCCTTCTAGCAACATTAATGCCTTTTTCTTGTAATATATCGGATATTTTATTATCACTTAACGGCCGTGCCGGGTTTTCATTCCCAATCAATTCTTTAATAAATGCCCGGATGGCCGTCGATGAACATTCGCCTCCTCCTTCGGTTGAAACATGACTGGAAAAGAAAAATTTAAATTCGATAATACCATTGGGGGTATGCATGAACTTCTGTGTGGTCACCCTGGATATTGTTGACTCGTGCAACTCCAGTTCTTCAGCAATATCCCTCAATACCATAGGCTTCATGGCAATAGATCCATGCTCAAGAAATTTGGTCTGCTTTTCCACGATGCTTCGGGCAACACGTAATAAAGTATCGTTACGGCTGTGGAGACTTTTAATAAACCACCTGGCCTCCTGCAAGTGATCCTTCATACAGGTATTCTCTTTGCTGTTATCGGCTCTTTTGATCATCGCCGAATAAACAGGATTGACACGCAGTTTAGGCGCAATATCCGGATTCAGGTTAACCTGCCATTTATCATTTTGCTTGATCACATAAACATCGGGGATAATATATTCAGAATCCGAGTCCTGTATTTGCGCACCCGGCTTGGGATCTAGTGTCCTGATCAAGGCAACTACTTCATCAAGTTGCCGCTCGGAAATTCCCAATCGGCGCATGAGTTTTGACTGATCATGGTTTGCCAGAAGATCCAGATACCGCGAGACAGCAATCAGCGCCTCTGTTCTGTAAGGGGTGGATTCGGGTAATTGCTGTAACTGTAATCGCAAACAATCACCCAGATCAATAGCAGCCACGCCTAAAGGATCAAAATTTTGCACCCTGTGCAGCACTGCATTGACTTCATCAAAATACAGATCTTCAAACTGGCTCTGCAGACCCTGAAAAATTTCCTCAGGCGCACTTATGAGATAGCCGTCTTCATTAATGGAATCAATAATAGCCATGGCAATGGCATGATCCCGCTCTGAAAAGTTGGTCAATTCCAATTGCCACAATAAATGATCCAGCAATGTTGAGGATTTGCTGCGCTGCGTCTCAAACTCAATGGTTTCACCAGTACTGGCGCCCATTTCCGGAATATTCTCGTAAACATCCTCCCATGAAGAATCAATGGGCAGTTCATCCGGAATATCGGTTTGCGAGCCTTCACTGGTAATAGAATCCGCATGTTCGGTTTTTTTCTCGGGCATTGCCTCCACTGCAGGAACACTGCTTTCTTCTTCATTAATTTCCAGCATCATATTGGATTCAAGAGCCTGTTGAATCTCCTGCTGCAAATCCAGTGTTGACATCTGTAACAACTTTATCGCCTGCTGCAATTGCGGCGTCATAGCCAATTGTTGGCCTAACCGAAGGTGTAAGGACTGTTTCATGCCGAATTAAATTTGAATGAACTATAAATTAAAGACTAAAGTTATTACCTAAATAAACTTTACGAACTTCTTCATTGGCAACAATCGCTTGCGCTCCCCCTTCAGCGATTACCTTGCCATCGTTAAGGATATAGGCACGATCACAAATACCTAATGTTTCCCTGACATTATGCTCGGTAATCAGCACCCCGATTCCGCGATCTTTTAAATGCACGATAATTTTTTTAATGTCCTCTACCGATATGGGGTCAACGCCGGCAAACGGCTCATCAAGTAAAATAAACTGAGGGTTGGTAGCCAACGCCCTGGCGATTTCAACCCGTCTCCTTTCTCCGCCGGACAAGCTCAATGCGATCTGGTCACGCAGATGAAAAATATGAAACTCCTCCAGTAACTCGTCTATCACCAGCTCCATCTGACCTGGCGTTAAATCGGAGCGAATCTGCAAAACCGCGCGTAAATTATCCGACACGCTGAGCTTTCGAAAAACCGAAGGCTCCTGGGGCAAATAACCAATACCCAATTGCGCCCTTAAATGCATGGGATAATGCGTCAGGGTATGCGAATCCAGGACAATTTCACCTTCATCGACTTTAACCAGACCTACCATCATATAAAAACTCGTCGTTTTTCCCGCGCCGTTAGGCCCCAGTAACCCTACTACCTCACCGGTATTGACATGCAATGAAACCCCGTTAACTACATTACGCTTATTGTAGGTTTTTATTAACTGTTTTGCTGCTAGTTTAGCCATCTATTGTGCAGGTTCTTTCGTTTTCGGTTTGAGGATGACATGAACGCGTTTAGAATCGGATAATTTTTCTCCGGCTTTAACCAGAGAAGTTTTAATATCGTATTCGATCAACTTGCTGGAATAAGTACCGTTACCCCGCCAGACGGTAGCTTCATCAATTAATACCAACAAGTTTTTTTTGGGATAGTATTCACCCGTCAACGCTTCTCCGGTTATATCCTCTGCCCCTTCACTGGGCGTCTGCTTAAACTTTGCCCGTTTACCTGTAAAGACTAGCTTATCCGCTTCCCCATCTTTAAAATAAACCACCAGCTTGTCCGAATTTACGCGGATACTGCCCTGAACCGAGACCACATTCCCTGTATAAGTGCTCATAGCCGTTTTATCATCATAAGTGGCTGTATTTGAATCTATAATTATCGGCTGCTCGGCGTCGCTCTCCAGGGCAAATGACCTCACGGCATAGAGTCCGCATAGCAATAGCAACAGCTTGCAGGAAATTGCCGTTTTTTTATTTTGTCTCATATCTTCCCTTTACCTTAGCAAGCAATTCCAAATAAATTGGCTCGGCAAAAACCACTTTCATTCCAGTTCCTTCTGTCCAATTGGGCGGGCTTATTAACTCTGCCCACTCATCGGTTTCAGCATAACTGGTTTCCGGTTTTACTTTTAAATTGGAGGTATTAATCTTAAGCGGCCTGACGCCTTCGGCTTTAGCCCGGTCAACAGTGACCTTGCCATTCAATAATAAATTTTTGCCATCGGCAGACAATATGCCTGTTTCAGATTTAATTACCCACGGAGGCGTTTTTTCATTATGAAAAAATATTAATGGATTAGTCAAATGGGTGGTCTTATCATCACTGTAATGAACCAGTTTATCGGCAAGCAATTTAGTCTTTAACTTGCCGAACTCATCCATTTCCCATTTTGTATAACCCTTGCTGAAATAATCCGGGCTATGCGCCGGAACCAAGCCGCGGCTGATTTCATCCAGACCCGTCAATTTAACCAGCCACCAACTCATTAACGCAATAATCCCTAAGTACAGGTAACTGGTTTTGCCATTCCGGCTTATCATTTCAGATAAGCATTCAAGATTTCTTCGAAACTTCCCTGCGCCTGCATAATAAAATCACAAACCTCTCTTACGGCGCCATGCCCTCCAGGCAGCGTGGTGCACCAATCGGCTCTTTGTTTGACTGCAAAATTGGCATCGCCCACTGCAATAGCCAAACCGGCTCGGATCATTACCGGAAGATCTATCACGTCATCTCCCATATAAGCAGCTTGCTCCGGCGCTATGCCTCTTTTTTCAATAATTTCATTGAATGCAGGGATTTTGTTTTCATAGCCTTGATACACCAGTTCAATACCGAGGTTTTTCATACGCAGCGCAACCGAGTTTGATTTACGTCCGGAAATAACAGCCACTTCAACACCGCTCTGGCGTAATAACTTGATACCGTGACCGTCTCTTGAATGAAACGATTTATATTCAGTGCCGTCATTATCAAAAAAAAGTTTACCATCCGTTAAAACGCCGTCCACATCCAGAATCAGCAACTTAAGTTTTTTTGCCTTTTCCAGAACGAGCTCTATTTTCCCGGTTTGCATCATCAGACGATTCCCGCACGAATCAGGTCATGCATATTTATAGCGCCTACTGCCTGCCCTTGGCTATCAACCACGATTAAAGCATTAATTTTTTTCTGCTCCATAATCTGCATGGCTTCAGCAGCCAGTATCCCGGATGAAATGACAGTACACGGTGAAGTCATCACTTCGGTGATAACAGTATTATGGATATCCAGGTTTTTTCTCAGCATTCGCCGTAAGTCGCCATCGGTAAAAATTCCGGTTACCCGATTATTGACATTAACTATAGCCGTCATACCCAGTTTTTTTTCGGTCATTTCTATCAGGGCGTCAGTTATTAGAGCAGACTCCGGCACTGACGGAATATCGGTGGCAACATGCATTATATCGCTTACCAGCAACAACAATCGCTTACCCAAAGTGCCCCCGGGATGGGATAAGGCAAAATCATCACGCGTAAAGCCTCGCGCTTCCAGCAATGACACCGCCAAAGCGTCGCCCATCACCAGTGCGGCGGTTGTGCTGGAAGTGGGCGCAAGCCCCAACGGGCAAGCCTCCTGCTCGACATTTACATTAATATGGGTGGTTGCAACAACGGCCAGTGTTGAGGCGGGATTGCCGGTCATGGCGATTAAAGGGACGCCTAGCCGTTTAATAATCGGCAGGATTTTGATGATTTCCTCGGTTTCTCCCGAATTTGATAAAGCAAGAACCACATCCTGCCGGGTAATCATGCCCAAATCGCCATGACTGGCTTCGCCCGGATGAACAAAAAAGGCAGGGGTTCCGGTACTCGCCAAAGTAGAGGCAATTTTGCCCGCAATATGGCCTGATTTGCCCATGCCGATGACTACAACGCGGCCCGTACACGTGAACATCAACTTGCATGCACAGACAAAACTATCATTAATTTGATCTTTTAGTGCGGCGATTGCCTGCATTTCCACCTGTATTACTGCCAGCCCCAATTCCCGCAGCTTTTGGTCATGTAGTTTCACTTTTTATCGCCACTATCCAGGAGATATCTAATAGTCAGAGTGGCGCCGATTATATAAAAACTACTGAAGCCGGTCACGAATGGAGATAAAGTAATCAACATTAAATTGAGGGTTCAAAAACCATGCATTATGTCATATTTGCCTTACTCATGTCCTCCATGATTTATCTCCATAACTGCAAATCCAAAATAAATTAAATTCTCAGCAACAAGTTAATATTCATAATCAGGAATCACGGAAAGCTTTGGCTTTATTCTCAATACAAGTCAACCAGATATAAACAATACATCATCTAAATCCTGTTTTCAGGTTTTTTATTCATGACTATTTTGAAAATGGTAATTTATGAAATTAATATGGCAAAAGCTCAAGAGTATAGAAAAGCTGTTTAATTTGTGGCACTATTAAACTTCCAGAAGAGTAGTTGATTAATACATTTTCAAATCTACTTCTGTTTACTTAGATGCGGAGGTTCATAAATGAATACCGAAGCTATTCTTGCCGACAACCTGCTGCCATTAATAATTTATTTTGTAGCAGTGCTTGCCATTACAGGCGTCATGCTCGGAGGAGCTTACCTCCTGGGGCAGAGACACCACGCCAAAGCCGCTGACGAGCCTTTTGAATCAGGCATCGTTCCGGCTGGCGATGTTCATATTCGCTTTTCCGTGCCTTTTTACCTGCTTGCCATTTTTTTTGTTATTTTCGATATGGAAACTGTATTCCTGTTTGCATGGTCGATAGCATTGAATGAATCCGGCTGGCCCGGTTTCATCGAGGCCTTGATTTTTATCACGGTCTTAATCGCTGCGTTAATTTACCTGTGGGCTATAGGCGCTCTGGAATGGAGCACCCGCCGGCAACGCATCAGCCAATCCAAATTCAGGATATAGAGAAAATTATGCATTGGAACCTGACTAAAGCAGAGAATGATTCTTCTCCAAAACCAGGGCAGCAGTCTTATGAAGAAGCGCTGCGGCGCAATTTCCTGTTTGCCAGGCTTGAAGATATGATTGCCTGGGGACGGGCCAATTCCGTGTGGCCTTTTAACTTTGGCCTGTCTTGCTGCTACGTGGAAATGGCGACCGCGTTTACCAGCCGCCACGACATTGCCCGTTTTGGCTCCGAGGTCATCCGGGCGTCTCCTCGCCAAGCGGACCTGATTGTTATTTCCGGCACGGTTTTCCGGAAAATGGCGCCAGTGGTCAAGCGGCTCTATGATCAGATGCTGGAACCGCGCTGGGTCATATCCATGGGTTCCTGCGCCAATTCCGGCGGCATGTACGATATTTATAGCGTCGTGCAGGGCGTCGATAAATTTTTGCCCGTGGATGTTTATGTGCCGGGTTGCCCGCCCCGGCCTGAGGCATTGTTGCAAGGATTAATGTTGCTGCAGGATGCGATAGGCAAAGAAAAACGACCATTAAGTTGGGTTGTTGGCGATCAAACGGTGCTTAACGCGCCTAAGCCCAGTTACCGCGATTTATTGACGGAAGAAAGAATGCGTACGCGGCAACTGCGAGAACCGGACGAGTTATAAACCGCTCCGAGGCATAATAATAAATGAACTGAGGAGTAAGCATTGGCAACCACCGCAGACATAATCGAGCTCCCTTACGGCACGCCCCAAATCGTGCGCGAACTGGCCGAACGAAAAGGGATAAAGGATTTTACCATCCAGCCCACTTGCGATGGCATAGCGACTTTTTGGGTTTCCAAACAAGATCTGCGGACCGTGCTCATTTATTTAAAACGTGAAGCAGCTTCCCCTTTCAGCCTGCTGTTCGACCTGACAGCCATCGACGAACGCCGGCGCATTCACCGCGAAGGGCTCCCTGAAAGTGATTTTTCAGTCATTTATCATTTATTATCGTTCGGCCGGAACGAGGATGTCCGCATCAAGGTTGCTTTGTTCGAAGCTAACCTTTCCCTCCCGACTATCTGCGATATCTGGCTTTCGGCCAATTGGTACGAGCGGGAAGTATGGGATATGTTCGGCATTGTCTTTGAGGGCCATCCTCACCTCAGGCGCATCCTCATGCCGCTCACGTGGCAGGGGCATCCGCTGCGCAAGGACCATTATGCCCGCGCTACTGAAATGGAGGCTTTCAGCCTGCCCGACGAGCGCCAGGAAATTGAACAGGATGCTTTGCGTTTCGTGCCGGAGGATTGGGGTATGAGGCGTCACAGTGAAGACACTGACTTTATGTTTCTTAATATGGGGCCCAACCATCCCAGCGTCCATGGCGCATTCCGCATAGCGCTGCAACTGGACGGTGAGGAAATTATCGATGCATTGCCGGACATTGGCTACCACCATCGCGGCGCGGAAAAAATGGGCGAGCGTCAGTCCTGGCACACCTATATTCCTTATACTGACCGGGTGGATTACCTGGGCGGCTCCATGAATAACCTGCCTTATGTATTGGCTGTAGAGCGAATGGCCGGGATCGAAGTCCCTGAACGGGCGCAAGTAATTCGCGTCATGATTTGCGAACTTTACCGGCTGGCCAGCCATCTGCTTTTTTACGGTACTTATGCCCAGGATGTAGGGCAGATGTCGCCGATCTTTTATATGTTTATAGATCGCGAAAAAGTATTCGACATCATCGAATCAATCAGCGGCGCCCGCATGCATTCCAGTTATTTCCGCATCGGCGGCGTCGCGCTGGATCTGCCTCATGGCTGGGACATGCGGATCCGGGAATTTGTTGATTACTTACCCGCCCGGCTTGATCACTACGACAAAATGGTGATGAACAACACTATTCTTAAACGGCGTACGCAGGGAGTCGGCGCTTATACCATTGAAGAAGCCATAGAATGGAGCGCCACCGGGCCAAATTTAAGAGCCACCGGACTCGCCTGGGATTATCGCAAGGCGCGGCCTTATTCAGGCTATGAAAATTACGAGTTTGAAATCCCTACGGCAACTCATGGCGACTGCTATGACCGTTGCGTAATACGCGTGGAGGAAATGCGTCAAAGCGTCCGTATTATCAAGCAATGCCTGGACAATATGCCGGCAGGTTCTTACAAGGCTTATCACCCCTTGACGACGCCGCCGCCCAAAGCCCGGACCATGCATGATATAGAAACCTTGATCCAGCATTTTCTCAATGTCAGCTGGGGACCGGTGATTCCCCCGGGAGAAGCCAGCGTCACTATCGAGGCGACCAAAGGGCTCAACAGCTATTATTTGATTAGCGACGGCGGCACGATGTCGTACCGTACCCGTATCCGCACCCCGTCCTTTCCTCACTTACAAATGATTCCTCTGATGAGCCGCGGAATGATGGTCGCCGATTTAATCGCAATACTGGCGAGTATTGATTTTGTCATGGCCGATGTGGATCGCTGATATGAAAGAACCGAGTGAAAAACCAAAATTCGAAGGATTAAGCACTGAAGAAATACAGGAAATCAATGCTGAAATAGCCCATTACGAGGATAAATCTGCAGTCTCCATCGAGGCCTTGAAAATCGTCCAGAAACACCGCGGCTGGGTCTCCGATGACTGCCTTATTGCCGCCGCCGGGATACTGGATATGTCGCCGGCGCAGCTTGAAGCCGTCGCCACCTTTTACAACCTGATTTATCGCCAGCCTGTAGGTAAAACCGTCATTCATTATTGCAACAGCGTTACCTGCTGGATGCTGGGCGCAGAAAAAGTAAGAGAGCATTTATGCAGGGAGTTGAACGTTAAGCTGGGCGAAATGTCCGAAGATGGCGCTTATACCCTTTTACCGATAGTTTGTCTTGGGGCCTGCGATCATGCGCCGGTACTGATGGTAGGTGATGAACTTCGGCTTGACGTCACTGAAGATACTGTTAGTGAAATTCTCGGAAGATAAAGCATTATGGAAAAAATGGATAAACCGCTAACCAAAAATATCCGCCCGGATCTAGCCTTTGCTACCGTGGCAGATTATGAAAGTACCGGCGGATACCAGGGACTGCGCAAGGCCATCAGGGAATTGCAGCCGAAAGAGGTGCAGCAATGGGTGAAAGATTCGGGGCTGCGCGGGCGCGGTGGAGCCGGCTTCAGCACCGGCCTTAAATGGAGCCTCGTACCGATGAGCGATAGCGCCAATGATTCCCCACACCCGAACCGTTACGTAATCGTAAATGCAGATGAAATGGAGCCGGGGACATTCAAGGACCGGTTACTGATGGAAAAAGACCCGCATCAGTTAATTGAAGGAATAATCCTTACCGCCTATGCCATTCAGGCCGGCGCCGCCTATATCTTCCTGCGCGGCGAATATCATCTGGCCGCGCAGCGTCTTGACAATGCTCTTCTGGAAGCCCAATCCAAAGGCTACCTGGGCGAGCATATCCTGAATTCGGAGTTCAATCTCAAGATCTACCTGCATACCAGCGCGGGACGCTATATCTGCGGCGAAGAGACGGCGCTGATCAATGCCCTGGAAGGAAAGCGGGCCAATCCCCGCGCCAAACCGCCGCACCCTGTGGTAAGCGGACTTTGGGGCAAGCCGACGGTAGTCAATAATGTGGAAACCTTATGCAATGTGCCGCATATTCTTAATTACGGAGTTCAATGGTTCAAGGAATTGGCGCTTGGCGCCGATACAGGAACCAAGCTATTCGGGGCAAGCGGACGGGTAAAGCGTCCGGGGCTATGGGAATTGCCTATGGGCATTCCTATCCGGGAAATTATTGAAGAACATGCGGGCGGCATGCAGGATGGTTATAAGCTGCGCGGTTTTTTACCCGGCGGCGCATCGACTGACTTTTTGCTGCCCGAACATTTGGATGTGGCAGCGGATTTCGAGGCCGTAGCCCAGGCAGGCAGCCGTTTGGGTACCGGCACGATGGTTATTTTGGATGACCAGACCTGCCCTGTGCAAATGGTGCTGAATCTGGAAGAGTTCTTTGCCCAGGAATCGTGCGGCTGGTGTACGCCCTGCCGGGACGGTCTGCCGTGGACAGTAACCCTGCTCAGAGATATCATCAATGGACGCGGGCGCATCGAAGATCTTGATATCCTGGCAGGATTAGTACGCATGATGGGGCCCGGCAATACTTTCTGCGCCTTGGCGCCGGGCGCCATGGAACCGCTGCAAAGCGCATTGAAATATTTCAGGGAGGATTTTGAACGTTATATGGTTGGCAATAAATTACTGGAGGCTGATTAATGGCAATCATCGAAATTGACGGCAACCACTATGAAGCCCCGGAAGGTCAAAGCCTGCTTTCCGTTTGCCTGTCTTTCGGCCTGAATCTTCCTTACTTTTGCTGGCATCCGGCCATGGGTTCGGTAGGCGCATGCCGGCAGTGCGCAATCATCCAGTATCATAATGCGGAAGATAAAAAAGGGCGATTGGTCATGGCCTGCATGACGCCGGTAGCCGACGCCATGCGTATTTCCATAGACGACAATCAGGCGCGGCGGTTCCGTCGTGAAAACATAGAACTGCTGATGATTAATCATCCCCACGACTGTCCGGTATGCGAAGAGGGCGGCGAATGCCACCTGCAGGATATGACGGTCATGTCCGGCCACACCGTGCGCCGCTATCGGGGCCAAAAGCGCACTCACGCCAATCAATATCTCGGCCCGTTTATCAATCACGAAATGAATCGCTGTATTGCCTGTTATCGTTGCGTGCGCTTTTATGATGACTACGCGGGAGGTAAGGATTTACAAGTCTTCGGCATGCATAACAACGTTTATTTCGGCCGCTTTGACGAGGGCGCGCTGGAAAACGAATTCAGCGGCAATCTCGTGGAAGTCTGCCCCACCGGCGTTTTTACCGACCGGACGTTCAGCGCCCGCTATGCCCGCAAATGGGATTTGCAGACCGCGCCTTCCATTTGCATACACTGCGGACTGGGCTGCAACACTGCTCCAGGCGAACGTTATGGGCAGCTCAGGCGCATCGTCAACCGCTATAATGGCGACGTTAACGGCTATTTTCTCTGTGACCGCGGACGCTTCGGCTACGATTTTGTTAATAGCTCTGAGCGCATCCGCAAACCTCTGTTGGACAACCGGACTGAAATCACGCAGCAGGCAGCGGAACAACACTTCCGCACACTATTCCAGACCGCCAAAGGCGTGATTGGAATCGGCTCGCCAAGAGCCTCGCTTGAAGCCAACTTTGCCTTGCGCGCGCTAGTGGGAGAAGAAAATTTCTTCCCCGGTTTCAACGACACTGAACAGACACTGCTCAGCACTATTTTCACTCTTTTACGCAATGGCGGCATCCATACGCCTTCACTGCGGGAAGTCGAACAAGCCGATGCCGTGCTGATTCTGGGCGAAGATGTAACCCATAGCGCGCCGCGGCTGGCACTCTCGCTGCGTCAGTCGGCGCGAAATGCCGCCTTCGAGCTGGCCCGCCGCATGAAGATATTGCCCTGGCAGGATGCGGCAGTGCGCGAATTAAAAACACAGACCCAAAGTCCTGTGTTTATCGCCAGTGCTCGCGCCACTCGCCTGGATGATATCGCGACCAACATCTTTCACGGCAGCCCTGAAGATATTGCCCGTCTGGGCTTCGTTATCGCTCATTGCCTGGACAATCAGGCCCCTGCCCCCGAATCCATGAGCGATGCGGAAAAAGCACTGGCAACCACTATCGCCGCTGAATTGAAACAGGCGAAATGCCCGTTGGTAGTATCGGGAACCAGTTGTTCAAGTCTTGCGGTCATTCAGGCAGCCTATAACATTGCCAAGGCACTGCCATCAAAAGATAAACAGCTGACTTTTGCAGTGCCGGAATGTAATAGCCTGGGTTTGGCAATAATGCGCGGAGGACGTTTGCAACAGGCCTTTGAGAGAATTAACGAGGGCTTGGCCGATAGCGTAATTATCCTTGAGAATGATCTCTACCGGCGGGCGCCCAGCCAAAAGGTAGACTTGTTCCTGAACAGCGCCGCGCATGTAGTCGTGATTGACAGCCTGGAAAATGAGACAGCTAAACACGCCGAACTTCTGCTGCCCGCAGCAACTTTCGCAGAATCCGAAGGCACTTTAGTTAACAATGAAGTACGGGCGCAGCGTTATTTTCCTGTTTACGCGGCAACAGAGCCGGTGCACGGCAGCTGGCAATGGCTGACGGGCGCCATGGAAAACCCTGAATGGCACCATCATGATGGCCTTACCGCGGCTTGCGCAGACGCATTTCCCGATCTTGCCGCCATCGAGCAAGTAGCGCCGGGCGCGGATTACCGCTTCAAAGGCAGCAAGATTCCCCGACAGCCCGACCGTTATAGCGGCCGCACCGCGATGTTTGCCAATATCAATGTCCGCGAACCCCCTCCGCCACAGGATTTGGAAACGCCTTTCAGCTTTTCCATGGAAGGCGTAACGGCTCAGGTTCCGCCTGCTTTATTGCCGGTGATCCGGGCTCCCGGCTGGAACTCCAATCAGGCCATTAACCAATTCGAGGAAGGCGTTGAAGGTCATCTGCGCGGTGGCGATGCAGGCATAAGATTAATTGAAGCATCAGGCACTCTGCCCTGGTTCAATGACATTCCACCCGCTTTTAAAGCGGAACAAGGCCAATGGCGCATCGTGCTGTTGCCGCATATTTTCGGCAGTGAAGAATTAAGTCTGCATTCACCGCCGATAGCTGAACGGCAGCCTGGTCATTATGCCTTGCTGAACCCGTTGGATGCTCAGGCATTGGGGGCAAAAAACGGGGATCAGATGGAAATTAGCGATTCTACGGAGGCTCCGGTTATAACACTGCCGGTACAAATCGAGAAAACACTGCCGCGCGGTTTATTGGGATTAACAGGGGTTCTGCCAAAAAATTTGCAGATGAATAATTCAGATCACGTGACTTTAAAAAAAGTAGCCGAGGAAACCGAAAATCATCCGGAGATTTATTTATGAGCGCGGCCCTGGGCGGTGCAGGCGATATCGTCGGCATTCTTGGCGCGACTATTTTCGTTGCCGCCATGCTCATCTGGGTAGAGCGCCGGATGCTGGCGATCTGGCAAGACCGGCTCGGGCCCAACCGGGTTGGCCCGTTGGGTCTTTTGCAGGTGGTGGCGGACATGATCAAGATGTTCTTTAAGGAAGACTGGATTCCGCCTTTTGCAGACAAATTAGTCTTCGTGCTGGCTCCTACTATTGTGTTTATTACCATGCTCACGGGTTTTGCAGTTATTCCTTTTGCACCGGGAGTCGGTATTATTGATTTCAATTTCGGGCTGTTATATTTCCTGGCGCTGTCTTCGCTGGCCGTTTACAGCGTGGTTTTGGCCGGTTATGCTTCCAATAACAAATATTCGCTGCTCGGCGCTCTGCGCGCTGCTGCGCAAACCGTCAGCTATGAGGTATTCATGGGGCTTTCCGTTATGGGAGTGGTCATGCTGTCCGGCACCTTTAACTTAAGGGAGATTGTCGAGGCCCAGCGCGATGGCTGGTTCATTATTCCCCAATTTGTGGGCTTTGTTATTTTCCTGATCGCGGTGATTGCGGAAAGCCGGCGGGCCCCGCTGGATTTGCCCGAGGCCGAACAAGAGCTGGTGGCGGGATTTCATACCGAATATTCCGGCATGAAATTCGGCATGTTCTTCGTCGGCGAATATCTTGCAATTATCCTCAGCTCGGCAATGATTGTGACACTTTTTTTTGGCGGCTGGCTGGGCCCCTGGCTGCCGCCGTTGGCATGGTTTTGCCTGAAAACCGGGGTCGGCATCCTGTTTTTTATTTTACTGCGGGGTGCACTGCCGCGACCCCGCTATGATCAACTGATGTCGTTCGGCTGGAAAGTCATGCTTCCGGTTGCGCTGTTGAACTTACTGGTTACCGGCGCCGTGGTTCTGTCATTGCAAAGTTGATGAATCGGGAAAGACAGGAAAATTTATGTTGAGTCAACTGCGAACATTATGGGAAGTGCTCAAACACACCTTCGTCAAAGCGGATACAGTGGAATACCCGGAGCAGAAACCGGCGCTGTTTCCCCGTTATCGGGGGCGTATCGTCTTGACCCGCGACCCCGACGGCGAAGAGCGGTGCGTGGCATGTAATCTATGCGCCGTCGCCTGTCCCGTCGATTGCATTGCCCTGCAGAAAGCCGAGGATGAGAATGGCCGCTGGTATCCCGAATTCTTTCGTATTAATTTCTCCCGCTGCATTATGTGCGGATTTTGCGAAGAGGCTTGCCCGACTTACGCCATTCAATTGACGCCGGATTTTGAAATGAGCGAATACGACCGGCAGAATATGGTTTATGAAAAACAGCATTTGCTGATTGATGGAACAGGAAAATATCACGATTATAATTTTTACCGCGTGTCCGGCATTACCATCGGCGGCAAAGACAAAGGCCAGGCTGAAAACGAGGCGCCGCCGGTAGATGTAAAAACCCTCTTACCCTGATGGATGGAGACGTTTTATGATGTTGATTTTATTTTATATTGCTTCCGCCGTTGCCGTCTTTGCAACCTTAATGATGATCACCCGGCTTAATGCGGTGCATGGGCTGTTATACCTGATTTTGTCCTTGCTGGCAGTCGGCGTTCTGTTTTTTCTGTTAGGCGCGCACTTTGCCGCCGTGCTGGAAGTCATCATATACGCCGGAGCCATTATGGTGCTGTTTGTATTCGTCATCATGATGCTCAATCAAGGCCAAAAAACAGTTGATCAGGAACGCAGCTGGCTACAGCCAGCCACCTGGATTGGGCCTTCATTGCTGGCATTGATCCTGTTCGCCGAATTGTTGATCGTGATTGTGCTTGGCGGCAGCGCCGAAACGGGTCAATTAGTGGATTCCAAGCATGTGGCGATAGCACTATACGGCCCTTATCTGCTGGCGGTAGAGCTGGCTTCGATGCTATTGCTGGCAGGACTGGTGGGCGCTTATCATCTGGGAAAACCCATGATCAAAAAAACATGGGGGAAAAAATCATGAACGGGATTCCGATGGAACTGGGTCTGCTGCTGTCTGCCGTGCTGTTTGTGCTGGGACTGATTGGAGTAATGGTGCGGCGTAACCTGATTATGATTCTGATGTCGCTGGAAGTCATGCTCAATGCCACCGGCCTGGCTTTTATTGTAGCCGGCTCAAGGTGGGGACAGGCGGACGGGCAAATCATGTTCCTGCTGATACTGACCCTGGCCGCCGCTGAAGTAGGCGTCGGATTGGGATTGGCGCTGCAAATCTTCCATCGCTTTCATACGCTGGATGCCGATTCAGTGAATGAAATGCATGGCTAGGAGGCAAACGTGATAGAACTATTGGGATGGGTACCGTTGCTTCCGTTCCTGGGATTTTTAATCCTGGTACTGGCGGGTGACTGGCTTTCCAAGCCGCTGACTCCCTGGATAGGCGCAGGAAGCGTGGGAGTTTCGGCATTATTAACAGCGCTGATCGGAGCCGAATTCCTGAACGGGGCGATGCCACCGTACCGGCTGGTATTAGGATCGTGGATGACGGTTGACAATCTGTCGGTGCCCTTCGGTTTCTATCTCGATGCCTTATCAATGACCATGCTGTTCGTCGTTACCGGCGTCGGCTTTTTAATCCATGTCTATTCTGCCGAATTCATGGAATCCGATCCGGGCTATGCGCGTTTTTTCGCCTATATGAACCTGTTTGTCTCAGCCATGCTGGTGCTGGTGCTGGCAGACAACCTAGTGCTGCTTTACCTGGGCTGGGAAGGTGTCGGGCTGGGCAGCTATCTATTAATCGGTTTCTGGTATGAAGACCCGAACAATGGTTATGCGGCACGCAAGGCTTTTGTCATGACCCGTGTTGGCGATACGTCCATGGCGATAGGCCTGTTTCTGCTGTTCACGCAATTGCACACGCTCGATATCCAGTCAGTGACGATCCAGGCTGCAAGCCAATGGACGCCCGGCACGGTGTTGCCGGTTGCGGCCGCCGCTTTGCTGCTGGGCGGGGCAGTGGGCAAATCTGCGCAATTGCCGTTACAATCCTGGCTGCCTGACGCCATGGCGGGCCCGACACCGGTCAGCGCCCTGATTCATGCCGCCACCATGGTGACTGCCGGCGTCTACCTCATCGCCAGAACTCACGCCTTATTCATGCTGGCGCCTTCCGTTCAATTCATAGTTGCAGTGGTTGGGGCAGTCACCTTGTTGATGGCGGGCTGTTCCGCCCTGGCTCAGACCGATATCAAGCGCATTCTGGCTTATTCAACCATTAGTCAGATCGGTTATATGTTTCTTGCCTTGGGCGTTGGGGCCTGGTCAGCGGCAATTTTTCACCTGCTGACCCATGCGTTCTTCAAAGCGCTATTATTCCTCGCCGCAGGCGTGGTGATCCTGTGCTTTCATCACGAACACAATATTTTCAAAATGGGCGGCTTACGGAAATCCATGCCGGTCGCTTTCTGGAGTTTTATGATCGGTAGCGCGGCCCTGGCCGGCCTGCCTTTCACTTCCGGCTATTACAGCAAGCACGAGATTCTGCTGGCCGCCTTCCAATCTTCGCCCGTTTTATGGACGGCAGGCTGCCTGGGAGCGCTGATTACGGGCCTGTACAGCTTCCGTCTGGTCTTCGTAGCCTTTTTCGGGTCGCAACATTCTGTTATCGAGAAAAGTCCCGGCTGGCGCATGAGTGCGCCGCTTCTTTTACTTTGCATATTGGCGCTCTTAGGCGGCATGCTGCGAATACCGCTGGCCTCCGTATTTCCTGTTTTAACTGCCGAAGAAAACCTGCACGATTTTAATGCGGTCTCGGCTATTACCGTGGCTGCGCCTTTTATAGGTGTGTTGGTTGCTGGGTTATTCTATCTCACCGGCACCTTCTCGCCGCAACGTCTTGAAAGCCTGGTATGGATCAAGCAATTACAACGTTTCTTTTTTAGCGGCTGGGGCATGGATGCCTTTTATAATATGTTATTGGTGCAGCCTTTTAAGACTATCGCCCGACTCAATAAAAACGATATCGTAGATAGTATTTACTCAGGAGTAGCTTTTCTAAGCTTAACGTTTCATCGGCTGTTCAGCTCGCTGCAAACCGGGCGGGTTCGCTGGTATGCTTCATCTATGGTATTCGGCGCAGTGGTCATTATCGCCATAGGATGGCTGTCATGATCCTGATTGCGCTGATCCTCGTTCTGTTTCTGGGCGGATTGGCAGCCTGGTTTTCAGGGCGATGGAATTCTTCAGCCCCGCGCTGGATAGCGGTTATTACGCTAATACTTGAGACGCTGCTGGTGATTGGACAATATTCGGCGTCTGATCATATCGATTATCTGTCCCCCGGCATGCCCCAAGCCTGGGTTGCCGATTTTCACGGCTCGTGGATCCCACGCTTCGGCATTGGTTTTCATCTGGCTGCCGATGGACTCAGCGTATTATTGATAGCGCTGACTGCTTTTCTGGGCTTTATGGCAGTCAGCAGTTCCTGGACGGAAATCAAGGAGCAGCAAGGTTTCTTTTTCTTTAATTTATTGTCCTGTCTGGCCGGGACTGTCGGCGTCTTTTTGGCAGTCGATCTGTTCCTGTTCTTTTTTTTCTGGGAATTGATGATTATTCCCATGTATTTTTTAATCAGCATCTGGGGCCACGAAAATCGCATTTATGCGGCAATAAAGTTTTTTATTTTCACTCAGGTAAGCAGTCTGCTTATGCTGGTGGCCATAGTGGTTCTGGTGCTGATGCACTATAAAAATAGCGGCACTTACACGTTTGATTATTTCGACTTGCTAAATACCCGGCTTGAACCCGATGTTGCATTTTGGCTGATGTCGGGCTTTTTTATCGCCTTTACCGTCAAATTGCCCGCGGTGCCGTTTCATACCTGGCTGCCGGATGCTCATACCCAGGCGCCTACGGGCGGCAGTGTCATCCTGGCCGGCGTAATGCTTAAGACCGGCGCTTACGGCTTGCTGCGCTTCGTTCTGCCGCTGTTTCCTGAAGCGGCTCATCAGTTTGCGCCGGTTGCCATGATGTTGGGCACAATCAGCGTGCTGTATGCCGCCATGATGGCTTTCGCGCAATCGGACTTAAAACGCTTGATTGCCTATACCAGCGTCAGTCATATGGGCTTTATCCTGCTGGGTATATTTTCCTGGAACTTTCTGGCTTTACAGGGCGCGGTTATCACCATGCTGGCGCACGGCATTAGCGCAGCGGCCTTGTTTATGATAGCCGGCGCCTTGCAGGAACGCTTGCATACCAGGGAAATGGACCGTATGGGAAGTCTCTGGACGGCAATCCCCCGCCTGTCGGCTTTAGCGCTGTTTTTTGCAATGGCCTCATTAGGCCTTCCGGGATTGGGAAATTTCGTTGGCGAATTTCTGGTCTTGGTCGGCGCTTTCGGCGTCAATAGGTGGTTGACCGTTATAACGGCCCTGGGGCTTATCCTGGCTCCGGTTTATGCCCTGATCATTATACAAAAAGCCTTTCATGGCCCAGTCCGTCAGTATTCCGGTTTGTCCGACTTCAATCGTCGTGAATTGGTCTCCTTCGGCCTGCTTGTGCTTATTGCAGTCTGGCTCGGCATTCGGCCCAATACAGTTCTGGATGTATCGGCTCCTGCGATTAAACAGGAATTACAAACTTCAATGGCGATGGAGAACCGATGAATATTGACCAGCTTATCGCCCTTGCGCCTATTATGATTATCGCAGGATCTGCGGTAATCATAATGCTCATAATTGCCATCCGGCGTAATTTCATCCTGGTCAACGGCGTCGCTGTCTGCGGCATCCTGCTGGCGCTGCTGGCAGTCAACTTTATATGGCAGGAAAATCCGGTTCAGGCAACTGCACTGATCCGAATAGATGTTTACGCCCTATTTTATACCGCGCTTTTATTGCTGACAGGTCTTTCTGTGGCTGGGCTTTGCTATGACTATTTTAAAGAGCGAAAGGAGGAAAATGAAGAGCTGTCAGTGCTGCTGTTAACTGCGCTTCTGGGCGCATTAGTGCTGGTCAGCAGCAGCCATTTTGCGAGCTTTTTTATTGGCCTTGAAATGCTCAGCATTTCTCTTTTTGTCCTGATCGGCTATACGATCAATCGGCAAAACTCAATGGAGGCAGCAATCAAATACCTGATTTTATCGGGCGTGTCTTCGGCTTTTATACTGTTTGGGATGGCGTTGATCTATGCCCAATGCGGCGTACTGGACTTCGATGGCATCGGCCGCTATCTCATGAACCAGAAGGATATGAATGCATTGGTGCTGAGTGGTGTCATCCTCATCATAGCCGGCGTAGGCTTCAAGCTTTCCCTGGTGCCGTTCCATCTTTGGACGCCGGATGTTTATGAAGGCGCGCCGGCACCGATTACCGCATTTATCGCCACGGTTTCAAAAGGCGCGGTTTTTGCCCTGCTGTTGCGTTATTTCATCAGCGCCGGCAATTACTCATATTCGCCCTTGCTGACCGTTTTGAGCATTATTGCCGTTTTATCCATACTGGCAGGTAATCTGCTTGCGCTGCTGCAAAACAATGTCAAACGTTTGCTGGCTTACTCGTCTATTGCCCATATGGGTTATGTGCTAGTTGCCTTCATTGCTGGCGGGCGTATTGCTCCTGCATTGGTAGTCGAAGCCGTCACTTTTTACCTGATTACGTATTTCATTACGACTATCGGCGCGTTCGGGGTCATTTCACTATTGTCAACGCCGCAAATGGAAGCGGATGACTTATCTTTTTATCGCGGACTGTTTTGGCGGCAGCCCTGGCTGGCAACGATTTTCACCCTGATGCTGATATCGCTGGCAGGTATTCCACTGACCGCAGGATTTATCGGTAAATTCTATATTTTTGCCAGCGGTGCTGATGCCAGCTTATGGGGATTACTGCTCGCGGTTATTATCGGAAGCGGTCTGGGACTGTATTACTATTTAAGAATCGTTGTGGTTATGTCAATGAGTGTTGAAGAAACCGCGAGTAAAACCGGCGAACCTGTTCAAAAAAAGATTGCCACCACAATCCTCGCCGTTTTAACCTTGCTGCTGCTCTGGTTTGGACTTTATCCGGGCCATTTAATGAACTTCATCGTATCGATAGCCGCTACACTGGAGTGACAGATTCAGCAGATTTTATATAATTCTAGTTTTCTTGCGCTGACTATCATTAATCCTGCAAAATCTTTGGATGAGTCGATTCTGTTCATGGTTCGACAAGCTCACCACGAACGGAATCGACATGGCTCTCCCGAGCGTAGTTCGAAGGGCTCACCACGAGCGAATTCGGCAAGGTCTCACTAAGTGCAGGCTAGGGCTCAACACCAGCGAAATTACCGAGGCTGCTTTGAACGTAGACGAATGATTGCCGTTCGTCCTGAGCTTGTCGAAGGAAGCTTGTCGAAGGTAGCTTGTCGAAGGTAGCCTAAGGATTTAACAAGGATTCTCTAAAAATAGCATTACATAAGTGGAAGTATCTGGTTAAGAATCTTTCCGTTAGTTACCAGTACCTGTTTTGGAAAAATACCTTTTTCCCCTTGAAAGTCGGTAACTGTAGCGCCCGCTTCGCTGGCAATCAGGACGCCTGCGGCAATGTCATACAAGTTTAACTCCTGTTCCCAGAAAGCATCGACCTGGCCATCGGCGACCAGGCACAGGTCCAGCGCCGCAGACCCAAAACGGCGTTGTCCCGTGGTCGTTTCCGCAATTCTGCAGAACCGTTGAAGATTATTGTCTTTCAAATAAGAGCGTAAACAGGCGAAGCCAGTAGCAACCATTGCTTCAGAAAGCTGGCTTATAGAAGATACGCTGATCGGCAAGCCGTTTTTCCATGCGCCTTTGTCTTTTTCGGCGCAGTAATAATCATTTAAAGCAGGCGCATAAACTGCTCCCATTACAAGTTCCTGGTCAATTTCCAATGCCACACTGACAGCC
This sequence comes from Methylobacter sp., assembly GCA_028716975.1. GTDB lineage: Bacteria > Pseudomonadota > Gammaproteobacteria > Methylococcales > Methylomonadaceae > Methylobacter_B. The sequence continues at coordinate 44,232 of JAQUOU010000021.1, read as the reverse complement.
CAAAAATACTGGCCCCTGGAAAATGAATGGGTTCCGTCAATAGGATCAACGATCCATCGGCTGGATTGATTGGCGCTTTGTCCGCTTTCTTCTCCCCAAAAACCAAATTGCGGGTATTCTTTCGCGAGATTTTCTTTTAAAAAAGCTTCAACCGCAACATCGGCATCCGTGACAAAATCGCGAGAACTTTTTTTATGGATTTCCAATAAGGTTAAATTTTTAAAATGAGTTAAAGCAATTGATCCGGCTTCCCGAATTACCTGTTCGAGAAAAGCAAGTGAAATAGACATGGAATATAAACCTGAGGAAGTAAAGAAAGAGGAATTAGGTTTGGCTTTGACCATTACAGCAGATGCTGTAATGGTCAAAGCCAAAAAGGCTATGAAAGAGGTTAATTACTTCATTGGAATTTAAACTCAAAAACGGTATTTCTTCTTTTGGGACAGGCCCGCATTATAAAGTCTTTACCTTTTCCAGGACTTCCTGAGCGTGCCCTTCAGGCGTTACTCCATAAGCAACATCAACCAATTTGCCTTCCTTATCGATTATGAAGGTTGAACGAAGTATGCCCATTGACTTAACGCCGTTTCTTTCTTTTTCCCGCCATACGTCATAGCTTTCGCATAACTTTCCATCGGTATCGGCTATTAAATCCATTGTTAATCCAAATTTCTCAATGAAATGCGTATGACTTTCACAGGTATCTTTGCTTACCCCTATGACTACGGTATCAAATTTAGAAAACTCATTGGCAAGCGCGGTGAAGTCATTAGCTTCTATAGTACAGCCCGGAGTATCATCTTTGGGGTAAAAATATAAAACAACATTTTTCTTGCCTCGATAGTCCAAAAGATTAATCAGCTTATTATCCTGGTTTTGCGCACTAAAAGCCGGTGCCGGGGTTTGTTTTTCTAACATTGGAAGACTCCTCTTAAACTTGATTTATTTTTGAAATTTACACCCAAGAAGCAAAAGTCGTGACATAAGCCAGTTGGTTGGAGCGACTTGTATGTCAGATAAAATTAAGAACCTGTAGAACAGAGTCACCTCCCAAACGTCGACTCATTCAACTTGTGTTGTGATTATAACGACTAGACAACAGCAAGAGCAAATTCATGCTTCTTTAAACTCCCCAGGAAAGTGAAGAATTTCTTTATTCCATAATATAAAAATAAATCAGAAATAATATAGAAAATATATGGATATAGTTATTTTCATCCTTTAATTTTCAACTTAACTTTAAAAAATAATTCACCAGTAGGCAGTTGAAATAAGATATAGCGGGGATTACAATCGATGGAGCTAAAAAGTCAAGCGGCGGCGCTTCTTCTTTTAATCTCATTAATACTAATTAAAACATAAACATTAAGATATATATTGAGAAGCTTAACCTTGGCTTTCAGCTAAAATCAATATTTAACCATCGATAAAAATCAGAAGGTATTAAATTATGATAAGTCTCCGCAAAAGTATTTTTTATATTTTCCTGTTTGGTTCTACACTATTTAATAACGGACTTACCTGGGCCGATAAATTGTCTGATGACCAGGTTGAAATGCAAAAAAACCTTAATGAACAAGTACTTTCTCAACCCTTTAGCGTTGCTGATGAAGCTAAACTGGAAGCCTATATTAAAGATGCCACGGAAAGAGGCGCTCCTCCCAAAACAACTCCCAGTAGATATTGGCGAAATGGATATACCTGCGGTGACCTGCGAAGATATTCATGGAATGATTATAGGGATTGCAGCTATTATCATCGTTATTATGGATACTATTGGCCGTATTAATAATATAATATTTAAATAAAAGATATTTATACTTTTGGAGAACTAAGCTATGTAATAATTAACCTGAATCAAAGTAATAGAATATATTAATAAAAGATATTTTGGCGATAATAGATTTATTACTTCGCACCCATCGCCTTAACCCAATTTATAACAGGAAAATTCTAGGGGAAAATAAAATGGATAAGCTTCAAAATAAAAACATTATAACTCTGGCTGGATTTATGATGTTTTTACTTATATTAACCGGTTGTTCGGCTATTCATACTTCAATTGCCAAAAAAGACCTGGATGTACAAACCAAAATGAGCGATACCGTTTTCCTTGATCCTGTCGGGCCTGATAAACGGGTTATATATCTCGATATCCGCAATAATTCGGATAAATCAAACTTCGACATAGTGAATGCAGTCAGACAATCTCTACAATCCAGAGGCTATACTATTTCCACTGATCCGGACCGAGCCCATTATTGGTTGCGGGCAAACGTTTTGAGTGTGGGCAAAGCCAGTCCGACCGCGGCAGAATCAGCTTTAGGATCAGGTTACGGAGGCGCTATCGGAGGTGCTGCTTTAGGTTCTGCCATAGGCGGAGGAGCCGGTGGCTGGTCCGGAGCAGGAATTGGAGGATTAGCCGGGGTTGTAGCAGGCGGATTAGTAGAAACTGTCGCCGATGCAGCAGTTAAAGATGTCACCTTTATGGTGGTTACCGATGTAGAAATTGCAGAAAAGGTAAAGAAAGGGGTCATGATCCGGCAAGACAGCCAACAGGATGCCAAACAAGGGATAGGCGGATCACGCCGTCAAACTTCTTCGGAAGTCAGCGACAGAAAAAAATACCGCACCCGAATTGTCAGCACAGCCAATAAAGCAAACCTGGAATATGGAGAAGCTGCGCCTGAATTGACAAGTGGATTAGTGCGGTCTATCGCAGGCGCTTTCTAGCAAACTCTTTTATGAGAAAGATTCAGGCCTGACATTTTACATGCCTAATTTATTAAGCAAGGCCTGAATCATAGTAAGCCATTAAAAATCAATGAGCCGGGCATTGTGTTAAAAAATTTATTTAAATCCCGAAACACCTCATGTTGAAGTGGCAAAAATAAATTGCCAACGAACACAGATTCAAAGGCTCGCTCAAACGATCCCTCTTATCAATGAAATATAAAGCGCTTGATTCGGTAACCTTACCTATAATCCGGCCCTTAAACCATTAAAGGGAAACACTGCTTCCAACAACCGGAGATCGCAATGATGTTAGGTAAAAACTTATCCTTGTTCTGGATTCTAAGCATTATGCTAATCCTGCCTGCCTGTGCGCCGAACAGAATTTATCGCAGTGTATATGAAACTTGCGTGGTATCCGCGCGTGCAAAGTGCGACATAAATTCGCTGCAGCAGTATAACGTCGGCGCTCCTGACGAGTACATGCTCGGTTTTGTGGAAATTGATGATCAGGGACAACTGCGCGACCGCTCGCAAATGAAGGCTTTAATTAATACTCTTTACCAAACCGCGGCAAGTGATAGTGTTCTAATCAATGTGTTTGTTCACGGCTGGCATCATAATGCGCGTCCCGGTGATCCCAATATCGAAAGTTTTAAGGGCAGTCTCGCCAAACTCAGTAAAGTAGAGAGCAATTTAAGCCTGACGCAAAAACGGCCTCCGCGTAAAATCATAGGCGTTTATATAGGGTGGCGAGGTGAATCCATCACTATTCCTGTTATAAACGGACTGACGTTTTGGGAGCGCAAGAATACGGCGCAAGATGGAGGCTATCTGGGCGTTACGGAGTTACTTCTTAGTCTGGAAGAAATTGCCAATGTCAGAAACTCTGTTTTGCCGCCGATAAAAAGCCGCCTGGTGGTGATAGGGCATAGTTTTGGAGGTGCTGTGGTTTATAGCGCAACGTCGCAAATCCTGGCCAGTCGTTTCGTCGATAGCAAAGCCGGCAAAGGCTATGTTGATACCGCCAAAGGGTTTGGCGATTTGGTTGTGTTGCTCAATCCGGCTTTTGAGGCCATACGTTATGCGCCTTTTTATGATCTGGCGCAAGAAAGGTGCAGTTATTTTAATGAGCAGGTTCCTCGATTAGTCATTTTGACTTCGGAAGCTGATTACGCTACGAAACTGGCCTTCCCTGCCGGCAGGATCTTCAGTACGTTTTTTGAAACCCATGATACTATCGAACGCAATGCCTGTAAGCGGTCGTTAACCCTGGATGAAGGTGAGGCGGATAGAACAGCTGTTGGACATTATATGCCTTTGATCAGTCACACTTTGAAGCCTGCCGATGAAGCACCGGCGCAAAAAGTCGCCAACTATAATAATATGAAGAATATCTGGAGTACCCAGACCAGAGGCGGCTCTACCCAATTCGGTGAAACAGTGCTTACTCATCTGGATAAAACAGTACCACGCAATCCTTACCTGAACATTCGTGTAGATAAGGAATTAATTGCCGGCCACAATGATGTATTTGGGGGAAAGATAACGGAATTTCTTCGTTTACTAATCGTTTTGTCTACTTCGGAATAAATGCTCCTTATTGACTATGAACACGTCTCAACCTTACATACTATAAAAAATAGGAATGCCTAGTTTATATATAATAGCAATGCTTTTGGTTAGCCTCACTATTTAACCCTGGATTAAGCGCAAAAAAAAACGGAGCCCGAAGGCTCCGTTTTTTTAGTCATGAGTTACAACATTAATTTTCTTGGGCTTAACCGACTCCCGCTTGGGAATGACAATCTCCAGAACGCCATTTTTTGATTTGGCATTGATTGCATCAGCATTTGCAGTATCGGGCAAACTGAAACGCCGGTAAAAAGAACCATAGGTGCGTTCCACGCGTTTATAGCCTTCTTTTTCAGTATTAGCCTCGGTTTTCTTTTCACCTTTAATAGTCAGGACACCGTTTTCCATATTAACTTCAATCTCTTCAGGTTTTACCCCGGGAATATCTGCATGCAACACAAACTTGTCATTTTCTTCCTTTATATCTACGGCAGGCGCCCACTCTGCAGTCGCAATTGATCCCTCACCGCCATTTCCTTCATGAGCCCGTTCCAGTTCTTTTTGTAATTGATTCAATAAACCCCAGGGTTGATAACGTGTAATAGCCATATTAGTCTCCAAATAGAAATAAATATTTACAAGTAATATACTGAACAACTGATTCAATTTGTTATTCAATAATAATATGGGGTTACTGAATAATATTTCAAGCTAATAAATCTTTAAACTTAAAACAAAACCGTATTGATTTCTCAAAATATAAAGATCACTAAGAAAAGGTAGCTGGCTCCCGCCGTTATTGTAGCCAGCTTGATTTTCTGGGTTGAAGACAGTTGATTCCAATAGAGCGAAAAACGTGTTTTTTGATCTGAGCAGAAGTCCAGCAGATCTTCTTTGCACTGCCGGCAGAAAGGCGGCACTACCAGCCATAGACCATACAATCCTCCCATGACCAGTATTAGCAGTATATAGAAAACAATAACTTGAGTTTGATGAAGGTCGGTATGGAAAAGATGTTCGATAAAAGTATCAAGAACGGATTCTATTGACTCAAACAGGAGATGGACGAATTCCAGCAATAATTCAACTATTACATCAGGTATCGCAACAAAGAGGGCGATAGCTGCCAGGATTGATCCGTAGACTATTTTTCGATATACCGGTGTGATTTTCATAGCGTCCATAATTAGGTAGTACTTCATATGACGGCATACACTGAAATAGATTAATAGATCTTCAACAACTTGTCGACCTCCTTAAAGCCCGGTTATTGTTAGTCCACCCAAACCCTGGCATTTCTGAATAGGCGCATCCACGGCCCATAGTCTTCCCAATCATCCGGATGCCATGAGTTTTGCAAGGTCCTGAAGCAGCGTTCAGGATGCGGCATCATAATCGTAAACCGCCCGTCCGTTGTGGTCAAACCGGTAATACCAAACGGCGAGCCATTAGGGTTGGCAGGAAATTCGCCGGTTACAGCGCCATAATTGTCAACATAACATAAAGTGACCGCCTGCGCTTCAAGAGCAAGCGCAGGATTATTGGAAAATTCCGCACGCCCCTCTCCATGCGCAATCGCCACCGGCATTTTTGAACCTTCCATGCCTGCAAACAGGATCGATGGCGATTTTTGTACTTCAACCATCGCCACCCGGGCTTCAAATTGTTCGGAAGTGTTACGCATAAAGCGCGGCCAATGTTCAGCGCCGGGAATGATATCCTTTAACCCGGACATCATCTGGCATCCGTTACAAACTCCCAGCGCAAAGCTGTCTTTACGCTGGAAGAATGCTGCAAATTCATCTCCGGCGCGTGGATTAAACAAGATGGATTTGGCCCACCCCCCACCTGCGCCCAGCACGTCACCATAGGAAAAACCACCGCAAGCAGCCATGCCCCTGAATTGACTCAAACTTACCCGGCCCTGAATAATATCGCTCATGTGCACATCGATACTGATAAAGCCGGCGCGATCAAATGCCGCCGCCATTTCTATATGCCCATTAACGCCTTGCTCACGCAGGATAGCGATTTTAGGTCTGGCCGATAAAATAAACGGCGCTGTTATATCGTCATTACCGTCAAAGCTTAACTCAGCATGTAAGCCGGGGTCGTTATCATCAGTAATTCGTTCAAACTGTTGTAAAGCGCAATCCGGATTATCACGCAGCGCCTGCATTCTGTAGCTGACTTCAGACCAGCGGGCCTGCATTTCCGCCCGGCTGGCCGAATAAACCAGTTGACCCGCATAGCTGACATTAATCCGCTGCGGCTTAAGGACTTTACCAATGACATGTGTGCAATCCACTAAGCCCGCATGAGTCAAGACGTCAACAACCTCTTTACAATCGCCCTGCTGAACCTGCAACACAGCACCGAGTTCTTCACAAAACAGCGAAGCCAACACATCATCGCCCAAATCATCCAAAATTAATGAAACGCCAACTCTTCCGGCAAACATCATTTCCGCCGCAGTCGCCAGCAAGCCGCCATCCGAGCGGTCATGATAGCTAAGCAGTTTATCCTGATGGTTGAGTGTCTGAATGACATCGAAAAAGCTTTTTAATAAAACGGGATGATCCAGGTCAGGACACTCATGGCCGATTTGCCGGTAAACCTGTGCCAGTACCGAACCGCCCAGGCGATTTTTGCCTGCTCCCAAATCAATCAGAATCAATATACTGTCTTCAATAGGTTGTAATTGCGGCGTCAGGGTTTTGCTGATATCGATGACGGGCGCAAATGCGGTAATGATTAAAGACAACGGGGCCGTCATGGTTTTTTCTCCCGAATCATCTTTCCAGACAGCTTTCATCGACAATGAGTCTTTACCTACCGGTATGGCAATGCCCAGCTCGGGACATAATTCCATACCGACCGCTTTAACCGTATCAAACAAAGCGGCGTCCTCTCCCGGATGTCCTGCCGCAGCCATCCAGTTCGCAGACAGTTTAATTTTCTTCGGGGAATCAACGCGGGCTGCTGCAAGATTGGTTAATGCTTCGCCAATCGCCATACGTCCCGATGCAGGCGCATCAATAACAGCAATTGGAGTGCGCTCACCCATAGCCATTGCCTCACCTGTCAGCGCATAAAAACCCGATGCGGTTACTGCGACATCGGCTACGGGAACCTGCCAGGGGCCGATCATTTGATCTCTTGCGACCAGTCCGGTTACAGAGCGGTCACCGATGTGAATCAGAAAACTTTTATCGGCGACTGCCGGGAATGACAATACGCGTTTAACTGCTTCGTGGATATCGACACCCGTAAAATCCAGCGCACAGGTTTTTGCTTGCACACGCTTGACATGCCGGTGCATTTTCGGCGGTTTGCCAAATAATACCGACATGGGAATAGCAACCGGCGTATCGCCTAGCAAGGCATCGTTAAGCACTAATTGTTCTTCGTCAGTCGCTTCGCCGATAACACCATATAAACAATGTTCGCGCTCACAAAAGCCGGTAAATAAAGCTAATGATTCCGGCTTAATGGCGACCACGTAACGCTCCTGCGCTTCATTGCACCAGATTTGCATGGGCGACATGCCTTTGTCGGCATTCTGCACCTGCCGTAATTCAAAGCGGCCGCCCCGGTTACAGTCATGAATAATTTCCGGTACGGCATTGGATAAGCCTCCTGCGCCAATATCATGAATGGACACAATCGGCGTTTCCTCGCCCATCGCATTGCAATGATTAATGACTTCCTGACAACGGCGCTGCATTTCAGGATTTTCGCGCTGCACCGAGGCAAAATCCAGGTCTTCAGAACTCTCTCCTGACGCCTGCGATGAAGCCGCGCCGCCGCCCAGGCCAATTAACATTGCAGGACCGCCCAGGATAATAATCAATGAACCTGCCGGTATACCGTGTTTTTTTACCAGCATCGGGCGAATATTGCCCATGCCGCCGGCGATCATGACAGGTTTGTGATAACCCTTGAATTCATTGCCGTCACTGCCGGGCGCGGGTTGTTCCAAGCTGCGGAAATAACCTGCCAGATTAGGCCGCCCGAATTCATTATTAAATGCCGCGGCGCCGAGCGGGCCTTCAAGCATGATATTCAAAGCCGAGGCGATACGTTCCGGTTTGCCATTCTCTTCTTCCCAAGGCTGGTAAAATCCTGGAATTTTTAAATGTGACACGGAAAATCCGGTTAAACCGGCTTTAGTTGCCGAACCTCGCCCAGTTGCTCCCTCATCCCGGATTTCACCGCCGGAACCGGTAGCCGCCCCCGGATAAGGTGAAATGGCTGTCGGATGGTTATGCGTCTCCACTTTCATCAGTAAATGCGCGGCTTCATCAACATACCGGTATTCGCCATTTTGGGCATTGCGGATAAAAACTTGCGCTATTGAACCTTCAGCTACTGAGGCATTATCACTGTAGGCGGATAAAATCCCTTCCGGGCTTTTTTCAGCCGTATTACGAATCATGCTGAATAAAGTCCGGGACTGCTCTTCGCCGTCAATAGTCCAGCCGGCATTAAAAATCTTATGCCGGCAATGTTCCGAATTTGCCTGGGCAAACATTATCAACTCGACATCAGACGGATTTCGGCCCAGTTTCTTAAAGCTTTCGGTTAGATAATCAATTTCGTCATCCGACAGTGCCAGACCGAGTTCCGAATTTGCTGTAACTAGTGCCTCACGTCCCTGCTCTATAACAGCAATCTTTAAAAAAGGTAAAGGCTGATGTTGCGTAAATAAATCCGGCTCGGCATCGGCGAACAGAACCGTCTGCGTCATACGATCATGCAATAAACCGGCTATTTGGGTTTTAACGGAGGCAGATAACGATGTATCTGCCGTTAATGCATATTCAATACCTCGCTCAATACGATTAACCGTAGACAGGCCACACCGCCGGGCAATCTCTGTCGCTTTACTGGACCAGGGGGAAATCGTGCCTGACCGGGGCACCACGAGCAAGCGCTCGCCTTTGGCATCGATTGTTGATTGCCGGGAACCATAAGAAAGTAACTGATTTAAAACGACAGTCTGGCTGTCATTCAAGTCTTTTTCAATATCAATAAAGTGAATGAATCGTGCTGAAACAGCCTTGATATTGGCATTTATATTTTGCAGTTGAGCAAGTAGTTTTCCAAGACGGAAGTCGGAAAGCGCTGAGGTTCCTGGGATTTTTAGCATGTAAGTGAAGTAAAAGAGATTTTCTTGATCGTGTGTTATTTACCGGCTTGATCAGCTTTAATCGTATCATGCAAAAGCGTCATCAACTTTAAACCGGGTCCTTCAGACACGGGTTGCCGCTCTTCATCCAGAATAATAACGTTGGTATGCTGGTTATTTTCTACAAGCTTGAGTTCATACGCTTTTTCATTCCCCTGTAATCCACCGAATATAAAGACAACTTCGTCCCATAATGATCCGTCTTCCACTTTCTGTTCGTCGGGATCATACTCAACCTGAAACAGACCTTCATCCTGATCACGCTTGGTCACTTCAATCGAGTTTCGGCTTAATGCTTTACCGACAATGCGCCAGGCATTGGCAAGCGGAGCTCCAATCTGTAACTGGTCTGCTCCCGTGCCGGATTTAACCAGCTCAACTTTAATGAGTTCAGGCTTTGCTTCGGGTTTTTTTTCAGGTGAGACGGCAGGCGCTGATTCAGCAGTGGAGGATGTCTCAACATCTGGCGTAGTAGAATCATTGGCAGGGGTGCTTAAAAAAGAATTCTCCCTCAAGTCAGGAGGCAAATTCAGTGGTGGAATTTCCGTTGTATATTGATAATCTTTTTCCTTATCAGGAAATAAACTTTTCACATAACTGCAGGCCGCAAGATTAACCAGCGTAATAACAAGCAAGCAAAGTTTGAATTTCATTTAAATAACTTCGGCCATATGCATGGCGTCACGCACCGCATCAAAACAATCCTGGGTCAGCCAGGTTAATGGTAAGCGAATGCCCTTACCCATCAAGCCGAGCTCCGCGACAGCCCATTTAACGGGAATAGGATTTGATTGAATAAACAGGTTCTTATGCAGTCCTGTTAATTTTTTATCAATGGCTAAAGCGGTTTCACGATCACCTTCAATTGCTGCCATAATCATTTCGTGCACTAATTTTGGAGCAACGTTACCGGTTACGGTAATTGTCCCGTTACCGCCGAGCAGGCAAAACTCGCGGCTGGTTGCATCATCGCCGGTATAAATGGCAAAATTATCACCGGCTAAATCACGAATCTTTTTAACCCTGGACAAATCACCCGTCGCTTCCTTAACGCCGGCTATATTGTCAATATGAGACAGACGGCCTACTGTTTCCGGCAACATATCGCAGGCCGTGCGGCCCGGCACATTATATAAAATCTGGGGAATGTCGACAGCTTCTGCGATAGCTTTGTAATGGAGAAACAACCCTTCCTGGGTAGGTTTATTATAATAAGGGGTTACGATCAGACAGGCATCCGCGCCTGCTTCCTTAGCCCTACGAGTCAGGGTAATCGCTTCAGTGGTGGAATTTGCACCGGTTCCGGCAATAACAGGTATTCTACCGCCGGCATAGTCAACAATAGCCTTGATGACATCACAGTGTTCCTCTTCATCCAGCGTAGCGGATTCACCCGTTGTGCCTACAGCAACAAGCGAATCTGTTCCTTGTTCAATATGATATTCAACCAGTTTTTTGAGGCTTTCTTTATCTACAGCACCGCTTTCATACATCGGTGTTACTAACGCTACGATACTACCTTGAATCATGAAACCTCTCGACCAGAATTGATACAGCTACAAACCGGCTGTCATTATAGCAAGCAAATAACTAAAACTCAGCCCGGACAAACAAATTGGACTAAAAAGAAGGAAAAGGCAGCAATCCCAAAAGATTGCGGTCCGGATATTGTGTTTTGCCTGATCAAAAATGCCCTGCGATAAATGTAATTTGCACCAGCCCTATTAATATGACGCGCAATAGTTATGGCTCAACCTTTATTGTATAACCGATTGTAAATTTTAACGGAAAGTATGGCCGCAGCTAATATTAAGGTGATTGAGTTTGCAAATATTATCGCCTTATCAGCTATAGATAATCCATAAAGCAGCCAAAACAACACACCCAAGGTGAACATAGCATACATGCTTAAAGAGAGGGATTTCGTATCTTTGGTTTTTATCGTCAATATTGCCTGAGGTAGAAACGAGGCTGTTGTAAGTATTGCGGCTAAATAGCCAATAATTTCAGGCGTAGTCTTCATTTGTATTGTTCCGAGTTTCCTTGGGTTCGCCGAAAAGGGACCATTCCAGGTAAAGTATAATTTTAATCCCCCGTTTTTATCAAAATATTTGAGATAAAGAATCAACTTTAATTACTCGAATAATTATACATTTTTCTGCCTTCATGAATCTGCCCGATGGCTTAACTATTGCTCACCGCATGCCTTTTGTGAAAACAAAAATCATCCATAATTAATCCTGGCATGGAATATCACTTGCTGAGTTATTCACAAAATCTGTTGATAACTCTGTGGATTGATTGTTTTATCGATCGCTTAATAGCGGTTTTTATTAGGCTTTCTTTAAATCGTATAAAAACACGTCAACTTAATAGCATTTAATATAATCAATAGCTTATGATTGCCTCTCTAATTTTTGCCCGGCTCGTACAGAGCAGTTCTAAGTTATTGATTATTGCTGTGCACAAATAAAATTGCATCAAAGGGATTTATTGTCAATCGTCATTGCCGCTCCGATACATCAGCTCAGGAACACTAAAAATCGGAGTTAAAAACAAAACCTTTAACTGCTGTAAAACTCCAGATCTAATCTGGCCATATTGAAACACATTAGAATAAATCCTGACTCCGAATGCCTTCACTCGGGCTAGGCTTTATCAAAACGCGAAAACTTTTTCAGGGAGTTTTAAAAACTTAATATCTCTGCCAGCATGTAACACAAACTAAATATTTAAATTGTAAAATAAAGCCTTAACAAAGCCTTATAGAATTTAAATGAAGTGTTTCATTCAAGGAGTATGACGCCAATTTCATGGATCGAAGGCAACTAAGCTTTTTTGTTATGTCTGTGCTTCCCGCTTAATAAGCATCACATCAACAGAACTTTCAGGTAAAACACACGCTTGTTTAAACACTCATTTAAAACTAAAGGAATCCCGAAATAGTGAATGCTACGTTTAATAAGCCAATGCTATGAACCTCTCGCTACTGACACTCAACCTCCATACGTATCAACAACATCCACGCCACTGTTCCTTTGATACAATGCATCAGCATGAGCGCGAGGCGCATATCATTGCCGAAGCGATCGCTCATTTAAGAATCGATGTCATTTGTTTTCAGGAAGTTGGGGAATATATGCATGATCCGATCACTGTACCTTACGGCGAATCACCTTCCAACATGGCCTTTCGAATTTGTAATAAACTACGCCAGTGGGGGCTTTGGTATCATATTCATCAAAACTGGAGTCACATAGGATTTTATCGTTGGCGGGAAGGCACAGCCATCCTGAGCCGTTATCCGATGCTGCACAACTTTTCGGCTTATGTTTCTGTAGATCATCGCAAGGACAATTATATGTCCCGGAATATCACCTTATCGTGTATCGCCGTGCCGTGGTTCGGGTTGCTGCATATTGCCAATGTTCATTTGAGCTGGGCGCATCATGGCTTTTTTGAAGAATACAATAACCTCAAAAAACTGATCCGCTCGCGTTTGCATTTCGGAGTCAGAGGCGATTTAATGGTCGGCGATTTCAATGCGCCTGCCGGAGAACAGGCCTATAACCATATCGTAGGCAATGCGGAATACGTGGATCAATTCCACGAACTGCACCCCCACCGTTTTTACCAGCCCAGCTATCATGGCCAAATAGACGGCTGGAAACACTCTGCGCCCAAACGGATTGATTATATCTTCAAACGGAATGGTCACCCGATGCGAATCACCTCCATGGAGATCATCTTCAATAACGACTTTTATCCAATCGTCTCAGATCATTTCGGGTATCTGGCAAGGTTTGAGATGTTTTAAGCGGGTTGAGCTTATTGTATTCATCCGTGCAGATGAAATTCGGAAAGAAAGGCTGCTTCATCTATAACTCTAACCCCTAATGCTTCGGCTTTTGTTAACTTGGAACCGGCGTCCTGTCCTGCCAGAACGCAACTGGTTTTTCCGGAAACCGAACCGGCTACTTTGGCTCCCAGACTTTCCAGCAAAGCTTTAGCCTCATCGCGGGACAGGTGCTCCAGCGCACCGGTTAAAACCCAGGTCTGGCCGGCAAGGGTTTGCTCGCGGGCTGGCTGGTTGGCTTCGCTCGGCCAGTTAACGCCTGCCTTGATGATTTTATCAACGATGGCTTTATTTCTATCCTCATTAAAAAAATCGACCAGGTTTTTAGCGGTAACAGGGCCTACCTCGGGAACTTCAAGCAACTGCTCAAAGGATGCGGACTTGATGGCATCCAGGTTTTTAAAATACCTGGCAATATTTTTTGCGCCTTCTTCACCCACTTCCGGAATGCCCAATGCGCCGAGAAATACTTCCAGCCGGGTTGTTTTTGATGCTTCAATGGAATCAAGAACATTTCGTGCGCTTTTTTCCCCGTGTCCTTCAAGTATTGCAATATCGTCTGGTTTGATGCTGTAAATATCGGCAATATTTTTAACGATACCCTGATTATAAAGAACTTCAATAAGCTTAACGCCCAGATGAGTAATATTCATGAATTTGCGCGAAGCATAATGCCTGATATGTTCAGCCGCTTGTGCGGCGCAGATCAATGCTCCCGTGCAGCGGTATGTAGCTTGGCCAAGCGTTCTTTCGACCCTGGAACCGCAAACAGGACAATTCTCAGGCATAACAATCGGCCTTCTGTGTTCACCCTGTTCTACAACCCTGACCACTTTGGGAATGACATCCCCTGCCCGGTGAATTTCTATACGGTCGCCGATGCAAAGCCCCAGCCTTTCGATTTCATCCATATTATGCAGCGTGGCATTGCTTACGGTTACGCCGCCTACAAATACGGGCTCCAATCTTGCTACCGGTGTTAAAGCGCCTGTCCTTCCTACATTAAACTCAACATTAATAAGCCGCGTGCTTATATTTTTGGCCGGAAATTTTCTTGCGACTGCCCATTTCGGGGATCGGGCAATAAATCCTAATGATTTTTGCAATCTCAAAGAATCTATTTTGTAGACAATGCCATCGATTTCCATGGGCATGTGTTCCCGCGCCTGTTCCATAATTTGATAATTTTTTTCAAACTCATCAAGACTGCCTAGGAAAGCATAGGAATGAGGGTTTTTTCTAAACCCTAAAGTAATCAGGTAATCGATAATTTCTGAGTGCAATTCGTAATTCTGTCCGCCTTCATACTCACCAATGCCATAAGGTATAAACCGCAAATCACGGCTCGCTGCAACTTTAGGATTCATCTGCCTTACAGTTCCAGCCGCAGCATTCCTGGGATTGACAAAAACTTTACTGCCGTTTTGCCGGGCTAACTGGTTAAGCCTTTCAAACGCAGCTATCGGCATGAAAACCTCTCCACGCACTTCCAGTTTTGCCGGAGGATTAAGTGTAGCCAGCTTGAGAGGTATGGATCGTATGGTTTTTATGTTATGAGAAACATCTTCTCCCACTTGCCCGTCCCCGCGGGTAACGGCATAGCTAAAAATTCCGTTGTCATAATGAATGGTTATTGCCAAACCATCGAGCTTGGGCTCGCTGAAAATGCGGATTGAAGATAAGCTTGAATTCAACTCTTTGGCAGCTCTCTCAAAGAATGCATAAGTTTCATTGAGAGAAAATGCATTAGCCAGAGAAAGCATCCGGACTTTATGGGCAATCTTGCGAAATTCGGATATGGGTTTTGCTCCAACCCGTTGAGAAGGAGATTCCTTGGTTATCAATTCAGGATTTAACGCTTCCAACTCCAGCAATTGCCTGAAAGCCTGATCATACTCCGCATCCGGAACAGAAGGGTTATCCAGTCCATAATACTCATGGTCCCATTGATTGATTTTGGCAACGAGTTGATTATAAACAAGATGCAAATCCGGAGAGGCGAATTCATTCGCCATGGACTACTTTTCCAGCCTTGCGTCTTGCATCCTTACTCTTAGATGTTTTCTCACAGGCTTTGCCGTATTAATTGAATAGTTGCATCTGTTAGCGGCTGTTTTTGATGATCGCGGATAACACCATCCAGTTCTTTAGCCAATAATTGAATGGTTTCTATATAGTCGTCAAAAACCGCTTGCGCATTATCCAGTTCTCCCGGCTGCATAAAGAATACTATGCCAGGGCAATAGAATAATTCCAGTTTTTTGTCGGGAAAAGTGCCTGGAGCAACCATAGAAGCCACGCCAAAATCCACTAGCCGATTGGCATCCACGCGTTCAAATATTTTCAAATTTCCGTATTCGAGTCCGACCAACTCAAAGGCATTAACCAGATCGGTGCCTTTAAAACCCTCATCGGCTTTGGCGACAATACTGAACTGAATAATGGCAGGAGCGACAAACCGGGGCGATGGTTCAACTTCTTCCTCTTCCTGGGGTACTTCATAATCGTCATGGTGACCATAATACCTGTTCGATTTTTCGCGCCCGCTGCTGTTGTGTCTTGCCGGCCCTAAAGGCACGATATCAAAGTCATCGTTATCAGTATGAACTTTTAACGATTCATCGATATGGCTAAAGGTGTCTTTGCCGCTAATAAAGTCCAGCTCCCGCCGCGACTTTTTACCCCTGATATAAGCCCATAACAGCATGCCGGCAATTACCACAAGACCGGTTGTAATAATTACGATTCTCAATATTTCTTTATCCATTAGATTTCCGCCAGACTCACTGCTTCTTCAATATCAACCGCGACCATCCGGGACACGCCCGGCTCTTTCATAGTAACACCTGCCAATTGTTTTGCAATTTCCATAGTCGCCTTGTTATGGGAAATATATAAAAACTGGACAGATGCCGACATTTCTTCAACCATTTTTGAAAACCGCCCGACATTTGCATCATCCAGGGGCGCATCGACCTCATCCAAAAGGCAAAAAGGCGCCGGATTGAGTTCAAAAATTGAAAACACCAGAGCCACAGCCGTCAGCGCTTTTTCTCCACCTGACAACAGATGAATGGAGCTATTCCTTTTTCCTGGAGGTCTGGCAATAATATTTACTCCCGATTCCAGTATATCCTGCTCAGTCAATTCCAGGTAAGCCTGGCCGCCGCCGAATAATTTAGGAAACTTTTCCTGCAAACCGGCGTTTATTTTATCGAATGTTTCCTTAAAACGCAGCCTGCTTTCCTTATCAATCTTATTAATCGCCTGATCCAGCGTTTGCAATGCTTCCATCAAATCAGCATGCTGGGCATTAAGAAAATTCATTCGTTCGAAGTGCGACTTATATTCTTCAATGGCCGTCAGGTTAATAGTGCCCAAGCGCTCAATTTGGCCGGTTAAATCATCGACTTTTCTTTTCCAGCTTTGCTCGTCAGCCTGTTCAGGCAGGGTTTTCAATACCTGTTCGGCATCCGCATCGAGTTCCTTCAGCTGTTCGTTGACTGTTTGTTGACGAACTTTGCTCTCCTGAAGTTCAAAACGCTTGCTGTCCAGCGCTTCCTTCTGCATTTCCAGAGCTCGCTGCACCCGGGCATGCTCTTCAGACAAGTGCGTTATCGCGGATTCGATTTCTTCCTGAACCAGGCGTTGTTGTTTTAACTTGAGCTCCAGCTGATTTTTATCGGTAACTAACTCTTCCAATTTAGTTTTTTCTTCCTGCAAAGGCGTCGAGGTTTGTTGTAGTTTTATCTCCAGTTCAGCAATGCGTTCAGTGAATTGCTGATGTTGAATCTGTAATCGATCAATCTGTTTGGCCGTTAATGTTTCAGAAGAACGCAGCGACTCAATCCTGGTTTTAATGTCATAAACCTGCTGTCTTGCTTCATTAACGGCCTGTTCGTTACGTTGGTGCTGCGATTGCAACTCTTGGTCTAGCGCTTCCAGGGTTTGCCTTTTTTGCTCCTGCTGGTTTATTACCTGTTCAGCTTCTTCCTGCAACAATCGGCATTCCGCCAAAATTTCGGCATTCTCACCGGTTTCATGGAATATGTCTTCTATTTCATTACCAACCTGATCCAGGCGGCGTTGCTGTTGTTCCAGCCGGGCGGAATGCGCGCTAAATTCGGAACTTTTTGCCGATAACTCGAAGCTTAGAATATTATCCTGGCGCTGTATGGCTTCACGATTGACTTCCGCATCTTTCAAGGCTGTTTCCGTAGTCTCCAGCCGGTCTTCAAAAGCTGCAATTTCAAGCTGCAAATCTTCCTGCCGCTGCTTTAACCATCGTAAATCCTTTTCACGCTGTAAAACACCGGTTTTACTATCTTTGGCGCGTATGACTTTTACCCAGCCAGGCCCAAACCAGGTCCCGTCCGGACTAATAATGGATTCATGCGATTTTAGCCGGACTGATAACTCCCTTGCCGTTTTACTATCTTCGGCGCAATAAATACCCGTCAGTAAATTACTTAAATCCCAGCGTACTGATATTTTATCCAGTAATGGCGTAAGCCGGATGTCTGATTCGGAAATGGCTCCCGGCCTGGTTTCAAATAGCGTCACTGATACATCCGTCAAGCGCTGCAAATCCGGAATTATTTGATCGGCGCATTCCATGCAAATAGCTTCCAAATAGCCGCCCAGAACGGTTTCGACCGCGTTCTCCCAGTCGGCTTCCACATCCAGGAATTCCGCCAGCCGCGAATTATTTTTCAACCCCACGGACTCCAGCCATATTCCGAGATTCTTATTATCTTTACCCATGGCGTGTTGCTGCAATAATTCCAGCGAGGTAATTTTACCTTTTACACTGTGAATTTCGGAACGCCGGTCATGCAGTTCATCATGAAGCTGCTTGACCTGCTGCCGCTGTTCGCGAATCTGCTGATGCAGCTGTTCGAGTTGCCGATGTAGCTCGGTTCGCTGTGATTCAATGATTTCAATACCGGCATCCAGTGTCTCAATTTCGCTTTGTAATCGGCCGGATGATAGCTCACTACGCTCGCTATGTAACTTATCCAGGCGAATTTGCAACTGCCGGTTCTGGTTTTCCAACTGCGCCGTTTTTACCCGTTGCACTTGAGCCTGCTCCTTATATTTTGAACTCTCCGTCCGGTAGGCTTCCCATTGCGCCTGCCAGGCAGTTCTTTGCTGCAGGGCTTGCTGCTGATTCTGTAAAATCTCCATTTGTCTTTCCTCAGCATTAATCAACGCATCTTCTGCTTCAAATAATGCCGCTTTTATTTCTTCCAGTTGCTGCAAATCGGCTTGCAGTTCATTTAATGACTGATCGGCTTGCTGACGTGAGCGGGAAATTTCAAGCGTGGTTTCTTTATGATTGCTTTCATTATGTTTAATGGTCTGCTCAAGGCTGCTGACTTCTGCAACGATATTGTAATAATCGCCCTGGAGGCTATTTAATTGCCGCTGTTGCGTTTTATGTCCAGCGCGTTTTATCTCCAACGTATTATCGATGTCCCGTAATTGAACAAACAAGCGATTATGTTCGGCAGCCGTTTCCTGCAATTTTTTTTCCAGCTGTTGCGCCGCCTGATGGTGGCTGTTCCAGCGCATTGCCAATAACTCCAACTTGAACTGACGCTCCTGCTTTTTCAGTTCAGTATATTTTTCCGCTTTCTCCGCTTGCTTTTGCAAATGTTTAAGTTGTTTTTCAACTTCCTCCTGCAAATCAGCCAGCCGTTCCAGGTTTTCCCGCGTGTGCTTCATACGGGTTTCCGTCTCGCTGCGCCGTTCCTTATATTTGGAAATGCCTGCCGCTTCTTCGATATGAATTCTTAATTCTTCCGGTTTCGCTTCAACCATTCTGGATATGGTGCCCTGCTCGATAATGGCATAACTTCTTGAACCTAAACCTGTGCCGAGAAAAATATCAGTAATATCTTTACGCCGGCAACGCGTGCCATTCAGCAAGAATAGGGACTGTCCATCACGACTGACCTGGCGTTTAATAGCGATGCTATTGTATTGGGAATATTCGCCGCCCGCCTTGCCTGCGCTGTTGTCAAAAACCAGCTCTACCGAAGCCGTGCTCACCGGTTTACGAGTAGATGAACCGTTAAATATAACGTCAGCCATGCTGCCGCCGCGCAAATGCTTGGCGGAACTTTCGCCCATTACCCAGCGTACCGCATCAATAATATTGGATTTACCGCAGCCATTAGGCCCAACAATAGCTGTCAAATTTCCGGTAATAGGAATCACCGTCTGATCAACAAAGGATTTAAAACCCGCAAGTTTGATTTTTTCCAGCTTCATATCCGGCGTTTACATTCGACGCTATACATTAAATAATCGAGCATTATTAACGATATTTAGCCTGGTTTCGACTTTTTTTCACTAACCCTTTGTATTAACTAATACTTCAATTACTGAGCAAAAAGAAAAAACAAAAATAAAATTAGGCGTATGGTGCCGGAACCCGCTACAAAAGTCGTGCAAATCTTTAGTGGAAAACAGTCAGTTTTGATAACTCCGGCAGTTAGAGAGTAAATCAGCCTTTATAAGTGCGGCAAAGTCATCCGCGGGTAGCGCACGGCTTTTAAGATAGCCCTGGTATAAATCACAGCCCTGCGCCTGCAAGAAATCTAACTGTTCCACTGTTTCCACCCCTTCGGCAAGCACCCTGAAGCCCAGAATATGACCCATAGCTATGATCGTGGCGGCAATTTCGATGTCGTCTTGAGAATGTGGAATATCGTTGATAAAACTTTTATCGATTTTCAGCACGTCCAGAGGAAAAAGCTTGAGATAAGCCAATGAAGAATAGCCGGTGCCGAAATCGTCAATGGCCAGGCGGATGCCTTGGGCACGGAGACTGTTAAGCAGTTCAACCGCTTCCGTCTCCCGCTCCATCAATCCGCTTTCAGTTAATTCCAACTCCAACCGCTCCGCCGGAAATGCTGTTTCGCGCAATACGGTAGCGACCAAGGCGCTAATGTCTCCTTGACGTAATTGATGCGGCGAAACATTGACCGCCAGGGTCAGCGACGGCAACCCCGCATCCATCCATTCCCGGCCTTGACGGCAGGTCTCGCGCAAGACCCATTCGCCTATGGCCATAATCAAGCCGGTTTGTTCTGCTACAGGAATAAAGCGGTTGGGCGGAATGAGTCCTTCTACAGGATCCTGCCAACGCACCAGAGCTTCAGCGCCAACGATAAGACCTGACGCAATATTTACCTGAGGCTGGTAATAGACTCGCAATTCATTTTGCGCAATCGCACGGCGTAATCGTCCTTCCAGCTCAATGCGCTCACGCGCGCCGCGGGTAAGCTCATCGGAAAAATAGGCGAAACGGTTGCGCCCTCCTTCTTTCGCCAGATAAAGCGCCGCATCAGCCTGCTGCAACAATATTTCAGGTGTGTCACCGTGCTGCGGATAAAGACTGATGCCGATGCTCAGGCCAATTCGCACCTCCCCGCTTTGGGGAAGGTGCCACGGCTCGCTCAAGTCGGCGATAATCTCTTCCGCCACGCGCGCTGCGTCTTCCACATGAGCAATATCTTCCAGGAGCACGGTAAATTCATCCCCGCCTAAGCGGGCAACGGTATCAACATCGCGTAAGCGGGCAGTCAGGCGCTTAGCTACCAGTTGCAGTAGCTGATCCCCCGCCAAATGGCCGAAACTGTCGTTAATATCCTTGAAGCGATCAAGATCCAGCATCAGCAAAGCCAATTGCCTCCCTTCGCGCTTCGCCATCTCCAGGCCATGTTCAAGTCTGAAAAACAGCCGCAGGCGGTTAGGCAAGGAAGTGAGCGGGTCATGATGGGCAAGAAATTCAAGCTGGGCTTCAGAGGCTTTAATCTGGGTAATATCAGCAAAGATGCCGACGTATTCGGTAGTTTTCCCGGAATCATCGCTTACGGAACTGATACTCAGAAGATCCGGATGCACTTCGCCATTTTTGCGGCGGTTCCAGATTTCGCCATGCCAATGGCCGTCTGTGTCGATAGACTCCCACATGGCGCGAAAAAAATCCTCGTCATGATGTCCCGAAAACAGAATGCTTAAATTCCGGCCCAAAACTTCGGCTTCGCTGTAGCCGCTAATGACAGTGAACCCGTGATTGACCATAATGATATTACGATTGGCATCAGTAATCATGAAGCCTTCGTTGCTTTGCTCAAATACTTTGGCGGTGAGCTTGAGTTGAGCTTCAGCACGTTTGCGCTCGATGGCGATTGAAAGAAGGTGAGCGGTCATCTCAACCAGCGCGATGTCATTATTATCAGGTAAAGCGGGTAGCCGGTGGTAGATAGCAAAAGTACCAATTACCTTATTATTACTGGAAATAATAGGTTGTGACCAGCATGATGCCAGACCGGCTTTTGCCATCATCGTTTTATAAGCCGTCCAATAGGGATGGCTGGCAATATTCTCGACAATAACGCGCTTGCCGGTAAAGGCAGCAGTCCCGCAAGACCCCACTCCATCGCCAATTTGCAGGCCATCAACAGCCTGGTTATAAAAATCCGGCAAACTGGGCGCGGCAGTATTGCGCAGATGCCGTCCGTCCTTATCGAGCAACAGAATGGAACATAGGGTGCCGGGCTTGAGCCTTTCCAGCTTGAGAACGACATCTTCCAGAATTTCTTCAAGCGATATATTCCTGGCCACGCACTCAAGCAGGAAACTGCGAACCTCTTCCATTTGCTGAGCGCGGTTTTGCTCTGTCAAATCCATATTGGCGCCGGATACGCGTACCGGTTTGCCGGATTCATCGCGCGTGATAAATCCTCTGGAAAGTACCGGAACATAGTGCCCGTCTTTATGTTGAAGACGAAATTCCACCGCGTAACTTTCCTGCTCGCTCATTAAGGCGTCATTCAATATACGCTCGGTAGCAACTATATCGTCTGCATGCAGGAGCTGCCGCCACAAGCCGGAATTGCCGGCCGGCTCATCAACCGTATAGCCAAGCATATGGGACCATTGCGGCGAATAGTACATTTGGTCCCTGATAATATCCCAATCCCACGATGCGTCATTAGACCCTTTGATGATCAGGGACAAGCGTAACTCCGACTCTTTCAGCGCCAGCTCGGCTTGTTTACGCGCAGTGACATCGCGGGCGATTTCCAGCAGCTTGGGTGCTTCGCCGGGTGAATCACGCAGTGCTGTCGCATGAACTTCCAGCCATCGGCGCTGTCCGCGAAGCCCGATGATTTCGTACTCTAAAATGCCGTTTTTCCCGCCCATCACCTGATTATGCAGGGCAATAAATGAATCGCGGTATTCAGGAAGAATAAAGTTAACCAGTTTATGGTGCTGTATTTCCTCTAATGAATTTGCCTGAAGTATTGCCAGGCCTGCCGCGTTCATTTCCAGAAGTTTACCATCACAATCAAGGATCTTTACGCATTCAGGCTCCGTCTCGATAATCGTCCGCAACCGCTGCTCGCTTTTCTGCAGCGACTCCTCAGTCTTTTTACGCTTGGCCTCGCGATCAAAATTATCCAGCCCAAAACTTATATCCCTCGCCATTTCTATCAGCAAATCTTGCTCAGCTTCGCCGAAAGCGTTGATTTCACTTGAATAGACTGAAAATACGCCGATGGCTGCGCCGTTTTTGTAGATAGGAAGTGAGGCCCAAGCTCGCCAGCCTAAACGTTGAGCGGTTTCTTGCCACGGCGCGGCAGCCGGGTCATTCAGGAAATCCTGGCACCAGTAGGGCTGGTTTTCGCGAATAGCCGTGCCGGTCGGTCCGCCTCCGAAAGGGCTGTCAATATCAACAGAGACCTTTTTTTCTTGTAAATATTCGGAGCCGGCCCCGAAGCGGGCCACGAGTTCTACCATATATGTTTCAGGATCAATCCGGCTAATGCTTGCCATCTTCATGCCGCCGAATTGGACCGCATCCCTGCAAATATGAGGAAATAACTCTTCTTCGCTGGTATAACGAACAATGGCCTGATTACACTGACTCAATGCAGCATAAAGCTGAGTCAACCGCTGGATTTTTGCATCGCTTGCCTTGCGTTCAGTAATGTCTTCTATAGTAGCGGCAATATAATCCACAGTTCCGTCGGCTTTTCTAATGCATTTGATATCCGAAGTGGTAAACACAAGCCCACCATCTTTTCGGATGTAACGTTTATCAAAAATGTAGCCTTCCGATTCACCGCTGAGCACGGTCTGGAGTTCTGCAAGATCCGTTTCCAGGTCCTCCGGATGAGTTACCTGCATCCAGTTCATTTCAACCAGCTCTTCACGAGCATAACCGAGAATCGCGCACAGACGATCATTAAACTGTACCCAGCGATTACTTGAAGGAGAAATAATCGCCATACCGATAAAAGGCAAATCATAAAAATACCGAAGCAAATGGTTTGCTTTGGTCTTCTCCACAAGTATTGCCAGACTTTGAGAACGGCGCTGCTGGTGCATAAGCAGCAGCATGACGCTTATTACAGCAATGGCGAAAAAGGCAATCAGGTTGACCCAGGACACCAATAAACGCAAAGGCGCCATAACCTCGTTCCGATCTATTTTAGCGATAATACGCCATTGCGTACCTGCTACCGGACGATACGCAGACAGCACAGATATGCCGCGGTAGTCCCTACCTGACAGAATGCCGGCTTTTTCCTCCTGTAGAGCAGCAGCGGCCGGCAGAGCCGGATCGGATAGGGGCAGCTTTAAGGTCAGAGCAGTGCCGCTGCGGTGACGCAGTTCGTTGAGATAAACAACTAAATTGTTCTCGCGCCGCACTAACATTGTTTCGGCGCTCTGGCTTGCTGACGGCCAGGTTTGTATCAATGGAAAAATAAACTGCTCCGGCACAACGCGCAGCACAACAGCAGCCACAACCCGCTGCTCTTGGGAGGTGGAAATAATAATCGGCACCACCCAATCCAGGAAGATATGGCCTGACTTATCGCGATACAGATCGCTGCGTTGAATTTTTTTGCTGGAAAATGAACTTAACAGTAAGTTTTGAAGAGCGTTGGAAACCTCTTTTTGCTTACCCACTGAAATTAATAATCGACTGTCAGTATTTAATAATAAAACGCTGTCATAGCCATAGGCCGTGCGCAAACTGTTGAGCCTGTCCAGAATATCCTTGAATTGATGGCTTTTATCGCGCTGATGCGCTAAATCATCAACTTGAGCAGCGAAACCATTGCTGGCCGCCAAAGTGATACTGTCTCCGTAACGTGCGGCCAGCCAGTTTTCGATTTGCTCAGCTTTAAGCCGGGCAATGGCTTCCAAATTAGCATAGGCTTCGCGTTCTATCTGAGGTCTATGCAATTTATCGATAGCCAACCCTATTAGAGAGCCAATCAGGATCAGGACAATGAACACTAATATTATGCGGACATTACTAAAAGGGCTAGTCTCATTCTCCCGTAAAATAGTTACTTCGCTTAAAGATTCGCGCCATCCTTTAAGCATTAAGTAAAGCAGAATACTGGTGACGGCAACGAAAACCAGACCTTTGACCAGCTCTATGCGGCTCTGTAATAACGGATCATCTACAGTAACGGCTAACAGATAACCGGAAGCAACGATCCAAAACCCGGAGAAACCCGCATACAGCAGCGCTATGACTAAAGGAGTAAGTTTTTTAGCCATAATGTATAGTAAGTGGCTGAATATTAAAAACTTTATTAATAATTAATATTCTTAATTTATTCATTAAACATGATTTAATACAATCGGTTAAAAAACTGAGTGGCAACGAAGTTATTGCACCTCCATCTAGCTAATATTCCCCTTAAAGCCTAGAACAAAACCCAAAGTTTGGCTGTTTATTGGTTAAATATTTAAATTTCAAACACAAAATATTTGATGAACTTCAAAATTTTTACTTGTCCTGTTCAGAGACTCTAAGTGATATGAACTTTTTTAGTAAGATTTTGTCTTTTGAAAACAAATGCAAGAATCATCTCAATTATTTCTTTATTTTCCTCCGCTGCCACGAAAGACTTCCCCGCAGTATTCAGTTAAAATACCGAGAATAATAACTCTAGCGCGTTTACTAAATAGCGCATCATAACTTTAATATAGTGTATTCACCGAGGTCGTAGCATGCACAAAAAACTTCTAACCCTTATTGGGAGTGCCTTATTGGTCCTTATGCATCCAGGGATTCAGGCGGCTAATGATTTGCCTCCTTCGGCCAAGGTTGGGATGGGTCCCGTGGAAGAGGTATGTTCTGAATTTACTGATCCGGAATGGCGCAAAGAGCAAGTCATCGATGGCGTAACAATTCAGGAATCAAAACTCTGTAATCCGGATAATCCTGCTGATGTTGCAGCCTTTGTTAAGGGCACCAATAATATTTCTATGGAAACATTGATGCAAACCCAGCTTGCTGCGGACGCCATTACAATGTCTGACGATGTTGACGGCGACGGCGATCCCGATAAAATTATCATCAAGCTTGAAGTTGCCGAACTCAATGGCCACTCGCCCGAAGTTAAAGAACCCGTAACCACATTTGATATCGCCCCGGGCATTCAGCCTACGTTTTGGGTT
The DNA here is from genome assembly GCA_028716975.1 of Methylobacter sp. Classification (GTDB taxonomy): domain Bacteria; phylum Pseudomonadota; class Gammaproteobacteria; order Methylococcales; family Methylomonadaceae; genus Methylobacter_B. The sequence continues at coordinate 18,376 of JAQUOU010000021.1, read as the reverse complement.
TTTGCACCCAAAACGCGGGATATGTCTACTCTCAGTCTTTATGAACCGGTAGCCAATTCCCTACTGCGTGTGCCGTCACCGGTGATTCGCGTCGAACAGGATGATGTGGTTTGGATAGTCCTGGAAAACACCCATTATTTGCCGCATTCATTGCACTTGCATGGCATAGACCACCCTTTTATGGATATGAGCGGTAGCGGCAATGATGGCACGGCGCAAACCAGCAATATAGATACCATGCCGGGCCAAAGCAAAACTTATGTCATCAAGCCGCGCCAGCCCGGCACCATGTATTACCATTGTCACACGCAACCGCATACCCATATCCCAATGGGCCTGCAGGGTATTTTCGTCATTGAGGAGAATCGTCCCAACAACTGGCCGCAAACTCTTAATGTAGGCGCAGGTCAAGTACGACACCCATCCGTAGCGGTTCTTGAAAAATACGCCAGGGAATACGATTTGCATTATCAATCGGCGGATAAAGAATTGCATGAGCTTGTGGCAAGATCGGCCAATGATCCGCGTTTGATCGCCAAGCACATGAATATGGAATACGACACAACTGACGCCACCGATGATTATTTCATGCTCAATGGCCGCTCTTTCCCTTATACCCTAAGGGAATCGCTGATTTATATGGAAGAAAATCAAAAAGTTAAACTGCGCGTTTTGAATGGTCATACCGAAGCATTCGCCCTGCATATTCATGGGCATAAACCGACCGTTACCCATTATGACGGCGTCGATAACGGCCCAAGTTCATATATCCAGCGTGATGTGCACGGCTTGGTTCCTGCGCAACGCCTGGACCTCGAATTGAGCGGCGTGGATGATGGCTTAAACAGTTTTGGCCAAGGCATTTGGATGTTCCATGACCATGTTGAAAAATCCTTTACCACCAATGGACATGGCGAAGGCGGTGATATCAGCCTGGTCGTCTACAAGGGCTTTATTGATGAAAAAGGTATTCCTACAGCGCATGGCATGAGCCTGGCGCCTTATTTCGCCCAGGCATTATGGCAAGGAAAATATCCCATCTGGCAAGATTATGATGCCTGGCAAAGCTTGGGCCTGCCCGACTTGAAAGCGAATTATCAGCCTTCTAAAGTAGCTGTGCGGAATGAATTTGTGAGAAACCCTGCTATTCCCGCCACAACTGCGGTTGAAAGTTCAGTCATGGGAAAGTTATCAGGGGGTATTATTCTGGGGCTATTGAGTTATATGGCGATAATTAAACGGCGCTGGATTTATGAACGCACCCGTAACTTGGTGGAAACTTTGGTGAAAGCAGCAAATACCTGGTTTTTAACGAAAAAACGCTCATAAAATTGTTTTAATATATTTGTTCCTCCGGAACGGCGGTTGTCCTGTATCCGTGCAGCCGGTCTTCTTGCTTTCATGATAGACATGAAGCGTCCAGAGCTGTTTATTATCTGATATATTTACTGATGCTGCGAGTCGATAAGCGAGATAGGGTTGCCATAGTTTGGCAACCCCGTTGCTGGTACTGTTAATTTTTAGTTTAGGGGTGCGTCAAGTAAAACTTGAGCATTTGCTGTTGCACTATTCCCGCCACATGCCGGATGACCCCAGCCACTTGCACTGACGCCACCGGCAATATCAAAAATAATATTATCCTTGAAAGCAGTTGGAGGTAGAGTGATATCGCCTACGCCTGCGGATACATGGTCAAGCTAAAGCGTCCCGGGTTCTCCAGGCAATATTATGGTCAGCGCATGAACTGTCACCGCTAACTCCTATTGCGCCTATTAAAATTCCCTGCTCATTATATAAAGCCAGCCCGCCGCCAAAAACATTAACGCCGCCGATTTTTTCGCCAACCAAAGGATCGGAGTCTTTGCCGTAATTGCTTGAGGGCCCTTTATAAGCAGCCTTGGTATCAACCGGGTTGCTTTCCTGCAATCCAAACAAGCTGCCTCCGGGTTGAGTCGCTGAATAAAGATTCGCTGTTGACAGGGCAAAACCCGGCAGACTGAAGGCGTTTGCCGTGTTCGCCTTTTGTGCTGAAATTACCCGGCTCCCGGGCCATTGATCACCGCGGTCAGAGCCTGTTTTTGCAATGGCGCACACGACGCCGTCACGATCCACAATGGTTCCCCACATATCAAAATTAAATCCGCCGTTATCCTGACTTTGGGCGGCCGTTAGCGCAGTTTTAAGTTCTTCAAATGAAGGTAAACCTTTACAAGCATGTCTCATCAGCATGTGCGATATTTAAAGCGCAAAGTCCGACAACGGCTGCTGAAATAGTAAGTTTTTTTAACATTGGATGTATCTCCTTTCAATGAGATAAGAGTTGTAATTATTTTTAGTATCCATATGGAATGCGAAGTGAGTTAGTTATAAATTGTTAAATTCAATCCGCGATTAACATGCTACAACATTTCCATAAAAACATATAGCTTCCGCTGAGGCGAAAGCATAGGGAATCCCTGCATGTTTTAACCTAAAAAAATCAGTTAAGTCTTCCGAAACCCCGTTCGCCCGGAGCCCTTCGGCTATACTCAGGAGAGCCCCTTCGGCTATGCTCAGGAGAGCCCCTTCGATTACACTCCGGAGAGCCTTGTCGAAGGGTGGACGGGGTTTCGGAAGGCTCACCAAATGGGTGAGACGCCAAAGTCCACCCATGCTTCGACATGCTCAGCACGAACGGCCTTTGGCGCCCATCAACTGAGTTTTTTAGGTTTAAGCAGTTCGCTAAGCAGATAAAAAATTGCGCTGCCTTCAGTGAATTCCAGCCAATAGTGATTTATAACAGCGCCTTGATCTCAGGCACACAGGAGCCGCAATTGGTGCCGGCTTTGAGATACTGCCCCACTTCCTGAGGGGTTTTAAGATTTTTTTCCCTGATAGCCGTCTTTATAGTTTTTTCTCCGACATTAAAGCAGGCACAGACGATAGCGCCTACATCGGCAACGCCCAAAGGCGGCAGGCCGGTAAGCAGCGCTTTCCTGCCTTCTTTCTCTAATTCCTCGCTTGCAAATAGACTGGTCAGCCAGTTGCGTTCGGGAAGATTAATACCGGCTGCTATAAAAATCACGCTTTCCAAACGATTATCAATAATGTGCGCCGCCCTGTAATTGTTGATGCCGGGGTCTTGATATTCCTGCCACTGAGAATTTTCCACCGCTGTGCTCCACAGGTTTTTTCCGGCCCAGTCCTGCCAACTTTCCGGTAAGGTCTCACCGGCCAGTTCATAGCGATAGAACTGCTCGCCTTTGATTTTGACCAGATACTCGGATTCTGTAATATTCAGCTCGCGCCGCGACAGGATAAAGCCATGCCAAACCGGCTGATACGCCTTGATCCGGACAGGCGTGTGTTTACATTCCGGCTGCTTGGAAACAGGGTCGACAATCGGGTTGACTAAAGCGCCCATGCGCCCGCGGCTGGCTAACTGTCCGGTCCAATGCATGGGTACAAACAGACTGCCTCGCTGCTGACTGTCAGTAATTTGCACACGGGCAATCATTGAACCCCAGCGGCTTTCAATGGTGGCCAAGGTATTGGGTAATAATTCGTGGCGTCTTGCATCGACGGGATGCACTTCAACAAAAGGTTCGGGTTTGTGCTGATTTAACTTTGCGGCGATTGCCGTGCGGGTCATGGTATGCCATTGATCCCGCAGGCGGCCGGTATTCAATACCAGGGGATAGTCTTTATCCGGCAGATTGACGGGCGGCCTCGGCTCTATGGCAATAAATTGTGCTTTACCCGTTGCGGTATAAAATTTGCCGTCATCAAAAATCCGCGCCCTGCCCTGTGGATGCGTTTGATTTACCGGCCATTGAGCCGGTTGGAGATTGTCATATTCCTGCTGACTGATATCAGCAAAAGCAGATATATCAAAATCCCGTAAGCCCTGCTCTGAATTGTTTTCAAACCCGGAAAGCGCGGCATGTTCACGGAAAATCTCAGCGTTATTTTTGTAATGAAAAGCCTGCTCATAGCCCATGCGCCGGGCGACCTGCGTGATTATCCACCAGTCGGGCTTGGCGCTGCCGGCAGGACTGAACAATGCCCGCTGGCGGGAAATGCAGCGTTCGGAGTTAGTCACCGTGCCGTCTTTTTCACTCCAGCCCTGTGCCGGCAGCAATACGTGAGCCAGAGCCGTCGTATCGGTATTGGCAATACAGTCGGAGACCACAACAAAGTCACAGTGCTGTAGAGCCTGCTTGACCTTGTCGGCATTGGGCATGCTGACAACCGGATTAGTGCCCATAATCCAGACGGCTTTTACTCTGCCGTCATGGATGGCATCGAACAGCTCCACGGCGGGATAACCCGGTTTACGGGCAATAGTATGAGTGCCCCAAAAACGTGCTACCCGCTCGATATCGGCGTCACTGGAAAAATCCATGTGCGCCGCCAATTGATGCGATAAACCGCCGACTTCACGGCCGCCCATGGCGTTAGGCTGCCCGGTCAGCGAAAAAGGCCCCATACCGGGCTTGCCAATTCTGCCGGTAACCAGATGACAATTGATAATTGCATTGACCTTGTCAGTGCCCGAAGAAGACTGGTTTACACCCTGGCTGTACAGGCTCATGACTTTTTCGTGAGCGGCAAACCAGCGATAAAAGCGCTGCAGATCCTCTCTATCGACTTTGCATTGCACGGCAACCCGTTCAATATCGCCGCTACTGACACTGGCGGCGGCCAGCGCGGCAGAAAAACCTTCCGTGTATTCTTCAATATAAGCCTGATTCCGCAGGTTTTCCTGGCCAAGATAATGCAGCAGGCCATTAAACAGGATGGTGTCGCTGCCTATTGCCACAGGCAAATACAAATCAGCCATATCGCAGGTGGCAGTCCGGCGGGGATCAATAACGACAATTTTTAAATGCGGATTTGCTTCTTTTGCCGCCCTGATACGCTGAAAGCTGACCGGATGGCACCAAGCCGTATTCGAACCTATCAATATAATCAGTTCGGCTTGTTCAAAATCATCATAGCAACCAGGTACAGTATCTGAACCAAAAGCGCGTTTATGTCCGGCCACGGAAGAGGACATGCACAAACGGCTATTGGTATCCATATTGCCGCTGCCGATAAAGCCTTTCATCAGCTTGTTGGCAACATAATAGTCTTCAGTCAGCAGTTGTCCAGAACCATAAATGGCGACTGCATCAGGCCCATAAGTTTCGATCGTACTGAGAAACGAGCCGGCCACCAGATCCAGCGCTTCCGCCCAACCGGCATCGCGTCCATAAACCTTGGGTTGCAGCAACCTGCCTTTGAGTTCAACCGTTTCTCCCAGGGCCGAACCTTTGGAACAAAGACGGCCGAAATTGGCCGGATGGGACGGAGTTCCGATTATTTCGACACTATGATTCTGTTCATCGACCAGGGCATCAATACCGCAGCCTACGCCACAATAAGGACAAGTGGTCTGCACGGCTTTCAATGCGGCTGTGGAATCAGACATCAGGCTGCCTCGGTTGCCGTCAGATAGGCTTTGCCAAAAATAAGCAGCGCTCTTATAGCCGAAATATTTGTCTTTTTTTCCAGCAATTGCTGATACCACAGTCCGTCGGCCGTATCCCCATAAAGCACAGCGCCCATCAGTTTGTTATCGCGGATGACCAGCTTTTTATAAATACCCATGGATGGATCGGTGAAATGAATGGCTTCGCAGTTTTTATCGCCGAGGAAATCTCCCACAGAAAACAGGTTAATGCCTGTCACCTTGAGTTTGGTTGCAGCAGGTAAGGTATTATATTCAGCAACTCCATGCGCGCTCAGGTGATTGGCGCAGACTTTCGCCTGCTCAAACAGCGGAGCAACCAGGCCAAATGTATCGCCGCGATGCTGGATACATTCACCTACCGCATAAATAGAAGGATCGTAGCTTTGCAGCGTATCATTGACGATGATCCCTCTCTCGCAATAAAGTCCCGCCTCCTGAGCCAGTGAAATATTGGGGCGCACTCCTACCGCCATAATAAACAGGTCACAGTCCAGTTCGCTGCCGTCTTCAAATCGTACTGCTGTGATATGGCCTTTTTCATCACCTGTCAAATGCTGCGTTTTAGCTGACATCTTGAACTTCAGGCCCCTCTGCTCAAGGGCGGTCTGCAACATTTTACCGGCTTGCCTATCCATCTGCCGGTTAAGTAATACGTCACTATTATGGATAACGGTAACGTCCATGCCCCTGAGCACAAGGCCATTGGCCGCTTCCAGACCTAAAAGACCGCCGCCCAGCACCACGGCTTTTTTATGACTGCGGCTATAGGCTAGCATTTTGTTGACATCTATAATGTCGCGAAAACTAATAATTCCCTCCAGGTCATTGCCGGGAACAGCCGCTATAACAGGTTTGGAACCGGTGGCAATCAGCAGGCGATCGTATTCAGCAACAGTTCCATCCAGAGCAACTACTTTCCTCGCGCCCCGCTCTATGCGCACCACAGCCTTATCGGCTCCGGCATGAAGACGGATACCGTTATCGACATACCATTGGCGGTCATTCATGACAATATCTTCAATGGTTTTCTCGCCGCACAGCACGGACGACAGCATGATACGATTATAGTTGCCGTAAGGTTCGGCGCCGAATACAGTAATATCATATTTATCAGGCGCAGCGGATAACAGTTCCTCAACCGTTCTCATACCGGCCATGCCGTTACCGATAACAACCAGACGCTGTTTCATTGGGGGTTCCTGTTATCGGCTACCAACATAAGGCGGGACAGTTTAGAAGGCTAAGCCTTACTGCTTGTCCCGGTTTATATTGGTAGCCCTGTTATTCAATGTCTCTGCAGCAACTTATTTGCCAAAAATCCATTTAACATGCGTAATCATATCCTTGAGCGAGTTCTCTTTAAGGGTCTGTATTAATTCGTTCATTTTAAATGCATGGTGTCCTTCATAAGCTACGCCGTGTTGCGGCGCATCGGCTAAACCGGTTGCTCTGGCATGCTCGACAAAGCCGTCATTTTTCCAGAAAAACGCGCCTGGCATGGTAGTGGGTATCACCAATACAAAGAATAATGACCGGCTCAATGCACCTGTTACCAGCAGTGATACTGTTAAGAGCAACCCCATAACAAGGCTGGATAATCCCGTCATAGCGATCACGGCTGTCAAGATAAAGCTAAAGCCCAGTAACGCATTGCGCAAAATGTAGGATTTACCGTATTGAGTGACTTGCCGGTAATAAGATGCGGCGCCTTCATTGTTGCTCGCCTGCATATCCCGGGCATGAACAATATGGCCAACCCCTTCAAGCCCCAAACCGGCCGCCATCAACAGGGCCAATGTTTGCAGCAGCGCTTGCGTGGCGTTAGCTGCAAGCGGCAGGGCGCAAACACTGACCACGGCAATAATCAACGATCCAAAACTCAGCATGGAACCCGCAAAAGCACTGGCTGTTTGCCAGTGATTCCAGAAGGGCCTGGCCGGAATGCGGTACAGTTTGTACATGTAATACAAACCTGTCGCACCACTGACAGCAGCGATAAAAGCACTGCTATCAGCTAAAAACTGTATAAAAGCATTATCGAGCAAGGCAAACGCGGCGTAACCCAACAAACCGGTGTAAAACAGCGATACTCCGGCGATTTCACGACTGACCGGAGAAAGTCTCAGGTTATTAAAGCCCCGGTAAAAGCGATGCGGCTTACCCAAGTGCATGTTGAGTTTGAACAAGCCTATCGTACTTACAACGACCATCGCTATCAGTAATGGCAGCAACACCGCCGGAGTTTTCAGCATAGCCAGCGCGTCAAGTCCTATTAGCGGCAGTGATCCTACAACTAACATCAGGAAAGCGCCGACGGTGGCTTGTGTGCATAAAGTGAAAATCACATGCGCACTTTCGTGACTGATAAGCAGCTTATGCAAATTCCAGTGTTTTTGACGTCCCTGTTTTTCATCGACTACCGGTTTGAATTTAGCTTCTTTATCATCCCGATGATATTTTAGCGGCATGGCGTCAGTACGCGTCATTTCCCGATGTGTTGAACGAGTTTGCTGAAAGCGGATATTCGGATGCGTAATATCGGTGGTAGGAAAGCCGGGGATTTCAGCTTTGGCCTGCACACGGTTTTCAGGGATATTTTCGATCACCCCAAAATCCAGCGCATTACCCAGACAGGCGGCGACACAAGCCGGTTTTAAGTTGACTTCAAGCCGATCGACACACATATTGCATTTAGAGACCTCGCCTTTTACCGGGTCCAATTGCGGCGCATTATAAGGGCAAACCCAGGTGCAATAACCGCAGCCAAAACAAATATCAGGATCTTGCAGAACAGCGCCGTATTCGGCAAATTTGGTATAGGCGCGTGTAGGGCAGCCCGTTAGGCACACAGGATCATCGCAATGATTACACGCCATGGAAATATTCATGCGCTGATAATCAGGATAGGTACCGCCCTCGACAAAGCCTACTGACCGGTAGGCTAGATGGATAGGCACATCATTTTTTTCGCTACAGGCCGATTCACAGGCATGGCAGCCTATGCAATTGTCGGAATTAAAATAAAAGCCGTGCTGTTTGTAACGATTGGGATTTTCACCAATACCGGCATCACCGTTAATGTTCAGGCTTTTATCTCTTAGCTCACTGGCAGGATCTGTCAGTTCGATATTTTGACCGTAGCGGTTTTGTGCCTGGGTTTCCGGGTCATTGAGAAAAGCGTATCGGGGTTCGTCGTTGCGTACTTCAAACATAATAAATCCTGTGTAGGGTGGGCAACGATTTTATGCCCACCATGATTGCGTTGAATTAGTGGGCAAAAAATCGTTGCCCACCCTACACCTGCTGGCCCGACCTGCACTGCTTTAATACTCACGCGACTCTATGTTCAATTGCGCAGCCAGGTTCTGGTCGATAGATTCGATACATACCGCGGATTGTTTAAAGGCCGGTTGTCTGGAATGAGGGTCTAACAGACCTAGCGTTAAACGATTGACGCAATCAAAAAAATGAAACGGAATAAATACCATATTCCGGGGCACACGCTGCGTCAACATGACCATAACGACCGCATCGCCCCGACGCGATACGACCCGCACATAAGATTGATGCAGAATACTTAGCTCTTCGGCGGCATCGGGATTCATTTCCATAAACGGAATCGGGCTGAATTTATTGTTATTACCAATCTTGCCGGTTTTGGTGCGGGTATGCCAATGTTCCACCAGACGGCCGGAATTGAGCCAGAACGGAAATTGCTCGTCCGGGACTTCATTATTATTGATGAAAGGCAAGGGAATGAGTTTCGCCCGGCCGTCTGCGTAGCGGAACGTAGCCGGTTCAGTGTAAAGCCGTTGATTGCCATTACCGCCTTGTTGTGCCTGTGCTTGCGAGAAAGGCCATTGAATGCCGCGTTTTTGCTCGATCAGGTCATATGTCATGCCGGAAATATTCACCAGGCGTCCTTTGGACAGCGTCTTCATTTCTTCAAACACTTGTTCCGGCTGTTCGGGAAAGTTGATTTTTTGACCGTGCTCAAAACGTTTGGCGAGTTCGTTAAAAATCTGCATATCCGATTTGGAATCGGCATAGGGTTGCTGTACCTGGCGGGTTAGATTGACGCGGCGTTCGGTATTGGTAAATACGCCTTCTTTTTCAGCCCAGGTGCCGGCAGGCAGGAAGATATGCGCGTATTGGGTGGTTTCCACATCGACATAGGAATCCTGCACAACCAGGCATTCCAGTTTTTCCAGGGTCTTGCGGATGCGCGCCGTATTTGCCATCGAAGTCATGGGGTTGGTCGCTATCAGCCACAAGCCTTTAATTTCGCCGGTTTCTATCGCAGGGAAAATATCGGTTTCCGTCAGGCCGCGTTTTTTGGGGAAAAATTCAGGATCAATACCCCAGAATTGAGCGATTTCTTCGCGCTCTTCCGTTTTTTCCAGCACCCGGTAACCCGGCAAACCGGAGCAGGACGACCATTCACGCGTACCCATCGCATTGCATTGGCCGGTAATCGACAAGCTGGTGCCGCCCGGTTTGCCGATATTGCCGGTTACAAGGTTGAGGTTATTGATACCCACCACGCCATCCGAGCCATGTGTGCTCTGGTTAATGCCCATGGTCCAGATACTCATCGCCCTGTCCGTCTTGGCATAAAGGCGGGCGACAGTGCGAATGGTATCTTCGTCAATGCCGCAAATTTTGGCCGCTGTGCATGGGTCATAATTGCGGACCTCTTGTGCCAGTTCGTCAAGACCATTGGTGTTGACATTGATATAGTCACGATCTTCCAGCCCTTCATCCAGAATCACATGAATCAAGGCATTTTGCAAAACCACATCGGTGCCCGGTGTGATGGGTAAATGTATATCGGCAAACTGAGCAAATATCGTGACGCGGGGGTCGACGACAATCAACGGAAACGGCCGTTTTTCCTTTGCATTTTTTAAGCGCCAATAAATAATAGGGTGCTGTTCGGGCAGGTTGGAGCCCCATGCGATCAGGCAATCGGTATGCTCAAAATCTTCATAGCAACCCGGCGGCCCATCCGAGCCGAACGAACGTTTATAGCCCGATACCGCGGAAGCCATGCACAGCGTGGTATTGCCGTCGTAGTTGTTGGTGCCGATCACGCCACGGGTTAATTTACCCAGGGTATAGAATTCTTCGGTGAGCAATTGTCCTGTTGATACGATAGCGAAGGAATCACGGCCATAAGCGGCCTGAATCCGCTTGATTTCAGCCGCCATTTTATCCAGCGCCTTATCCCAATCCGAAGTCTGGTACGAATTATGAATTTTGTCCCGTATCAGCGGCGTTTTACCTCGCCCGGTCGCTTCAAAAATTTCATATTCAAAAATTCCTTTGAGACAAAGTTTGCCGCGATTGACATCCGCTCCGGCCACACCGCGCGAGGCAACGGGTTTGCCTTCGGCATTACTGCCGATTTCGATGGAACAGCCTGTCGAGCAGTAGCCGCAGGTTGAGTAAGTCCATTTAACAACCCCTCTATCAGCCATTTTAATTGGATTTTTTTTGTTTCGGCCAAATAACATAGTTGTGCTTCTTGTGTGTGCCCAATATCCGGCTGGTCAGCTTTAATTGACTTCAGGAATAGTTATGGAGCCCTCAGCCACCATCACTGCTTCGCCCCCTATCCGGATTGTTAAGGTATCTTCACGCTTATGATCCATCTCCAGATTGATCACACTGCGGCGACTGCTGGTTTCGCCTCGATCCACGGCAAATGTGTAGGTGCCTTTTTTCATATGATCGAAGGAACATAAATACGCCGCAAAAGCCGGCATGGCAGTCCCCACCGGTGGATCATCGTGCAAACCTATATTGGGTCCGACCAGACGCGCATTAAAATCCGCATCCTGAAACGGAGTCTTTGCCGAAAACAATAATATTTCCTGGGCTGCGGTTTGCGGCGCAATGGACTCGCTCCAGGCCTGATAATTAAATCTTGCTGAGCGAACGGTTTCATAATTATAAACAGGCACGATAAGATAGGGAAAACCGCAGGAAACCAAACGGGTATTATATTTCTTATGATCAATCTGTCCCTGGGCTATGGAAAGAAAACTCGCCAGCTCGCCATCAGGCGGAGCAAAACGATCGATGATAGGTGAAACTTTTCGGGTAAATTGTATAAATACAGGCTTGCCATCGTTGTTAGTGATATTAGTGCTGATCGCCCCGCTATTCTGTTCAAAAACAATCGGCGTAAATTTTTCGCTTAACTCAATATCGCCGCAGTAAGCCAGGACAAAGGCCGTCGCAATTACCGGATGCCCGGCAAAATCAATTTCGCCTTTAGGCGAAAATATACGCATGCGCCTTTTCGTATCTTTGCTCTCATGAAATACAAATACGGTCTCGGTCAAGTGCAGTTCCTTGGCAACCAGTTTCATTTGCTGATTGCTTAAGCCATCGGCATTGGGAAAAACTGCAATCTGGGCGCCATTGAAAATCTGGTTGGTAAATACATCAGCAATATAATATTTATAATTCATAGATCTATTCCGCGATAATGCTGACTTCAACCCGGCCATTTTCAATACGAACGCCATAGGCCGCTATGGTGACGTTTTCATCTTCAAGACAGGCGCCGGTTTGCAAATTGAAATGCTGTTTGTATAAAGGTGAGGCAACCACCGTCTGGCCTTTAATATCTCCGATTATCCCGCGCGATAAAACATGGGCCTTGCCGAATGGATCGTAATTGTTTATGGCATAAACGGCTTTTTCTTTAGGCATATAAAAAATAGCGACCTGCTGTCCTTCAACCAGTGCGCAAACGCCTGAATTGGGCTGTAAATCATCTACGCTGCAAACGTCCACCCACTGCGCCATCAAGCCACCTCCACTATTTTAAAATGCTTGCGCTCTTCTTCATCGGCGGGTCGAATTTGTCCACGCTCCTCGACAAACACCACATTATCATCCGTTTTGTCGCTATTGACAAAATGACGGAAGCGCTTCAGTTTTGATTCATCCTCAATGGTGGCCTTCCATTCGCAATGATACGTATCAATCACATGCTGCATTTGCTGCTCAAGTTGTCCGCAAAGTCCCAGCTTGTCTTCAATGACTACAGACTTCAGGTAATCAAGACCGCCTTCCATATTTTCCATCCATACTGCCGTGCGTTGCAAACGGTCGGCAGTTCTTACATAAAACATCAAAAAGCGGTCAATATATTTAATCAGGGTTTCTTTATCCAGGCTGGTGGCAAATAAATCCGCATGCCTGGGCTTCATGCCGCCGTTACCGCAGACATACAGGTTCCAACCGGTTTCTGTCGCAATTACGCCGACATCCTTACCCTGCGCTTCGGCGCATTCCCGCGTGCAGCCGGAAACGGCAAATTTTAATTTATGCGGTGAACGCAAACCCTTGTAGCGATTTTCAAGTTCCACGGCCAAACCCACGCTGTCGTCAATGCCATAGCGGCACCAAGTACTGCCGACACAGGATTTAACCGTGCGCAGGGATTTGCCGTAAGCATGGCCGGATTCAAATCCGGCATCGATCAGTTCTTTCCAGATATGCGGCAATTGATCAACCCGCGCGCCAAACAAATCGACTCGCTGACCGCCGGTAATCTTCGTATACAGCTTGTATTTCTTGCCGACCCGGCCTAATGCGATCAGCATATCGGGACTGATTTCGCCGCCGGTAATCCGCGGCACTACTGAATACGTGCCGTCTTTTTGCATATTGGCCAGAAAAGTATCATTGGTATCCTGTAGCCCCAGATGTTTTTCTTCAAGAATATATTCATTCCAGTACGAAGCCAGGATGGATCCGACTGTCGGTTTGCAAATTTCACAGCCTTTGCCTTTGCCGTGATTTTCCAGCAATTCATCAAAGGTTTTAATTTGTTCAACCATAATCAGATTATAAAGATCCTGCCTTGTGTAGGCAAAATGCTCACAAATATCGGTATTGACTACGTGGCCGTGTTTAGCCAGTTCGCAGTTCATGACTGCCTTAAGTAAAGGCGCGCAGCCGCCGCATCCTGTAGAAGCCTTGGTTTTTTCCTTTAAATCGCCCATAGTCGTGCAGCCGGCTACTATAGCCTCGCAAATTGCGCCTTTCGTAACATCATAGCAGGAACATATCTGGGCGGAATTCGGCAGCGCATCAGGCCCCAAGCCGACCGATTCATCGGAGCGCGGCGGTAAAATCAGCGCATCCGGATTGTCCGGCAGCTCAATACCGTTCAGGCAATACTGCAATAACGTACCGTAGCCTGAAGCGTCCCCCACCAATACAGCACCCAGCAGCTGCTTTTTATTTTGGCTGACTACCAGGCGTTTATAGACTTCACTGGCGCCATTTTGATAGGTATAAACCAAAGCTCCCTGGGTTTTAGCATGAGCATCGCCGATACTGGCGACGTCAACACCCATCAGTTTCAGTTTGGTGCTCATGTCGGCGCCGGTAAAGCTGGCTTCATTGCCAGCCAAATCAGCGGCAACCGTACGCGCCATGGCGTAGCCGGGCGCAACCAAGCCATAAATCATGCCATTCCATAATGCGCACTCGCCAATCGCATAAATATCAGGATCTGACGTAACACATTGATTATTGATGGTTATACCGCCGCGCGGGCCAATTTCCAAACCGCAATCACGGGCAATATCGTCACGCGGCCGGATACCCGCCGAGAACAGAACAATGTCGGTTTCAAGTTCTTCGCCATCGGCAAAGCACATTTTGTTAACACAATGCTCGCCATCAGTAATAATGCTGGTGTTTTTGCCGGTATGGATGATAACGCCGAGTTGGGCAATTTTATGCCTGAGCATGGCGCCGCCGGCATCATCCAGCTGCACGGCCATTAATCGGGGCGCAAACTCGACCACATGCGTTTCCAGCCCTAAATCTTTTAATGCTTTGGCGGCTTCCAGCCCCAATAAACCACCGCCTACCACAGTGCCGATTTTGCCGGTTTTTGCGGCTGCCGCTATCGCTTCAAGATCTTCAATGGTCCGGTAAACTAGGCATTGCTTTCTGTCATGCCCCGGAACCGGGGGCACAAAAGGATAAGAACCCGTTGCTAAAACCAGTTTGTCATAATGGATAGTTACGCCCTGGGCAGAAGTGACTGTTTTATGGTCACGATCAATTCCGGCCGCTTTATCGCCTATATAAATGGTGATGCCGTTTTGTTCAAAAAAACCAGGCTCGACCAGCGACAGGTCCTGTGCGGTTTTGCCGGAAAAAAATGCTGATAAATGCACCCGGTCATAAGCGGCTCTGGGCTCTTCACAGAAAGTCACTATGTTGTAATGATCATTAAGGCCGCTTTCTACCATGCCGGCAAGAAAATTCTGCCCTACCATGCCATTACCAATGACCACTAATGTTTGTTTTGCGCTCATGTCAAACCCCATTGACTACGTTAATGCTATCCGATAAATAATAGCAAACGACATGCCATAAGCTGTAAACTGCTGATTTTTTAATAAGCTCCTGCATTAGAGAGAAAGGATATTAAATAATAAAATGGATCATACGCATCGTTATAGTGCAATAAATCCATATGGTGCATCAATATGGTCAGCAATAGTGCATTGCTGATTAATATCCTGTTGCACATCGATTCTGCATACTTCTTGATATTTCAGCTCAATCAAAACTATGACGGAGCTTAACAATTCATCTCCTAAAAACCACAGGCAAAATGTTATATTGCCAAAATCAATATCACTAACGCTTGGGAAGAAATGTAATATTTATGGATGTAATATTTAAAGAATACAGCCGGGTTATCAGGCAGAAAAAATGGTTTTTTCTATTGGCTTTAAGCGCTATAGCCAGCGCCATCACGCTGGATTTATCGGCGCCCATTTATTATAAAAAAATTGCCAATGGACTGGCAAAGCCTTACTCCGAAGAAACACTGGCGTTATTGCTGGAAAACCTGAAATTTATCGGGTTTATTTACGCAGGTATCTGGCTGTCGTGGCGGTTACTGGAAGTCGCTATTATTCCCCTGGATGGCGGCGGCGTTAACCTGTTGGAAAAGCGCTGTTTTGATGTTCTGAAAAAACAGAAGTACGTTTTTTTCGAGAACAGTTTTTCCGGCAGTTTAATCAAACAGGCCAATCGTTTCTCGCGTTCTTTTGAAATCATTATGGACTGGTTTTTGTTCCAGTTCTTTATAAATATACTTGCGGTTGGAATTTCCTTTGTCATATTTTTCCAGCAGCAACGGGAGTTCGCTCTCTACTTCCTGGCATGGGTTTTTTTCTTTATCGCATGGAACATTGGTTATTCGATATGGAAATTGCGATTTGACCAGGCAGTTGCCCAAGGCGATTCCAAGGTTGGCGGAGTTTATTCAGATGCGATCAGCAACATTTTTATTGTCAAAAGTTTTGCTATGGAAAATCATGAGCAGAAGCGCATTAATGAGGCCTCGGATTTGGTTTACCGCAAGAAGAAAACCGCCTGGATATTGATGTTTGTCTCTTTTGCCGTTCAAGGCTTGATGACGTTTGGTATTGAATTGCTGCTGGTGTTCCTGATGATTCAAAAATGGCAAGCCGGTAATTTTCAAGTCGGCGAATTTGTCTTGTTTCAGTCGATTATGATCATGCTGATCCAGCGGTTGTGGGAGTTTGGCCGAAACTTCAGAAATTTCTTCACTGCCCTCGCAGATGCGTCGGAAATGTCCGAAATTTTCAGGCAAAATGAT
Organism: Methylobacter sp.; assembly: GCA_028716975.1. Classification (GTDB taxonomy): domain Bacteria; phylum Pseudomonadota; class Gammaproteobacteria; order Methylococcales; family Methylomonadaceae; genus Methylobacter_B. Next base: position 2,207 of record JAQUOU010000021.1, on the reverse strand, counting down.
CTTGAAATAGATGACGACAAAGCCAAACCGCTGAAAATAAGCAGGGGCGCTATTAGCTTTACCAATGTTTCTTTTAGCTATAACCCGCCAAATACCCTGCAACCAAGGCTGTTCGAAAATTTTTCCCTGCATATCAAAGCCGGTGAAAAAGTCGCCTTGGTCGGTCAATCGGGCTCGGGTAAATCATCATTAACCAAACTGCTGTTCCGTTTTCTTGATCCGCAAAAAGGCAACATAGCCTTTGATGGTTTTGACGCGAAAATCTTTACTTTAAATTCCTTACGCCAACAAATTTCCATGGTGCCGCAGCAAGCGGATTTATTTCATCGCTCGGTGCGCGACAATATTACTTTGGGCGAGGACATTTCAGAGGCGCGGCTTATAGATATCGCCAGGAAATCCCGCTGTCTTGAATTCATCGAAAACCTGCCTGACCGGTTTGATACGCTGGTCGGGGAACGCGGCGTAAAACTCTCCGGCGGTGAAAAACAACGCATCGCCATTGCCCGCGCCTTTCTGGAAGAAGCGCCGATTGTAGTGCTGGATGAAGCTACCAGCGCGCTTGATTCACTCACAGAAAAACAGATACAAGTCGCTATTTTCGAACTGATCAAGGATAAAACCGCGATTGTAATTGCTCACCGGCTTTCCACAATTTTAAATATGGACCGGATTATCGTACTGGATCGCGGCAATATCATCGAACAAGGGACTCACCATCAACTGCTGGATAAAAAAGGCAAGTACTACGCCATGTGGCAACATCAAAGCGGGGACTTCCTGGTTGAGTGATAATATTTAATATATAGACCAGCAGGCAACCATTTGACGTCTGTCTACCACCCATCTCAGCCGGATGCAGCGCGATTAGTTGTGAGGATCAAAATAACAACGCTCCCTATTCCGCAGGCGTTGCATGATGCAGCTTATGTCCCGGTAATAACTCATTGCCGTGATCGCTTATCTGGCCATCAAACCATTCATGGAGAGCCTGGACAAACTGGGGATATTCAGTTGAATAATGAATCTGCGCGCCATCGGGCAACTCTTCATATTCAAATTTTATATCGTCGATTTTTGCCAGTTTTAACTGGACTAGACCGGGCATATCAGCGCCGTGTATGCGCTCAGTATCAGAAAAATCACCTTTTCTCATTTCATCGGCCCGCTTGCGCAAGTTGGCCTGGATCAACTTTATTTGCCGGGTATCGTCTGGTGATTTGGCGACAACATGCTGAACCCCGCCATGAACAGTTTTAGTAAACATCTGCCGCGTTTTGTCCAGTGAATACGGCAGTACCTCTTGACTGCGCTGAAGCACTTCATTAATCCGCTCAGGGCCGGTTTTTTCAAGAGCTGTCGTTGTTGTGGAAAAAAGTAAAAGCCCAGCCGCAAGTAAAGAGTGATAGTTCATAATCGTACTCCTCGTTTAGTTAAGATCACATGAAAATCTCTTATTTTTCAATTCTATTTAAAAAGACCCGCTTTTCCTTGATCAGGTTCAATAATTCGAAGCTGCTTAAATGCAAGCCATAATTCTACTTTGTCAGATTTCATCATCACACCTTCCAAGATCGTCATTCCGGCATGGAGTCACTCCGGGCGTTCCTGCCCGGAGCCCTTCGGGTCAATGCAAATTCGTTCCAGACGAATTTGTGCCGGACCAATTCGCCAGGAGCGGATTGGCATTTACCCCTTGGGGTGCGGGGCAGGAAAGCCCCGCATGAATCCAGGCTCCATGGATGGCTTTGAGCTTACCATCCATGGCGCTGGATACCCGCTCCCGGCGGGTATGACGGGCCTGCGTATAATTTTACAAAGTAGAAATAAGAGGCTCCTAAAATGGGCTTTAACCAATAGGGTTTGCTCCATTTGAATATGCCGGCATATTCAAAATTGGGCATTGTTAATTTATTATAGTTATCTTATACTTTTCTGTACCTCATATTATCTTAGGTAGGAAAAGGCTCATGATAAAATGTCCGAAATGCCGATCAGAGGCTTGCGTTAAAGATGGTATAGTCCAGGGCAGGCAGCGTTATAGATGCAAAGACTGCGGCTATCGGCACACCGTCAAAGAGCGCGGGCTGGGGGCCGACAAAAAACGTCAAGCGCTGGAGCTTTATTTGGAAGGCCTGGGATTTAGGTCAATCGGACGGTTTTTGCGATGCAGTCATGTTGCTGTCTACAACTGGATTAAAAGTTAT
>JAQUOU010000020.1 GCA_028716975.1 Methylobacter sp. | reverse complement strand
TCAATGCAATAGATTGGAGATAGAACTATTTTATCATGAATAACAATATCTTATGAATTACTCTCGCATCTGCTTCAACGGATCAATGCGGCTTGCGGGGGAGATAAAATCAACAGCCTGTTAAAAGTCGAACATCGCGTATTTATATAAATATATACTTTATAAAGGCAAACAAACCAAATATCAATTGCGAATTTTTGTGATTACCGATTGCATATTATTCCATACGCCATACCCCATACTCCTTTTGCAAAAAAGCTTTGCCCAAGGCAATGATCTCTTAACTTCAGGACAAAGATGGAGAGCAAATTCAGAAATCGATTTAGAGGCTTCCATCTTGTTCTCGTTAAATAATTCACTAGCAAATCCAATTGCTTGGCAAGCAAGTAAGTACAAAAACTTGTTTTGGAGTTGATGAGCATTGGGTAAAATATGATGATAATTCTGAAAGAAAACCTCAAGAGCTTGTCTCCTTTGCTGAAGATCTGGTAACCAAGTCTTTTCCATATATTCCAATGACATATTATTAGAATGGCGACGATAAACGGCTTGATAAGCCTCAGTTTTTCCGACATGCCCATGCGCGGCGAATCGTAGCCACATCTCCATATCAGCACTATGAGGAAGTTCAACACGATACCCCCCAAGTTTTTTTTGCAGTTCCGTCCGTACCACAGGTGTAGGTGCTGGTACAATATTATTAGCTCCACTAAGTTTAATAAAATCCAATCCCTTAAATACATGCCATTTTTCTACATCCATTCTGATGCTTGTTAGATCTAAGATATCGCCATCGTTATAGGTTATAGCCTTCCCGAAAGTAAATCCAACTTCAGGATGGTTATCCATCAAATTAGTCGCCCGGCTAAGAGCCCCCGGCAGCAAATAATCATCTGCTGAAAGAAGCAAGAGATAATCAGCGGAAGCCCATTCGATTCCTTCATTGTAAGTAGCAATATGCCCTTGATTAACTTTGTGCCGCCGGAAGACCACTCGTGAGTCTTCCTTTACAAGGTTGGCGGCAACCTCGGCTGTGTTGTCTGGAGAGGCATCGTCGATAATCAGTATACGAACATTTACATTCGCCTGAAGCAGTACACTTGCAACACAATCTTTCAGGTAGTGTCCATAACGATAGCAGGGTACAATGATATCAACTGAACTCACTAAACTACTCCTCAACTCTTTTCTGTATAGTAATAAAAATTAAAAGCACTTAAATATAAGTTTTAGGGGTTATTAAACTGAAATACTCCAAGGAGGGTTTTTAAAAGTCTTTTGTTTAGTTGGTTTCTATAGAAGCGAGCCTCTACTTTATTTACAAGACGCTGTTTACGTTTAACTAAAGACATTAGGTATCCGGTTATCATAGTTAATCCACAAATAATCAATGGTCTAGCCGAAAGCATTCTATGCACACTCTTAGCAAGTAAAAATAATATACCTCCACCAGTTTGATAATAAATCTCACCATGAAAATAATGTGTATTTAATTTGCCCATTGCAATCCCTTCGGGCTTTAAGTGAACAAATATTATGTCTTCAAAATGCCCAGTCTTCCAATCATGTAAACCGGCCCTGATCTCATCTACAGTGTCCCAACCTTTTTGGGGAACGAAGCCACCAATGGCCTTATAGCATTCTCGTCTTACAATCTTTGACGCACCAGCAGCATGATAAAATGGCATTTTAATGGTCACCCAATTGCCGTCATGCATTTCTCGATAAACTCCGGATATGATGCCAAAGCTCTCGTCATGTTCCATTCTTGTTAGAATTTTTTGGAAATAATCGGGATCTATTTTAACGTCACCATCAAGTTTAACAATGAAGTCAAAATCATCAACTAAAACGGTATCAAGTCCTTTATTGAAAGCAATAATCTCTGCGCTACCGAGATTTCGTAGAGTGGATTTTGTATTTAACACTGTAATCCAGGCTATCCCTTGCACATTGATTGCGATGAACTCCGAGGTCTGATCCGTTGAGCCATCATCGACAATTACCCATCTATCCGGTCGTTTAGTCTGGGCCAGTACAGATTTAATCATATCCCCGATATGCGCTGCCTCGTCCTTAACTGGAGTGACGATCACATAACTAGAGGCCGGTATTGTTGAATTATCAATAGAATCTCTGCGTGAAGTCATAGCTGGTTAAGTGGTTAAGTTTTTTCAAGCAATTGTGAGTCATAGAACGTTTAAGTTTTCGTTCAATTCTTGATTCAGATAGCTATCAGTAGCCTGAGATCATTTCATTTCTGTTGAGCGACCATTGCAAAACTGCTTGCCACTTGTTAATTGAATATACATTTTGTCGTTTAGTTACTAAGTTACTTATCCACAATGCAACAAGACGAACCAGTGCAGTAAACAATATTGATATACGGTAACCCCAAGCATAACCAAGGCCCTTAGTCTTCATCAAAAATTTATACATCGATTCGCGCATCATCACGACAGCGAAATTGCTTTTAGCTTCTTGCGAACTTCCTCCACCATGATGAATAATTCTTGCTTCAGGAACATAATAATTTATGTATCTAGCTTGTTTTGCCTTATAACAAAGATCGATATCTTCAGTATACATAAAATATTCTTCGCTGAATTTACCAATTTTTTCGAATACTTTCCGCTCCATCATAATACAAGCACCAGAGATGACATCGACGAGGGCAGGTTCTGTTTTATTATTGAAAAGAGGCGCCATACCCCATAATGAAGACGAGGGCATTCTTTTCCGCAAGAATTCTGAATCCAATATTTGATTTAGGATAGTAGGAAACGATTGAATGCAACTTGTTTGAATAGTTCGGTCGGTGTTTAGTAATTTACAACCTATTGCCCCCGCTTTAGGCAATTTTTGTAGATAGTTATAAATTGTGTTGATGGCTGAGCCATCAATTTCTGTATCTGGGTTTAAGAATAAGACTTTGCTTCCACAAGATTTTTCGAAAGCAATATTATTTGCATGGGCAAACCCCACATTCTCCTGGCATTGAATAAAAACAACCTCCGGATAGTGTTCACGCAGCATCTCCTCGCAACCATCAAAAGAAGCGGAATCGATAACAATGATTTCATAGTTGATAGCTTGTGTCCCGGCGATAACTAAGTCCAAGCATTTTTTGAGAAATTCGACGGAATTCCAGTTAACAATAATGATAGATAAATCCATCGAATTTTCCTGTTTGGATTAAATTCCAATGTTTAGTTGGAAATAAATTTGCGATGCCATAATTCAAACGATACCAGCAAGTATATCTGCCTGCGATATTGTTCTTTACCCGAACGATCCAGAGATAGAATTTGACGAATGTAATCTTGATTAAAGTAGCGGGCGACAGCCGAATCATTACTTAACAAACATTCTTCAACGTAATTTTTCATTCCGACTCGAAACCAGTCTTCAATAGGATTCGCAAACCCCTTTTTTTTACGGTGGACGATATTTTTTGGGAGCCATTTCTCCGCCGCCTTTTTATGAAGATACTTACCATTAAAACCATTCAGTTTCAGCTCTGGCGGCAAACTTTCGACAAACTGCACAAGCCGGTAATCTAGAAAAGGAACACGTGATTCTAGCGAATTTGCCATCGACGTCTTATCTCCAACCATAAGCAAATCATCCGGCAAATTGGCACGGGTATCGATGTAGAGCATTTGAGATAGCGGATCGAGGTGTTTTACGTTTTTTTGAAGACGGCTTAGGGTATGCCGCGTCCCGTAATGATCTGCTTCAAAAGCCTGTTTTAAGGTACCTGTGTAAAGATGTCCTTTCATATCGGCACTAAAAAAAGAGTAAATTTTTATTAACCGAGTCAGCATGTCGGGTTCACTGAGCGACACCACCCCACGTTTAAGCCTTTCCATTCGGCCAGGCACCATGGAAATCAGGCTTGCTAAACTATTTGTAACCAAGCACGGTAGCTGGCTGTATATGCCTGAGAACTTGGCTCCTTTATGGCGATCGTATCCCGCCCAGGGCTCATCGGCTCCCTGTCCGGTGAGGGCTACTTTTACATGTTGACTGGTTAGTTTAGAGACAAAATAAAATGCTGCGGCAGTCTCGTTCCCAACCGGCTCCTCCAGGTCCCACATATAACGTTCATAGTAACTAACATAATCGCTTGGACCTAGTATTTGGTGATAATGATCGGCGCCAAACATTTGCGCTAAAATTTTGGCATCCGCTACTTCATTCGTTTTTTCGCCGTCCTCGAATCCAATGGTGAAGGTTTGAACTGGTTTAGTGTTATGTTTGCTCATGATCGCTAGCAGCATTCCAGAATCGACGCCCGAACTGAGAAAAAGGCCAAGTGGAACATCGCTTCGTAACTGAAGTTTTACAGCATCTTCCAGCAATGCCTGATATTCTTCTATAAGGTCCGGTTCGTTGTATTCCTTTCGCTCAACTGGCTCCCAATTCCAGAACCTTTCAATTCGAATGCCGGACCTCGACACCACTAAAGTGTGTGCAGGTGGCAGCTTCATAATGTTCTTGAATAGGGTTTTAGGTGAAGGTACGTATCGGAATGTGAACAATTCTGCGAGCGCATCGATATCAACTTCTCTAGGGCAGTATTTGTGCTGTAACAATGACTTTATTTCGGAAGCAAACAAAAATTGATTGCCTAAAGTAATGTAATAGAGGGGTTTAATCCCCAAATGATCTCTGGCAAGAAAGAGTTCCCGTTTGTTTCCATCCCAAAGCGCGAATGCAAACATGCCATTGAACCGCTTAACGCAACTGATTCCCCACTGCTCGTAAGCATGGACAATTACTTCTGTGTCAGAGCATGTTTTAAATTGGTGACCGCATTTTTGTAATTCTCGCCGCAATTCTATGAAGTTGTAAATCTCACCGTTAAAAACAACTTGGATACTGCTATCTTCATTGCCAATTGGTTGTCCACCACCGCCAACATCAATAATACTCAGTCGTCGATGACCCATCCCAACTTCTTTGTCAAAAAATTCACCCTCGCCATCGGGACCGCGGTGTACTATTGCCGATTTCATCCGGCGAATAATCTCTTGATCGATTGTATTTCCAGTAAAATCAAAGATACCGCAAATTCCACACATATTTGTAAGGCCAATGTTGGTTATAAGTTTCTAACGTTTAAAGAGTTTTTAGCAACACTTGCTTTCTGAGCATGGAACATCGACCGAAATTTTTTGTATATCAATTGTACCGTATGTAACCAATCATAGGCCCCTTCTAATTTTGCTTGAAAAAAGTGCGGATCGTCCCAATCATTAATGGGCAGCCGCTTCAGAAATAGGGGGTTATCTTTTATTTTCGTTATACCAATAATTGTTGTCACCCCAATCGAATATCCCTGATCAACTAACAGCATGCCGAACATTTTAGTGAAAATCGGGGCTTCTTCTGGAAATCTATAAGGGTATGAAAACAAAGCTACTGGAAAGCCTATAATATCCTCAATCATTTGTTTTGAAATAGCCAATTCATGAACAATTTCATTTCTTGAAAGCGCCTTAAGTTGAGGGTGACTCACTGTGTGAGAGCCGAATTCAATACCTTTCTCTGCAAGTTCCTTTATTTCTTGCGCCTTAAGACATTCACGTCCCGTTATGAAGGTCCTGTCGATTAAGCCGCTTGTAAGAAATACGTTAGCCTTAAAACCAAACTTCTCAAGTATCGGAAAAGCACTCGTATAAAAATCTCGTAAACCATCGTCAAAAGTTATAACAACCTTGGGGCGTTGAGAATCAAATGATAGGGGCAGCTCTGAAGCTTCCTGCGATAATAAAACTGCTTGGGAAAGCGTAAGTACCTGATATCCTGAATGGCTTAAGAAATGCATCTGCTGTTCGAAGCGTTCAGGCGTCGTTACCGTCCGATAATAAGGATGCAGGTGATCATCTAAATTATGCGAAATGCTGTGATACATCAAGATCGGAATATGCAATCCATTGCTTCGGCAAACCAATCTTATTGCTGGGCTAAAAAAATATAAGGTGAGAAATCTATCGATTCGCATTGCTGTCGCTACTTGAAGACTGTGTCAGCTGTTCAATTAAGGCTAAATAATCACCTTTCTTAGTCTCCCAGCTATGTTGATAGGCAAACGTAAGAGCTCGAGAGGCAAGTTGATTATTCAGCTCATGGTTATGATAAGCATCAAGCATCACTTGTGCCAGATCTTTGATATCGCCAGCCTTGAAAAACCTTACCAGCGAATCATTGAAGTAATATTTGTCTATTCTGGTATCAGCAACAACAACTGGAACACCAAGGGCCATGAATTCGAGTATTTTGGTGCTAAAGGCATCTCCACCAAATGAATCATTTCTTTTTGGTACTATGCCTAGATCAGCATTTGCCATAACAGAAGCAATTTCTCTAAGTGGCAAGGGAGATCTTAAAAAGACTTTATCGGTTAATTGCAAATCCGCAATTTTTTTCTGTAGTTCGGCTTTTGCGCTGCCTTCGCCATAGATGTGCAGCTCAATATTTGGTGCCTTTTTTTTAGCGATGGCAAAGGCATTGACAGCAATATCCAAACCCTGATGCCAATTTAGCGTACCTGGATAAATCATGATGAACTTACCCTCTAAACTGACAGTTTTGAGATTGACGTTAAAAACAGAGAGGTCGGGATAATTTATAAATGAGGAACATCTGTCTTTCGTTATCGATCTAGCGGTAATTTTTTCGAGCCACAGATCATTAGCAATAATCACATGATCGGCAAAAGATGCAGAAAATTTCTCAATAAGTTTAAGAACCCAAAAGGCCAAGGATTTCTCACTCACATTGAACTTCGCCGCATAAAATTCTGGAACAATGTCGTGTATGTCGAGAATAATCTTCGCCCCTTTCAGTTTAGGAACAAAAGCGGCAAAAACCTCGAAATCTGGGACAGAATGCACATGTATGATGTCGTAAGGTGCTTTCAAATGCCGACGTGTGATTTCGATCATAGAGAGGAAGAAAAACTTTACAATTCGTGCGAGGTAACTATATTTTCCACTCTCGTTCTTCACCCGCCGCTGAATACGTAAGACTTTGACCCCATTTATGATTTCCTCTTTTGACTGATTATCCCTTCTAAGCACGATCGCCTCGACAATAATGCCTTCTTTTGCCAATGTTTCCGCATATCTCATCACCCGTCCATCTGTTTCATAAAAGGTGTAAGCTAGCATACAAGCCTTGAGTGATGGCTTATTTCCAATCTTTAAAGCGCAGTCATTAATCAGACCGCACTTTACTAACATGTTAAGCTGATTAATAGAGTCATTTAAGAATTAACCTAGAAGGGCCTGAAGTAATTTCTTGTGATAATTCGTTTCGCTGTTCCTAAGGCTGAACGTATTTTCTGCCCCATAGAAAGTTTTAACCAATTTTGGAATAAAGAAAATCCGTGAAAGTTTGGTGCCGGGATACCTAAAGTTTTCATAGTTGTGACTCTTCCCCATATGGCACCCCGCTTGCGTAATAATTCTTTTTGAGAGAGTTCAAGCACTTCCGGTTGAACAGGCGTAAGCTGTACATAACCGGCTTGTATAGCGCCTTTTACAATTTCACGGCCTTTCTTACTTCTAACCAGCACCAGTGATTTACCTGGTTCGTCTGCATCGATACTTCGATACCAGGGGTCGCCGCATGATATATCGGCAAACTCACTTGTGCCGTCCGGGCAAACATGACACCGGTAAGGACGATAAGCTTGAAGGAAGCTCCAAGCTTCTTCATAAGTAGCCAGCTCTCGCCATTCTGAATCGTTTTTTAAACGAACAGAAAAGCTGCCAGGCCAACCTCGACCACGATATCTAATTTCCTCAACATCTTCATGACTGATTCCGAACTTTGCCAATAGATCTATGGTTCCTTGCGTACTTGGCGTACCAGCACAAAAAATTCCGATAGCAATCCCCACATTTTTGCTTAAATTAGGGCGAATAGGCTGGGTTTTTCGCAGACCTTCTACGTCACATGGTTTACCAATAAATACGCAAGCACCTTCCGCATCTTCAATTGCTTGAAAAAGATCACAGGGAGAGGCAGGTGAATAGCGTGAACCTGTTGCTGCTAGTATCTCTTCCCTTGTTCGACTAAAAGTACTTTTATTTTTGTATTTCTCTTCACTATCGTTGCCAACGTGAACAATGCCCTGCATTCCTTCATTTTCAATGCAAAAGAGAGCTAAAGCACTTGCCAGCCCCCCCGATGAGCCATCAAAACGTATTGCTTTATCTGTAGCATGACCTTCCCATATTTCCAATACCGGCCCCCAGCCTTCAGTCAGCATGTTAATTACTCCCTCTGCTGTCTTCATCATGGGATTATGTGAAACCCCGACACCAGGACAAACGGTGACACAGTCAGAACAGCCGCTGCAATTTCCGGTGGGAAGTAGTACCGGTCTTATTCCTTGGCCTATGAAATCGATGAGTTCTATTTTTTTTTCAGGACATGCGTATTCACAAGCTCCGCAGCCAAGACAAAGACGCCACTTTACAACATCTGATACATCTGTAAATCCATTAACATCCAATCTCTCACCCATTACAATTACTCGATTTCATTAAGTAGCGTCAGAATTTTTTCTTTCACCTCTGGAATAGTTCTTTGCAGATGATTCTTTATTTCCGCTCGTTCTCTCAAGGCTCTGCCAATTATATTCAATGTTTCTTCGATAGTTAGTTGACGTGGATCAGCAATTAGGTACTCGACACCAATGCTTTCAAATACGCCGACAAATTTCCGACTATAACTAATTGCAATTGCTGGAATGGATTGTGAAAGGGCTGCGATGCAAGCATGCATGCGTGAGCCAATAAAGAAATCGCAGCGACCTATAATGTATTTAATTTCGTTTTGGTCATACAAGCCACTCACACAAAAAAGCCTATCAAGGTAACTGTCTTTTATCCGCTCGTAGATTGCCGATACAGCATAGCTATCGCTTTCTTCTTGACCACCGAAAACATGAGGGACAAGAAGGATATTCACATGATATGTCTCAATTAAAAACTTGATAATTTCATCAATGAGAGTTTGATAATCAACCTTAAGATTGAACATATTTCGCTTGTTGTAACCGCCAAGAAGTAGAAGTCCGCTGACATTTAATCCAATTAACGGACTGCTAGAGAGCGCGAGCTCCTTCTCCGATATACCCAAGAAGTCTATATGGTTCGGTCTGTGTGGTTCAACCACAAAGCCCATGTCATAACAGAAACGAACTTTAGTATCGTCATCTATAAGGTTCAAGAGAAATTTTGCTTCACGGACACCTTCAATATCTCGGGAGTATATGATTTCTGCACGACGCATGAGAAATTTTGCTATTGCCCCTGATAGTCCACCTTTTAACGGGCCTATGGTCTGAGGCAAAAAAATCAGCTGCTTACCCATTATTGTAATTAAGAGTTGAGGTAAGACCACATAAAAAAAGCGACTTAAACCATAGATGTCGCTAAAACTGTCACCACCAGATACAGCGACGGCAATATCAGCTTCACTGATAACTTTCAGCCAGCGATTTTTATTAATTAGTCTCTTACCTAAGCTCTGTCCAATGAACTTGATAAAAATTGCCATAAAAAATAAATAAGCGACATTATTTGGGAGAAAGATTTTCCATGAAAACCGGAGATTGACTAAAGGTACTGAGATAATTTTGCCTGCAACATCAATCTTGGTTACCAAAGACTCTTTGCCATAATCTAAGAAGAAAATATCAGCATCAGCATACTTTTTTGTCAAAATTGTCAGCGCTCCGGCTGCCAATGCTCCAACCCCCATATTGTCGGTGTTAAATGTAGCGCCCAGCAAAAAAATTTTTTTCTTTTTCATCTATTAGTTCTTGATTATATAATAAAGCATTACTTAATTTTCATTTAGTTTGTAATGATCTGTAAGATACAAGCTATTGAAATCCAATCAGAAGCCCTGCTTTAGTCCCGCTTTTTTTGATCAAAAAAATGATAAGCATAATAGCCTTAGTATTAAACAGTTTCACCGATGTATCCGTATTGATATGATGGCAACGGCTGTCTTGACTTGTTCAGAATCAAACCAAGCAGGTTTGTCTGCTCAAGAATGGACATGGAATGCTGAAGTTCATCGGGAGTGTTCTTTCCATCCTCAACAACAAGTAGAGCGGCATCAACATATGGCATAAACAACAATGCTTCATCCCCGACAAAAAGTGGAGGGAGATCGAAAATAATAATCCGGGACTCGTAGCGCGATTTGATCTCTTTAATTAGATTGATCATTTTTCGGGAGGAAATCAATTCCGAAGAATTGGTGTTGGAATTTTTCCCCGGTAATATCACAAGACGTTCGATGCCTGGATTGATTAATGTATCTTCCAAAGAAATATTACCTTTCAAGTAATCAACAAGCCCGAGTTCGCACTGAAGTCCCAAATATTGGCTCACACTGGGACGTCTGAAATCAGCATCAACGATAAGTACGCTTTGATTTCCTTCCATCGCTATAGCAATCGCGAGATTCACGCATATAAAAGTTTTTCCTGCGCCTGGCGTCGCGCTTGTTATGGCAAAGCTGCTCCAGTTATTTTCCCGAAGCTGCCTCAGTACATTGGTCCTGAGCACACGAAAGATATCTGCTCGTGGATCATTGTAGAGCCCCATAATAACTCGATTATTCCGTAGCACATCCGGTTCAATAATAACCTTTTGAGTTTTTGTATACTTAATTGAGTCGAGTGGGTGTGCATCAGCAGTATTAAGCATTGATTGATCTCCAAGAAAATGCAAAATTGCACGATTATCACGAGATGGAGTTTTCGCTGAGGCTGATTCAAGTTTGGCCCAGAGGAAAGAAAAATATGGCCATTACAATGGTAGCCAATATGATGAAAGCTACACCGGTCCAGACTATAATTTTCTTCATTTGGCTTTGCTTAATAAGCCGCTCTTCCAACTCGGATGGGGATTCGATGTAAGGCACTACAACTAACGGCATAAGGCCTGTGATTTCGCTAATTGCCCGGTATCCCCTAATTCCAGGCTCAAGGAACTCTACAGCAAAAGCAACACCAAGGCCTGCAATAATCCCCATAAAAAAACCGCCAATTGCTACTTTTCTTCTGATTGCTTTTTCCGGATGTGAAGGAATAGCAGGTGGTTCGATAATGGTAAGGGTTTGCCCTTTCTGCTGCTCTTCCAATGTTTGAACTAATTTGGCATCCAGCCATTTTTCTTTAAGCTGCGTATATTTCTTTATAGTGTTATCCCGTTCCCTTATTAAGTCAGTGTATTCCATTTCAATCTTAGGAGCCTGCAAGAGAATATTTTGCATTTTTTCAAGTTTCGCCTTCAAATAATCCTGCTTCTGTATCAATGTCTGAAGTTCTGATTGACTGCTTTTATATTGCGCTTCTACGCCTCGATAAGCCGGATTATTAGTATGAATGACATCTAACTCCTGTTCTTGCTGCGGACGCGGCTGCGTATTTTTCAATTGCTGCTCCAGCCTTTCGATTTGTTTTTTATGCTTTGCTATATCCGGGTGATTAGCGCCATAGTTTTCTTCCAGTACTTTAAGTTCGCGCTTAGCCTCAGCCAACTGCTTGAGAGCGTCTTCCTCGACTGGTTGTCCTTCAAAGGCCGGATCCAAAGTCTTTATTTCTCGTCTCAGGCGCACCAGCGAGGGATGTGAAGGGGAATAAATACTGGAAAACCGCATGTATTGCGCCCGCAAAATTCTTAAAGCATCATCCCTGGTTTGTGGCGCTTTGTCATCAAGACTGCCCGGTAGTTCTTCTCGCGCTCTTGCCAACTCCGCCGCTAAAAAAGCACTTCTTTCCTTTGTCGCGCGAATCTGGCTATCGGTGTCTCGCAGTTCGTTCTCAGCACGGTCAATCGCGGCCAGATTCCCTTGCATTTGCTCAGGTAAACTGAAGTTATTTTGTTCCTTGTATGTCGCAATTTTGCTGTCAATTTCCTGAACATCGCGGTTTAGCTTCTCCGACTCCTCCATGAGAAAATCAGTCGCTTTAATAACGCGCTGAGTTCTGGCTTTATCATTTTGCTCAATGAATAGGTTAGCTAGCTTACTGGCTATCTCCTTGGCCTTAGTGGCTTCGCTGTGATTAAATGAAATATCAAAGGCGATCTCAGCCATTCCGGAATGAGTCTGAAGAGCTAAAGTGGAGGTGGCCAACTTAACTTCAGCGTTCTTCTTGAACAAATCCGCTAATTCATATTTCGTAGAGCCATTCTTGATATCGCTATAAAGACCGTTCGACTCTATAATCGAAAGCACATTATCGATCGTCATGACTCTTTGATAAATTGACTGAATCTGCTCTTCTCCAAATTGAGATACGGTCGATTCGAAAAGGTTTGTTGGAATCGGCGCTTCGATCAACATTGTTGCCGTTGAGCGATAAATTTTGGGCATATTATATGCGACTATTACGGCGGTTATGCTGATCAGCAGCCAAGTAATTATAATGTAATACTTGCGCCGCTTTACAAGGTCGAGGTAATCGCCCAGTGTTTTAGCGTTTTGTCCCATAGCTCTCTAAAATGGATATCCTATTCATTTAACCTGCAACACGCAAGGCATCCTGCAGTGACTTTACTACCTGGTCTTGCTGTTCAAAACTCATCTGAGGAAACAACGGCAGGATAATAGTATGATCCTGCGCCTCTTCGCTGTGCCGGAGGCAGTGGCAAGATGCTGCCGTACAGGCACAGCCCCCAGTTCTACCGGCACAAGACCATGTATTAGCTGGATAAGCTACCTCACGATGTGAGCACATTACCCCTCGACGAGTAGCCACGCCTGCATCCAGCATGGCCTGCATAACCTGCCGTTGATCCGATCCAGCAGGCAGGCGAATACAAAAGCTTTGCCAGGTACTGCGCGCCCAGGCCGGCTCCACCGGTAAGCCAATCTCTGGGATCTCTGCGAGCAGTGATTTGTAGCGGGAAGCCAACTCCCGACGCTTGCTGACAATCTCCGGTAGACGTTTAAGTTGTTCCCTGCCAACCGCTGCCTGAATATCAGTCATGCGGAAATTGTAGCCTACAATAGGGTAGCTCTCGAAGATTACCTGGCTTGCCCCATGCCGGACGGTATCAGGAACACTCATGCCATGCTGCCGCAACAGCCTGAACTTGGCGTCCCATTCAGCATTTGCAGTAGTGAGCATCCCTCCGTCGCCCGTACTCACCACTTTGCGCGGATGAAACGAAAAGCAGGCAATATCTGCCTGCGGCTTGCCTATCTTTTCCCATTGGCCCTGCCAAAGAATTTCACTGCCGATAGCGCAAGCGGCATCTTCAACAACAGGAACTGAGTGGCGGCGCGCTATTTCAAGAATGGCCGCCAAATCGCAAGGCATCCCGATCTGATGTACGCATAAAATAGCACGAGTACGATCTGTCACGGCTTTTTCTAACTGCTTGGGATCGAGATTGAAAGTATCGGGCTCGATATCCACGAATACCGGCGTAGCGCCACAATAGCGAATTACGTTGGCAGTGGCAATGTAAGAGTGGCTGACTGTAATTACTTCGTCCCCAGGCTGCACCCCTATCGCCAGCAGCGCCAAATGCAAGGCAGTAGTACAACTGGAGACTGCGCATGCGTATGGCGCTCCGACGTATTCTGCAAACTCTCTCTCGAATGCGGCAACTTCCGGCCCCTGGCTAGTCCAGCCGCTCAAGATGACGCGGCGCGCAGCCTCCGCCTCGTTCTCGCCCAACATGGGTTTGGTAATAGGAATCATAGCTGCACCGCCGTCTGGCTTTTGCGCCACCAGTTAACCAACCGTGAAAGTCCGTCTTCCAGGCTGACCTGTGCCCGAAATCCCAGCAACTGTTCAGCCTTCGTCGTATCGGCCAGGCGCCGTGAGACTGAGTTCACTTTACGCTCCGGCCCATACTCCGGCTGCAGATCGGATTCCATGACCTTAAGGAGCGCCACAGCCAAGTCGTTAAGGCTAGTCTCAGAACTGCTGGCGATATTGAAAACATCATCGGTCAGCTCCGACTGCAGAGCCAAGATATTGGATCGGGCAAGATCTTCGATATATATGAAGTCCATAGTTTGTTCGCCATCCCCCAGGATAAGCGGCGGCTGTCCGGCAGCGATGCGTTCCATCCAGCGGATCAGCACTTCGGTGTATTTGCCATGAATATCCATGCGCGGACCATAAACATTAAAGTAGCGCAATGCCACATAGGGAAGGCCGTACATATCATTAAATGAACGAAGCAATCCTTCCAGCATAATTTTGCTCGCGCCGTACCAGGTGCGATTGTTGTAAGGATGATGATCCTCGCGCGTGGGGAAAGTATCGGCCATGCCATAGATCGATGCCGAGGACGCTGCCACGACCTTTTTTACCCCGGCAATATGAGCAGCCTCCACAACATTAAAACTGCCGTCGCACATTACGCCAAGAGCTTCACGAGGGTCAGCCGCGCAGGCAGTGATGCGCAACGCTGCCATATGGATTACTGCATCCATGCCTTGTGCCGCTCTGTGAACGGCATCCGCATTCCGAATGTCTTCACGCACCAATGTAACTCTGGGATCTTTCAAAGCCGCCTCAACATTGTCCAGCGCTCCTCGACTTAGATTATCGAGAATAACTATTCTTGCGGGTGAATAGTCTCGAAGCAGCAAATCCACAGTTGTGGAGCCGATCAAACCGCAGCCTCCTGTCACCAGTATGTTCGAATCTTTAATATCCATAAATTAACTTTAAGTTCTCTCTATTGTTGTCTTCTTTTCATTTTCAAAAAAATACTCAGCTTGACCCGCAATGGCAATTGAAAGCAGGCTATAAGTCCATTCTACTCAATTCATGCTAGTTGAATAAACTGGAACGATCATAATTTGCCCTTATTAAAATGCCTTCTTCCTGCCACCTTTTCCCAAAAACAGAAGTAGGGCGATACCTGCAGGCTATAACCATTTTGAACATACTTCCCAAATTTTAACAAAACTTTTTTTCAATTGCGCGGGCAGGATTACCCGCAACCCTGGCCCCGGCAACGATGTTCCTGATAACATTGCTGCCAAGACCAACCAGCGTCCCACTTCCGACACGCAAGCCGTTCATAATGCTTGAGCCGCTGCCGATGTAACAATTCTCTTCGACGACAGTGTTGCCTGCAATGGTCACATTGGAGCCGATAAGAACCCAATCACCTACCACCACATCATGATGTATCACCGTATTCGGTAGAATACAGGTATGCGAACCGATGAGCGCGTTGCTCGTAATCACCACTCCGGCCATAATCAATATATTATTGCCAATTGAAGCAAGTGGAGAAACGTGGGCAGCCGGATGAACTACTTTGGCAAACCGCTCCTCCGCAATACCTAGCCCTTGAATAGTTTCTTTTCGGTTTTTATAGGAGCTTGGGCTCCCTGGAACCGCTAAAACGCTTGCATCGGAAAATTGTGCGAATGCTTCTCTGCCCAATACCGGATATCCGTTCGGGTCCACTCCTCTCTTCTGGGGTGTATCGTCCACAAAACCAATAAATTGATAGGCGCTTCCAATACAATCCAATGCCTCGATACCATTGCCGTTATAGGGAAAAATTAACAGCGGCTGCGCTTCTTGCACGTCAAAATCTCCTTTCTGCTAAGCGGGCGCAACCGCTCCCGACTGCGCGAGCATCGTGACTGCTTCGCTGACTTCTTGGCATTGAGCTTGATTTAATTCAGCGAACATAGGTAGGGAAAGCACTTCGTCGGCCGCCTGCTCTGAATGGGGGAAGTCCCCCTTAGTATAGCCCAGATCCGCATAAGCCGGCAGGAGGTGTACGGGTATTGGATAATGGATGCCGGTCTGGATATCTTTGGCTTGCAATGCCTGTTGCCACTCGCTTCGATGCGGGGTACGGATCGCATAGATATGATACACATGCCGAGCATAGGGCATTGCCTCCGGCGTCAAAACTCCGCTACCGGACAATAGTCCATCGTAATGAGCGGCAGCTGCTCGCCGCGCTTCGGTCCAGGTTTCCAGATGCCGCAGCTTGACTCTAAGCACAGCGCCTTGAATACCTTCCAGGCGAAAGTTGTAGCCTTTAAGCACATGTAGGTATTTCTGCTCTGCACCCCAGTCACGAAGCATGCGGATGGTACGGGTATATTCTGGATTGCCCGTAACTACCATGCCCCCTTCACCGTAGGCGCCAAGATTCTTGCCTGGATAGAAGCTGAAACAGCCCATGTCGCCTAAACTTCCTACTCGCCGTCCCTTATACTCGCTGCCATGGGCTTGAGCTGCATCTTCAATCACAACCAAACCATGCCGTTTGGCGATTTCCAGAATTGGATCCATGTCTGCCGGCTGTCCGTAAAGATGTACGGGCATAATGGCTTTGGTTTTTTCTGTGATTGCACCTTCAATTGCCTTCACGTCGATCGTGAAAGTGCGCGGGTCGATATCCACAAACACAGGCGTGGCACCCGTATAGTGAATCGCCGCTACAGTCGCTACGAATGTAAAGGGGACGGTAATCACCTCATCCCCTGGCCCAATGCCGGCCGCGAGAAGCGCGAGATGCAAGGCGCTGGTGCCGGTATTCACACCAATACCGTAGGGTGCTTGGCAATATGCGGCGAATTCCTGCTCAAATGCTGCCACCTCGCTTCCCAAGGTAAACTGGCAGGTTTCCAATACGCCCAGAATGGCGGCATTAACTTCGTCCTTAATACCAGCGTACTGGGCTTTTAGATCTACAAACGGTATCACGCTACTTTCCTCCCCTGATACATCTGCGTTCCCTTGATTTCGACAGATCGGCCCCGCTCATTCATCGAGCGGGTCGCCGCCTCGATTAATTCTACTACCCGAAGGCCTAATGAACCGTCAGTTAATGGCGTTTTGCCGTTTTCTATACACTCGACGAAATGATCACCTTCTACACGCAATGCTTCTGTAGAGTCCAGTCGCGGCGCCCACATATCTCCGGTACGGTAGCCAACCCGCATCTCATAAATCTGCTGCGGGTCATCGGTGAAACTGATACCTTTATCGTAAACCCTGATTTTTTCACTCGGCTCCAGATCATCGTAGGTAATCATCTTCTTGCTGCCGCCGATAAGAATCTGCCGCACTTTAACGGGAGCCAGCCAGTTCACATTGATATGGGCGATTATTCCTGAATCGTAGAACAAGGTAAGGTAAGCCAAATTCTCCGGTGTGCCTGGAAAGTGGTTGGTGCCGACAGCGGATACTGCCGCCGGCTGTTCCCCCAACAGATAGTCGAGGATAGAGAAATCATGCACAGCCAAATCAGAGATTACACTGACATCGCGCTGGAACAAGCCGAGATTAACCCGGGTCGAGTCGTAATAATAAATATTACCGAGATCTCCGGACTTAATCAGTTCCGCCATTTTGAGAACTGCGCCTGTATAGATAAACGTGTGATCGACTATCAGCACGAGATTGCGTTTCTCAGCTTCGTCAATTAGCTTGCGCGCTTGCTCTGAGGTCTCAGTCATGGGCTTCTCCAGCCACAAATGCTTGTCTGCCTTGAGTACCGCCATCCCGAGTTCGAAATGGGTACTGACCGGGGTCGCCACCGCGATGGCATCAATAGAGGGATCCCCAAGCAAATCCTGAAATTGGGTCGTAGTTCTTACACCGGGGTAGCGTTTCTGAACTATTTCAAGCCTTTTCGGATTTAAGTCCGCCACGCCCGCAATTATGGCTCCTGATGTTTCAGCAAAATTTCTGACCAAATTGGGACCCCAGTAACCGTAGCCGATAATGCCTATTTTAATCATAGTGACTCTCTTTTAATTGTATGGATAAATTGTATTGCCTGTCAGTATCGCAGCTTAGGCAAACTACATTGCTTAGCCTTTGTAGGCTCTAATTATGAGCGCTGATTCAATAATCACCGACATAATCATTTACTTAATCTCTCGTGTACGCGTATCCCCTATCACTCGGGCAGGAACGCCGGCGACGATAGCATAATCCGGGACATCTTTGGTTACTACAGCGCCGGCACCAACCAATGCGCTTGCACCGATAGTGATACCGCACAAAATAGTAGAATTGCTGCCTATTGAGGCGCGCGTTTTAACCCGGGTACGAATCAGTTGCCAATCCGCTTCTGTTTGCAACTCGCCATCTTCACCCACTGCTTTTGGATAAGTGTCGTTAATAAACATCACGCCGTGACCTACAAATACACCATCCTCAATGTCTACGCCTTCGCAAATGAAGCTGTGACTGGAAATCTTACAGCGGGCCCCCACGGATGCACCCTTCTGTATTTCGACGAAAGCACCGATTTTGGCGTTAGCGCCTACTTTACACCCATATAGATTCACAAGGTCAGGATGATGTATGACTACACCTTCGCCTAACTGAACATTATCGCTTATCATTTATTATTTGTTCCTAAGATCGAAATTATTTGTTTCTGAATGTTCTTAATATAGGGAGGTATCTTAAATTTGTCGCCCACCCTATCGAATTTTTTATCACTAGTGGGCTATTTTGATCACTCACCTATTCTCAGGTCACATAAATTAAAGATATGTCCTAGCCCAGACCCTTTACCGGTGCGAAAGTGTTACCGCTCTTGCCTCCTGAACAAAGAAGCGGTTCCCCCTAAGCAACGTCCGACAGTTCCAACAGGTCTCGCAAAAAATAGCAACTCCTATTATCATGTCTGATACTCCCATATATCATTGGTAAGTCACCCGAACCGCTACCCAGTCCAGCGAAAAGTCGCGGCTGATATTGGAGGCCACATTGATGATGCGCACACGAAAGTTAGCATTCGAGAAGTTACTTACGGCCCATGTTCTTCCCCAAACATCGGCAGTTCCGCCCAGGATATAGCTCGCTTCCGTCGTGGTCAGAGTTGCCGTAGTCTTGGCCGTTGTCCAGTTCGTGCCGCCATCCCAGGAAAGCTGTACGCACATCTTCGGCGCTCCGGCCGTGGCGTCGGCCCGTGCGTCTAAACGAACTTCAATGCCATTGATGGCAGCCGTGGCTGGCAAGTTGATACCGTAGTTGAAATAAATATGTTTGTCCTTGCCGCTATCGGTACAGGAAGTGCTGGTATTAGTACCACTATTCGTGTCGACGGCAAATACACTATCATTCGAGTAGCCGTTGGCTGGGTTTATCTCAAACCCATTGCCGTCGCCATTGAGGTTTGAAGGTGTGAGAATATTCGCGACCGCCGCATTAGCGGCTGAATTTAAAAGGCCGGTATTGGTAACCACCGAATTCGACACCGTAACCGAAACGCCGGTTGCGGTGGTTAAATTGCCGGCGGCATCGCCTGCTCTTGCGCTCAGAGTATGGACGCCGTTGGAGGCTGCGGTCGAATTCCAGGTAATGCTGTAAGGGGCGGCTGTATCTGGTGAGCCGAGCGCGGCCCCGTCCAAGAGGAACTGAACGCTCGTTACGCCCACATTATCGCTCGCATTGGCGGAGACGGGTACAGTCGCCCCAGTCACCGTTGCCCCATTCACCGGCGCGGTCATCGTCACTATGGGCGATGTCGTATCCGAACCGGAACCGACATTGACGGAAACTCCCGCTCCCGCAACCTCCAGGTTAAGGCTATCATCGACAGCACGGCTCTTGATGAGGACCGTAGCGGGAGTGCCGGGTGCGGTCCAGTTATAAGTCCAGGTATTACGGCCTGACGCCGCATGCCAAGTCGCTCCGCCGTCGACAGAAACCTCCATGCCACCAACCCGACCGCCAACGTCCGTTGCGGTGCCTGAAATTGTTACAGCACTTCCAGGGGTGAGGGTGGCCCCCGTTAATGGAGAAGTGATCGCTGAAGCGGGCCGCGTTAGATCCGTAGATGCCGTTGCCGCCACCAGCCCTGGCTGAATAGTGCCTGGCTGTATACCCATATCGGCAAATAGGTTAACCGTAGCTTGTTGCATTGAAGCATTCACTGGTGTGCCAGCGCGGTCGTGATTGCTATCTAATCCCCAAGCCCACTGAACTGTGCCTGCACCAAAGACGATTGCACCAGTACCTGCTTTATACAGCGTCAAAGCATGATTTGCAGTACCCGACCCGAACGTAGAACCATTATCGGTAAGGACGGGGGCATTTGGAACTATAGTCGTGGATAGCCGGACCAAACCGTCAGGCCTGAAACCATTATCAAGATCTACGTCCCATTCATAACCCAACGTGCCATTAGGTAAAGTTGCAAACGACCCGGCCGGAAGTGTAGCAATGCCTGTACTTCGCCAGAATCTCATCTGCCCATCTGCTTGTGGCACTTCAATACTCGTAGTAGCACCATCGTTTACCATAAAGATAGGACCCTTCAGTGCATTTTCAGGCCGTCCTCCATCAGCAGGCGGTGTGCCTCTTGGGTCGCGCCAGGTTCCTGTCCAAATATTAGTTGGGTCAGGATTATTGGGATAATTATGCGTTTCTTTATAGCACACCAAAGTACGGTAGCTATTTGTACCCAAAGCACCGCTTGTATTAATAATGTTGTTTTCCCAACGTGTTTTCCAAAATACTTCATTGCCGCTGAAGAAGGCCAGATTGACTGGATTTACGCTTAAATCACGCGCCGTTTCAACATTGGCGCGTTGCTGCCCAGACCAATACTCATCATGGGCATTTGACAAGAAAAGCTTATGTTGGCGGATCAAAGCTCCAAATCTGTCACTGTCTATTCCTGTAAAGTAGCTTACGTTATACCCGTTTGCCTCAAGCCAGCGCACCATCGGGTACTCTGCATTGAATACCCAATCCTGACCGTTATCAACCGTGCGCGTATTGAAAGGGCGGTTATAACTGACTTTATAAGCCCTACCAACTGCATTACCTCCGGTACCAGGTCCGGTACCAGTATAAAGACTATTTCCGCCATAGTTGTTATAAGCCTGCCAAGTCGTATCCGATGTCTGGAACAAAATATCGGATGTGCTGGCATCATCACGGACAATAAATACTATGTGGCTGGCCTTACCAGCATTTGCTCCATCTTGACGGATCACCTTGGCAAAATAAATACCGGACACGGCATCTGCTGGAACTGGCCAGGAAGCAGAATCCGCCCAATTTCCGCAATCTATTAGGCCTGTCGCAGCGTGGGTTAAACAAGCGGGTTGAGTCTGTGCCGTAGACGATAAGGGTTGGACGGTGGCCACCAGGCGTGCGCCATCATTGTTATAGTAGCCCATACGATAAATATCTAAGCGATAATTCGCAGTTGACGGTGTGTTGACATTGATTTTAAATGTTACAGCGTCCCCTTTATTGACACTGATATCTGTTGCAAAGCCCTGTAGGCTGGAATCTCCTGCTCCGCTGATATCCCAGTCTGTGGAAGGATTACCTGCTTTGCTATTTTCACAGATAATTGGATTGCCGCCAGGAGAACAAGGATTAATGCCGGTTGTAAACGACCACATATAGTCCGCAGCGAGTGGGTTAGGAGTAGCCGCAGCGTCCTTAACCCCGCTCACTCCACCTATAATCTTAGCAGTGTAAGTCGTGGAAGCTGTTAACGGATTTGTAGGCGTCAAAGTCGCTGTATTTGTTCCTGCATTATATGTAACCGTCGCAGGCACCAGGCTGTTAGCAGGAGGAGGGTTTCGCAACTCAAAAGTCGTGGAGTTAATGGTCGAAGCAGTCATTGCTTCGCTGAAAGTTACCGACACCGGATTCGTTGGAATGACCCCTGTAGCGCCAGCCGCCGGTAGCGTCGAATTAACAGTCGGCGGGGTTGTATCCGGGCCGGTATTGGCCGTGAAAAGCACATCCACCCAATAGTTAGCCGACTGGAAAGTATTGGTAGGGAATCCACCGGAACCATATAGGTATACTCCGTTGCCGCCGCTTTCAGCACTACTCAAGGCAAAGAGTGAGCCACTGGTCACTCCCGAGGCAAAATAGCTATCATTAACAGAATATCGTCCCACTGGTGCCTGATAGGACACTACATATACGGTGCCAGCGGTAATTGCAACCGGGTTGGTAAAGTTCGCCTGCTGCCAACCTGATGCGGTCTCATTGGTGAAAGTTACAGTTGCCAGAGGTGACCCGCCACCGCTATTCCAGAGACTGCCTGTGTGGGTGCCCGTATTATTGGGCCCCTTGTAAAATCGAATGCCACAGATAAGCCCATTCACATTTGATCTGAATTTCAATCCGAGCTCGACAGCGGAAGTATCAGGGTCGGAGAGAGTCGCCGGCGTTGGATTGGTGGGCCAAATTGATTCGGTAACACCGCTACAACCTGTAACTCCGCTGCCCGCAGTCGTGAATGTCCAGGTAGAATTGGCTGTCATTGCATTGCCTGCGGCGTCTTTGACACGCGGATCCAAAGCCCCGCCTTTAACTGTTACTGTATAGGCCGTTGAATTGGAAAGCGCGGCAGTTGGCGTCAACGTCGCCGTCCGTGTACTTGCGTTATAGGCAACGGTAGCAGAAACCAGGGTATTGGTTGGTGCAGGACCGCGCAATTCAAAGCTTGCCGTAGTGATGCTCGCAGCATCCATCGATTCGCTGAATATCGCTGTAATCGCCGCAGTTGTCGCGATTCCTGTTGCTCCGGATACAGGACTTTGTGCCGTCACTGTTGGCGGTGTCGTGTCGGGGGCTGTGCTGGTCGTGAACGCCACGTCGACCCAGTAGTTACTCGAATTGAAAGTATTGGCCGGGAAGGTACTGCTGGCACTGTAGGCATATAGGCCGTTACCTCCGCTAACCCCGTCCTGTAATAGATGGATTGGGGCGTTATCGACACCTGATGTGGAAAACTGTGGACTATTGGTAGCCGCATAATTACCGGCAGCCGCATGGTAGGATGCCACATACACGGTATTAGCCGTGATCGCTACCGGGGTCGTGAAAGTGGCTTGTTGCCAACCCGCTGCGGTGGAGGTAACGTTTCCCGTCGCGAGTTGCTGTCCTGCTGTGTTCCACAAAGTCCCTGTATAGGCGCCTGCGTTGGCTTGATAAAAACGGATACCAGTTATGAACCCATCCAAGTCCGACCTGAACTTCACGCCCAGTTCGACGGAACCCGGATCATTCACCGAGGGCGTGCCAGGAATGGTACTGCTTGACCAGGCGCTGCAAGATGATGAAGAACATGGTTGTGCACCAGTCGTGAAAGACCAGACTTCATTTGCGGCGAGCGCATTACCGGTCAAATCTTTGACACGAGGATCCGTGGTGCCGCCTTTGACAGTGGCCGTATAAGTGGCCGAAGCCGCCAACGAGTTAGTGGGGGTCAGTGTCGCTGTTTGTGTGCCTGGATTGTAGCTAACGGTAGCGGAAATCAGAGTATTGCTGGAATCCCGTAATTCAAAAGTCGTAGCATTGATTGTGGCAGGGTTGATTGCTTCACTAAAAGTAGCAGTAATAGCTGCTCCCACACTGACGCCTGTTGCACCCAACGCCGGTGATTTTGAAGTCAGTGTCGGCGCTGTTGTGTCGGCGCTGTAAACTCCCGCATAGTTACCCGCATCGCCCGGAAAAGTAGCGTAGTTAACACCTTTTATGGTGGTCGTTGTAAAGTTAGCGGTAACCCCGTTACGCGTTAACCCAGTCAAGACTCCTACGCTGGATTGTACGGGTAACAATACCTGTAAGCCATGATCCGGCACACTCCCGCCGCTTGTGCCCGGTGTAACTGTAAAACTTAATGTATTGCCGCTCCAGGTTAACGATCCGAACGATGAACTGTTGCGGCTGTCGAGCCAATCCAGCATCTGCTTGCTGGAAACGATCGGCACAATCCCCCGTTCGGGATGCGAAGTATTCAAAACTGAAGCTATGACTGCATCAGATTCAGGGATTGTCGCGACATCGGTATGGGCGTTAATGGTAAAGGCGCCATAATAACCTTCTGTAAATGCCCGATCCAGCAATGTATCAATGGTGAGTGGATAGGTCTGCCCCGATTCATCTGTCATCTGGCTGACGGCGTGATAAACATCGATCATGGCGCCTTGTTCATCGGTAAAGCGCATCGGCATGCCGGAACCACTGAAAAATCCTGGACGATCCTGCACCCAGCTCGGCGGCCAAAAGTAGTAGCTGGTGTCAAAACGGATACCGTTTTCTAACTGCACAATCGCCCCGCTCACCCAGTCGCTCCAGGCGATGCAGTGGTGCCGCTGAGTGAGGGGAGCCGGTATGCTAGGAAAATTGTCTTTAAAGGAACCTGTTTGACCTATAGCGCCGATTTGATCGGTATAGAACGTTCTGAGCGATGCGCGAGTGAAATCTCCGCAGTTCGTGTTGACATGCAGCCCAACTTCAAAACCTTGCGCAGTAAAACTGGCGGCTTGAGCATCTGTTAGCGGCGTGTTCGGGTAAATGTACGAGGTGCCTCGAATACACTCCCAATTTGCCACTGAGCAGCCCGTCGTACTGCTATTAATGAATTGATTGAAACGGCCGGCAGTGCCGTTATTTCCATGATCATCCCCTGTCATGATCACGACCGCTTTCTTGCCATAGGGGAAATACCAGAAACGGGGTAACGGCTTCCTGTCGCGGTTCATCTCGAGAATCAGGTTGGCGAGCAGCCTCTGCTGCTCATCCGCCTGCGGAATCGCAATGTTGTTGAAATCGACCCAATCAGTTTGAGGATCGCCCGTGGCGTTACCGAAGAATTTGTCGTCGGACCGGATCGGAGTAAATCCATCACGCTCTTGCGTGGCCCAGGCAGGGTTTCCTTGCCGCGTATAGACGATGGACGATGCAAGATCATAGGTAAAAGCCGCCGCCTGGCCTCCGCTAGCGCCGACGCTTCGCAGAGTCACGGCAGGATTGGCGGTCGGAGTTGTTGCGTTCGTGTAAAGAGTTGCAAGGCTTGAAGCGCTGTTAACCGTATAGCGATCAGCACCGCCATGAAACTGGATGGTCTGGTTCACGATACCATTGCCCGGCGCCCCCGAGGTATCCACCAGCAGGTAACCATTCGAGAGCGTAGTTCCGGTAGCGGTGACTCCCAGCAAACCGGCAAGCTGCGCATCGGGGCGCATGGCGATCAAGTTACCGCCCGCTGTAACCCAGTTGGTAAACATAGTCACCTGAGCGGGCGACAATGTCATTCGAGAAAGAAGCACCACGTCGTAGGCGGTCAATGTTGTCGCGTTAACGGTCGAGATATCAGTCACAGCAAACTCATTCAAGCCTTCAGTCCGCAAAATCTCGGCGTAATACTTACCGAAAGGGTCAGCCGTATTGGTTATGACCAGAATCGGTCCTCCCGGCCCTTGGTTGGGATCCGGCAATGTAGCAGCGTTGGCGGCAGGTATCATCCAATCTATTAGTTGATCAATAATTGAACTGAAGGCTGTATGACTGGATCCTATACTTTCATTCTGAATAGAACGAGAATGAGTCGACGTCATCAGAGCTGGATCAGTGTTACCGGTTGCGAGGTAAAGTGTCTCTGATAGGGCGGCTTGCGGTTCTGCCGTATTAGTTACCGGCACAGCTATTGATTGTACTTTCGTACCTGTATCTGTATCAAACTCGGAAATCTCACTATTTTCACTCGCAGCATGTAATTTGCCAGCAGGATCAAAAACTAAAACATTGATCGCTGCCGCCGGTCCAGTCAGTTGCTTCTTTAATTGACCGGTCTTTGGATCCCACACCAGCATCCTGCTGTCTTCACCGGCGCTCACCAACTTATTTCCATTAGGGCTAAATGCGACTGACCTGACACTGCCTTGATGTCCGGCTAAGGCTTTAATTTGCAGCCCCGTCGTTACATTCCAGAGAATAACCGTACTATCTTCGCTCGCAGTAGCTAAAAGCGTTCCATCAGGACTGAAGGCTACGGCATTAACTTCTCCCGCATGTCCAAGCAATGTATGAAGACGTTTGCCTGTATTCATATCCCACATGAGGGTTCGTCCTTCAGCACCTGCACTTGCCAAATAGCGGCCATCCGGACTGAATGCCAGTCCGTTTATAAAATCGATGTGACCCGAAAAAATCCTGCTTAATTTGCCAGCTATTGCATCAAATAGAAACACCCTTGTTTCCTCGCCAGCGATGGCGATATACCGGCCATCCGGGCTTACAGCAACAGCTCGTGGCGGGTGCTCAGGCCCGTAAAATGTTTTGAGATTCTTGCCCGTATCATTCCAGGTTTTTAGTTCCGTATCTCTACCTGCACTTATCCAATCTTTGGTTTTTCCTCGGAAGGCCATGCCGGTAATAGCCATGCCGTGATGGCCTGATAGCTTCCAACGTAGAGTCCCGTTTTTCTTAAAAATACGGATAACACCATCCTCACCCGCAGCACCCATTTCCGTGCCATCCTGGCTGATAGCCAGCGCTTTAACTCCCTTCCATTTTTGTGCACTCCGTTTCTTGCGTGCTACAGTATTATTTGCACTAGCAGCTTGACTGCTTACGGTTGATGCAGTTGTATTGTCAGCTACAACAGGTGTATTAGAGGCTGTCGATTGCAAAGAAGTATTAGAAACAGCGCTTCCGGAAAGCGGCGCTTGTACGCCCGCCGAAGAGACACCTTGCATAGCCGGAATTTGAAAGCTTTGTTGACTCACACCAGTCGCTAAATCCCATACGACGACCTGTCCAGTTTTACCCACGCTGGCCAAGGTCTTCTGGTTGGAACTAAAAACAATCTTATCGACCCAATCCCTATGCCCCGTCAGAAGCTGGGGTAGCTTAGTGCTTACATCCCACAAAAAAACTGTTTCGCCTTCACCTATGCTGGCTAAACTCTTACCATCGGGGCTGAATGCCAGATGAGTGACGGCAACCCCACCCTCTCCTGGCAGACTCGCCTGTTCCAGACCGGTAGCCGCATCCCAGAGCTTAATCTGGGCATCCTGGCCGCCGCTGGCTAAAATCGTACTGTCCGGACTAAAGGCGATGGCATTAACGCCACTTTGATGACCGGTTAGAACCTGGCTGATAGCGCCCGATTGCGAATCCAGAACTGTGATGCGGGCATCCTGGCTCACACCGGCCACAGTCTTGCCGTCTGGACTGAATGCCAGATGGGTGATAGCTCCACCCTCTCCAGGCAAACTCGCCTGCTCCTGACCTGCTGCCATATCCCAGAGCTTAATCTG
Organism: Methylobacter sp.; assembly: GCA_028716975.1. GTDB lineage: Bacteria > Pseudomonadota > Gammaproteobacteria > Methylococcales > Methylomonadaceae > Methylobacter_B. Next base: position 43,843 of record JAQUOU010000020.1, on the reverse strand, counting down.
GGCATCCTGGCCGCCGCTGGCTAAAATTGTACTGTCCGGACTAAAGGCGATGGCATTAACGCCACTTTGATGACCGGTTAGAACCTGGCTGATAGCGCCGGATTGCGAATTCAGAAGCGTGATGCGGCCATCCTGACCCACACTGGCCAAGGTCTTGCCGTCCGGGCTAAAGGCGAGATAGGTAACGGCGGCACTCTGGGGAAGGAGTAAGCGAGCCTCGCCGGATATAGTATCCGTCAGGTGGATTGAACTGCCGCTTACGCTAGCCAGCGTATTGCCATCGGGGCTAAAAACAATACCGCTGACCGGGCTTGCAGACGAGCTCGGAAGCGTCAGGCGCTCTTGGCCGGTAAATACGTCCCATACGATAATTTGTCCATCGGAAGCCGCGCTGGCCAATGTATTGCCATCCGGACTAAACGCGACGAGGTCGAGCTTCTCACTGGTGAGTTGCATGGAAGAAGACGTGATTGCTTGATTAGCGCTTGCGATTCTAATAGGCCACGCCATGTCTAGGATCTGAACATAAACAACCCAGCCTAGAATGATAAGGGCAAGACCCGTTAGGGAGTGATACTTCATATGTGGCTTCTTCATGCGCTTGTCCTGTTAGGGTTTAAGCAACTTAAAACGAGATATTACCGGTTAGGTCATGCTTAATACTATTAAGCCGTCGCCCACTTTCAGACAGACTATATGTCATGACAATCTATTTAAGAAAATTAGCCGGTTAGGCGTCCTGCTGGCACATTTCCTAAGCTTATGACCTAAAGCTTTCATACTAGGGGTCTGTATACATTACACGGCACCACGGCATCTTAAGACTTCCTTGACCGTTCTGAGTAATATCTTTAAATCAAAGAAAAGGGACCAGTTTTGGATATAACGAATATCAAGCCTCACCGCATCATCCCATAAGGTATTACTTCGTCCTTCTACCTGCCAGAGTCCGGTGATTCCCGGCTTCATTTCCAATATCCGCCTGAGATGCCACGATTGGTATTTCTCAGCTTCGTAAGGAAGAGGCGGCCTCGGCCCCACCAGGCTCATGTCGCCTTTTAATACATTAAAAAGCTGAGGCAGCTCATCAATACTGGTTTTTCGAATAAATCTTCCAACCCGGGTTATCCGGGGATCAGATTTCATTTTATAAATGGGTTTTTCCGCGTCCCCATGATTGATTTTTGCATGATGACCATTAATATAGTCCTGGATATAATCACGATGAATTTGATTATCCACATTCGCATGCATGGATCGAAATTTGTAGAATGTGAAAGGGATGCCCTGCATACCTAAGCGGATTTGCCTGAAAATGACAGGCCCCGGAGACGTTACTTTAATAGCTAATGCAGTAATTAACATTACAGGCATTAAAGTAAGCATGCCGATAATTGAGCCTGCGATATCGATACCTCTTTTTAAAAAAAGCTTAAATCTGGAAGATCTGTTTGGATCCTCCAGGCCGAAAGGGAAAGAGTCTGGCCGAATGCCCCCATTTTTGGCGAGGCTTTCAAATATATGATCAGGATACGTCGAGATATCCATAGAAAATAATGGCATTTTATTTGCCTCAATTAACTTTCCACAGATTGCTTTTGCCCCTTTCTCGTCCGTATGAGGAAGAAGTATGCCTATGGTAGTTTGATTAGCAAAACCACTAATATCAGTATCTCGTATTTTTGACCGGATAAGCTTTAAAATCTCACACATACTCCTGTATTCCTGAGCTATCACTTGATCAAAATTTAGTAATACAATTGACAATGTAGATTTAGACCGCTGTGCTCGAAGCTTTTCACGACGTAATTGCTCGAGGAAAGATGAATCATAAAAAATTTCATCGGCATTAATCTGATAATGACTTGAATTATTTGGCGGCTTTGATGAAGACACTGATTCTACTAGATAGTCGCTTGTTATCATTTATATTCTCCATACTAACTAGCACATAAAATAAATTCAGAAAATGAAACTTATAAATTTCTGTATATGTTGTTAACTACCGCCTGTAGTCAGTTGCGGGTACCCTCCGCCCTAATTGAACCGCCAAGTTCACATTAAAAAATATCGATTAGCCCATTTCAGACCGGCTTAAGAGTGAAAATTAACAGATCTATGGCTTAGCTTTTAGATGATTAGTTGGCGGCGCCATATATCTTAACTTACACTTAAATTATTAGTGTAAAAAATATGATGCTCTCTAAAATTTTATCTATGCAAAACGTTATTATTTAGCATTTTCCAGACAGTTACTATAAGTACGAATACATATGTTAATTGTTTCAGCAAGATACATGCCATAAATATAACTTATTGAATTAATTAATATTTATTGTAAGTCTGTAATTTAGTATGAAAATTAAATTCACTTCGTAAAAAAACCTGACCCAGTTGAAATACTTAAATGGCTCAACTAAAGCATAACGCTCGCTAATAGCCAGTATTAAGGCCGCAATTACCACGCAAATAAAATCCGGGATTAAATAATTTGTAAAAATTTCCATCAAAAGTTGAGGTTCTCACACCAAACTGGATTCTTAAAATTACTAAATTCGGTAAAACAGAAATTTATCAATCTCAATAAGATCAATGCCTGTGCTTATCACAGCGAAAAGTTGAAAATACGTCTGCAGTAAGAAGGACAAACTTTACTGAGAAAGGCGGCAATTACACCCGACTTGCCTGCAGAAGTCGTACCCGGAAAATCATTTCCATGCTTTGGGCAAATTCATTTAATCTGCAGAATCAGCATAAGCTCCAAATTTTCCCAGATTCAGCCTCATAACCCTCGGTTAAAAACCCAATTAAAAAATGTAAAAAATCGGAGTTCCCAAATGAAAATCAAACACGGACACTTTATCTGCACGCTCCTAATACCTGATGTTGTTATTATGAACGGCCAGAGTTCCAAGAGGGGGTTCGTAGCATAGATGGGGATGGAATACGGCCATCAATACTGCGATAAATAGCCGTTGCATGTGAAGAATAATTGTAACCTTTATTGTTTTATAAAGTACCTCTTCCTTCGCCTAATCCAACTTGTTATTCAATCTTTTCTACATCAAATACCGTTCCACGAATAGCGGTGACTTTTACCCGAGTATGAATATCACAATCTTTTCCATGAACTTTCCAGATAGAATCATCCACTTTTATTTTCCCTTGGCCATTTTCTATCGGTTCGTACAGACTGAATACCCGGCCTATATATTGGGCTCCGCGTTTATTCAGGAAAGGCTGGTCTGTTTCTAGGGAATTTTTTTTGCCATAAACTTTCCAACCGCCAATGGCAATAACCGACAATATGGAAAAAACAAATATCTGTATGTCCATACTGAGTGATGGCATCAGCCATAACAGGCAACCGGTTATAAATCCCGAAGCCGCCAGCCACATAAAGAAAAAACCGGGGGTCAGTATTTCCAGAACTAAAAAGATGAGCGCTAATACCCACCAATACCAAAAAACAAATTCCAATTCAGCCATAATCTAACTTTTTTTATTCATGGCTTGTTTAGCCAGCTCAGTAATTCCACCGAGAGCGCCAATAACGCTGGATGATTCCAGCGGCATAAAAATCAATTTGCTGTTGTCAGCCGATGCAATGCTTTTTAATGCCTCAATATATTTTTGCGCGACAAAATAATTGACGGCCTGTATATCGCCTTTACTGATCGCTTCCGATACCATTAATGTTGCTCTGGCTTCGGCCTGAGCCAGACGTTCGCGTGCATCGGCATCGCGGTAAGATGCTTCCTTGCGGCCTTCCGCTTCCAAAATGGCCGCTTGTTGGGCGCCCTCCGCTCGTAAAATTTCCGACTGCCGTAAGCCTTCAGCTTCCAGAATGGATGCGCGTTTTAAGCGTTCGGCTTTCATTTGTCTGCCCATTGCCTCAACCAAATCTTTTGGCGGCGCAATATCCTTGATTTCAATACGGGTTGCTTTAATTCCCCAGGGAGTTGTTGCATCGTCCACTACGGTAAGCAGTCTGGCATTTATATCATCCCGCCGGGACAGCAACTCATCCAGATCCATTGACCCCATGACGGTACGAATATTGGTCATCACAAGATTCAGAATAGCCCAATCCAGCTTGCTGACTTCATAAGCGGCTTTGGCGGCATCCATCACCTGATAAAAAACCACGCCATCAACAGTAACCATGGCGTTGTCCTTGGTAATGACTTCCTGTGACGGCACATCCATTACCTGTTCCATCATGATCATCTTTTTGCCGATGCGATCAATAACCGGCATGATAATGTTTAAGCCCGGTGTTAACGTATTGGTATACCTGCCAAACCGCTCTACGGTGTATTCCATGCCTTGAGGAACAGACTTAACACTCATAAACACCAGTAAAACAGAGAAAATAAATAATACTAAAACAAATACACCAGATCCGCCCATGGGCTTCCTCCTGATTATTATTAAATAAGTTGCTGTTTTGTACGGGCGGCTTTAGCCGCCTACTGAACTTAAGTGGTACGCAATAAATTCATTTTATAAGTCGTCTTTATAAAGTGAAGCCGTTAAAATAATGCCGTGGCCTGTTGCAATAAGCCGCTCAACTCAATAATAATGTAAATCCAGCCAATTGAAAGTTATACAGGTAAATATATGATAGTCACCGCTATTAACTTAGGAATAGTGACCGTACTTTTTTTCATTATAGGAATGATTAAACCTAAATGGGTTTTATTCTTTTTGCAAAAACCAGACAGGTTTATGGTACTGATTATTTCGACCATTTTATTTATGATCAGCGCTACTCTTTATGGGGAAGGACATCGACAAGAAACGCTGGTATCTGCTTCCAAAAAAACGGCTATTCAAAATCCGTCTCCGGCACCCGCGCCTATTCCGGTACCTAAAACAACAGAGACTAAATAAAATCTGCTTATCCATAGCGTCACTATTTTAACTAAAAACTTAGCTCGTTAAACGTATTAAGCATGCAGACACGATACGCGAGCTAATCTACACGGCCTCTATCTTACCCGCCTCTATTGTTTAATAACAACCCAACAGCCATTGACTGGAGCACGTTTCAAGTAGCTTGTTTTTCTCGATGACGCCCAGCGCCACAATGAGAGCCAATCCGCTTTACCTCTCAGGACTTTCACCATCGCACTTTACCCCGGAGCTCTGTTTCAGGAGATGAATAAAAATGTACTCCGTTTCCTGTGATACGCTATGCTCCCTTCGCTATAATTTCCATTCACCGTGCCATGAAAATGCTTGGCAGCGTTTTTTCTGAAGCCTGTTAAATCGTATCTATCCGAAGATGAGAATTAACCCGATCAGGAAAAACACTTGCCTAACTTAAAATAAACTGACTTATCCATAGTTGCGGCTTAATTGAACGATGCTAATATCAATGGCTGGTTTCATAAAATTTCTGCATTATTTGTATCCAACACAGGAGCGCCTACATGAAAGTTCTGGCTTTATACAGTATAAAAGGCGGCGTTGGTAAAACCGCAAGCGCTGTAAACCTGGCCTTTATTGCTGCCCGAAACGGCTATCGGACTTTGGTGTGGGATCTGGACCCGCAGGGAGCCAGCAGTTATTACTTTCGCATCAAACCTAAAGTGAAAGGCGGCAGTAAAGATTTAATTGCCGGAAAGCGGGATCTGGACGGGTTAATTAAAGGCACTGATTTTGAGAACCTGGATTTATTACCATCGGATTTTTCATTCAGAAACCTGGACCTGGTTCTGGATGACAAAAAAAAACCAACCCGCCAACTTAAAAAGCTCCTTAAGCCGCTGGCAGAAGAATATGATTTTATTTTCCTGGATTGCCCGCCCAATATTTCGTTATTGTCAGAAGCTGTTTTTGAAGCCTCCGATATTTTATTGTCGCCCGTCATTCCTACGACCCTGTCTTTAAGAACCCTGGATCAATTAAAAAAATTCATTGAAGACAACAAGCTGAACAAATTAATACTCATCCCGTTCTTCTCCATGGCTGACCGGCGTAAAAAAATGCACAGGGAAATAATGCAAAACATGATCGCTGGCAACCCGGACCTCTTGAATGCAGTCATTCCGTATGCCAGTGATATTGAACGTATGGGCATGGAACGCATGCCGCTTGGAGGCTATATCCATAAAAGCCGCTCCACAGAAGCATACAATGAACTATGGCAGGAAATTCTGGCTCGTATTAACCCGCAGTTCTAAAGTAACATTCTGTAGGTTTAATCTGTTATCAAAACGAGCCGAACTTAAGCAAAATCAATAACAGACCGCTAAATATTATGGAATCCCCTGACAAAGTTCATTCTGCGCAATTCTTACAGCAACATCTGGATGAAGTTATCGCGTTGCTTGAAAAACAGCAGCTGGAAAAATCCCTTGTTGAAAGAAGCCCGTCGACGAATCATGAACTGGTCGAGACGGTTCTGCATAATCAGCAGCAAGCGCGTATCCAGGAAATGTTTGCGCATTTGCATCCGGCTGATATCGCCCATATTCTCGAATCACTGCCCCTGGATCAGCGGAAGTCAGTCTGGGACGCGATTAAAACCAGTCATGATGGACAGATTCTGCTGGAAGTATCCGATTCGGTGCGGCAAACATTAATTTCAGGCATGGAAGCTGAAGAGCTGGCGACGGTTGCCGGCCAATTAGATACTGATGAAATAGCGGACCTCGCTCCGGATCTCCCCAAAAGGGCCATGCTGAAAATTCTCAGGTCTTTAAACAGCAAAGAGCGCAAGCACTTGAATGCTGTTTTAGCATATCCGGAGGACCAGGTCGGCGCGCTAATGGATTTTGGCATGATTACCATCCGGGATGACCTGAGTTTAAAAGCGGTCAAAGCCTATATCCGCAATCTTAAAAAACTGCCGAGCCACACGGATAAATTGTTTGTTGTAGATCAGCACGACGTAGTCAAAGGTATTTTACCGTTGCACAGATTACTCACCCACTCCCCATCCCGGCAAGTCGCAGAAGTAATGGTAACCGATTATGTCCGGTTTCCGGTTGACCAGGATGCGGCAGAAGCGGCACGAGCATTTGAACGCTACGCCTTAATTTCCGCGCCTGTAATCGATGGTAACGGCAAGCTCCAGGGCCGGCTCTGTGTTGATTCCATAATGGATTTTATCCGCGAGGAAACAGACGAAGACCTGCTTCAACAAGCCGGCGTCTCGGTAGAAGAGGATTTATTTTCCAGCGTCTGGAAAAGTGCGAGAAACCGCTGGGGCTGGCTATTGATAAATATTGTCACAGCTTTTGTTTCCACCCGTATTATCGGTCTGTTTGAAAATGTAATTCTGCAACTGGTCGCGTTGGCATCATTAATGCCGATTATTGCAGCAACCGGAGGCAATACCGGCAACCAGACCAGTATGCTCATTATCCGCTCATTAGCGCTTGGACAAATCACCTCGGCAAACGTGCGCAGACTGATAAGAAAAGAACTGGCCCTGGCCCTATTAAACGGCATTCTTTTTGGGCTTATTGTAGGAGGGGCGGTCATGCTGCTTTACCAGGATGCGGCCTTGGCCGGAGTAATGGCTACAGCCATGTTTATCAACTTGCAGGTCGCTGCAGTGGTCGGACTAAGTATTCCTTTACTGCGCCATAAATTCGGCAAGGATCCCGCTATCGGCACCAGTGTCATGCTGACCTCCATCACTGACGCAATGGGCTTCTTTATCCTGCTTGGCCTGGCCAGCCTGTTTCTGATTCATGCGCTATGATTCAGCAACTCAAATGCCCCTATAGCCGGAAGTGATGGGATAACGACGGTCGCGGCCGAATGCTCTGGCAGTAATCCTTATTCCGGGCGGCGACTGCCGGCGTTTATATTCGTTTCTGTCTACCAGGGTTATAGCCCTGGCGACATCCTCGCGCTTGAAACCTGCGGCAATTATTTCTTCAGCTGATTGATCCAGTTCCACATAACGCTCAAGTATGGGATCCAAAACCTCATACGGCGGCAACGAGTCCTCATCAATCTGATCGGGCGCCAACTCGGCAGACGGAGGCCTGATAATCACCCGTTCAGGTATGACTTCAGACAGCGAATTGCGATAACGCGCCAGTTGATAAACCAGCAGTTTTGGTACATCTTTAATCGGCGCAAAACCGCCCGCCATATCGCCGTAGAGAGTGGCATAGCCGACACTCATTTCGCTTTTATTACCTGTGGTCAGCAGCAGTTTACCCTGCTTGTTGGATATGGCCATCAAAATCACCCCGCGGCAACGCGCCTGAATATTTTCTTCTGTCGTATCTTTTGCCGTGCCCGCAAACACTTCTGCCAGCATGCCGGTGAAGGCGTTAACCGCAGGCTCGATTGGAATAATATGATATTTAACTCCGAACGCTTCAGCCTCCAGTATGGCATCTTCCAGACTCATGTCCTGCGTGTAGCGTGACGGCATCAGGACAGCTTCAACCTTATCATGCCCTAAGGCATCGACCGCCAGGGCTAGAACCAGCGCCGAATCAATGCCGCCTGACAAACCCAGAATAGCGCCCTGAAAGCCGTTTTTTCGTACATAATCCTTAATGCCCAGCACCAGGGCCAAATACTCGCTGGAGATTTCATTGTAAAGCGGTGCGCAGGTACTTTTTACAGGTCTATTGCCGTCAAACTCGACCACGCTGATCTGTTCCCTGAACTCTGCCGCCCGAAATACAATATCCCCTTGCTGGTCAGCTACAAAAGAGGCTCCATCAAATATCAGCTCATCCTGTCCGCCGACTTGATTGACATAAACCAAAGGAATTTGCGCGGCTCTAACCTGATGACAAACAATAGCTTCACGCTGATGAATCTTGCCCGAATTGAACGGTGAAGCATTCAAAGTCAGCAACAGCTCTGCTCCTGCTTTTTTAGTCGCATCAATAATGCCCATTTGCCAAACGTCTTCGCAAATCGTCAGCCCTATAAATGCGCCGTTAAACTCAAACACGCAGGGCTGATTGCCGGCAGAAAAATAACGCTGTTCATCAAAAACCCCGTAATTGGGCAGTGCCTGTTTGCGGTAGCAGGCAAGAATCACGCCTTGATGCAGCACCATAGCGCTGTTATAGAGCTTACCTGCCTCATATTCAGGAAAACCAACCACCAGCGCAATACCGGCAACACGATCGGCAAGCTGATAGACAGCGTTATTGGCTGCCGTGATAAAATCCGGGCGTAACAGCAGGTCTTCCGCAGGATAGCCGGTAATCGTAAGTTCCGGGAAGACGATGATATCTGCGCCCAACTCATCACGGGCATGGATAGCGGCTTCAACAATATTGTTAACGTTGGCGGCTATGTTGCCGATCAAAAAGTTGATTTGGGCCAGGGCTATTTTTAGGGACATGAGGAATACGTGAAGTTAAGGTGCAAAAAAGAAAAGCAGTTACTTTCTTTCTCAGCACTGCGGTGGAATCTATGCTTAATCAGGATTAAATTAACTTGCCCATTTCTATATTGAAACCGGACTTTTGTTGTTGTCCCTCAGCATTAAAAAAATTAATATGGCCCTGTTCATCAACCAACCAAACTTCAATAGCCCCAGACTCCAGAAACAAGGCGATTTTCTCATTCATTGCTACCTTGCTATTGGAAGGAGAAATAATTTTTATGCAAATTTCCGGGGCTGATGAAGCGCATATTTCCTTAATATGCTGTTCAACAAAATGATGGCTTCCCCAGGCAACGTCGGGAACTCTCACTCCTTTGCCTGTTTGAATGGCTAGCTCAGTAAAAACATGGCCGCCCAGTTGATTTTTTAATAGGGCAGCGATTTCACCCTGTAAAAGACTATGAATAAATGAAGCGGGTGACATTTCAATATTCCCATATTCGTTCAACTCTATTTTATAAGGTAAATCATGTAAGGATTTATCTGCTAAAACATCTTGCCATTGCATAACCGTACCTCAATAATTAGTGTCATCGAATTATCTAATAATAACCTCAGTTCGGGATAAGAAAATGCAGGCAGGTTCTTGTAAAATGGAAGAAAAATATAGATTCCGACATCCAATTTTTCCACAAAAACCCGCCAACCATGAAATTAACACACTTAGAACTTATCCGTAAATAAGTAGTTGATAAGAAATATCTGTGTATAAAAAAATTACGATTTTCACCGACAGGATCGTAATGTTATGAAAAGATTAGTTAGTTGGAAGGTTTCAGATGAATTCCGGGTGCGCGTAGAGCCATTAATACCCAAACGCCTACGGAACGCTGGCAAAGCCTATCAGCGTAAAGCCGGAGGCGGAAGAAAGCCACAATCGCCGAGGAAGATTTTTGAAGGGATCATGTATGGGTTACGGACCGGTTGTCAAGGGAAGGCCTTACCCAACAGTGAATTTGGGAGTAGCAGTTCTGTACATCAGTACTTTCTGGACTGGGAAGCGGCAGGCGTGTTTGAAATTCTATGGAAAAGCGGTCTGCTGGAATACGAGGACATGGAAGGTATTGCATGGGAATGGCAAAGCCTTGATGGGGCAATGGTAAAAGCCCCTTTGGCTGTGGAAGCTATGGGTAAAAATCCGACGGATCGAGGAAAAAACGGCTGTAAGCGAAGTATCCTGACCGATAAAAAGGGAGTTCCGCTGTCGATTGTGATCAGCGGTGCCAATAATCATGATGTTAAACTGCTGGCGGCGACCTTAGACGGCATTATCATAGAACGACCTAATGACGAAGGCGATAAAGAGCAAAATCTTTGCCTGGATGCGGGATATGTTGGCATACAAGCAAAACAGGAGGTGTTGGATAGAGCCTATGTTCCTCATATCCGACCACGCGGCGAAGAGATCGAAGAAAAAGCCAAGAACCCTGATTTCAAACCAAAGCGGTGGATTGTTGAAGTTTGCCATTCCTGGTTCAATCGATTTCGGAAAATCTTGGTTCGCTATGAAAAAAAGGCGCGTAGTTATATCGGGCTATTGATGCTGGCGGCTGCTGTGATTGTTTTTCGTAAAATAAAACGGCAAAATCAACCTAATATTATTTACGGATAAGCTCTAAGTTTGCGATGGTGATGATTTTTGTCAGAGCTTTATTCCGGAATGGCAAAAAAATCAAATAACGAAGGGGGAGAAAAATCGTAATCGCCCCCACCGAATGAGTTTTAGCGAAATGATTACCCTGCTAGGGTATTATCATCAGTCAGGTTACCGAACCTTCCAGTGGTTTTATCAAAATCATGTCCGGAAGTATGGGTTATCAGCGTTTCCCAACCTTCTGAGTTATAATCGATTTATCGAGCTTATACCGCAAATCGTAGGGCCGCTAACTGCTTTCATGAAAAGCCGCTGTGGAACTTCGCAAGGTATTGCCTTTATCGATTCTACACCTCTGGGTGTCTGTGAAAATATTCGCCTCCCTCGACACCTTACCTTGGTTGACGAAGCGGGTCGAGGGAAATCATCCACTGGTTGGTTTTATGGATTTAAACTACACCTCATCGTCAATGATCAGGGCGAAATCTTGTCATTTTGCCTAACCCCCGGCCATGTAGACGACAGAAAACCAGTGCCAAAAATGGTGAAGTCTTGGGTCGGCAAGTGGTTGGGAGACAGGGGTTATATTTCAAAAAAATTAGCCCAACTACTGGCCAGCCAAGACATAAAATGGATCACCGCCTTGAAAAAGAACAGGAAAGCTCAGGCTATCGACGTATTTGATAAATTGATGCTGCGTAACCGTAGCCTCATCGAAACCATCAATGATCAGCTGAAAAACATTGATGACCTCGAACACTTACGGCATCGATCTCTACATACTTACCTGTCGAACATCGTGGCGTGTCTGGTCGCTTACTCTTATAAAGAGAAAAAGCCTGCTCTTAATTTACGTGAAGCTGATTTATTGCCCTTTTGTCTGAATCCTTAAACCGAACTGAGGTTATGATAGAAATTCTAAGACAGAATAACCACGGGGCTTGGGAGTCGGTCGAGGAAATACATACGGATGTTCACGCCTATACACTCGATTCCAGCTATCGATGCTTTCATATTTGTCTTCCAAAGGGGCTCAGTACCAATAAACTCCCCCTAAAAGCGCGTATTAATGCTTCCACAGGGACTGAGTTGATGACTTACCAGGGCTATAACAGCGCCGACGGCGGGCAGCATGACTTGAAAGCTGAGGCCAAACCCATAGAAATCGATATCGGAAATTTAGGGGAAGGCAACGGCAGTCTTTTTTATCCTTTTACCACTACGTTGATTAAAATTATATTAAATCGCGAATCCTTGCCTCTGGATGGAATCAGCAAGATGCTCAAGTTTCTTGAAGACCAACAGTAACGGAGGATAAGAGTGCATACAAAACCGAGGGGGCTAAACAAACTTTTTAAGGGTTTCAGCATTAGTTGCCCGAAACCCGGGATGCTGGTCTCGAAACGTTTATTCCAATTTGCCGTTGAGTACGACGTTTAAGCTGTAAAAAAAGCTGTTTTAAGACGGAGAAGACTTTCACTGTGGTAAACCGATCTTCGTCGTCGCTAGGACAGGGAGCGTCCATCCTATTACAACCGATTTGGATTTGATTTCCTCTATTATTGCTGGATTACAACTCAATACATTAACTTTTCAAGCTATTCAAATTTGTTAAGTGTCAGATTTTTTACATGGCAATTCATCAGAGGGCTGACGAAACCAAAGGCAAACGCCAGCTCTTAAGCGGCTCGCAAAAAGGCAGTGTCATGGTTTTACTAGTACTCTGTAAACGTAAACTATATCGATGGCTTGGTTGGACGACAGAACCATTTCATTATGCTCGTTTTACGATCCCTGGAGACAAGATTTCGACGCCTGCACATGAATTGCTAAAACATCCCCTGGGAAGTATGCGCATATAAGGACTCGCTCGCTTGTGACATAAGTCCTTTGAGCAGCTCAAAAATTGAGCTGCTCAAAGGATACATGGCGTCTTCATGCGCTGATGCCGAATACAAGAGGAAGCCGGCCGGCCCTATCAATTTTCCATAGCGATTTTTAATCCGTCATCGACTTTTTCCAGCCAGATAAACCGGAGTTGATTTCTTACCGCTTCGGGTATTTCGTCAAAGTCTCTTTGATTGCGGGCAGGAAGCATTACGGTTTTTATCCCTGCTCTGGCTGCGGCAATGACTTTCTCTTTAATTCCGCCGACCGGCAATACCAGTCCACGCAGGCTGATTTCCCCGGTCATGGCAACATCGCTGTGCACTGTGCGCTCGGAGAATGCGGAAAATAATGCGGTAAACATGGCAACTCCGGCGCTGGGGCCGTCTTTAGGAATGGCGCCTGCCGGCACATGTATATGGATATCGTTTTTTTCGAATATTTCCGGATTTAAACCCAGCTCCCGGGCCCGCGATTTCACCAGACTTAATGCCGCCTGGGCGCTTTCTTTCATGACCTCGCCCAACTGTCCGGTAAGGATCAGCTTGCCTCTGCCGGGCACTCGCGCGGCCTCAATAAAAAGAATATCGCCGCCGACCGGCGTCCATGCAAGTCCTGTAGCCACCCCCGGAACGCTGGTCCGCATGGCGATGTCGCTGTCAAATTTTTTCGCCCCCAGAATGCCCGGTATTTGTTCGGCGTCGACGATCTCACTCACGACAATGCCCTCGGCAATACGCATTGCTACATGACGAAAGACGGCGCCGATTTCGCGCTCCAGGTTCCTGCAGCCGGCTTCGCGGGTATAGTCCTGGATAACGGTTAATATGGCTGGGTCGGTAATTGTGCACTGCTCGGGCATTAAGCCGTTATTTTCCCTCTGTCTTTTCAACAGATAGCGTTTGGCAATCTGCGCTTTTTCATCAGAGGTATAGCCGGTTAAAGTGATGACTTCCATGCGGTCGCGCAAAGGCGCCGGGATGCTGTCAAGCACATTGGCAGTGCCGATGAACATGACTTTGCTCAGATCAAACGCCACACTGAGATAGTTATCCTGGAAGGTTGAATTCTGTTCAGGATCCAGCACTTCCAGCAATGCCGACGATGGGTCGCCATGAAATCCGCCTGAACCCAGTTTGTCCATTTCATCCAGCATGAATACCGGATTATTGGTGCCAGCCTTGCGAATGGATTGAATAATATTGCCCGGCAATGCGCCGATATATGTGCGCCGGTGGCCTCTGATCTCAGCTTCGTCATGCATCCCGCCCAGGCTGGCGCGGATAAATTCACGTCCCGTTGCCCGGGCTATGCTGCGTCCCAGTGAGGTTTTTCCTACTCCCGGAGGTCCGACAAAACATAAAATCGGGCTTTTGCCATACGGATTCAGCTTGCGCACGGCCAAAAATTCCAATATCCGCTGCTTGATTTTATCCAGGCCGTAATGATCTTCATTAAGGATTTCCCGGGCTTTGGCGATATCTATAAAACCTGCGCTCGCGATAGACCAGGGCAATTCTATCAGCCAATCAAGGTAAGTGCGGATCATCGAATACTCGCCGCTGGCTTCCGGCATGTGCTGCAAGCGGCCGAGTTCCTTGCGTGCCTGTTTTTCCGCCTCTTCGGGCATTTTGGCTGCACTAATGGCGTTGCTGAGCTCATCAATTTCGGCAGCATTTCCTTCGCTTTCGCCCAATTCCTTCTGAATAGCCTTCATCTGCTCCCGCAAAACGAATTCCCGCTGCCGCTGTCCCATAGTTTCCTGGGTCTGTTCATTAATCTGGTTTGAAAGTTTTAATACTTCGATACGGTAATTAAGTAATTCCAGAAGTTTGTCAAGACGCTCCTGAATATCAAACAAGGCCAGTAATTCCTGCTTTTCTTCAGGTTTTGAAATCAGATAGCTGGCAATCAGGTCAGTCAATATGGCTGGCGAAGTGACCGATCTAATGGCATTAACCAGCTCCTCTGGCGCTTGTCGCGTCTGAGTCAGCACTTCCAGGGCTTTTTGTTTGAGCGTTATTACCCGTGCCTCGATGTCCTTGGAAATTACATCAGTTTCCCCATAACGCTCAACGCGGGCGACAAGAAATGGGTAACCCTGCAAAAATTCCTTCACGCGAAAGCGTTGTTCACCCTGGCAGACGATTTGATGCGTGCCGTCAGGAGCGGTTATATAGCGTAAAATTTCCGCTACCGTTCCGACTCCATGAAGATCGCTGGGATTGGGTTCTTCATCCTGGTCATGCAGCTGCATAATCAAGCCGACTGGCTTTTGAGAACGAACCGCTTCTTGCACAGCGGCAAGAGATGCTTTCCGGCCGACTACCAGCGGAAAAACAATTTGCGGAAAAAGCACGTTGCTGCGCATCGGCACAATAATAAGCGCATCATTTGGAACAGGCGGGAAATGTAGTGTGGCCTCTGGCTTTTTTTCTGTGGAGGATCCTTCGATTTCTGCCGTTGCCCCCAGAAACTTATTCTTTATATCCTTTATTTGCATAAGAAGTCCTTATATTTTCTGCAGTGAGATCAGTAAACAGCCGTTGGCAAACTCACGGCTGTCAATTTCGAAACGTCCGGCGGGCAGTGCTATATGCCGCTCAAATCTTCCGTAGGGAATTTCCAGGCGTCGAATATGAGACTCTGCGTTAGCCGGAAGATTCCGCTCCCCGACAATAATCAAATGATCGTCTTCCAGCATTACCCGTATATGTTCCGGCGCAACACCCGGTAAGGCAATCATGATTATGAGTCCATAATTGGTTTCGTAAACATCGACCGGCGGTTCCCACGTACATCGCCTCGCCTTCAAAACAGCCGGCCGGAAAAATTGCCGGTGCAGCCGGTCGGCCTGATCCACCATTTCCCAGGCTTCGGCCCACATCCAGGATTCAAGATCACGTAATGGCATAATGTGTTATTCCGTTTGTCGATTTATGGGTAAAGATTTATCCAGAATTAGGTGATTTATTTTTCCACATCGTCATTCCGGCATGGAGTCACGTCAGGCACTCCTGCCTGACGCCCTTCGGGTAAATGCTAATCCGTTCCCGGCGGATTAGTCACTCCGGGCGTTCCTGCCCGGAGCCCTTCGGGTAAATGCAAATTCGTTCCAGACGAATTTGTGCCGGACTAATCCGCCGGGAACGGATTGGCATTTAACCCTTGGGGGTGCGGGGCAGGAAAGCCTCGCATGAATCCAGGTTCCAGGGATAGGTTTAAGCTTGCCATCCATGGCGCTGGATACCCGCTTCCCGGCGAGTATGACGCGCTAATGTATAATCTGACAAAGTAGAACTAAACTGCCCCGCCACAATCCCGACAGCTTTTAATACGCGCCGCGAAAGCGTCCAACCTCACAAATTCATAAGCCTATGACTTGAAGCATAATTTCAACACTTATATTGGTAAAAAACCAGTAAAGCAATTCGTATGAATACTTAGTTAGTCGATTAATATTTATTATTGAAAAGAAGCAGCCCCGGGTAAGTCAGGTAAACTGACTAAAAGTAGGCAATTAACAACAAATTTATATAAGGTATTGAAATTTATATTTTTTCTGTTTAAAATATAGATAATGGTTAAGATTTTATGGGATAGTTTCAAGGTTAGAAACAGGAGAGGATAAATCAATGCAGGATGAACGGCATTAAATCGAACTTTCCGATTTAATGCCGTTCTAATTATGCTTTTTAAGCACTTTTGTACGGTTCAGGGTAGCCGCCCTGATCCATACGTTCCCAAGTTTGCACATCAGGGATAAACAGCTTATGACAACTCTATTGGTAATTCAAGAAAAACCACTTGTGGCTTTAGCTCATATTTTTGCAATAGCAGAGATGCTAAAGGCCATGCAACATTTAGAGACTTCATGGTTAGCATTATTAAACCGCAACTCGTGCGTCAATCCGAACAACCTTGATCAAGACACGGCCGAAAATGAGCTTTTGGTAAAACAAAGCTTGCAGGCTTTTTCATTTATCCCATTACTGAGACGGTCAGACTCCGAACTATTGCCGAGGCCGGCCGGTCAACAAATTTTTCTACCGGAAGAATAGTAAACCCTAACGGGCTCAAGTAGCCGCTTAAACCCGTTATTTCCCAAGCACATCAGGAGATTTTTATGCAAACCCTACCAACTGCACCAACAACCCCTAAAACCCAGTCTGAAAAAAAACCGGCTCAATTGCCGGCTGCTATTTCAGCTAATCCGCTGGATTTACCGGCAACAACTTTCAAAGAAGGATTAGACCGCCGCAAAGAGAACCGGGCTACATTCATGGCCTGGATTCGCGATGCGCTGGTTGACGGTTCCGACTTTGGAAAAATTCATATTGCGGGCCGCAACAGATGTCAGGCCGGTAAAAATTGCCGTAATCCTGAGCATTACAGCAAGCCTAGCCTGTTCAAGGCCGGCGCCGAAAAAATCTGTGGAATGCTGGGCTTAACCATTCGTTATCCCACGTTGCCGGAATACGAAAAATCCGCATTAGCCGGTATCAATCTTAGCCGGATTATTATCCGTTGCGAGATCGTGGACGCAACCGGCCGCGTAGTAGCGGATGGCGTCGGCGCGCGATTACTGAGCCAGGACAACGGCGATATTAATAAGGCGCTGAAAATGGCGGAAAAATCCGCCCATATTGACGCTACTCTCCGCATGGCCGGGCTGTCCGAAGTCTTTACGCAGGATATTGAAGACATGATGCAGCAGCCGGAAGCTGAAAGCAGCGATGATGAACCCCTCATTGACCAGGAGTTTACGGGCATCAGTGAAGAAGATTGCCAACGGCTGGAAGCCAGGATAAGAGAGCTTGGATTAGATCCCAAACGGGTAAAAGACTGGATGTTTAAGGCTTCGCATCAGCGCTTCAATGATTTTATGGAATTAAGCCCGGAATTTTATGAAATCCTCTACAGCAAACTGGACCAATTCGCGAAGGTGGCGTCATGAACAAACTGTCTTTATATGATTTAAGCAGTCATTATCTTTCAGCACTGGATGCATTAACCGATCCGGAAATGGATTTACCGGCTGAGGTAATTAATGACACGCTTGAAGCCTTAACCGATGAAATAGAAGATAAGGCTGTCAATGTGGCTAAATTCCTGAGAAACATGGAAACAACCACGCAAGCCATAAAAGAAGCTGAAGCTGCTATGGCAAAACGCCGCAAAACCCTGGAAAACCGTATTAACTGGATGAAAGCGTATTTGAAAGACAATATGGAGCGTACCGGCATTACTAAAGTTGAGTGTCCTTATTTTAAACTTTCCCTTCAAGTCAATCCTCCAGCCGTCGCTATTCTGGATGAAGCAGCGATCCCTGCCGAGTTTAAAGAGCCAATACTAAGCTGGAAGATTGATAAAATGGCGATAAAAGAGGCTATAAAACACGGGGACGTTGTGCCCGGGGCAGACCTGGTTAACGGCAACCGACTAGTTATTAAATAACCTCAGGCAGCAGAAAGAGTCGTGAAAAACGGCTCTTTCCAGGATTCGATTACCAAGCAGGGAAAATTATTATTTATTTTATTTGTTCTTTATTAGTTCTTGTGATATTCTTTTAAAGAACCTATAGAGAACTAGAGTGATTGAATCCCTGACCCGTAAACAACAAGACCTGTTCAATTTCCTGTTGCAAAATCAGGATACGTTTGCCAAGCCACCGACGCTGGATGAGCTGTGTCTGGCGATGGGTTTAAAGTCCCGCGGTTCACTGCATGCCCATATTACCGCCCTGATTGCCGCCAACCTGATTAAACCGCTGGGCGGCAGGCAACGCGGCATCCAGTTGACCGATTCTGCGAAAACCCTGATCAACCACCAAGATGATCCGTGTCGCTTGCCCTATGTCGGCGTCATCGCCGCCGGCCAACCTATTGAAGCGCTGGAAACCATTACCTATATGGCTGTTCCTGAACAGCTCAAGACTGAAAAGCCCTGCTATATTCTGACTGTCAAAGGTGATTCCATGATTGAGCAAGGCATATTTAATGGTGATTGGGTCATTATCGAGCAACGGGCTTATGCAAGGAATGGAGAAATTGTCGTGGCGCTGGTAAATAAAGCCGAAGCCACCTTGAAATTCATTGAGCAATACCCGCACGAAATATTACTGATACCCGCTAATGCAAGCATGCAGAAGCTGCGCTATAAGCCTGAACAGGTGGAAATTCAGGGCGTATTAGTCGGGCAAATGCGCAGTTATACCAAAAACCATTAGGAGAATTATCATGCACCATCCCATCCATATGCACGATCAAATGACTAACAAAATTGACTTGATTATGCGCGGAGATAAACCGCGTCTGCTGGAGCAACTGGAAGAAGTATCCGTGACCGTATTGCTGGTGCTGGTGTTTCTTATATCGTCCCGGCTTTAAGGGACTTGAGCGGCTTGGTTTAAGTGCTGGAAAAACTGCGGCTATTTCTTAACCAATCCTTGCGGTGCGTGTCTGTTCAGTCTATTCGAACACTGGCTCAACTTGATTGAGTTCATGAATAAACGCGTCGATGGTTGAATCGAGGCGATGGCAAATTAGATATCGTTTTAAAACAATAATTACAAATAGATATACTTTGCCGGATCGAACTCAATTTTATTTAGGGTTTGCAAAAAAGCTGATAGGCGTTAATCAAACAATCCGAACCAATCCACTGAAGGATGGGCAGGACCAGAGCTCTTGGCTGTTTTATTCTTAAAAAAATCTTCAAGGATGTACTCCAGTCCATAGAAGCTTTCGCCGTTAAATTCCTGGCATAGGCTTTCAAGATTATCACTAAGATCAGGCTCTGAAATTTTGCTACTATTTATTGCTTTCATCGTATTCACCATACATTATTAGATATTTTTAACACTCTTTTTCAGAGAGTTTTTTATGTTGGTTTTATAGTGCCAGATGAAATTAAATTTGTCTGTGATATATGCCACGTTTATCAAGTAATATATTTAAAATCGGCTATTACTTCATAAAAGATAAGAATAAAATTTAATTATTAACGGTTATCATCGAAAAATATCAAAGTATAGAAATTCCAATTTTTACATTATTAAAGCTTAAGACAATTTAGGGCTAAACAGAAATGGATGCTTTTATATGTTCATGGGCTTGATAATTAATGATTTCAAAATCTTCATACCGGTAATCAAACAGCGATTCCGGTTTGCGTTTTATTTTTAAAGCAGGGAGCACAAAAGGAGTTCGGGTAAGCTGTAATCTGGCCTGCTCCTGATGATTCAGGTAACAATGCACATCGCCGCCCGTCCAGATAAAATCACCTACATCCAGCTCACTTTGCTGAGCCACCATATGCGTCAATAAGGCATAACTGGCTATGTTGAAAGGCACGCCCAAAAACGTATCACAACTGCGCTGATAGAGCTGGCAGGACAGCTTGCCATCGGCCACATAAAACTGAAACAACGCATGGCAGGGCGCCAACGCCATTTTGCCCTGCGCGACATTCTGCTGCGGGCTAAGGCTTTCATCCGGTAAATCAGTGACATTCCAGGCCGAAACAATCAGGCGACGGCTATGGGGTGTTTTTTTCAGTTGTTCGATTACCTGCTGAATCTGATCGATATGACGACCATCGGGCGTAGGCCATGAACGCCATTGATAGCCGTATACGGGCCCTAGCTCGCCTTGCTCGTCGGCCCATTCGTTCCAGATACTGACGTTATGCTCATGCAAATAAGCAATATTAGTTTCACCTTTTAAAAACCACAGTAATTCATGAATAATGGATTTTAAATGAATCTTCTTGGTAGTAACGAGCGGAAAGCCTTCCGCTAAAGGAAAGCGCATCTGATGCCCAAAAATGGATAGTGTGCCGCTACCGGTTCTATCGCTTTTCAGACTGCCTTCGGTGAGGATTTTGTCGAGTAATTCTAAATATTGCTTCATTCGGTTTTTCGTGGCTATTAGGTTTTTTAAACATTACTAACGTTCTTTAGCAAAAATTTGCCGACATTGTTAGTTTGGTATAGTTACTATTGTGCAAGCGCCCCGGAATAATTTCATGACTTATCTGATTCATTCCTTAAAGCCTAGAAATAGGTAGTGATTTTCAAATCTATGTGTTAACCCTACTGGCAAATTGTGCATAAGTTCAAGCAGTTCGTTCAGCAATATTATTTACAACAGTATCAGGTTGTCTCAAGGAATTCGACAAAATGTAAAATTTCAATGGCTTTAGCTATTGCATGGTTTTGACGTGTTGATAGATAGTTTCAGCTATATTGATTTTTTGCCTTCGTTTTATAAGAAAAATAGAATAGCAAAGCGCCTGCTATTATCATGGGTGTTGACAGTATCTGTCCCATGGTTACCCAATCCAAAGCCAGATAACCTAAATGCGCATCAGGCATCCTGAAAAACTCGACAAAAAACCGGAAGCAGCCGTAAAAAAACAGCGCCATGCCGGTAGCTGCGCCTTCCGGTCTCGGTTTGCCGGAATAAAGCCAGAGAATGACAAACAACACAACGCCTTCCAGAAAGGCTTCATAAAGTTGCGAAGGATGCCTGGCCAAGGGACCGCCGGTAGGAAAGACCATGGCCCAGGGAACATCAGTTGGCCTGCCCCATAATTCAGCATTAATAAAATTACCAATGCGGCCTGCGCCTAAGCCTATCGGCGCCAGGGGCGCAATAATATCAGTTAGCTGCAGCATGGCGCAGTGCTGCTTTTTGGAAAAAAGCCACATGGCGATAAAAACACCCAGCATGCCGCCATGAAAAGACATGCCGCCTTGCCACATCTTAAACAGGATAAGGGGATTATTGAGAAATTCAGCAAAATTATAAAACAGGATATAGCCGATCCTGCCGCCCAAAATTACGCCAATGGCGCCATAAGTAACCAGGTCTTCAATGGCTTCCGGTCCTATCGGCGACCATGGCCGTTGGGCGCGTTTTTGCCCTAAATACCAGACAGCGGCAAACCCGATCAAATACATCAGGCCATACCAGTGAATCTTCAGAGGCCCAAGGCTGATGGCTATGGGGTCGATTTGGGGGTAACTCAGCATGATTGCAGGTTCTCATAAATAGATGAAAATCAATAAAATATTACCGGATTAGCAAGATGCTTCAGCCAGCGCCAAAAAGTCCGTTATTCCGGCAGGGAGGCCGGAATCCAGGACCATGGATGGTAACTTTCGAAGTGCTCTGCCGCTCAAATTGGGCACCATGCATTCACATCCATGTGACTGGATTGCTCACCGCCTCCTTGCGGTTCGGTCTTCGCCCTATGCTGCGCATATCCCAATTCGCTCCCGGCGAATTGGTCTGGCATCCATGCCAGTATGACGGCGCTGGCTGAAGCATCTTGCTGATCAATAAAATATTATACCTTGGCAGGATGTCAATTCATGTGAAAAACATTAATTGAGTTTTCCCGCAAAAAGGAGGGAAATTTTCATCAGTTATAATTGCTTGGGCAAGCGCTCTATACAGATGTTTTGATTAGTGTGGGTATGATATGAGCGGTTATAAAATAACGTATTCTTTTGAAAGTGCAGAATTTCCATTGTGATTAATAAAATAGGCTTCGAACTGATCAGATGAAAGTGGTTTGCTGAAATAATATCCCTGAAAATAACGGCATCCGTAATCCGATAAAAAGTCCAGTTGTCTGCGAGTTTCCACGCCTTCAGCAATGAGATCAAGGCCAAGGCCTTCAGCCATTCCGATGATTGCTTTAACAATAGCGGCGTTGCTGGGATCATCAATCACATCTCTAATAAAAGACTGATCGATTTTTAACTGGTCAAAGGGTAAGCGTTTAAGATATGTTAAAGAAGAGTAACCGGTACCAAAATCATCTATCGAAAACAGGAAGCCCCTTTGTTTCAAAGCATTCACTTTATCAATAGCTTCATCAATGCTTTTCAGAAAAACGCCTTCAGTAATTTCAAGTAATATCCTGACTGGATTAACATGATTCCCGGTAATTATTTTTGTCACGACTGAGACAAAATCTGCCTGGTGAAATTGCCTCGGGCTGATGTTGATAGAAATATGGGGAATAAAGACATTGTGGTGTTCCCATTCTTTAATATGATTACAAACTGTTTGCATAATCCAGTTTCCAATACTGACAATTAAGCCTGTATCTTCAGCAATCGGAATAAAATCTGTCGGGGAAATCATGCCTAAAGCGGGATGATTCCATCTTATTAAAGCTTCGACTCCGATAATTGCACCGGCAAGGGAAAATTGGGGCTGGAAGTTTAAACTGAGTTCCTTTTGAACTATTGCCCTTCTCAGGTTTTTTCCAGCATCCATCGCACATCAACTGATTTCTGCATATCTTCGCGGTAGAAGCGGAAAGTATTCCGGCCCGCTTCTTTGGCTTGATACATGGCGGTACCCGCACGTCTCAACAGCAAGTCAACGCCATCATCAATGCCGTTATAAATGGTAATACCGAGGCTCGGAGAAATATAAAGCTCATGATTATCTACTACGTAAGGACGGTTAATTTCAGAAATAATTTTTTCAGCAACTGTTTGAGCCTGATCAATTAAGTTCGTATGGGTTTCATTTTGAGCTGATATGAGTATGACAAACTCATCGCCTCCCAACCGAATAGCGGTGTCGCTCTCTCTTAAAATGGACTGTAATCGCTGTGCTGTTTCAACCAATATAATATCGCCGATGGTATGACCCATTGAATCATTGATATATTTAAAACGATCCAGGTCCATAGATAGTAAAGCGCCCGTTCGATGATATCTTTTGGCTACATTCAATTCATAATCCAACCGTCCAATTAGTAATCTTCGGTTCGGCAAATTCGTCAAAGGATCATAGAAAGCCAGTTTTTCGATTTCCTTTTCGGAAATTTTAAATTCAATTATCTCGGAAAAAAAAGCCATATATTGCGTAATTGTTCCCTGTTCGTTTTTCACGGAAGAAATGGCCAGCCATTGAAGAAAAATTTCGCCGTTTTTTCTACGGTTCCAGATTTCCCCTATCCATCTTCCATGGGTTAGTATTGCGTTCCAGAGATTTTTGTAAAATATGCCATCGTGCTTGCCGGATTTTAATAACCGCGGGTTTTTACCTATTAATTCTGCTTCGGTATAGCCGGTGAGCTGGATAAATGCATCATTTACACGAATAATATTCGAATCCGCGTCAGTAATCATAATAGCTTCACGTGTTTGAAACGCAGCCGCTGCCACCCGCAAATTTTCTTCTTTCAGGGATAAGTCAGCCGACATTTGCCTGTATCTGAGCATAAGCGGAATAACAATAGCCAGCGTCAGAATCAAAAAAACGACAAGGCTGATTATGAGTGCCAAATAGGCAGCGTGAAGGGCGGTCGAGGGGAGGGTTTTTTAAGAAGTGGGAACAAAAAAACGGCCTTCATAGCGGTGTAATGCATGCCTGAAATTGCTAGTCCCATAAGGATTGAGCTATAGCATTGTTTCTTGTTAATGAATTTATAAAGAAACTGATCGGTTGCTTTGAATTGTATTTTTAAGGCGACCGTAGCTAATAATACGGCAACAGCTAGGGAGGCAATAAAAATGGCTTTTTCATAATACATGGCGGCATTCAACTCCATTGCCGCCATGCCGGTATGATGCATGATCCCGATACCACCACCTAATAAAAGGCCGCAAAACAATAGCTTATGAAGATTAAAGTTGGTTTGATTCATCAGCCAAAGAACCACGCCACTGACTAAAATGGCAGGAACTACGGAAATTAAGGTAAGGCCAGGGTTGTATGAAACTGGACCGGGTAAAATTAAGGCCAAAGAGCCTATAAAATGCATGGCCCCAATACCGATACCCATTGCCGCTGCTCCAAAAAAACTCCACAGCAGTCGAGCTTCTTTTGCTTTGGCCGCATGTACGCGCTCGGCTGTGCCGAATGCGGTAAACGCAGCGACTATAGCGATAATAATCGATAAAATTATTAGGGAAGAGTTATAGCTTTTGTCTAAAACAGGGAGCGACAGTTGCCCATCGAAAAAATGCATAACCTGCAGCCTCAATTTATTAGACCTGGGGTTCGGGTATAATAAAATATGCGGAATGACGGCTGAGCGCCAGAATATTTTAAGGTTAGCTTAGAAACAACTTTAAGCAATAAGGAAAAACCGCAAACGGACGCAAACCAGATCAGCCTAAAGAGAACAACTCCCGCATTTTCTGGCCGGGACTTTCCGCCCGCATAAATACTTCACCTATCAGGAAGGTATAAATGCCATTATCCAGCATTAACTGCACATCTTGCTGAGTGTGAATACCGCTTTCAGTGATGAGGATGCGGTCATCAGGAATTTGTGCTTTTAAATTCAGGGTAGTCTGCAAAGATGTTTCAAAGGTGCGCAGATTCCGGTTATTGATGCCGATCAATTTGGTTTTCAGTATTAACGCTCTTTCGAGTTCCTCGGCATCATGGGCTTCGACCAGCACATCTATCCCCAGTTTTGTTGCAATATCAGACAACTCCTGCATTTGGCTGTCTTCCAGGGCCGCGACAATCAGTAAAATGCAATCGGCTCCCAAAGCGCGCGCTTCGTAGACCTGGTAAGGATCGATCATAAAATCTTTTCTCAATACCGGCAACGGACAGCGCTCCCTCACCTGTTGCAAGTAGACTTCCGCACCCTGGAAAAATTCCTTATCGGTTAAAACCGACAGGCAGGTAGCGCCGTTCATAGCATAATCCTGTCCAATGGCGACCGGTTGAAAATCTTCCCTGATTACTCCTTTACTGGGCGATGCTTTTTTGATTTCGGCAATAATGGCCGGTTTTTTGGCTAATACTTTGGCGTGCAGAGCGCTATAAAATCCGCGTGGTTTTTCTGTCGCTTGGGCAATTTCCTCCAGATCGGCAATGGGCATGCCCAGTTTACGCCGGGCAACCTCTTCGGCTTTTTTGTCGAGAATTTTTTTCAGGATGTCGGGAGTATCGGTCATGATTTTTAGTTGTTTTATGAGGTTTTTGAATAAGCAATTAGCGCATTGAATTTGGCGCGGGCCGCGCCGCTGGCGATAACCTGCCGGGCCTTATCTATGCCGCTTGCCAGGGAATCAGTAATATTTGCTGCATAAATGGCGGCTCCGGCATTCAGTATTACAATATCCAGGGCTGCTCCTGCCTGATTATCCAATACCGATTTTACCATCGTTAAACTGGATGCTGCGCCATCCACGGCTAATTCAGCAAGACCGGCGCGTTTAAAACCAAACTGTTCCGGCGTAATCGTATAAACAGAAACCTCGCCGTCTTTAAGTTCGGCAATAGTTGTGGCAGATGCAATACTGATTTCATCCAGTCCATCATCGGCATTAACCACTAATACATGTCGGCTGCCAAGTTTTTCCAAAACCTTTGCTAAAGGTTCTACCCATTCTTTTGAAAATACTCCAATTAACTGGTTGGGAGCGCCGGCAGGATTGGATAACGGGCCTAATAAATTGAACAGCGTTCTGACGCCCATTTCCTTACGGGGGCCAATGGCATATTTCATGGCGCCGTGATGATGAGGGGCAAATAAAAATCCCACCCCGATTTCATTTATGCATTGCGCCACCTGTTCAGCGGTTAAAGCCAGATTTACACCGGCAGCTTCCAGGACATCGGCGCTGCCGCAAGTGCTGGAAACAGAGCGATTACCATGTTTGGCTACCTGCCCGCCCGTAGCGGCAACTACAAAAGCACAGGTTGTGGAGATGTTGAATGTATTCGCGCCATCCCCCCCGGTACCGCAGGTGTCAATGATATGTTCACCTGTTACGTTAACTTTAGCGGCCAGTTCGCGCATTACTTCAGCAGCAGCGGCGATTTCATCAATGGTTTCGCCTTTGCAGCGCAGCGCAATTAAAAATCCGCCGATTTGGGCATCAGTCGCGCCGCCGCTCATGATAATGCGCATCACCTTGCGCATTTCATCAGCCGTAAGATTTTCTCTGTTGAGTAGGTTTTGTAACGCTTGTTGTATATGCATTAAAAATAGGTATTGTTGGCTGCAAAAAAGCGTTTTGAGCGTTTAATGGTTGTTAATGTTAAATTAATGCCGGGGCAATAAAAGTATCCGGTGGTACCTTTCGATATTAACGATTTACTAACCTGCTGGGCGTTCTTACTATTGGGCACTTTGAAAAACCTGGCGTTTCGACAGGCTCAGCGCGAACGGATATAGGATAATCAGTCAGTTACGTTCGTTGTGAGCCCCATTCGACAGGGCTCTCCTGAGCGTAGTCGAAGGGCTCATGACAGGCTTCGATAAACTCCGGAGAGCCCCTTAGCCTATGCTCAGGAGAGCCTTGTCGAACCCGTTCGTGGTGAGCTTGTCGAACCAGGGATGTAAACGTTTTTTCGAAGCGCCCTATTGTACATTTGCCATTAAGGAAAAATATACCCCATATTATCAACGGATAAATACTTAATTTTTCATAACCCCCAAAACAATAGCAATATGAGCCAACTCGGCCACTGTTGATACTTTGAGTTTGCTGCGTATCTGCGTGCCGTAGTTGGCAATGGTTTTATAGCCCAGGCAAAGCTCGTCCGCGATTTTATGCGCAGTTAACCCTTTTGCCAGCAGCAGGAATACGTCGAATTCTCTTGCCGATAGTGAATCGATCACAGTTTGGTAATCGATTTCGCTATTTCCTGAACCGGAATCTGGGCAGGCGCCTTCGTATTTTCCCAGACCCTGTTCAATATAGGTTTCGCCTTGGGCGATTTTTTGAATCGCGGTCATCAATATTTTAGGGTGAGCGTGTTTGGTAATATAGCCTTTTGCCCCGGCATCCATAGCCCGATTGACATAAACCCTTTCATCATGAACACTAAAAACCAGTATTTTGGCATTACTGTCGCGGTTGCAGATGCGCCGTATAGTTTCCAGCCCCCCTATACCCGGCATGGATAAGTCCAGGACCATGACGTCCGGTTGTTTTTCCAGGTACAGTTGGCAGGCCTGTTCACCCCGCTCGGCTTCGGCTATCACATCAATAGTGCCCTCGGTCGATAACAACATCCGAAAACCCGCACGCACAACGGCATGATCATCAACTAACATCACTTTAATCGGGCCGTTCATTTCAAAGGAATAGTCGCAGTAATACTCATGCCTTGTCCCGGTTGGGTTTGTATAGTCAATTCGCCGTCCAGACTGTTGATTCTTTCTCTCATGCCCAATAAGCCAAAACCGGTTTTAATCATCGCGGGCGCACAGCCCTGCCCATTGTCTGTCACTTCAAGGTTGAGCACTTTTCCGGTCTTGATTGCCAGGATGATGATAGTTCTTTCGGCCTTTGCATGACGCACAATATTGGTTAAACATTCCTGCACTACTCTAAACACCTGGATAGTTATTTTTTGTTCCAGATTATCGACTTCATCCGGGCAGACTAAATCGAGCTTTAACTCCGGATTTCTTACCGACCAGTGATTTAACAGGTCTTCCAGTGCCGTTTTCAGGCCCAGTTCGGTTAGTATCAACGGGTGCAGTTGATGCATCATGGAGCGCACTACCGTCATCAAGTGATCACAGATATTAATAATAGACTCCGTGGTTTTCTTAATGTCTGCTTTTTCGTGGGCGGCCGTTGCGGCCATCACTTTAATAGCGCTCAGCGATTGCCCCAGTTCGTCATGCAATTCTTGTGAAAGCCGTTGCCGCTCATCCTCCTGTATTTCCAGTGAATGTTGTGTCAATGCACGGTTTTCCTGTTGCGTTGTATTCAGCTCGCCAGTCATGTGATTGATGGCTTTAGCGATGCTGTCATATTCTCTGGTCGAAAAATCGGGCAATTTTTGCTGGTAATGTCCTGTTTCAATGGTTTTTAGAGCCTCTACAATTATGGTAATGGATTTCAGCGCCTTGTTAAAAGCCAGATTAATTGCCAAAAAAGTAAGCGCTGTCAGTAGAAAAAGCGAAAGAAAAAAAATAACGCTTTCTTGCCAGACTTCGATTATTTCATCGAGAGGATTAGCCTCGATAATTAAAGTAATTTGTTCCCCGCTGGAGCTGGTGATTTGATGTTCGGCTTGTGGGTATTTATCAGCAACGAGATTAATAAACCAATGGGGCGGGCTTTCGCTCGCTTCGGTTTGCCGGTTTTTGTGTGCAAAGCTGATTATCTGTCCTGACGGTTCTTTGAGCTGAATGCTTAAATGCCGGGTTTGTTTCAAGGATTTAAGTTTAGGCAGCCAGTCAGTTTCGTTGAACGTGGCTTGCGAGGCTTGAGAAAAGCCGAATGTTATTAACTGTACAGCGAGATTAATGGATGAATCGATTTCTTTATTGACGGCATTGCGTGCCTGCCAAATCGCCATTGATCCGCCCAGGATTAAAATGCACAGGGAAGAAAACAAAATTCTTATATTGATTTGATAGCGCAGGCTCATTATTGAATAGGCTGAAAAATGAGGCTATTGCATGAGTATTTTGGCTTAACTGCCTTACATTGTGTGCAGTCGGTACAAGGTAAAATATTTACCTGACATAAGTGCGCCATTAACGGATACAAAATACGGTGTTATTCAGTGGAACCGATTTATCTGCTATAGGAAAAATTCTTTTTTTCTTGTCTGGCTGAATTAGGATTTATGAAAAGCATAATCACAGCAACATTGTTAATGGATGCTAAAACCAATAGATCCAAAAAACATAGCCTGATTGATAAGAGCCCGGGCACATGAAATCTCAAAATAAATCATTGCTGGATAGAACAGTTTTCAGGTTAGTTTTTGCGCCTCATTTAATTATCCCAATAATTTTGGGCAGGCGTAGGGAGAGTCTAAAGCTGAAATGAGGTAGTGAAGAAAAATGCATCTCCCGCCTGCGCCGTGATGTACTTTCGTCCTTGAACCGGAAGTTCAAGTGGGAACTTGACCGGCTTTATCAGGCTTCCCGTGTAAAACGGGCATGCACACCATCACCGGTATCAGTTCCCGGGGTAATAACAGGTTCAGGAAACACCCAGTACGCTCTCGAACGCTGCAGGAGATACACGATTATATTTTAACGCGTTTATTTATTTTCTAAAACCTTTTCTATTTTATCCAGCATATTGCCCATGCATTCATTCAGGCTTCGGGTCAGGCTGGTGTTTTGATTTTTCGCCGATCGAAGTTCATGGGCCAAGTTAAGAGCTGTCATGACTGCTATTCTGTCAGGGCCGACTATTTTGCCGGAGTCTCTTATTTTGCGCATTTGCTCATCAATTTCTTGCGCGGAACGGATCAGGTTATCCCGCTCCTCAGGTTCACAGGCAATTTTATATTCTTTGCCCATAATGGTAAGGGATAAAGGCTGAAGATTCCTGTTCATGAGTTGTGCTCCATTGCTTTCAGCCGGGTAATCATGGCTTCGACGCGGATTCTTGCCAGCGTGGTTTTTTCCAGCAATTGTTCTTTTTCCCTAACCAATGCTTCCTGCCTGGATTTCAGTAAAGTATTTTCGCTTTTCACCGCATTGTATTGGTCTATGAGCTCGTCCAGCTTGTCTTCGAGATCTTTGAGGTCCAAAATTTGATGTGTTTCTGAATTCTTCATGATGGTAACTGAAATGTTGCTTTTATAGCGAAGATAGCCTCAAACAGGATGTAGACTAGCTCATCCGGGGGGTCAAGGTTAACAAATATTATTCAAGTTAATCATAAATGGTAGCATAAGCAATATTTTTTTAACGACAGCAAAATTATTATGTAGGAATTATGGCTTACCAGGTAATTAATACAATACTTAACAACAGTGATGCAGAAGTTTCGGCGGCTGAAGCTCACGGGATGGCAGCGGGCATATTATGCGTCAATGCCTATGCCGATAGCGCTCAGTGGTTAGCCGAGCTATTCAGTAATGCTGCCTCCGTAATTGATGAAGAAAAGATTTTACTGGTCAGGCTGTTCGAAGAGACACGAAGATTACTTGACAGTGATGAGTTTGAATTTGACCTGCTTTTGCCTGAGGACGAGGTCTCATTAAGTGAACAGGTTATTGCCCTGAAAAACTGGTGCCAGGGATTTCTGTTTGGTGTAGGGTCTGTTTATACGTCTGCAGACTGGCCTGGGGATTCGGCCGAGATAATGAGGGATATCGCCGAATTTACCAAACTGGATATAGAAGCTGAAGGCGAGGCTGATGAAAGTGCTTTTATGGAAATTACTGAATATCTGCGCTCCGCTGTGTCGTTATTTCGTGATGAATTAAACGATAATACCAGCGGTACTATTCACTAGGCGAAAATAAATGAAACAAAGTGAATTTAAAAAACGACGCATGCAATTAATGCAGCGTATCGGCAAAGGCAATATCGCTCTTATAGGCAGTGCGTCAACCCGAATCCGTAATCGCGATGTGAGTTACCCGTTTCGGCAGGATAGCGATTTTTATTATTTGACCGGTTTTAATGAACCCGATTCGCTGGCTGTTTTTATTCCCGGACGCGAGCAAGGCGAATATATTTTGTTCTGCCGCGAATTTGATGAAAAAAAAGCCTTGTGGGAAGGCGCCCACGCGGGTCTGGAGGGAGCTACAGAGCACTATGAAGCTGATGACTCTTTTCCGATTGATGACCTGGATGAAATTTTACCGGGCATGCTGGAAAACAAGAGCAAGGTTTTTTATCCAATGGGCCGTGATTCAGATCTGGATCACAGTTTACTGGACTGGATAAACCATATCCGCAGCCAGTCAAGGACCGGCGTTATTGCTCCCGGCGAGCTGGTTTCGCTGGAACACATTCTTCACGAAATGCGTTTGTTCAAAAGTCCAGGAGAGCTTAAATTAATGCGCCGTGCTGCCGAAGTTTCGGCAAATGCCCATGTTAAAGCCATGCAGAAATGTAGGCCCGGGCTGTACGAATATCAGATAGAAGCTGAAATCCTTTACCATTTTATCCAGGGCGGCTTGCGGGCAATTGCCTACCCTTCAATTGTTGCCGGCGGGAAAAATGCCTGTGTATTACACTATACTGAAAATGCCGATAAACTGAAAAACGGGGATTTACTGCTCATAGACGCAGGGGCCGAATGCGATCATTATGCCGCCGATATTACCCGTACTTTTCCGGTTTCCGGCCGCTTCAGCGAACCGCAAAAACAGCTTTATCAACTGGTGCTGGATGCACAGGCTGCGGCTATTGAGCAGATTAAACCGGGACTGCCGTGGCATTTGGCCCATGATGCTTCGGTCGAGGCGCTTACCAAGGGGCTGGTAGCTTTGGGACTGCTCAAGGGCAAGGTGAAAAAACTGATTAAAGATGAAAAATACAAGCAGTTTTATATGCACAGGATTGGTCATTGGCTGGGCATGGATGTTCATGATGTCGGAGACTATAAGGTTGACCAACAGTGGCGTTTGCTGGAGCCCGGCATGGTGTTGACCGTAGAGCCGGGGTTGTATATACCCGCGGATTGTGCGACTGTTGACGAAAAGTGGCGCGGCATAGGAATTCGCATAGAAGATGATATTTTAGTAACAAAAGATGGCCACGAAATTCTGACCCGTGGCGTACCCAAAACAATAGCAGAGATTGAAGCATTAATGCAGGCGGCCTGATGCAGCATGATTATGATCTGTTAATTGCCGGTGGCGGATTGGCCGGTAATTGTCTGGCGCTGGCGTTAAAAGATACCGGCTTGCGGATAGCTATTATTGAAGCCAATACCCGCAAACAATTGCATGATTCTCCAGCCGGTGACAGAGCGCTGGCTTTAGCCGCGGGCACGGTAGCCATGCTGCAGGCACTAGGCATTTGGCAAGGGATAAGCCACGCTGCCACAGCGATAAAAAATATCCACATTTCCGATCGAGGCCACTTCGGAAAAACCCGGTTATCTGCGCAAAAAGAGAATGTAGCGGCTCTTGGCTATGTGGTTATTGCACGCGGCATTGAAGAGCATCTGGCAAACCTGGTTAGCGCGGCCAATATACCTTTGATTTGCCCTGCCCGCGTTGCCGGTTTGATATCCGGCGATAAAGAAGTTTACGCCAGTTTAAAGCAAGGAAATGAATCATTAAACGTATCAGCTAAACTGCTGGTCGGGGCTGACGGAGGGAACTCATCAGTTCGTAACCTGCTGGAAATAGCACAGCAAAAAACAGACTATGGACAAACCGCTCTGGTCACTACAGTAAAATCATCCCTTCCAAACAAAAATACCGCTTATGAGCGTTTTACAGCTTCCGGTCCGTTGGCGCTATTGCCTATAGGTAATAGCCGTTGTGCCGTTGTCTGGACACGAGCCAATGAAGATGC
Organism: Methylobacter sp.; assembly: GCA_028716975.1. Lineage (GTDB taxonomy): Bacteria > Pseudomonadota > Gammaproteobacteria > Methylococcales > Methylomonadaceae > Methylobacter_B. The sequence goes on along the minus strand of JAQUOU010000020.1, from coordinate 10,733 downwards.
CGATGCGCTAATGTCAGGCAGCGAGGCTGATTTTCTTGCTGAACTGCAACAATATTTTGGTTATAAACTGGGAGAGCTTTCGTTGTCGGCTCCAATATGCGCTTTCCCTTTAGCGCTTATACGAGCAAATAAAATGGTTTCAGGCCGAGCGATAATTGTCGGCAATGCGGTACACCAGTTGCATCCTGTGGCAGGGCAAGGATTCAACCTGGGCCTACGCGATGTTGTGCAACTGGCGGAAATGCTTATAAAACAATATGAAGAAGCCAAAGATATTGGTGCGGCCGATTTTTTACGCAGCTATGCAGAATCAAGGCAAGCGGATCATGACTGGGTTATTGGTTTTACTGATGGCATGGTGCGGATTTTTTCCAATGACTGGTTAGCTTTGGCAACTGCCAGAAATATCGGTTTGGCTATACTCGACCAGGTTCCTATAGCAAAAACCCTGCTTGCCCGGCATGCCATGGGTCTTGCAGGGCGTATGCCACGGCTGGGCGGCAGGAAATAACGGTAGTGACTGATCGATATGAGGTGATTATTGTCGGCGGCGGGATGGTGGGTGCAACAGCAGCCTGTGCTTTGGGGCATGGCGGTATCAGGGTTGCCCTGCTGGATGCATATAATCCCGAAAGACAATGGCCTCCGGAGTCTGTCGATATTCGCGTTTCTGCGTTAACCAAAGCTTCTCAAAATATTCTGGAATTGTTGGGCGCCTGGCAAGGCATGGTGCAGCGCGGAGTTTGCGCTTACCGGGACATGCGGGTTTTTGATGCGCGAGGAGGCGGTGAATTGCATTTTGACTGCGCCGATACCGCGTTTAATGAATTGGGGCATTTAGTTGAAAATAGGGTGATAGTAGCGGCGCTATGGGATGTATTGGCTACATTGCCTTCGGCGACTTGTTTGACTCCCGCATTCGTCTCAGGATTACAACTTACCGAGAAGGGGCGGCAAGTGAAATTGTCAGATGGCCGCATTCTCGAAGCTGAACTGGTTATCGCTGCCGATGGGAGCGAGTCGGCGTTAAGAACTATGATGGGAATAAAGGTTACCGGCTGGGACTATCATCAGGCTGGCCTTGTTGCCACAGTAACCACTGAAAAAAGTCACCAGGCCACAGCGTGGCAATGTTTTTTGGACGAAGGTCCGCTGGCGTTTTTGCCATTAAAAAATGGGCAATGCTCAATAGTCTGGACATTAAAATCAGCAACGGCAAAAAATTATTTGGCGCTTAATGATAAAGATTTTCTTCAAGTTCTGGAGCAAGCGTCAGGGGGCATTTTGGGAAAGTTGCTGACAGTAGGTCCTCGTGCCGCGTTTCCTCTGCGTTTTCAATATGCCGATCGCTATATTGATGAGCGTTTCGCATTAATTGGCGATGCGGCTCATGTCATGCACCCACTGGCAGGACAGGGGGCAAATGCAGGGTTTTTGGATGCTGCGGCAATTGCCGAGTTAGTGATCAAAACCAAACAGGAAAGAAGACCTTTATCCAGTTCAAGGTTTTTACGCAATTACGAGCGCTGGCGTAAAGGCGATAACCTGGTAATGATGGCTAGTATGGATGTCATTAACAAAATCTATCAGATGACGTCGCCGCCTTTTGTCAGTATGCGTTCAGCAGGGATGAACCGGATTAATGATACGGCTTTGCTAAAAACTTATTTGAATCATTATGCAATGGGTTTGCGGGAGGACTTACCCAAGCTGGCAAAAGGTCAAGCGTGTTGGTAATCGCTAACTTTTTGACCTGTAATGATAAAAAGCGGTATTTGTTCCGATTTAGTGTTTACCATGCCGGTTCGCTTCTGGTATATTCGGAGCTTAGCGTTTAGTTCGCCTACTGACCGCATGCGCTTAATTAAAAGGCAGAAATAATAATAAATTAATTTGAGAGGGTAAAGCCGTTATGACTGAAGGGGTGTTTATATTAACTACTATTTTTGTTGCTTATGTCGTTTATGTCCTGATAAACGAAGGTAAAGCCAATGCTAAATCTGTAACGCCGGCGATTAAGCCTGACAAGCCGCTGGAGTCCGTGGCACAATCAATGCCTATAGCCGCTGAGAAACCGGCTGCAATTCAACCGGTTGAAGACAAACAGAAGAAGCCAGAAATAATTAAGACGGCAGCAACAACTGAAGCGCCGGCTGCACCGATTACCGGCAAAAAAGGAATAAAGGATCCGAAAACAGGAGAGATTGCCACTGCCTATTCTAATTACCGGTTTACCAAACGCTGGATAAAAGACGCATTGGTTTCCGAAGGATTGCTGGAAAAAGTCTATAAAAATAATGAACTGGATGACGCGGCTGAATCGAAAATAAAAGACGCAATTCATAAGCTTGAAACGATGGATAAGTACCGGGTATAAAATTCTCTTCTAACCAGCAGGTATTAGCTGCTGGTTAATTATCGAGGGCGAGCTTTTTCAAACGGTAGCGCAATGACCTGAAGGAAAGCCCCAGCTGTTTGGCTGCGGCTGTTTTATTCCATTTGTTTTCTTCCAATGCAATAACAATCGCTTTTCTTTCAATTTCTTCCAGGTAATCTTCCAATGATCCCAAGGCTGGATCATATACCTGAGAGTCCGGCAGGTTATGAGTGCCGACCGGCAAGTTCAAATCATCTATCTCTATACTTTTACCGTCATATAAGGCCAGGGCTCTTTCCAGAATATTTTCCAGCTCACGGACATTACCGGGAAATTGATAACGCTGCAATGCCGCTAATGCCGATGCCGATAAAAACGGCTTGTCCGAATTGTCAGTAAGTCTTGCCAATATATGCTCTGTAAGCGCTGGAATATCAGTGCTTCGCTCGCGTAAAGGCGGCACATGAAGATCAATAACATTAATACGATAATATAAATCCTGCCGGAAATTTCCGGCCTGAACCATATCAGCAAGGTTGCGGTGTGTGGCGCTCAACAAACGAATATCTACAAGTATTTCCTGCTGTTCTCCAAGAGTACGGATTTTTTTTTCTTGAATGGCGCGCAGCAGTTTAACCTGCAGGGACAGCGGCAAATCCGCAATTTCATCGAGGAATAATGTGCCGCCTTCCGCCGCTTGGAAGATGCCTTTTTTATCGCTGACCGCTCCCGTGAAACTGCCTTTTTTGTGACCGAAAAATTCGCTTTCCATCAGCTCGTGAGGAATTGCGCCGCAGTTAATAGCTATAAAAGGTTTATCGCTGCGGGAGCTTTGCTGATGGATCAATCTTGCCACCAATTCCTTTCCTGACCCGGATTCGCCGCTGATATAAACAGGCGCCTGGCTACGGGCAAGCTTATCTATTTTTGTCCGAATCTCACGCATGATCGAAGATTCACCCAGCAAGGTCTGACGGGTGCGTCTTTCCTTCGCCGTGGTTGGGTCGGAAAGTTTTAACGCGCTGATAATAATCTGCCTGAGCGCAGCTAAATCAATGGGTTTAGAGATAAAATCGAAAGCCCCTTTTTTCATCGCCAGAATCGCCGTATCCATATTGCCGTGCGCGGTAATCACGGCCACCGGGATCGGGACCGACATAGCTTGTATGGAATCAACCAGGTCCAGGCCGTTGCCGTCCGGCAGCTTCATATCGGTCAGGCAGAGGTCAAATATTTTTTGTTGTAATAATATTTTGGCGCGGCCTATATTTTCAGCGCAATGAGTTTGAATATTCATTCTGTTAAGTGTGATTTCCAACAGCTCACGAATATCAGGTTCGTCATCTACAATCAATGTCAGCGGTTTTCTCATATCTCAATTATTTTATGTTCGGCATCCAGTAAACAAAGTCGAAAACAGCTACGGTTATCGTAAGTTAAATGATAGCTCAATTTTGCCTGGTTCAACTCGGCTAGCCCTTTGGAAATATAAAGTCCTAATCCTGTTCCACTGGAGGAAGTAGTGAAAAAAGGCTCAAAGACATGGATTAGATGCTCCTGCCTAATTCCGCAACCGTTATCGATAACTTCTATGCAGGGCATTTGCTGGTAGTTCAATGCATATAAATCTATTTGGCCGGCCTCGGGTTTTCCATATTTCAAGGCATTTTGGCAAAGGTTATCGAGAATCTGCTTTAAGTGGTTCGGATCCATCAGTGCACATAATGGGTCTTTCGTACAGGATAGATTGAATGTATCTGCATCGATGGCATGTTCCAGGATGAAGTTTTTCAGGTAATTTTTCAGCCAGGGCTTTAACTGAAGCTTTTCCCGATTTGAAGCAGTTTTTCTGGAAAGCTGTAAAATATCCTCAATAATATGGTTAACTCGGGTGGAATGAGTCTGGATGATTTCAGTCAAGCGGCGGTCTTGAGAAGATAAATGCTGGTTTTCTGACAGTAGCTGGCCGGCATGGCTTATGGCGCCTAACGGATTGCGTATTTCATGGGCAATACTGGCGGTAAGCTGGCCTAAAGAAGCGAGTTTGCTTTGTTGTAGCCGTTGATTATATAGGGCGATGTTTTCCAGAATAATCATGTAGAAAACTTCATGACGGGTTGGCAGGAGCATGAAACGAATATGAATTTCTGATTGATCCGGCAGTTGCAGCAACACAAAGTTCTGTTCGGAATCAGCTAGCCAAACCTGAAAAGCCCGGGATAAGTCCTTGGAAATATACTCAAGATTGTCGGGCTGTCCCGGTAAATGGGCCAGTCGTAATGAGGCTTCATTGGCCATTTGAATAGTCTCGTCCTTGCCGGTAATAATAATACCCGACTGCATATGCTGAATAATATACTGGTTGAGCTCTTCCAGTTTTGATATGGTCTGTTTCTGTTGGTCGGCAAGCTGGAGTATCTGTTCGCTGCGTTGTGCGAGAATATAGGACAGCAGGGCAATGGTAAAATATGAGGCTCCCAGCATGCCTGCATAAGTATAAGAGGTGGTTTCCTCGTTATAGGCGTAATCGGCAAAAATCTGTTCCGTCAACACAGCCAGGCTGGCCAGAGCGGCAAAAAACATGGCGCAGCGTCCGCCGATTAATAATCCGCCTGAAGCAATTGAGACAGCCAGCAAAATGCCCATGCCGCTTTTAATGCCGCCGCAAGCGTGCATTAACAATGTGAGAATGAGTATATCGGTAAAAATGAGCAGTTGCGCTTGCGAGGTGTAGCCTGTAACCCGCCAGAATATACAGACACCGGATAAGAATGAGAGAATTAAATAGCTGGCGCTGCTGTAGAGGTATAATTGATTGTTGTTCGCACCGAGTAAAGAAGGACCGAAACTACTGTAAAATAAAACGATAAACAGGCAGGCCAGCATAAAGCGGTAGATTAAAAAAGCTTTCAGCAATAACCAGGCTTGGGAAGCGGGAATACCGTAGCCTTTTGAAAATGGGCATGGAAAGATTGTCTCAGTGACATTTGCAGACATTTTATTTTAATTGAGCGTTTCGTTTTATAGTTACTTGGCTAGAATATTTAAATATCCCGGATTAAATGTTGGGAGCAGATTTGAACAATCATAGCAGCAATGAAAAAACTTGAGAAAATACCCAAAAATCCACGCCCGGTTTACCGGTCAATCAGGAGCAATAAATGAATATTCATGAGTATCAGGCCAAACAATTATTCCGGAACTACGGAATACCCGTGCCGGATGGACAGCAGGCAATAACTCCGGAAAGCGCAGGGCAAATTGCCAGAGAACTGGACGGTGACGGCTGGGTTGTCAAGGCCCAGGTTCATGCCGGCGGCAGAGGTAAAGCCGGAGGCGTAAAATTGGCTAAAAGCCTTGCCGAAGTTGCAGAATTTGGTCGGCAAATGTTAGGAACCCGGCTGGTTACCAACCAGACCGGCGCAGAAGGTTTGGCTGTTAATACGCTGCTAATAGAGAAGATTTATCCCATTAAAAGAGAATTTTATCTTAGCCTGCTGGTTGATCGGGGTAGCGAAAGAATTATTTTTATCGCATCAGCGGCAGGCGGTATGGATATAGAAACAGTCGCGAAAGAATCGCCTGAGCAGATCATATCGGTGCAGGTTAGCCCTGCAGCGGGTTTGCAGGCGTATCAATGCCGGAAAATCGCTTATGCCTTGACCCTTAAAGGTCAGCAGATCAAAGCCCTGGAAAAAATAATGCAGGGCATGTACCAATTATTTTTGGCAAAAGATGCCAGCCAGATTGAAATTAATCCGCTGGTGGAAACGCAGGCCGGAGATTTATTCGCCCTGGATGCCAAAATCAATTTTGATGATAACGCCGTGGCAGTTCATCCGGATATCCTGGCGATGAAAGATGCGGGCCAGGAAGATGAAAAAGAAAACAAGGCGCAACAATTCGGGCTTAATTATATTACCCTGGAAGGCAATATAGGCTGCATGGTAAATGGCGCCGGGCTGGCCATGGCAACCATGGATCTGGTCAAGCTGAAAGGCGGCATGCCGGCCAATTTTCTCGATGTAGGCGGCGGTACGAGCATTGAAAAAGTATCTGAAGCATTCAAGCTGATTCTTTCCGATCATAGCGTAAAAGCTGTGCTGGTTAATATATTCGGCGGTATTGTGAAGTGCGACATTATCGCGGAAGGTATTTTGGCGGCAGTGCAGGAAGTGCATGTCAATGTACCCGTTGTCGTACGGCTGGAAGGGACGAATGCCGAACAGGGCAGAGCTTTATTAAGCAATTCGGGATTTAATCTTTTTGCGGCTGATGATCTGGCCCACGCGGCCGAACAGGTGGTTGCCTTGGCGGAGGAAGCAGCGTGAGCATTTTAATTAATAAAGAGACTAAGGTTCTGTGCCAGGGGTTTACCGGCAAACAGGGGACTTTTCATTCTCAACAGGCATTAGACTATGGAACCCGGTTAGTAGGCGGTGTTACGCCGGAGCGCGGCGGGGAAATTCATTTGGGCCTGCCGGTGTTTAATACCGTAGAAGAAGCGGTACGCAGCACGGGAGCCGATGCCAGCGTCATTTATGTGCCGCCTTTTTATGCGGCGGACGCCATTCTGGAAGCCGTGGATGCGGGTATTAAAATCATCGTCTGCATTACCGAAGGCATTCCGATTTTACAAATGCTGCGCGTTAAGGCGGCTATGGCCGGTACCGGGGCTTTATTAATCGGGCCTAACTGTCCCGGTGTGATTACGCCGGGCGAATGTAAAATCGGCATTATGCCCGGTAATATACACTTGCCGGGATCAATCGGCATCGTTTCACGGTCAGGCACATTAACCTATGAGTCCGTGCATCAAACGACTAACCAGGGCTTGGGACAAAGCACCTGCGTAGGCATAGGCGGCGATCCGATTCACGGCATGAACTTTGTCGATGTGCTCAGCCGTTTTCAGGCCGATGACCAGACCAAAGGCATCGTCATGGTCGGAGAAATCGGCGGCGGCGAAGAAGAAGAGGCAGCGGATTACATTAAAGCGCATGTCACCAAGCCTGTTGTAGCCTATATTGCAGGACAAACCGCCCCGCCCGGAAAGCGTATGGGACATGCCGGCGCTATTGTGACTGGCGGCAAAGGCACGGCAGAAGGAAAAGTTGCAGCGCTTAAAGCGGCGGGGATTGAGGTTGTGAATTCTCCGACGGATATCGGCCTGGCGATGAAAGGATGCCTTTAAATTTTTACCTGATTACTTACAAGCTTCAGCCAAAATCGAACGATAATGACTCCTAGAGTTTCCCAAGAGGCGTCACCCCGGCATGGACTGCCGGGGTCTAGGCCACAAAGCCGTAAATATACAAGCCCATTCCACGATTATTGGCTGCTCACCACGTTCTTACAGTCCGATCTTCGCCCCTGCTCAGCATACATCCAAATTCGCTCCCGGCGAATTAGTCCGGCAGTCCATGCCGAAAGCAGAGAAAGGGTATGTGTTACAAATTGGCTGAAGACTTTACTAATCATGAAAAACTCTATCAATCTTTGATTAAGCTCATTATTATTTAGTTACAGATTTCACTACCAAAAATAAAATTAATTGAAAGTATTGGTTAGAATGAAAGTGGTACTGTATTTTGTCATTCCATTTACGTGTTTAAAACAAGGAGAATAATGAAAATATTTGAAAAAATGTCAGGTGTTGTTGCTGGTATTTTTCTATGCTTACCCATACAAGCTTTGGAGGATGATCCCAGGATGCACATACAAAAATTAAAATTAGGAATGACTCCTCAAGAAATAAATGAAAATATTACTCGTGGTAACTGTAGGCCTGTTTCGCATCCAATATGGGAAGGTAAAAAATATATAAGGACGAACGGTTTGTATTGATTGCGTAGATTGAATTTATTGATATATTCCGTTGCTAGTGAACCCTTCGGCTACGCTCAGGAGAGCTTTATTGATTCCATTCGTGGTGAGCTTGTTAATTCCGTTCGTGGTGAGCTTGTCGAACCATGAATGAAATCAACAGCTCCAGAGATTCTTAAAAATAATTTGACGCCACTTGGCATTATTTAGCTAATGCCGCCAGATAACTGTGCAGATTACTTGATTTACCATCCAGATTTAATTTCTTGCGAATGTGCTTGTGGTGGATGCAAACGGTTCCGGACGAGATGTTTAAAGTGGCCGCGATGACCTTAGTGGGCAATCCTTGTCTGACCATTGACGCCACCAGGACTTCAACAGGGCTTAACTTTTGGTAGGCTGCAGGTAGATTGTCAGCTTGCCCATAGTCGATTATCAGATGCTGAAGGTTGGCTTCAATGATTTCGATAGGCTGAGTAGATTGAAGACAACCGGCACTGGCTCCTTTCAACTTTTTCAAAAAGGGTAAAATTGTACTCTCAACCTCTCTTGACAGTACGAGTTGGGCATTGGTTTTCTCCGTAATCCGGCGCTTGAGCATAACATCAAGGGCGGTATTGACCTCAGCGGTTTCTCCCTTGGTTTTTTCCAGTTCTTCTATTGTGGTTATCACCTGATTTTACAGGCGTTAGCGAGCTTCGAGTAACACTTTTTCGGCGTGCTTTTGTAGTGTGATATCTATTAACGCGCCGACAAAATGAGTGATTGCTCCCTCTTTATCTTTAACCGCGGTTATAGTTTGCCAGACTGGAAATAACTCGCCGTTTTTGCGCTTGTCCAAAATCTCGCCCTGCCAAAAACCTTCGTTAGCGACGATTCCCCACAAAGCCTGATAAAAGCTTTCATCATGCAGTCCGGATCGAAGAAAGGCGGGGCTGGCCAATCGCATCTTTGGCGTTATAACCTGTGATGCGGGTAAACGCCTTATTCACGCGCAGGATGACTTTGCGCGCATCAGCTACAATTATTCCCTCCTCTGTTTCAAAGGCTGTGGCGGCAATAGATTGCGCCTCTTTTGCCTGCTTGTGTTCGGTAATGTCGGCAAGAATAAGGCGCATTAGCGGAGCTGATCCGTTATTTATTATGCTCAGGCAATCAATATGAGCGTAAAAAATGGAGTTGTCTTTACGGTATAAAGGCAGTTCGACAATGTGTTTTTTACCTGTTTGCCTGATGTGCAAACAATGTTGGCGCCACTGATTTTTACAGTCATCACCGATAAAATCCGCAAAGCGCCAGTTGATGATAGTCTTGCGTTGATAACCGAACAGTTTGGCGCCAGGAAGATTGATTTCAATGATCAAATCTTCCGCGTTGAGAGTGAGATAACCGATTGAGGCAAAGTCGTACAGTTCAATAGAATGGGCTCGGGATGTTTTCAGATCAATTTGCGCTTGCCGCAAATGCGCCTCTAATACCTCCAGTTCTATTTGAAGTATTGCAGCTCGGAAACTATGCTTTGTATAACAGGACTAGGGGATGATTTATTTGAAATTTCAGAGCTTGCAAGATCCGGCTTTTGCGGCTGTCCTTCATCTTTATGGGTTTTAATTAAATTCTCCGTCTTCGAATTCATTCTGAACCTCATGCAAGCAAAAGTGTGTCGGCAATCACTAACTTTGTCTTGTTAGCTCAATCTTTCCAGTAACAAAAACATGACAGTTTTTATCGTAATTAATTACGTTTCGTCCAATCATGTTTTAGTAGGGTTAACATAACCTGATGAAATCCCCACAAGACCGGAACTTTGACAATCTCATCGATAAATTCGAACAGAGAGTCTATGACACTTTCAAAGGCGGGTGGCGGCTTAAACTGCTTAAGGAAGATCTCGATATTTTCTACAAAGCGTCAGAACCTTTGACAGTATGGGATGCCGGCTGCGGTTTTGCGCAAATCAGCCGTTGGCTTGCTGAACAGGGACATCACCTGACACTCTGCGATCTTTCAGAGAAGCAGCCGTGGAATGTTTATGCCGCCCAATTTTGCACCTCATGCAAGCCCGTAAGGTTTCGTGGATACGCTGCCAAGTGCCATTGCGCATCCAGTCCCGAACGTAGCCATAGACGGTTTCCCATGCGGGTCAGTCCCACGGCAGCAGGGGCCATGCGCCGCCACTGCGGGTAACATAGAGGATGGCATTCAGCACGTCGCAGACTTATCGTGCGCGGACGTCCGCCCGATTTGGCATGCGGCAACAAGGGACGGATAATCTCCCCAGGTCTCCGATTTAAACTCGTGGGGTAGCGTTTTTTCTTGGTTGAGCGTCTTTTTTAGCCAGGTCAAAATAGTCATAGTTTACAATAGGTTGTATGTTATTCGATACTTTTAAAACACGCTCTGAGCTCGACTTTATCCATTTTCGAATTTTTTACAAGCAGATAGCCAGTGGTATAAGCTATGACTTTATTGCTAAGCCCTGTAGTTTATGCTCACCTTGCCTATCGAGTTGATGAATGTTATTACGGTG
>JAQUOU010000019.1 GCA_028716975.1 Methylobacter sp. | reverse complement strand
ACTTGACTAATCGCTTTGTTCGCAAATTACTGGCTCATACCAGGGTAGTTTTTTTGACTAGGTGCTTGCATCGGGAGCCTTTGCAGTTTGAGGGGTTAATCCAAATATAAAGTCGAGCAACGCGTAAGAGTTATGATAAAGTTCACTTTGTCATGTGACTAAATTAAATGCGGTTCATATTTAATGAGTTGCAGCCCCACATAATAATAACTATAACGAGGTTTACAGTACATGAAATTATTAAAAAGCGCTGCCGTAGCTACTGCCTTGGCACTTTCTTTGGGATCTTTTTCGACTAAGGCTGATATCTGTTTGGGTATGGCATGTATGTATAATAGAATGACTCCCGTTGAAGAAATTGATGCTACTTTAGGTCAAGTGACTGAAGCCTTGAGAAGTATTCAGGTAAGAAACAGCGTTGGCGCGGCAGACAGTGGCAAAGCGGGCGACGATCTCATTATAAGCAATATCAAAGAGGCATTAAAGTTAAGTAAGGAAATCAATGCTAATGATAAACTTGACCGTAATCGTAACCGTGCTAATGATTATTTAAAAAAAGCTCGAGTAGCTGTCCAAGCGAGTGATTTGATTAAAGCAACAGAACTTCTAAAGGAAGCTGAGAAACGTTTTTCAGAGCTTAAAGGCATGATCGACTTAACTCAAGCGGATAGAGTATCTCAACAGACCAACCTGCTAAACCGTATTTTGGATACTCCCGATAGCGCAGCGGGTGCCCGTAGATAATACAGTCATCAACTTCAGACGGCCACATCAAGTTGAATGAGGACATTCCGGAGCCAATACGCACTGGTCTTGCTACGTTCGACTTTGGGCACCTTGAGCCCACCTGCTCAATCGTCGCGTGTTAGCTACTGAATGCCTAAGCCCTGCAGAAGCCGATCATATTAAAGAGTGGGACCTATACCAAATAATTTCCTTCAAACATAAGAGAATACACATGAACATTCAGCGGGCATACCTCATTATTAGCTTTAATATGGCGCTATTCGCAGCCTCTCCCTCGTATGCCGCTATCGCTCAGGTGAGCGTCACCGCGTTCGCATCGGATGTGCCGTCCGGTGTGTCCTTCACAAAAAATGTCGATGGCAGTCCGGCAACGGGCTTCGCTGTCGCGTCGAGGACAGTGACCACTGTTGCCGGCAATGCCTCATCCCAAGCGGTGGCCCAGGCTGATGCGCTAAGCGGCGCTATCAAGGAGAAGGTTAGTGCTGACGTCGTTGCCGACCATTACGTAATTGGCCGCAATTCCGGCGCCTCCAGCATCTCAAGCATGGGTGGCAGCATCAACCTTGCCGGAGGCACGGCCCTGCCGGGGTTGGCAACGTTTACGGCAGTGCTGGAGGGCTCTTATAGCGTACTCACGCCAGCACCGTTCAATTTCCCGTCGCTCGATAACAGTATTAGGATGCAATACACCTTTCAAGTCGGTGACAGTCCAGAATTCCATGACAACCTGCTTTACTCTTGCTGCACTCCCGGCACATTCAGTATCCCATTCACCTGGACTCAGGTGGTGCAGCCAGGCGATGATATCTTTTTTAATCTCTTCCTTAAAACCGATGCATCCGCGGTCGCAGGCGATGTCAAGTTCGACGCGTCCAACACCTTCAAAATCAATGGCATTGACTTGCCGCCGGGTTATACGTTTACCTCGGATGCACAGGGGTTCCTTTCGCAGTACGCAGGCCCCCTCTCCGTACCCGTACCCGCCACGTTCTGGCTATTTGGCAGCGTATTAGCCTTGATCGTAGCCATCCGCCGTCCCGGCGGATTATTCCTGAGTCGCATTAACGGGGAGCGTAATCCGTCTGGAGATGATTACCACATACTTCGACCAGTATAATTTTATAATTTAATATAATCAGTATATTAGGGGCAAATAGGGTCAAAATAAGGATTGGTGAGAAAATGGACGTAGCGGATAAACTCATGCGATTTTTGCTTCTAAAGTGCCATATCTTCTTGTTTCGACGGCAATTACTAGGGTAAGCATAACGGATAACACTTGTTTTCCGTTATGCTAGATAAAATCCCAATATTGCCGGTGAAATCGCTCAAAATCATGTACGAGAAAGGGTGTGTCGGTTTAATATGACATACGTAAACTCAACTCTATGGGTTATCCATACTTGCTATTGCCCGTTTCTTACGAATCCTTGCGTACATCCAATAATAGTTAATGGCGTTACGTTTGAAACCGTACAGAGTTAATCTCGTAAAGAGAATATCTTAAAGACGCGATGACTAAATGTCTATCGATTTCTCCCTAAGAAAGATAATGAGGTGTAAAGCTATAGGTGCCGAAAAATCATCATCACATGCTGATGCGTTTTAATCCCATATGCCGTTAGGTAGTGTTAAGAGGTGACTATGATTATTTTTCATATTTTATTTCACGTGATGCTGGCTATTGTCCAATTCTTATCCGTCTGTTTGATCGCCTTTGTAGGCAGTCGATTATTTAAAGGAACCTCTATTAATTGAAATTTAAACCGACCTGCAGTGAAGGTACTGAAATTTTATGGATTTTTTCTCAACCCCGGGTATTTTGAAGGCGATTCCTGTTACAAAGCCCTTTTTGCCGGGGGCCTCTTTTTAATGCCCCAGCAGGCCGCCCTTTCCTGTGCTTGTCCATGAAAACTCGGTTAGTAGCCTTCTTCACGTCGCTCTTTATGATCTGTACCAGGCGCATCTTGTTATAAATCAAATTCATCAAGCCGATCTTCACCTTGGCCCGCTGAAGGCCAAGCGTACGCACCAGATGCACGCCCATGGCAGCTGGTGCGCCGAAAACCAGTTCGACCCGGGCACGCACTTGGGATTCAGTCCGGTTAGCTTCTTTCTGTGCGTCGGTCAAGGCTTTGCCACGGGTGCCTTTTTCACAGCTATGGCTGTCCATTTGGGTATCGACTCGCCGCTGTTTCCGGCGCCAATGCCAGACTTTATGACGAAGCAACGACCGTACCGGTTAAAGCAGCCAGGGGCGAAGATTTATTTTTTCATCTGTCGATAGGCTGGCTTCGACCCTGGCCGGACAATGAGATATTGCCTATTAATGTTGAACTGTGATATCGCGGTAGTTTAGCTCACCCGCCCAACCCCACACTGATACGTGGTTGCGACAACCTGTTCTATACCCTACGTATTGGGACTGCTTAGGCAATACTATTTATAACCGGTTTTCATGGTAATATAAAAATCACTGAAGAAACTTTTCGGAGAGTAATACCACGCAACACATGGGCTGCCCATAATCAGCATATCCAACACCCCCTAGCCATCAGAGGTCATACACATGCCAGATACCCATCCGAATTCGGTAGTTGTTCATTCCTTAAAGCCTGATATCGCTGCCAATCCCATTTATCCAGCCCTGGCCAGGGCGACCCTATTCGAGCTTCACTCCAATCTTCTTAATCTTCTTGGCAAAGGCTTATCACAGCAGCCAGGTCCCAAAAATCTTGTCGTTGTTGGCCCGGGGTCTGAAGCACTCCCCTTTTCCGAAAATATAGAAGTAGTGACCACTCTGTTGAACGGAGGAAACCTCATACTGCTGGACTACAACCCGGACATTTGCGCGTTATTACCCGCTTATCTTGAGAGCAAGGGCTTTGCCCTTCGATTTAATATAACCCGGTCCCAGAACGATAACCTCATTGATCCAAGCGGTTTACACAACACTATTGTAATAAAGCAGTGGAATATAGCTAATGGTTTTCCATTTCCTGATTCGAGTATTGATGCTATTGATATGACGGTTTCCATGCATCATGTCACCCCCTATACATCGGATATTTCTGATCTTTTCAGGCAGGCCAGAAAGCCCCTTAAGCCAGGCGCAGTTCTTCATCTTGGGGAAGGCGATGTTGACATGAAATACAGCGAAAGAAAAATAAATAAGCTTGCAAGCGATATGCTGGACGCTAGAGTTCGAGGCGTTTGGATTTCCGACGCCAGAAATGCAGACTCACCTCCTCGGCAATGGCATATCGGGAACGAAACCGCTGAAGTAGCGATGAAGGTTTCTCCAACCGGCATGGTCAGCATTCATCATGCCGATGTTGAAACCGTCTCGTCGCATTTGCTTAAATCTCATTATAAGCAGATGCACCTTGGCGATGAAACGATAGTGTTACCGCTCATTGATCACGCCATGGAGGAAGATTTCCAAAACCTGATTGTGCCCGTTCGCGCTTACTATGAGGCCATAGCTGAACTTTGTCTGCAGCATCTTGATCCCTCTTATCATACTGAATTCAGTAAGGCTTTGTTTAAGGAGCAGAGCGATGCCGTTCGTGGGATTGTTGAGTATTACTCCTCACCGGCGACACTGTGCGATGCACTAATAACGACCGGGTTCAAAATTGATGAAATACGCCATACCATAAATGGTCCTTTCGTAAATATTCTCTCAATAAACCAATAACGAGAAGCGCGCTTCTTTTGATCTTGAACCTAGAAACCGCAGTTGAGGGTACCAGAGTTCCGTTCGTCCTGAGCTTGTCGAAGGGGGTGAACGGAATGGTAGTATCCTCACCAAATGGGTGAGCTTGTCGAACCCGTTCGTGGTGAGCCCTTCGACTACGCTCAGGAGAGCCCCTTCGATTACACTCAGGAGAGCCTTGTCGATGCCGTTCGTGGTGAGCTTATCGAACCATGAGCGAAATCGATTTATTCAGCTCTTCCTTAGGTGTAGCGGCCTGTAAAAACATCGCTCAGGATTCAGATTGTGTGCAAATAAGAAAATACAAGCTCTTCCAATGAAAGCAACCACTTTAACTTAATTAAATTGAGATTTTATGATTGGCAACCGTCACCCATCAAAAGGCAATCAGGTATTTCACCGCAATGGCAAGTTTATGCTTTAAAGCTGCCGTTCAATTACTAAGGTTGAGGGGCGCCTCCCTCTCGAATGTTGCCTTTCGACACCTAGAACGCAGTTGCGCGTAAACTGGGACGGGCTCCTAGAGCCTTATTTAAGGAGCGGTGTTTATTTTTGTATTAAATCGGATTAACCCTCCAAGTGATCTGGATTTTTTCTGTCATGTTTGGCGAAACACGCAAGTCTTCCGAATAATCTCTAATAAGAGTTTCCGCTAATTGCCCAATCCTCTAGGGAGTTTTGCTTTCTAATGCCGTCATCAGTACCGTGATTTCATGCCCTGGCACATCCAGATCAACCAAAGTCTCTTTTAAATGTTTAACGATAAGATCCATTTGGCCTTCATTTAGCCTGGAATCAGTTTGTTGCCGATAAAATTCACGCACATTTTCCGGCAAAATTTTATCCGCCCCCAACGCCCCAAAGACGGTTTTCAAGAACTGTTTTTGCGTGTCCAGGAGCGTTTGCAGCTTGATGTCATCCAAAATAGGACGGAGTTTTTCATCCCGCAATAAACGAAGGGTCAAGGCTTCCGTGATGGCCTGTATCGCGGCGTCACCTCCAAGCCTACGGAATAGCGGGATGTCATGCAGGGCAAAAAAATCGCTCCGTTTTAAGCCATCATCGTCCGTACCCCAGGTAATTTCCTTTTCCGCTTTTTTAAGCAAAGGGATATGTTTGGAACAATGGATGTAAGCTTCCTCGATTTCAACCATAATCCAGCGTTCCGGCCTGAATCGGCCTTCGACGTTTATCTCATCCATGACATCCGAAGGTAAGTCTTTGCGGAATTTTAGCAGATCATCATTTTCGACAATTTTAGCCTTGCCATTCACATGCAGGCCGACGGTGCTGGCAAAAAAATCGACGAAAATCATGCCGATATGCGGGTTCTCCGTGATATTGCCCTGACTGGCCAATACGCCGTTGCCGCGGTATTCGGGGTAGACCAGATAGTTATCGTTCAGCGCCCGGACGAAACCCGGCTTGCCGAAACGGAATGAGCAATCGCAGTCGCCGTGTTTATCGGAGGTGCCAATGAATAGCACTTCCTGCCGGGCGATGAATTCTTTCATGATCGGCGATAAATAGTTAAGCACCTGTTTATCATAAAAACGCAATGCCCGCTGCGTCGTGCCATATTTGTGTTGTAAAAAATGCTCACCTTCAGAACCTGGCAATAAGGTGAGCGGGGCTACAGACGACTGAAATTGTTTTGGTTTGGCTTTAAATAACCGGAACATAGTGAACCTCTTTTTATTGGCCAGGGGACCTGAAATGTATATTAAACATCGAGTACTGCATTTGAAGAGGGATAAGCACAGCAGGCATAAACCCAGCCTTTTTCCCTGTCGCGATCGTCGATTTCGGCCTGCGCGGTCATATTAACCTTACCTTCCAGACATTTGACCATGCATTCTCCGCAGTTGCCGGCTCGACATTCATGAGCGAGATTGATTCCCGCTGCCTCGGCCAGCGCCAATAACGTTCTGGAACCATCAGCCGCAATGGTTTTTGCTGATTTGGCAAACCTGATTTGGTAGCTGCCGGTTTTGTTGCTTGACGACTGAGCAGGAAGGAGAGAGGCACTTGAAAGCGGGCTAACGCTGGAGTCGTACCCTGCCGGAATTGGACGGTTGACATTAAAGCTTTCACAGAATAATTGTTCATCAGGCAGCTTCAAGCTTCGCAAGTCATTTTTACAGTCCGCCATGAAAGCCTCAGGGCCGCACAGATAAACCACGCGTTCAGACACATCCGGTACACAATCAGCTATCATTTTTGCGTTAATGCGCCGGGTTAAACCTGGCCATTGCGGGCTATCAGACGGTTCTTTTGTTAAGGTGATCCACAACCTGATATTGTTATGGCGGGCGTCGATTAGCTTAAGCTCATCCCGAAAAATAATGTCCTGGAACGTGCGAAACGACAGCAAAACTGAAATATCAACGTGTGCCTCGGCGTCAGCAAGCCAGCGTAACATTGATATGATGGGGACGATGCCGCTGCCCGCCGCTAAAAACAAGATTTTTGGCGGCGCGTTTGGAGCGCAACTGAAGTTGCCGTACGGTCCTTTTGCATTGAGCGTATCGCCAACCTTAAGCTGGTTGTTTAGCCAGTTGGAAACGACACCCCCCTTCCGATCTTTTTTTACGGTAATTTCGAGGATGCCTGGATGGGAAGGCGATGAAGCCAGACTATATGACCTTTTATAGGGCCGTCCTTCGATCACTACCGAAAGCGTAATATATTGGCCCGGCAAATAATCAAATTTCTGCCCATCGGACCTTACCAGCCTGAAAGTTTTGGTATCAGGCGTTTCGGCATAACTGTTAAGTACGGTGAACCGGGCGTTTAAGCTTCCAGTCCCCTTTTTCTCCATTCCGTTAACGGCTGCCTGTAAATTATTGGCTTCACTCGCGTGAAAGATTTCGCTAGTATGGGGACTGATTTCTTGTAAGGATACATCTTCTTCAAAACACTGCTGAACTTGGTGTTTATCGGTTTCTCTCTCGGGTTGGTGTTTATTTTCACCCGCAAACAAGGCGCTGAAAGGGCTTGGCCCTGCTAAAGCATGACTCGTTTGATAGCGTTTTGCATAAGAGGTGTTACCTGGAGTAGCTTTTAACGAGGCGCTGCTTTGTTCAAACAACCGATGCACCCAAAGTCTTGCTGATGTTTTGTTATCGTTAGTCTGCATGGTCATCTCGGGGCTACTTTCCTGGCAAATACCCAGCTTTATTGCGCTTCCACGCGAAGAGCCAATCTGCCCCTGTTTTGCAGCATCGGCACGTTTTCAAGCGGGTTTTCATGGCTTAAACCGCATAGTGATTAGGAGCAGGGCAGCCAGCCGATAAACCTTCAAAAAATCCGACTCTCGCCTGAATCATTTTTTCGGCCCCGTAATTTAAATCGAGCAATGCGGAGGGGGCTTTTTGGAGTTCCCAGGCGATAATG
Source organism: Methylobacter sp. (assembly GCA_028716975.1). Taxonomy (GTDB): domain Bacteria; phylum Pseudomonadota; class Gammaproteobacteria; order Methylococcales; family Methylomonadaceae; genus Methylobacter_B. The sequence continues at coordinate 63,353 of JAQUOU010000019.1, read as the reverse complement.
TCTTTCATGGTTTCGGCATGCCCGTCATCGCATTGAATATGCAGCGTAAAAAACTGCAAGTTATCCAGTGAGTCGCCCGCCGCAAGGAAACCATCGACTATCCATTGATAAATATAGGGAACTATCCCTTCTGCGCCCAGGCACAAAGCCTCCAACCCCACCATGTAATTGGGCGAGTGACAACACTCCCACATCGTATCTACCAGACGCTGGGTCGAGGGTAAGGGGATTATGCAGGGAATCAGCCTCATGCTTTCCATCATGTGACGGTAAAGCTTGGAATGGGGCAGATTACCGGCATCGCCCAAGCCCATTTCATCAAACAAATTTTGAGTCAGCGCCAGGCGATGGTCATCATCCTCGATATTAGCCAGCAATGCTGCAAGAAAGCGCGTAAAACAGCGCGAATACATCTGGTGTTGTTGAATAAAAGTGGCCAACTCGTCCCTGCTGATCCGGCCGTTCTGACAGCGTGTCAGAAAACGGGTATTGCCAAGTTGCTGAAGCCACTCTGGCTTAATATAAAGCCCCGTTGTATCGAATCCGGAAAATGCCGCTTTTGGCGAATTAGTTTTCATAAGGGTTTCCTAAAATGTTTTTATCGTTCCCTCGCTCTGCGTCGGTATACTGCCAAGGACACCTTGTATTCCAAACCGCCAGAGCGTCTCGAATAATGGTGGGAATAGTCATTTAATTTTTCAACATAAATTACATCAATCATCCCTCCTTCTGAATTACCAATCAGTGTCAATTTTTGCCGGCTAACAGCATCCAAATTTATCAGGGGAAATCCCTATTAAATGGTTTATTTTGTTTCCTTAGGCGGGCAAATCTAAAGCTGAGTGGAAAATATTGGACGCTGTTTTACAAGTCATTGCTTCCCCTTTACCTGAAATAAATCTCGCGTTATTCCCTTTAAAATCAAATCGATGAAGGGCAATCCAGCCTCGTTTATAGACGGCTAAGTCGAAACACTAAAACTGTCTTTAATGTACGGATAGTTAAGCTGGATGTCAGTGAAGAGATACACTTGAAAGATGTGAAGTTTTCACCAGTGTAAAACGGGTTGAAAAAGACGGGTTAAGTTGAAATTTAATATGCTGTAACAGTCCGGGCATAGCAAGCCTTGGTAGCCTGTCCTGGTTAATTAAACCATTTCCTAGCTGTGAGGCGTAAGAGAACAGTTCAGTGCCTCTATAACTCAGACCCCTCTTAATCTTTTAAGAAATCCTTACTCTATGTTCGCTATCGAACGAACTTTATTTAACCTTAAGGGTATTATCAAAATTGAGCGTGGGAGTATATCGTTTCCAGGCTTTGGTTATGACTATTGAGTCATAACTACCTAATAATCAGGAGCGAAACATGAATACCGATCAAGTAAAAGGCAAAATGGAAACCGTCACGGGTAAAATTAAGGAAGCAGCCGGTGTGATTTTGGACGACGATGCGTTGGAAATAGAAGGAAATCTCCAAAAAAATGTCGGTAAACTCCAAACAGGATTTGGTGATCTTAAAGATGACATTAAGGATAATATTAAGAAAAACAAGTAAAAAATTTCCGAACTATGCAGGCAAGTCTCAACTGACTTGCCTTTTGCGTAGCCAAAATACCAAAAATAACTATTCAGGAAATTAATATGAAAAGTAACACTATAAAGCTCACCGGTTTATTAGCTTTCATTCTTTTGGCGATTGCCTCAGTTGGCGTTTATGCCGAAGAGAGCAAGGAAGACTCCAATATGAATAAAGATCAAGTAGAAGGTCGGGTTGAGGAAGGCAAAGGTAAAGTCAAGGAAGTCACCGGCAAAGTGATAGGCGACAAACAAATGGAAATGGAAGGTAAGGTCCAGAAGAATGTCGGCAAAACCCAGAAGGGCTACGGTGATATCAAGCAGGATATTAAGGAAGACAAATAACCTCGAGTCGGCTGAACCCGATAATTAAGATTGAATGGCTGAGATTTATCTCAGCCATTATGTATTCAAAAATTCGGCCTGATTCCCTACTGGCCGAATGGAGTAACGCAGGTAAAGTTAAGGTTTGTTGCATTTAACGGTACTGTAGTAACTCCCCCAGATTAGATTAAAAATAGATTTAGATACCTGATGTTAGTCCTTAAAATTTTTCTCAGGAGAATGATATGGCTACTGTAACCAGTAACGCGGCGAATCAAGACAACTCAACTTGCGCTAATCCACGTTGTAACTGCCAGGTAAAGCCAGGCGACAAATACTGTTGTGACAGTTGCGAGAAGCAGCAGGACAGTGATGCATGCTCATGCGGGCATTCAGAATGCCAGCGTGAGTAAAGTAAGGTTCTATGTGCAAAATATCAGCAATTTTTAGAGCTCGTTTATCCGGTTGAGGCATTAAACGCATTTTCTGTTATTCCGAAGATGGTATTAAGGGATAAGAAGCACTCAATCGGATCGGCAGCACCTTCGAGACCGTATCGTTTAGTAATGATTCCCCCTCTAGAATCAAAGGTGAACGTGTGTTTTTCGTTTGCTCTATAGGGTTTGTTTATTATTTCAATGCTTCGTGAACCGATAAACCAAAGCGCCAACCATTGCCGCGCACGGTAACGTGATCAACCAAGAAAGCAAAATATTGCGGATTACACTTATATTGGCCTGTCGGCTAGTCAATCCGATGCCGAAGAGTGCCCCGACCGAAACATGCGTCGTGGACACAGGCAACCCGAAAAGACTCGCCGCCATAACCAGCAACCCCGTGGCAAGATTGGCTGAAAAGCCCTGTCCGTGGTTCATGCTGGTGATCTTGTGGCTCATCGTATCCGCTACTCGCCGCGCACTGAACAAGCCGCCTACCGCTATGGCGACCGCCACAGTTATCAAACTCGAACGCGCACCCAGTTCCGGCAATACCAATAGCAACGCCGCCATCTTTGGCGTGTCGTTCAGGCCGCGAGCAAAACTTACAACGCCCGCACTCAGGAAATGTGCCGCATCCATTATCTGCTGATAGCCGATACCGAAAAAGCCTCCCGCGTAACGCGGTTCGCACCGGCTTTGCTGGTCCACGCATGCTGATATCGTCGGAGCCGCAGCCTGCAAGCCCAGAATCGACGATGGCTGCGGCATCGGCACAACCTGCTGCTCTTCCCCGATGCAAATACACCACTCCTTCGTAATGCCCAGCTGCAAGCGTGACCACCGGCATATCAGGTACAGCGAAGCACCCAACGCCACCGCTAGCACAGGACTCAGCAACAGCGGCAGAAAGAAAGCCTTACCCAATACGCCCAGACTGACTTGTGACCCAACCGCCACCCAACCGCTGCCGGCCATCGCGCCCGTCAGGGCATGCGTAGTGGAAATCGGGAACCCGGTGAGCGTAGCCAGAATCACTGTGACTCCGGCGCCGACCGCTACCGCCAAAAGAAAATACTCAGAGCCAGCCAAGGAATCCGGGACCAGACCCTTGCCTGAAAACTTCATGAGCAGCGCCTGCGCAAGAAAGATAGCCGCCACTGAACCGGCCAATGTGCAAACCGTAGCCCAGCCAATAGCCGTTCGATAACCGGTCGTCTTGCTGCCAAATAAAGAGGCTACGCCCTTGAAGTTGTCGTTCGCGCCATTGGAATAGGCGAGGAAGCACACGGCAAGTAACAATAAGATAGTCATGGAGCCTCTCTATCTGTAGGTATTCAAAGCGAGTTGAAATGATGATGCGCGAAAGATGCTACAGTTGAATAGGGTATCACGCCGGATTTTAATAGAAAGCCCCGAGTGTTTAAGCTCGACACCCAATCGCAGGCCTGGCTTCACAATCAGCATTCGAAATTTTACACCTATCATCGGCGGATTTCAGCGGCTCCTTTCCGGGATCGCATGGTTCATCATCCCATCTGGATATGATAAAATTCTTAATGGCGCCAGCAGGCCAGTTTACGTAGAGGGGAGAGAAGCGAGCAGTTCCATTAGCGCTAATGGATCCACCGGCTTGATCATGTGCAGGTCAAACCCTGCTTCTCTCGACTTCCGCTTGTCGTCTTCTTGCCCCCAGCCGGTCACGGCAATGAGGAATATGCTCTTGCCCCAGGACTCTTGCCGGATAGTGCGTGCGACATCATAGCCATTCATCTTAGGTAAGCCGATATCGAGCAGCATCGCATGAGGCCGAAACTCTTTTGCCGCTGCAACGGCTTTTTCGCCATCATGGGCCATACGGACATCATTACCCATCATCTCCACCAACATTGCCATGCTGGACGCAGCGTCGAAGTTGTCGTCCACCACCAGGACTCGAAGTTTTGAAGATGGCATTGCTTTGTTATCAGCGCTGGTATAAGGAGTATTTTGCTGTTCAATAACAATTGGCAGCCTAGCCACGAATTCACTACCCTTGCCTAAGCCTTCGCTGAAAACTGTAATGGAGCCGCCATGCATCTCGACCATCTGCTTCACCAGAGCCAAGCCGATGCCCAATCCGCCTTGCGACCGGGACAACGAACCTTCGACCTGTGAAAACAATTCAAATAAAGACGGCAGCTGGTCGGCGGCGATGCCGATGCCGGTATCTTTTACCGACACCACCACTTCATTTCCTTGTTGCTCCGCATGGAGATCAATGCGCCCCCCGCTATCCATATACTTGGCTGCATTATTCAACAGGTTTAAGAACACCTGTGCCAGCCGGGTGAGGTCGGCGTCAAGAATTATCAGTTCCGGCGGCAGCGTCACTATCAATTCGTGGCCACGCTGCTGGATGAGCGGCCGACTGGTGTCTAACGCCCCTTCTATCACTCTTGTCAGTTCAATCCGTTCTTTGCGGAGTTCCAGCTTATTGCTATTGATGCGGCTTACATCCATCAAGTCGTCGATTAGCCGGGCCATTTGTTGCACCTGTCGGTCAATGACATCGGTTGCCCATCGCAATTCCTTTATAGACGGCGCTTTCATATTAAGAAGTTGCACGGCATTGCGGACTGGAACCAAGGGATTCCGCAGTTCGTGGGCCAGCGTCGCTAGAAATTCGTCCTTGCGCCGAGCCGTCTCCTGCACTTTGTGCAGTAACCTTAAGCGCTCGCAGAACACGATGACATACTGGGTGATGGCCTGTAGTATAGCCAGTTCCTCGCTATCGAACTGATCCACCGAACGGCTGGAGAAGGCGAGCGTGCCGAGCAGCAGATCGCCGCTTAACAAGGGATAGGCGGTATAAACGCGGAGACCAGCCGCCCTGGCCCATTGGGCTTTCGGGTGATCGACTTGCTGCAGGTAAGGTATTACAAGAGGCTGGCGTCGAAGTGCTACTGTACCACACAGGTCTTGGCCGAACTCCAGCCGAGTAATGGAGCTAGCTGTTTCTTGGGAAATGCCGGCGTATGACATCAACCGGAGGGTATCACCCGTATCCTCCACCATGTAGTTGAAATAGGCATCTACGCTGAGAGTAGGGCCGATCCTGGCAAGCAGGCTGTGCAGCATGGCGTCTAAGTCGTCTGTAGAGAGCAGCACCCCTGCTACTTCCCCCAAGAGCCGCATCCGATCTTCGGCTCGCTTGCTCTCGGTAATATCAGTAAGAGTGCCAATTATTTGCTGCGCTTGTCCCTGTTTATCATAGACAGCCCGACCCAGATTTACCACCCAGCGGAAATTTCCATCAGGACGAATGATGCGAAACTCGCACTCATACTTGGTTCTCTGCTCGATGGCGGTATGCACAGCCGCCCAGACCCGGCTCCGGTCTTCCTGCTGGAGCAGCCGGTCGAGCCCGGCTGCTGTTCCGTCAAACTCTTCCTTACGCAGGCCGAAGATCAGGTAGCACTCAGGCGACCAAGTCATAACACCGGTATTTATGTTCCAATCCAATAGCCCCGTTGCCGACACCTCCATCGCCAAGCGCAGTCGTTGCTCGCGGTCTTGCACTATTTTTGCCGCCTGTCGCCGTTCGCGCAGAAGGGCGGCGAGGACGAGGAAAAATACGCTGGAGAGGTAAAGAAACGCCTGCATTATGAGCGTTCTTTCGGCGATCACCGGAAAAGCGGCGAATGGACCGTCGCCCCGTAACGTATTAATCACAATGATCATTGCCAATACGAAGTTGGCGATAATTGTCCCGGGAATCTCAAAACGCAATGTCGCCCATAACCGGAATGGGAGCAGTAAGAAAGCGCGATGATACGGCTCATCACTGCCAAACAGCAATTGTGCTGCAGCAACGAATGTGCTCCCGAGAGTAATCACTTCGAAAAGGCGGCTGCGCCGGACAGATGCCATCCTGAGCAGTATTTGCTTATCGGTCGCAACCACCAGTACGAGCGGAGCCACGATCAGCATACCCAATGCGTCGGCAAGCCACCATGTCTGCCAAACCGGTACCCACAATACTTCTTTGCTCGTTACAGTAATTACCGACGTCGCCAACGTGCTTCCTAGCGCTGCACTAAACAGTGCCGAGAAAACCGTAATGGCCAGTACATTGCGCAGACTGGAAATCGTGACCGAGAGGCCGCTGAAACGGCGAATCAGGAATGTGCCGGCAAGTGCCTCGGCCGTGCCCGACAGCCAAAATCCGAGACTGATCGGGAGCCATTGCCCATGTAATAATACGCCTGAAGCGGCGTTAGCGACGAGTGCGGCAGCAACCAGCAACGGCCAGCGGCGCTGCTCGGAGAGAAGAAGCCCTGCAATATACAACCCGCTTGGCGGCCATATGCTGGCAAATGGGCCTGGTAATGACAGCGCATGGCCCAATTCGGCAGAGGCGAAGTACACTAACCCGAAGAAAAGGATACACATTATCCTCTCTCATCCCTGGGCATGATCTAACGGGTCAGTTTCCACTTGGCATTTAATTTGACTATATGTCTAACAACGAGGGTTAATAGATAATTATAACAACAAATATAATCGCCGACATGAACACCATTTTTCATCAGTCACACCTAGCTCGAACATTTCATAAAAGTCCGGCAAGTCATGTAGAGTTTAATAAATTCAATTACTTAAAATATTTTTTGAAAGGTATGCTTGATTTTTTTATGAGATCTCTTAGGGAAGCGCTGAACAAATCGATTTCGCTCATGGTTCGACAAGGCTCTCCTGAGTTTATCGAAGGGCTCACCACGAATGGCATCGACAAGACTCTCCTGAGCGTTGGCCAAGGGCTAATCACAAAATAAATCAATAAGGCTCTCCTGAGCATAGACGAAGGATTACCGTTCATCCTGAGCCCTTCGATAAACTCAGGAGAGCCTTATCGAAGGATTTAATCAGCGCTTCCTGAGCTAATCAAAGGATTATTTTTCATTAGATCCTTTTGTTAAAGGATAGTTCAAAGTCAAGGACGGGACATCTTCGGTGAGGACTATATTTATCTATTTAAACAATAAGCTTGATCATACTTAACGGATAATTGCTCTAATGAGTAAATGTTAGCGGATTTGATCAATCTGCCGGGTCAACTATTTGAAACCTGTAGTCGAGCAGGAGTACCAATTAACCTAAAATCCGCAGCTGAGCCTTCCCAAATCCCGTTCGCACTGAGCCTTTCGACTACGCTCAGGAGAGTCCTGGCTAAGCCTGTCATGAGCCCTTCAACTATGCTCAGGAGAGCCTTGTCGAATGGGTGGCGGAATGTTGGAATGCTCACCCCATAGGTGAACATGAGAAAACCGGTCATGCTTCGACTGGCTCAGCACGAACGGTTTTCTCACACTCCAAGGTTTTTAGGTTAAAGTCAAAATGCGTGGAGTCTTATCAAGCCTCCTCAGTCGCCAAATTTGACGGTCGGCCCCGCACCGTTAGCCTGCGGCGCGTGATCAACGGTATCGGCTACGTGTTGTAACGGCCTGCCAATTAGCAGCACACTCTCACCAATTTTCTGACTTGAAAAACCCTCTACTTTGGGAAGTGCGTAGAGATAAAACCTGGCAGCGGTTTGAGAAAACTTTCTGACGCGGGCAATGAACGGTATTTCTCATAAGATATCATCATGTTTTGACCGGTAGTGCTTGCGTATTTTACCTTTCTTATCGGTATATTCTGTTGGAAAGTGACAGGGGCGATGGAAGTTCAGATAAGGTGATAGCACCTCGACGGTGAAAGTATTCACCTGGCTAGCAAAGTGTTGAGGAATATGGCTGTAACCGAGATATTTACGGATGGTTGAAGCATTCTTGCTCTCCGACAGCGCATTATTATGGGTCTGGCGAGAACGCGATTGGGTCTGATCGATGCGCAATTTCTCTAGCAGTTTTCCCACCTTGTGATTGAGATACCCCGAGCCGTTATTCGAATGGAAGCTGCGAATCACAAACGGAAACGCATCCATCATGGCTTCCAGTACCGGCAACAAATACGCCTCGCTAATGCGTTCCACGGCAAAGACCGCCTGAAATTGAGTGACCTCGTCCACTGCATTGATCAGGTAAACACCTTTGATACCGTCTAAATCCCCCTGATGCACGCTGTCCACGCGCAAATAGCCGGGGCAGCCATCCGGCGCGGGTTTGCGACGCTCGCCAATAGTGACTTTGGTCGGACGGGTTGGGTCGAATGAGCCGCGTTTGGACTGATAGGTTTTATGCGGCCGCAGGTTGTACAGATGGGCATTGGAAATGCCCGGCAGCCGCTCAAAGCGAACATCTTCATACCCATTGAACGCTCGTTCGCACAGTTTGCGCGTGGTGGTGCCGGAAACTGTGCCATGCAAAGCATCCATTTCGGCCAGCAAGCGAATGTCTTCCGTTGTGTATGCCTGACAAACGGCATGGCAGGCGCAGGCCGCCGATCATTGATAGCACCCTCCTGGGTAAACTGCCTAATACAGCGCGCTACCTGCGCACGGGAGAAGCCAGTCACCTTGCGCAAATACTGGCTAGTACGCCTTTATCCCCGCGCTTGCAGCCGGCATAATGAAACTGTTTGAGCGTATCAGTCATCCAGCCGTAAGCGGCACCCGATCCGTCAGCGTAAACGAAATAGCCGCGTTGCTGGAAACAAACGCTTGCACCTGTGCCAGCGTTTGTAGTCCTTGGGTATGTATAGTCACGATCATGCCTCCATGATCTCAACTTTTTCGCTTCCAGGCTCATCTCACGTTGGAAATACATCACCTCGCTCAGGCTCATGTGTCATTGGAAAAGGCTTGATGAAAGGAAAGCCTGCATTTTCACACCCCAAAAACACGCTGCGTGAAAATGCATGCGCTATCGCTGGGGACTAGTCGACTCCTGTGTCGCAGCAATTGAAGCTATTGAAGAAATTTAAACTCTACACGCCGGTTATTTGCACGACCCTCTTCAGTCTCATTGGTATCCAGTGGCCGTCTCCAGCCATACCCGCGAGCCTCTAATGCAGCGTTTGCGCCATGGCTTAATAAGTAATCCTTAACTTCTTGCGCGCGATACTCAGACAGTTTCTGATTATGTTCGGCTGCTCCTGTCCTGCTGGTGTGACCTTGTACTTCAATCGTCAAACCTGGGTTATTGTTAATCACTGTCACGACATTCTCAAGTTCATCATAATACTCGGGCTTGATAGCGCTTTTATCATTATCAAATTTTATCTCGACAATCCAGCAGCCAAACTGGTTAACGTGAGCGCCTTTCAGTGTATTAGGACAGGTATCCTTGCTGTTAAGAACCCCATCGCCATCATCATCTCCATCAACCGGCATGCCGGTTTTTAAGAAAACATGCTGCACAAAATTTGCCATGTCGCTCGCGCTTGCAACTTTTTCAGCAGTTGTGCTAAAGCCGCAACCGGCAATGTCTGAGAGTTGATTTAATGAGGTTATGCCGGAATTTTCCTCTTCGTTACCTACCCAAATGGTATAAACGCAAACTCTGTCGCCGTATTTTTGTTTCAGGGACTTAACCGACTCCACAGGATCTGAGTCCAGATAATGGCCATCGCTGAGTATCAGGACAGCAATGTTACCGGCAGTTGCCGATAAGTCTGCGGTTGTTCCTTCCATAGCGGCATCGAGAGGCGATCCTCCGCTGCCACAGATCAACGTATCTATGCCGGTGCCGAAAGATGATTTAGAATAGGTAACAGGCGGCAGATTAAGCTGGGTAAAATTGAATGATAAACAATGACCGAAACCAAAACTGCGGATGCTTGCAGTCAAATTCAATTCAGGAATAGTTTGGTTTATTCTGTTCAGGATTTCTTTTTCAACGGAAAATTTTGTGGGAGCAGGCTGCCCTGGGAAGCCCACGCCAAGATAATCTTTTGTCATGGATGATGAAGAATCATTTATGACAAAGAAATTATCGATTTTTTGTTGATACTGACCGGAAGAAACCAAGGCATTTAAGTCTTTGGGTACGTATGCTGGAAAAGTGCTAATGGGTTGGGAGGCGCAGCCTAATATAATTAGGCTGGTAATAGATGCAGCAATTACAAGTATTTTTTTCATTTAAATCTCCTTGTTAACAATCGTTTGAAATAACGTAATGTTATGCAGTATCAATCGGCTTTTGATTCTAGCACTATCTTAATTTAAGTTGTATAGCAAATTTATAGTTATTCCCTGCTGCAATAATCCGGTATTTTAAGTGGGATAATATAAGTTACCTTAATATTTATAATATTAAATATGGGTATAATATTTTTTAATAATACATGGCATTAGTGTGTAAGTATTAATGGATAAGAACAGTATATTTAGCTGCCTATTAACAATAAGAATTTTATTAAAGAAAATAATATCAAATGAGTATAACGACACGATTTGCCCCAAGCCCAACAGGTTATTTGCACGTAGGCGGCGCACGTACGGCCCTGTTTTCCTGGCTTTATGCGCGCAAACATGGGGGGAAGTTTATTTTAAGAATTGAAGATACGGATCTGGAGCGTTCAACCCAGGAATCCGTTAATGCAATTCTTGAGGGAATGACCTGGTTAGGGTTGGAATATGACGAAGGCCCTTTTTATCAAACCCAGCGCTTTGAGCGTTACATGGAAATTATCCGGCAGCTGTTAGCGCAAGGTGATGCCTATTATTGTTATTGCAGCAAGGAAGAGTTGGAACAGCTTCGAACTGAACAAATGGCCAATAAACAAAAGCCGCGATATAACGGCAAATGCAGGGAAGCTGGCGAGCCAAGGCTGGGTGTAGAGCCTGTCATTCGGTTTAAAAACCCGCTAGCCGGGATAGTAACCATTCCTGATTTGGTTAAAGGTGAAATCGTTGTTGCCAATAAAGAGCTCGATGATTTGATTATTGCCAGAGCGGATGGAACGCCAACGTACAATTTAACGGTTGTTGTTGATGATATGGATATGGGAGTTACGCATGTTATTCGCGGCGATGATCATATAAATAATACGCCCAGGCAAATGAATATCCTGAAGGCATTGGGCGCTGAACTGCCTAAATATGCGCATTTGCCTATGATACTGGGTGCGGATGGCGCGCGTTTATCGAAACGGCACGGCGCAGTGAGTGTGATGCAATATCGCGATGATGGCTATTTACCGGCTGCATTGCTGAATTATCTTGTTCGTTTGGGATGGGCGCATGGTGACCAGGAAATATTCACAAGAAATGAGATGATTGAGTATTTCGAATTAGAAAAGGTCAATGTCTCTGCGTCTGCATTTAACACTGAAAAACTGTTATGGCTTAATCATCAGTATATTATGAATAGTGATCCAGGTTATGTAGCGCGTCACCTAAGCTGGCATATGGGTGCACAGGGCATTGATCCTGCACAAGGCCCTGCTCTTATTGATATTGTAAAAGCACAGAGAGAACGCTGTAAAACCCTGGTTGAAATGGCGGCTGCGAGCATTTATTTCTATAAGGATTTTGATTCATACGATGAAAAAGCAGCTAAAAAGAATTTCACTCACGGTTCGGATGAAATTTTAAAACAGCTGCATGAAAAATTTGCAGCAGTAACCGAATGGAGTGGTGAAGAGTTGCACCGGATTGTTCTGGATCTTGCCGAAACAAACGGCGTTGCGCTGGGTAAAGTTGCCCAGCCATTGCGCGTTGCCGTAGTGGGAACATCAGTTTCACCTGCAATTGATATAACACTGCCACTGCTGGGAAAAGAAAAAACTTTAGACAGGATCCAGCGAGCCATAAATTATATAAGAAGCTTAAATTAGTGCTGGACTTGACTGGGAAATCCTGTAAAATGCGCGTTCTCAACTGAGGGGCCATAGCTCAATTGGGAGAGCGCAACACTGGCAGTGTTGAGGTCGGCGGTTCGATCCCGCCTGGCTCCACCAAAAAAGCTAAAGCTGACTAACAAGTTTAGTCCCCATCGTCTAGTGGCCTAGGACACTGCCCTTTCACGGCGGTAACAGGGGTTCGAACCCCCTTGGGGACGCCAATATTATAAGGCCTACACGCAAGTAGGCCTTTTTTATGCCTGGGTCATTGGGTTCGCTATAGATGAGAAAGTTTTTATAGCTCCTACGCCGGAGCATGGGAACGACAAGCTCAGTGCGAACGGTAGTTCATTAAAATCAGTGACTTATCCGTTCGTGCTGAGCGTGTCCCATAGATCTTCCAGGTCACCATCGAGCATTGAATCCAGCCTTTTAAGCTCCGCCAGCCTGAGCAAAGGCGCGGTTGATAAAGTGCTGGTCGATGACGACTTCATGAGTCAGTTGTTTGGCCAGTCGAGCCAGCCATTTGCGTTGTACCCACGTCCAACTATGTAACAGGTAGATTTTTTGCATAGCCTGTGTGACCCGCTGTTCAAAGGGCAGCAAGGCTTCACCCAAGGCGGCTTGGCGTATATAACCGACAATGCTGGCGGCGATTTCCTGATGGGTTTGGCTACCCCAGGCGCTTTGCAATTTAGCCTCGCTGTAGCCGTGTTCATCCAGCAGCACACGCACTGCCCGCATTTGATCGCGGATCAGGTCTTGGGTTTATTGACTATCACTCCCAATGCAACGGATTGATTTAGATGGTCGCGAATAAACTGGTTAAAGCTGTCCAAATAATCGGCAGGCTTTTCATTGAGGCCGTATGTTTGGGCACGGCTTTTAAATTCATCTTCCCCTTCGTAAATAACCGGCAACCGATCGGAACCCAGCAAGTCGTTGACTTCATTTAATTGCTTGAGTAGGCCGCTGTGGTTTTGGACAAAATCAGCCGCTTGTCGGAGACCGAGTTGATGCAAATGCTGATGCAATTTGCCGGCTTCTACGCCCCAAAGCATTTCCAGCTCTTCAAGCTTTTGTTTGAGCGGCGGCTTCTTTTCGGCAGTTTTGACCACTTTACGTAATATCCGCATAATTTTTGGGCTGACGGCATCCAGCACATCATGGGCGTGGCTGGTGTCTGCTTTATTGCCAGGAGCAGCCAAGCTGCGGGTATCGTTCAGCTCTTGCAGCAGTTGTTCCAATGAGATATTGGGCCCATTGACCAATGGCTTCATCGAGCTGACTTCCTGCAGAGCAGCGTAAATATCGACCGAATCGTAGATTTTGAAGACAGTTTTGCCGATGTCATCGCAGCGCCGGGTGGCGCGTTCCAGCATTTGTTCAAATAGAATACGGGAACGGACGCGACGCAAAAACACCAGATTACAGATTTCCGGTACGTCAATACAGGTCGTGGGTAAATCAACTTTAATGGCGATAGACGGATATTTTTCGTTTTTGTATTGGCGGATAAGTTGCTGCACTTTATCGTTCTACCCGGTGATTTTACGCACGGCCGTTTTGTTGTAATCATCCTCGTACAGCGCTTTGGCCGCTTTGTTTAAAACCGAGCGAATAGCGTTCGGCTTGCGTAATTTTACCGGCAATATTGAGTTTTTTCCGCTTGGCTTCCCCGACTGCAAGCGGCGTTAAACCGCCAAACAGGACATCATCGGCGGTTTGTTTCCCTTGTGTTGGCCATTCGGCGATAGCCTTGTTTTTGCCCTTTTCGGGACGTGCGCCTTTTTGATAGGTCAGCTGTTCGGTATCGTCTTCCCAGCCAGCGGAAATAAGGTGTTGATCGATCAGGATAGGTATCCAGCAGTTTTGCTTTAAATTGTTCAATCTGCGTGTTCAATTCCCGCACGCGTCTCAATTTAAACAGCAAATCAGCTTGTGATGTTTTTTCGTCGAATTCAATACCGCAACGACCTGCCATATCTTGCGCTAGTGCTTCACCCAATTGGCGCAGTTTAATTAAGGGAGTATTAGGATCAGATGAAAATAACTGTTCAGCAGCAAAGGCCAGTTGAAAAAATACGGGGTCGTGCTCTTTTAAAAAGTCGAAATTGCTCTTGTCGTCCATAAATCTCTAAAAGCTTAAATTACTGCTCCGTTGGTTAAAAATGAGCTCATTCTTTTTTAGAATAGAAGACCGCAGCCATATTTAATATTTTCCTTATGGCATTTGTTAGATACCGAACCGACACTCGTTAATTATTCCATTAATTTTTATAGCAAAATTAATTAGCCTTTTGGCATTATTTAAAAGGAGGCGTTGGCTTTCGTATTTCTGTAGCTAAACTCAGACCTATTTGTAGCCATCTTTATCAGACAATCAATCGATGAATTAATAATTGATCACCTGCAAAACTCTGGAAAAAGACGGCTACAAATAGGTCTAATTGGTTAAATCAACCTAATTCAATATTAAATCAACCATACCAAGTTGGTCGTTTTATCCTGGAAAATAATTGGCACCGGCAAGCGAATTTCTACCCTTCCCTAAAAGAAAATGCCGTGATGATTAGCTTAATGAGGAAAGACTTATGCAGATTAAATCACCCATGCAAGTAGTTTTTGATCAACATAAGCTAACGGCGAAGCGGGCGGAAGCGGCACGGTTTCGCGGCCAATCACTGCTTCAATTGAGCTAATAATAAACAAGACAACTTACAGCCTGCAGATTGAGCCGCGTGTTTCATTGCTTGACGCTCTGCGCGAGCATATCGGCCTAACGGGGCCGAAAAAAGGTTGCGATCAAGGCGCGTGCGGGGCCTGTACCGTTTTGGTCGACGGCGTTCGAATTGTTTCATGTATGGCATTTGCCGTTCAATACGAAGGAGAGACATCACAACAACTGAAGGGTTGTCTGAAAATGACGAGCTTCATCCTCTGCAGGCCGCCTTTATCGAGCACGACGGTTTTCAATGCGGCTACTGCACGCCGGGACAAATTTGTTCGGCCATTGGAATGATTACTGAATTCCAAAACGGCTTGCCGAGCGCTGTCACGAAAGATATTTCCGCCGCGGCATTCGAATTTTCGAATGAAGAGATAAAAGAGCGCATGAGCGGTAATCTCTGCCGTTGCGGAGCTTATGTCGGTATTTGCGAAGCCGTCCGCGAGGCTTTGGATACGGAGGTGAGGGAATGAAAAACTTTGCTTATTCCAGGGCGGATAGCGCACAAACGGCAATCGATCAAATTTCGCAAAATGCGAACGCAAAATTTCTGGCGGCGGCACGAATCTGGTTGACTTAATGCGCGAAAATATTGAGCAGCCCGAGGCGCTGGTTGACGTCACGGGCTTGCCCTTTACTCAAATCGAAGAGCTTTCTAACGGGAGCATTTACATCGGCGCGACGGTTAAAAATACCGAGGTGGCGAATCACCGCATTATTCGTGAACGTTACCCGGTTTTAGCACAGGCGATTTTGTCCGGCGCATCGGGGCAGATTCGCAATATGGCGACTGTCGGCGGAAATCTTTTGCAGCGTACGCGGTGCTATTACTTTTACGACGAAGCGGCGGGCTGCAATAAACGGCACGCTAATTCGGGTTGTGACGCTATCGATGGCTTCAATCGGATTCACGCGATTTTAGGAGCTTCCGATGCGTGCATAGCGACGCACCCATCCGATATGTGCGTAGCGCTCGCTGCGCTTGATGCGAGGGTCTGTGTTGAAGGTAAAAACGGCGCCCGCGAAATTGCTTTTAATGATTTTCACCGCCTGCCCGGAAATACGCCGCAGATTGAAACCGATCTGCAGGCGGATGAATTGATTATGGCAATCGAAATTCCGCAAACCGAGTTTGTCGCCAATTCGCTTTACCGGAAAGTCCGGGATAGATCGAGCTACGCTTTCGCGTTGGTCAGCATCGCAGCAGCTTTGGAAATTCAAAACGGAAAAATTGTAAATATTCGCATCGCGCTCGGCAGCGTAGCGCATAAACCCTGGCGAGCTTTTGAGGCGGAGCGTGCGTTAATTGGCGCAGCGGCCACCAAAGAAAATTTCAGCCGCGCGGCTGATCAAGAATTGAAACAGGCAAAAGGTTTTGCCCATAACATGTTCAAAATCGAACTGGCGAAACGAACCATTGTCAGCGCATTGAATAACTTAGCCGAAAGTGGAGGTGCGCGATGAATAATGTCAGGACAATTCAGGAAACGGTCGTTCGGTTTGCGCCCGGCAAAGACCACGATTCTTTAATGCACAAGCCCGGTTATGCCGGCAAACCATTCAGCCGCGTCGATGCTAACTTGAAAGTCAAAGGTGAAGCTCTTTTCAGTGCCGACTTCAAGGTTGAAAATCCGGCTTTCGCCGCGCTGGTTTACAGCACGATTACCAAAGGCAGAATCACCACAATTGATACTAGCGAAGCGGCAAGCTCAAGCGGCGTTTTAGCCGTGATCACGCATGAGAATGCGCCTAAAATCCCTACTCCTCCTGTGTTTGACCCGACCGGCGAAAGCAAAGGAACGGCGGCAAGCGATAGTCCGGTTTTACAGGATAACCGCATTTACCGGGACAGTCAGCCGATTGCAATTGTTATTGCCGCAACGCTTGACCAGGCAGAATATGCCGGAACGCTCGTAAAAGTCGACTATGAAACCGAAATCGCAACAGTATCATTTGCTGCCTGTAAACCTGAAGCCGTTACGCCTTCCGATGTGCTGGGCGAAGAGCCGGAAGTAAAAATCGGTAATGCCGGAACAGCTTTTTCAGAGGCCGAAGCGACGACAGATAACATTTATCGAACGCCGCGTTATAACCATAACGCCATTGAACCGCACGCGACCATTGCCGTATGGAATGAAGACGACAGTCTGCTGGTTTATGACCCGCCGCAGAACCTTTACGGCGTTAAACACACCCTCGCCATACTGTTCGGCCTGGCGCCTGAAAAAGTCCGCGTTGTATCGCCGTTTGTAGGCGGCGGTTTCGGCGGCAAAGGCACGCTCTGGGACAATACGATGCTATGCGTCATAGCGGCAAAAACTGTAAAACGCCCGATTAAATTAGTTATATCCCGTGCAGGCGTTTTTCGCCTGGCCGGCGGACGCACGCTTTCCGAACAACGCGTCGCGCTGGGCGCGAAAAAAGACGGCCGGTTAACTGCGCTGATCCACAGCGGGATAACCGCCATGTCAAAGCATAACAACTTTCCCGAACAGTTTACGTTTCCAGCGCGGCATCTCTACTCGCCGAAAAACATTTTCGCCGGGCAAAAGGTTGTAAAGCTCGATACTATTGCCAATACCTTCATGCGAGCTCCCGGTGAATCCATAGGCGCGTTCGCTTTAGAGTTGGCGATGGATGAACTCGCCTATAGCTTAAAAATGGATCCCATTGAGCTACGCCGAATCAATGAACCCAAAACGGATCCGGCAAAAAATACGGCATTTTCAAGCCGCCATTTAATAGAAGCTTACACGCTCGGCGCTGAAAAATTTAATTGGCAAAAACGCCATGCCGAACCGCGCGGTCAACGTGACGGCAAATGGCTGGTCGGACAAGGGGTTGCGACGGCTTATTATCCTGTTCTGCGGTTGCCGGCAACGGCTGGTATTCGCATTAACGCAGACGGTACTGCGTTTGTAAAGGCGGCGGCGCACGAAATGGGCATGGGAACAGCGACGGTGCAGATTCAACACGCCGCAGAAAAATTAGGCCTGCCGCTTGATAAGGTCTCGTTTCAATACGGGGATTCCGATCTGCCTGAATCGCCTATCGCAGGCGGTTCAAATCAAACTGTCAGCATCGTCGCTTCCGTCACAGCGGCCGCCGAAAAGATTCATAAAGAATTGCTCGCGCTGGCAGGTCGCAATGCCGATTCGCCGCTATCGAACCTGACCTATGAGCAAATCGAAGCGCGCAATAACGGTTTGTTCAGCAAAACCGATGCTCCGGAAGGCGAAACGTATATGTCCATTTTAAAGCATGCTGGGAAAGATCATATAAAAGTCAACGCGTCTTCGGAAATGCCGACGGAATTGAAGCAATACTCCATGCATTCTTACGGCGCCCAGTTCTGCGAAGTTCGCGTCAACGAAGAAACGGGTGAAACGCGGGTTTCGCGCTGGTTAGGGTCGTTTGACTGCGGCATAATCCTGAACCCGAAAACCGCTATCAGCCAGTTTCGGGGCGGCATAATTATGGGCATTGGCATGGCTTTGACCGAAGAAACGCTGTTTGACGAACGTAAGGGACGTATTATGAATCCTTCCCTCGCCGAGTATCACATTCCGGTTAATCTGGACGTGCCATATATAGATATCATTTACAACAATATCCCTGATGCTCACACACCGATAGGAGCGCACGGAATCGGCGAAATCGGCATCACAGGCGTGGCGGCGGCAATCGCTAATGCCGTGTTTAACGCAACCGGTAAACGAGTGCGTGATCTGCCTATTACTCTCGACAAATTGCTCTGATGCAGGATTCCTCGAAAAATCATCAGCTATCGGCGTTCCAGTGGGCATAAATACAATAAGGCAACCTCTAAAAATGCACTTCGATAAACTCAGCCCTAACATTTACTATTTTAAATCAGTAACTTATCCTTTCATACTGAGCATATCAAAGTATGAACGAATAAGTTTTAGAGATTCCCATGAATGAAACGCGGGCAATAATTCAAGCGTTTGATCAATCCCAGGCAAAAGGCGAACGTTGCGCCTTAGCGACAGTGGTGGACGTCGAAGGTTCGGCATATAGGCGTCCCGGCGCGCGCATGCTGGTATGTGAAAGTGGAAAAAGCACTGGGACGATTAGCGCCGGTTGCCTGGAAAATGATGTCATTGAACACGCACAGCGCATCATCAATACCCCTTCAACGGAACTGATCGAGTATGACGCCGGATCGACTAATGAAGAGATCGTCTGGGGCTTGGGGTTAGGCTGCAATGGCGTAGTACGCGTACTTGTTGAGCCGCTCGAACCGCAATCCAGCTATATAAAAGCATTGCGCCGGCTGTTTGCAGCGGATTCGAATAGTTCGCCTCTTGCTGTTGCAACTGTATTTCAGCACTCGATCTCATGGTCAATGCCTACAATCGGCTCACGCGTAATCGTTAACGATAACAAAGAGATTAATTGCGGCCTTTTAAAGAGTGATCTGGCAGCCCTGATAGTGCAGGATACTTACGAGGCTCTGTTAGCAGAACAATCAGGTGTTCGTGTTTATGAGCGAAACGGAAATACAACCAAGGTTTTTATTGAAACAATCACGCCGCCGGTGCAGCTTGTTGTGTTTGGCGCTGGTCATGACGCCTTACCCGTTATTGAGTTAGCCAATGGGCTGGGCTGGCACACGGAAATCATTGATGTGCAGGCGCGTCCAGCCAGCCGCGCGCTCTTTGCGGCAGCTGACAAGGTTACTCTAGCGCGTACTGAAACTATAAGTGAACACCTTACGATCACGCCTCGCACCCTGACTCTGCTGATGACGCACAATTACGCGCACGATCAGGCGCTGCTCAAATTTTTGCTGATGTCGGCGTCGCGCTATATCGGCGTGATGGGGCCGCGAAAACGTACCGAACGCATGCGGATTGAGTTGGCGGAAAAAGATAGCCGATTCAAACTTAAAGAAGCCGACTGCGCACGTCTTTATGCGCCGATAGGTTTAGATATCGGGGCGAACTCGCCTCAGGAAATTGCTTTATCAATTATCGCAGAGATGCGCGCTATCGTAGCCAAGCGTAAAGGCGGGCATTTATGTTACCGGCAGGCTCCTATTCATGATGCATACGATACGATATTGGACGGTTCAGGCACGAAAAACACTCAATTCTATGCAAGGCAGGGATAGCGAACGGCAGGCTAGTTTGCTTTTGCTCGCGGCAGGCAATTCGCAGCGTTTGGGCAGGCCTAAGCAATTGCTGATGTACCAGGCAGAGACTTTACTGCGCCGGGCAGCGCGGATAGTGCTTGCTTCCCTTTGTCATCCGATCATCGTCGTTTTGGGCGCGCAGGCGGAAAAAATGCAAGCCGAACTTAAGGACTTGCCGGTGATCACGGTCTTCAATGGCATTTGGCCGACCGGTATGGCGTCATCGATTCGTATCGGGATAGAACATCTCATCTTACAGGATGAGATAGGCGCCGTTGTCGTAATGCTCTGCGATCAACCTGGTGTGGACGTAGAAGCCATCAACAAATTGGTCATTGCTTATCGCACGACAAATGCACCGATCGTAGCAGCGAAATACAATGGCACTCACGGCGTCCCTGCGCTTTTCGCTCGACAATTTTATCCGGCACTGCTCGCGCTTACAGGTTCGCAAGGGGCGAAAAGCATCATTCTAGCCCACGCTGCCCAGCTCACAGAAGTCTCAATGCCCGAAGCTGCTTTCGATATTGATATGCTTGCCGATTACGAACGATTTGTTGAGGATTGATAGTCGCGGTTAACCGGGGCAAAGAGAAGAGGCGGTCGACTAGGACGGCGATGGCTTTCATGAAGTTCATGCCAACATAATGGAGGGGGTTTGGTCTTTGCTGCGATCCTGGTTACGACTGCCCCGGGTATTTCCGAAGAAAAACTGCCCATTTATATTGGTTTTTTCGAGTTAGTGCATAACACGACGAAGCGTGGTAGATCATTATTGTTGCAGGGTTACAACCGCTCCTATCCTAAGACCCGGAAATCCATAGTGAGCCGGAAAAATACGTGTTGCCGATTTCAAAATATTGGCAAAATGGCTAACTGTCATTATTACGTGGCTTTCATATTCAAAAACCTATAGATCCGCCATTCGGTGGGAGAGCTCTTTTTCCGAATGAATCAAAATCCTATCCTTTTATTTCCAGGCATTATCCATAGGGTATTTTATTCAATTTAGGGAAGCTCTAAAAATAAGTTACACTCATGCTTCGACCGCTCGACAAGCTCACGCCTCAGCACGAATTTAACTTATTGATAATGTTATAGCCGTTCATGCTGAGCCCTTAGTCTACGCTCAGGAGAGCCTTGTCGAAGCATTGTATTATTAGGGTTACTTATAATAATTCCAAATCAGCAAAGGAAATTTCTATGGGCTATATACAGATAATTTTTTTATCGTTCATTTTCAGCGTAAGCGCCTGTTCCAGCATGTACTATAGCGGTCTGGAAAAAATAGGGATACCTAAACGGGATGTCATGGTACATCGGGTTGAAAAAGCACGGGACACACAGGAAGAAACTAAAGAGCAATTCAAATCTGCATTGGCGCAATTTACAGCGGTCACTAATTTTAAAGGCGGCGACCTTGAGGCTACCTATAACAAGCTAAACAGCGAGTATGAGGCCAGCGTTAATAAAGCCGATGAAGTTAAAAAGCGCATCAGCGATATTGAAGATGTCTCGGAAGCATTATTTAATGAATGGGAAAATGAAATTCAACAATACAGCAATCCTTCACTAAAGCGCAGCAGTCAAAACAAGCTCAGCGCAACGAAAGTCCAATACCGGCAATTAATTACGGCAATGAAGAATGCTGAAGCAAAAATCGAACCTATTCTGGCAGTTTTTAAAGACCAGGTGATGTTTATGAAGCACAATCTCAACGCCCACGCCATTTCTTCCTTGAAAGAGGAACTGGGCTCAATAAAGTCGGATGTTTCATCTTTAATTGCGTCCATGGAAAAATCCATCAATGAAGCCAATGCCTTTATTAAAACGATGGAAAAGTAAAAATTATTTCATTTTTAACCTTGCAAAAGCACAAAATAACGCATAAGCGAGCATGAATTTTATGGCTCTGATGCAACTTTTTATAGGGGAGCAGCGCTCAACTGCAGGCAAGATTATCCTAAAATCCGCAGTTGAGCATTTCAAAACCCCGTTCGCCCTGAGCCTGTTGAAGGGTGAGCAGGGTTTTGGAATGCTCACCCAATGGGTGAGCGTGAGAAAGCCGTTCATGCTTCGACCGGGCTCTCCTGAGCATAGCCGAAGGGCTCAGCACGAACGGCTTTCTCATGTTCCAACTGCGGTTTTTAGAATTATCCATCGCGAGCATAGGCTATCAGTTAATTTAAAATTAATTTCACCCGCAGGTTTAGGTCGAAAAGCAGACGAAGATTAAGACATAAGTATCTTCAACGGAGGAAAGCCCCATGATTAAACTCTATAAATTCGGCTCTATCGATGATGTTTGCGATGCCAGTCCGTTTTGCGTCAAGGTCGAAGCTTATCTTCGGCTGGCCAAATTGCCGTATGAAGCGTTGAGCGGGACGCATTATTTGCGCAAAGCCCCAAAAGGCAAACTGCCTTATATAGAAGACAACGGCAAAATCATAGCCGATTCGAGTTTCATACTGGAATATTTAAAAGAAACCTATGGCGATACGCTTGATGCTGAATTGAGTGATGCGGACAAGGCCATCGCACATGCATTTATCAAAATGATCGACGAAAATATGTATTGGATTCTGGTTCATGCCCGCTGGAAGCTGGACCATAACTCGGAGGCTCTAAAGAAATTATTTTTTGGCGGCATTCCGTTCCCCCTTAATAAAATCGTCGTCTTCATAATGCGCAAAAATGTAATTAAAAAGCTTTACGCGCAGGGAATTGGGCGTCATTCCGATGAAGAAATTGTTGAAATCGGTAACCGCGACTTGAAAGCACTGGCGGATTTTCTGGACGGCAAGCCCTATTTCTTCGGTGATCAACCCACTACCCTGGATGCAGTTGCTTATGGCATGTTGGTTCAAATGATCCGTATGGCGAGTTTCACCGCGCCGATATTCGACAAGGCAAAATCCTATAAAAACCTGGTTGAATTTACTGACCGGTTTCACGAAAATTATTTTTCGGCTTGATGCAGCCGCTCGGCCGGCGATTTAGCGGAAAGTTATTTTAATGCCGGGAGACTTGCAACTTAAGTGGACAAGAGTGTCCAAGGCAGGTAAATTTAAGTAAACAGCCTTCTCTTTGTTTTATTGTTCTGTAACGAAGTTATCACCGGAGGAGCATATGCAGGCCCTCATCTTTGACCTGGACGGCACACTCGTTGATACCGTCTATGCCCATATATTTGCCTGGCAACGCGCATTAGCGGAAGCGGGTATGGATATCGAGGGCTGGTGTATTCACCGTCGCATCGGCATGAGTGGCGGTTTGTTCACACGAGCTGTAGCTCGCGAACTTGGCCGGGACATTAGTGCGCCGGAAGCGGATGCGCTTCAGCACCGTCATGGCGAATTGTTTACCCAGCTTCTTCCTGATCGCAGACCTTTGCCGGGAGCAATGGAACTGGTGCGCTTCCTGCGCTTGAGCAAGATTCCCTTTGGCATCGCTACTTCAGGTAAACGGCCGGAAATTAATGCTTCGCTGGAGGCGCTTGGCTTGGGCCAGGAGACAGTAGTGATCGAGCGGGGCAATGTCACCCACGCCAAACCCGAACCCGATCTTTTCCTGGCTTGCCAACAGCGCCTGGGTATCGCCGTAACTGATTGCTACGTAGTTGGCGATGCGGTCTGGGATATTCTGGCCGCGCGGCGGGCGGGCATGTTGAGTATCGGTTTGCTAAGCGGCGGATACGGCGAAGATGAGTTAAGCCGCGCCGGCGCATTCCGGGTTTACCGCGATCCGGCAGACTTGCATCAATCACTGGATGAGCTCGGCGTTTACCCGGAAAGATAAGAGCATAAGAATATTAAAGGAAATCGATTAACTTACTGATTGAGGCCTGATATGAAAAATTATTTAGAAAGCAAACTGTTTCTGCCAATTATTTTAGGCACCAATCGTAAAGACAGAAAAAGCGTTTTTGCCGCGAAGTGGCTGCTGGAAGAAATGGAAAAACGATCCGAGATAGAAACAAGAGTATTCGACGCCAGGGATTTCGTATTGCCGCAGGAAGGCTATGGTACGGCAATTAAAGATCAATTCCCGGAATGGAGGGATGCCGTTATTCGGGCAGATGGCTTAGTGGTGGTCTCGCCTGAGTATAACCACGGCTATCCCGGCATCTTAAAAAGCGTTCTCGATTTGCTCCTGAAAGAATACATCCATAAGAGCGTAGCTTTTGTCGGCGTATCCGCAGGTCCCTGGGGAGGAACACGGGTTATAGAGGCGATGGTGCAAATGGTGCGGGAATTAGGCTTATCGGCGACGTTTACCGATCTTAACTTTCCATCTGTGCAGGACAAGTTTGACCAGCACGGTGCGCTTCTGGATCAAGCTTACACGCGGAGAGCGGGTGATTTTTTAGACGAGCTGATCTGGATGAGCCGGGTGCTTAAATGGGGACGAGAAAATCTTCCTTCAAAATATCACGAGCTTCCTGCAGAGTGAATTTTTAGAACCTGATCTTGGAGGATTTATGTCGAAGAAAAAACTTCCCAGCCATTATTTATTTCAGAAAAAACAGCATGAAGAATTTATTGAGGCTGTGGAAGCCTTGGGTAAGGTGGTTAGGACACAAGGTCCCCTGGATGCTAAAACAGCACATCTTATTCAACTTGCCGCCGCTATAGCAATACATTCGGAGGGCGCTGTCCACAGCCATGTAAGAAGAGCTATCGAAAGCGGCGCGACGCCTGAAGAGATTTATCATGCCATTATCCTGCTAACGAATACTATCGGGTTTCCCACGGTTTCGGCGGCAGTGAGCTGGGCTCAAGATATTTTATCCAAAGAATAGGTACTCTTAAGAAATCACTGCACAGTCCTTAGCCAGGCTTCCTTCGACAAGCTTCCTTCGACAAGCTCAGGACGAACGGTAGGCTATTGATTTCGTTAGTGGTGAGCCTCATTCGACAAGCTCATGACAGGCTTCGACGATGCTCGGAAGAGCTTTGTCGAATCCGTTCGTCGTGAGCCCTTAGTCTACGCTCAGGAGAGCCCCTTCGACTACACTCAGGAGAGCGGTGTCGAATCCATTCGTGGTGAGCTTGTCGAACCATGGTAATCAACCTGTTCAGAGATTCCTTAAGTAAGACAATGAATTACCATCTGGAGGTCATTTGTAGTGGGCTGGACGTTCGTAGTACGACCATCATCTGAATGCAAAAGCACCATGCAAAACCCTGCCTCTCAGGGTGAAGGCCGCTTTCGTGTTAAACTTTTCAGCCATCCAAACCAACATATTATAACGTTGACTCCATGCCTGAATTACCCGAAGTTGAAACAACCCGGCGCGGCATCGCGCCCTATATTGAAGGGCAAACCATTCAACAGGTCATTATCCGCCAGCCTAAACTGCGCTGGCCTGTGCCTGAAATTCTCAATCAAACCTTGACAGGCGTCAGCATTCAATCGGTCTCACGAAGAGCCAAATACCTGTTATTCAATACCAGTAAAGGTACGCTGCTGTTACATTTGGGCATGTCAGGCAGTTTAAGAATCATGTCGACAGCACAAGCCGCCGGCAAACACGATCATATTGATTTTATTTTTGAAGACGATGTGGTGCTGCGGTTTAATGATCCACGGCGATTCGGCGCCGTATTATGGACGACAGCGCCCGCATCAGACCATCAACTGCTCAAGGATTTAGGCCCTGAACCCTTATTAGCGGATTTTAACGGCGGCCTGCTTTATTCGTTATCCAGACACCGGAAAATGCCGGTAAAGTCTTTTATCATGGATAGCCACATAGTCGTGGGCGTCGGCAATATCTATGCAAATGAAGCCTTGTTTATGGCCGGCATACAGCCCTCTCGCATGGCAGGAAGAATTTCTTTACTGCGCTATCAAAAACTGGCTGACTGTATTCGTATCATTCTGCAACACGCCATCCAGGAAGGCGGCACGACGCTGCGAAACTTTGTCAATGAAAACGGAAAACCCGGCTATTTCAAGCAACAACTCAACGTCTACGGCCGCGCCGGATTACCTTGTGTCCATTGTCAACAACCCTTAAAAGAAATAAGGCTGGCTAACCGCTCAACCGTATTTTGTACCGATTGCCAGCGATAGCTAAAATGCGCCAATAAAATATCCGCAGATGCCCTCAGGCATACTCCAGCATTCCTTTAGTCACGATAAAATTAATGACTTCGTTCACTCCTTGGCCGGTTTTAAGGTTGGTAAAGACAAAAGGGCGGTCACCGCGCATCCTGAGAGAATCGCTTTCCATGACAGCAAGCGAAGCGCCGACGTAAGGAGCCAAGTCAATTTTATTGATTACCAGTAAATCTGACTTGGTAATGCCGGGGCCGCCTTTACGCGGAATTTTTTCACCGGCGGCGACATCAATGACGTAAATCGTTAAATCGGCCAATTCCGGGCTAAATGATGCGCTCAGATTGTCGCCGCCGCTCTCGATTAAAACAAAATCAAGATCGCCGAATTTTGCTATCATTTTTTCCACGGCCACCAGATTCATGGAGGCATCCTCCCTGATGGCCGTATGCGGGCAACCGCCGGTTTCCACGCCTATAATATGATCTTCCGGCAAGGCATTACTGCGGCATAGGAATTTGGCATCTTCCTGGGTATAAATATCATTAGTGACTACAGCAATATGAAACTGGTCGCGCAGTTGTTTGCACAACACATCCAGCAAGGCTGTTTTTCCTGACCCAACAGGACCTCCGACTCCGATTCTAAGCACATCACGATTTTTTTTCATTATCTTCTCACGAGCGAAATAATCTTGAATATTGGGTTTCATGCCTGCTGCTGGCAATAGCCAGCAGCGGTAAGGAACCGCCGATTTCATGGTCTTGTATCAGGCATATTTTTTCTATGTAGGCAGGAATGCATGTTGCCAATTCAAATAACATGCGCTGTCCCGCCATCTGCCCCAGCGGCACTAATTTCATGGCGCTTAACACCTGATTTTCCAGCCATCCCCAAAGATAGCCGCTTAACATCATATCCATTGATAAGTTCCATTCGACAGTCGCCAGACTGTAAGTCGCTACAAAAGCCGATTCCGTAGCGCCCCAGCGTTGCAGCCAATTAATCTCCAGTCCTTCCAGCACTTTACCCAATGCCATGCCGAGATGCTGGTCTTGCGCCTGTAACTCCATGGTTTCGCGGCAAGCCAAAATAATGTCATTCCAGTGCCTGACTAACTGTAAATTATCGGCTTGCCAGCCTTCGTACATCCTGACCAAAACTGGGCCATCCAATTTAATTACCGAATGTTTCAGATTACCGGCAATCCAGCCTCGTGCAGATATTTCATCGGAAACCAGGCGATCTTCAACCGCCCATTCCAGGCCTTGAGAGTAACTGTAAGCACCTACCGGCAAGGCCGGACTCACCAATTGGAACAACCGCAATAAAGGTAATATTGCATTAATGGTCATGACTGTGGCTGTGGTAACGTCCGCCATGAGTATGGGAATGGTATGCGCCGGATTCCGGTTCAAAAGGCGCCCGCTCGGGCTTAATCACCAAACCAAAAGCAGCTATCATGTCGTCAAGCACATGGTCATGCTGGTAACGCACAAAATTTTCGCCTATTTGCACGGGAATATGACGGTTACCCAGATGATAACAGGCTTTCATAAGAAGCAAAGGATCGCTTGAATAAGCAGTAGAAGTGGATTCCGCAGCGGCTTTAACCAAAATGACGCGGCCATCATCGGCAAGCAGGCAATCGCCGCCCCGCAGTAATGTTCCCCGGGGCAAAAAAAGACCGGCTTCTTCGCCATTATCCAGCGTGACTCGTAAACGGCTTTTTTGTCTGCGTTCGAAAGGCAATGTCAAAGATGCCGCAGGCTTTTTGGTAGGCCATGTTCTTTCATTAATGCTAATCATTAGGGCGGTTCCCGTAAGAATATGCCGTGTTGTTTAAAAATTTATTCTGAAGCAAGAAACTTCACCCAACCCCAAAACCGTCGTTCCGGCAGGGAATGCCGAAACCCAAATGCCAGGGATGGCAACCCAAACACATCCCTGTGAACTGGATACCGGCACAAATCCGTCTGGAACGGAGTTGCATTGACCCGAAGGGTGTCAGGCAGGATAGCCTGACGTGACTCCATGCCGGTATGACGGCTTAGCTGAAGTATCTTATAATCAAGATACTTATAGTGTGAGCGGCTTTAAAACAAAAAATATCGTTGCGCCAGTGGCAATACCGACATAGGTTCACACACCAGTAACTGGCCGTCTGCCCGTACTTCATACGTTTGCGGATCAACTTCAATTTTTGGCAGATAAGTGTTATGGATCAAATCCGCCTTGCTGATATTGCGGGTATTGACCACAGGACTGATCATACTATCTAACTTCAGCGAATCAGCTACGCCATTATCGTAAGCCGCTTTAGAAAGAAACGTTATACAGCTAGCCGCTCGCGCTTTGCCGAAAGCTGCAAACATGGGACGGTAATGAACAGGTTGCGGCGTTGGAATAGAGGCATTGGGATCACCCATAGGCGCTGCGGCAATAAAACCGGCTTTAATAATTAAACTGGGCTTGGCGCCAAAAAAAGCCGGTTTCCATAACACCAGATCGGCCAGTTTGCCGACTTCAACCGAACCGACCTGATGACTGATGCCATGCGTGATCGCAGGATTAATCGTATATTTTGCGATATAACGTTTAACCCTGAAATTATCATTTCGTGAGGTATCTTCCTGCAAACTGCCGCGCTGCACTTTCATTTTGTGCGCGGTTTGCCAGGTCCGGCAAATCACTTCGCCGACTCTACCCATCGCCTGCGAATCCGATGAAATCATCGAGAAAGCGCCCAAATCATGCAGAATATCTTCCGCGGCAATGGTTTCCCGCCGAATTCTGCTTTCGGCAAAAGCCACGTCCTCGGCGATTTTAGGATCAAGATGATGGCAGACCATCAGCATATCCAGGTGCTCGTCTATGGTATTGACGGTAAAAGGCCGCGTCGGATTGGTCGATGACGGCAGTATATTAGCTTCACCGCACGCCTTGATGATGTCCGGCGAATGACCGCCGCCCGCCCCTTCCGTATGATAAGTATGTATGGCCCGGCCTTTTATTGCCGCCACGGTGTCTTCGACAAAACCGGATTCATTTAAAGTATCGGTATGAATGGCGACCTGCACATCGTATTGATCGGCCACATTCAGGCAATTATCAATCGCGGCGGGCGTCGTGCCCCAGTCCTCATGCAGTTTCAAGCCGATTGCACCGGCTTTTATCTGCTCTTCAAGCGCAAGCGGCAAACTGGCATTGCCTTTGCCAAGAAAGCCCAGGTTCATCGGGAATGAATCAGCCGCCTGCAACATGCGACGGATATTCCAAATGCCGGGAGTGCAGGTAGTCGCATTGGTTCCCGTCGCAGGGCCTGTGCCGCCGCCCAACATGGTGGTCACGCCCGACATTAATGCTTCTTCAATCTGTTGCGGGCAAATGAAATGAATATGCGAATCCACGCCGCCGGCCGTGACTATTTGCCCTTCTCCCGCGATAACTTCCGTACCCGGCCCAATAATAATGCTCACGTTGGCCTGGGTATCGGGATTACCCGCTTTACCGATCGCGGCAATACGACCGTCTTTAATACCGATGTCGGCTTTGACAATACCCCAATAATCGATAATCAGCGCATTGGTAATAACGGTATCGACGGCTTCGGCCGAGCCGCATTGACTCTGGCCCATACCGTCGCGTATCACCTTGCCGCCGCCAAACTTGACTTCATCGCCATAAACCGTATGGTCCGCTTCAACTTCAATAACAAGGCCGGTATCGGCCAGCCGAAGCCTGTCGCCCGTGGTAGGTCCATACATTTCAGCATAAGCGCGGCGCTCTATGCGGCTCATGGCAATACCCCCATTACTTTCCCGTTAAACCCGTATATTTCCCGCTTGCCGGCGAAACTTACCAGCATCACGTTACGTGCCTGACCCGGTTCAAAACGAACGGCTGTGCCTGCCGGAATATCAAGGCGAAAGCCTTTACTGGCTTCGCGGTCAAATGTTAATGCCGAATTAACTTCATAAAAATGGTAATGAGAACCTATTTGAACAGGCCGGTCCCCGGTATTGGCAACGCTGAGCTCAAGCACTTCGCGGCCCTGATTCAGTTCAATGTCCCCGTCGGCGGGAAATAGTTCGCCTGGAATCATTGCCATCTCCTACACAATAGGGTTATGAACAGTCACCAGTTTAGTGCCGTCCGGAAAAGTGGCTTCGACCTGAACATCATGGATCATTTCGGCAATGCCTTCCATGACCTCCTCGCGGGTCAGCAAAGTTCGGCCGTAATTCATTAATTCGGCAACACTGCGCCCATCGCGCGCGCCTTCGACAATGGCCGCGCTGATGAAGGCGACAGCTTCGGGATAATTCAATTTTACACCTCTAGCTTTTCGCCGCTCAGCCACAAGAGCTGCGGTAAAAAGCATGAGCTTGTCTTTTTCTCTGGGTGTTAATTCCATAATCTGTTTACAGGTAATTAAAATATATTCAATGACTTAATTCTACTTTGTCAGATTACATGTCCTGTAATTTTCAAGATCGTCATTCCGGAAGGGAGTCACGTCAGGCACTCCCGCCTGCCGCCGGTCGGGTCAATGCAAATTCGTTCCAGACGAATTTGTGCCGGGATCCAGGCCCCACGGATGGGGTTTAAGCTTGCCATCCCTGGCACTGGATTCATGCGGGGCTTTCCTGCCCCGCACCCCACGGGGTCAATGCCAATCTGTTCCAGACAGATTGGTCCCGCTTCCCGGCGGGTATGACGAGCTTTCGTAGAATCTGACAAAGTAGAAGTAACGCACGAGATCAATATAACGCAGCCTCAATCGGTAAATCCATCTCAGGTGGCCCAGATTCTGGGTATGCATGCACGGCGATTATTAAGTCCGGGCCTGATGGCTTCCCATATTGCTGTAAATACTTTCCGTACCGGTTCGGCCTGTTCTCCCAGCATTCGGCATACCAATACCCCATTGATTAAAGTTGCGCCGAAAAATCGATGGTGATTTGCGATTGCACGGGCTTTTTCCAATTCGGACTGACCGGCCGGATAAACAAATAATGAAGCCATTAATGCCTGTCCAGCTAAACCACAAAGAGAATCAAGCATATCGATAGTTACTGTAATACGTTCAATCACCAGCGGTTTATTGTTACGGTAAATTTCAATAGAGATTTGCGCGGAGCCGGTAGAAAAAATCTCCTCACATGCCGGACGTCCGAAGCTGACCATTTCCCATCCGAAAAAACGGGCTTTTTCAGCCAATTCCACGCGCAATGAACTTGCCACTTCAGCGCCTTTAAATAAGAGTGTTTCCTGCGGCATCCATTCGAGCATTGCCTCATCAGCTACTTTTAACAGCACATTCTGAGACGCGGTTTTACCATTGCTGCGATAAAATTTAGCCGCTGCCGGCGTCGTGATTAATACGTCAGAATCCTGTCTGCAATCAACTTCAATAGCCAGTTCGTCCCCGCCAACTACGCCGCCCGGAGGATGGATTAAATAGACATGGCAAACCGGGCCTTCAGGATAAAAAGGCCGTTGAACCAGCAAAGGGCCATGATGGTAGCGATCGGTTAAATAGGTTATTGCCTGCCGATTTTCAAATCCCAGGGATAATTTAGCTTGCCAGACATTAAAACGTGGTTCCGTATCTGATGAAGCTGTTAGCGAAGGAACCGGCACTTATTTAACCGGCCGCTAAAAAATATAAGCCGCTACTCAGACAAATCAATGAAAATAAATAGTTAGCTTTTTTCCCTATCCTTAAGCTTAATAAGCTGCCGCTCATGCAAATTATCAAACTCATAAGCAATAAAGCTGAAAAATAGCCAATGACACCGGTGTTTTGCGGAATTTCCGCCGCATGCGCATAGCCATGAAAAACGGCAAAAAATGAGAGTGCAATAAAGAGTGAGCTTGAAAGGTGCTTCTGGTTGACACTGGCCAGCAAGCCAAACACCAGCATTGATAGAGTAATTAACGGTTCAATAAAAGGGATTTTTATCGCATAAGAACTCATCAGCGCTCCGGCTGACATCAGCGCCAGAAAAATGCCCGGAAATAAAATGAAGGCTTTGCCGCCCTGTTTAGCGGCGCATATTCCAACCGCCACTAATACAAGCAAGTGATCGACGCCGGTTAAAGGATGCAGTAAACCGCTCAGGAAACCGTTATCAATAACGCCTCCGGCATGCGCATAAAGCGAGGGCGAGGCAAAACCCAAGACTATAGTTGACCCATATTTAAAGTTCATAGTATTCCTCTCAAAGTAAATTTTCTTTCTGTAGTAGCGGCAAAAGCTCCGCTCCTACGCAGTTATACCGTTAAATAGCGCTGAACAACATCTTCATTTAGCGCTTCTATTTTTCCAGCTGCAACTATTCGGCCTTTTTCCATAATGTTGAAACTGTCGGTCACGCGTCTCGCAAAATGAAGCTTTTGTTCAACCAAGAGCACAGTCAAGCCATGTTCTTTATTCAGACGGATGATAATATCGCCGATTTCCTTGACAATATTGGGTTGAATGCCTTCCGTGGGTTCATCAAGAATTAACAGCGTCGGCTCAATAACCAATGCCCGCCCTATCGCCAATTGCTGCTGCTGACCGCCCGATAAATCGCCGCCGCGCCGATGCAGCATCTGTTTCAGCACCGGAAAAATTTTAAATACTCGCTCGGGTATTTCTTTTAAACCATCCTTACGAGCGCCCAGTCCGGTTTTTAAGTTTTCTTCAACTGTCAGAAGAGAAAAAATGTCCCGCCCCTGCGGAACAAACCCCACGCCCAATGACGCGCGAGTTTCAGCTGGAAATTTTGTTATATCCTGCCCGTTCAACAGTATGGAACCGGATGCTGCCGGCAACAGCCCCATCATGCATTGTAAAAGCGTGGTTTTACCCACGCCGTTACGACCCATCAAACAAACGCAGGCGCCTTTGGGAATATCCAGGTTTACATCCCATAAGGTATGGCTTTGCTTATAAAATTGGTTTAAGCCTTGTATTTTAAGCATTCCCTAGCCTCCCAGATAAACTTCAATAACCCGCGCATTATTTTGCACTTCGTTCATGCTGCCTTCCGCAAGTACCGACCCTTCATGTAAAACCGTCACTTTTCTGGCAATAGAACGTACAAACTCCATATCATGCTCGACTACCACTACCGAATGCTTGCCTTCCAGAGCCAATAACAATTCAGCCGTACGTTCAGTTTCCTGATGCGTCATTCCCGCTACCGGTTCATCAACTAATAATACTTTAGGCTGCTGCATTAACAGCATGCCGATTTCCAGCCACTGCTTTTGCCCATGAGATAACGACCCTGCTTCCTGATAAATTAATTCTTTTAAACCGATCGTTTCAAGCGTCTCATGAATGAAATCATTTTGTTCACCGGTTAATTGAGCAAACAAGGTAGACCAGACCCGTTTATCGGTGCGCATAGCCAGTTCAAGGTTATTAAACACCGGCAACTGTTCAAATACGGTAGGTTTTTGAAATTTTCGGCAGATTCCGGCCTGTGCGATAGCCGGCTCATCCAGTTTAAGTAAATCAATTTTTTGACCGAAGAATACCGCTCCGGTATCCGGTTTTGTTTTACCCGTAATCACATCCATCATAGTCGTTTTACCGGCTCCATTGGCCCCAATGATACAGCGCAATTCGCCATCATCAATGTATAGATTCAACTTGTTCAGCGCACGAAAACCATCAAAACTGACACTGATATCTTCCAGATAAAGTATGGGTCCGTGGGTTGTATCTAACGCGGAATCATGAACGGGCTCAGGAACAGAGAATTCAAAAGCCTTATCACGCCGCATCAGGTCGCGGGCTTTTGTTAATAGCGCCATCAGACTGCCCTCCTTTTTCGACGTAATAAACCAACCAGACCATAAGGTAAAAACAGCGTGACCAGAATAAATAAGGCGCCCAGTGCGAATAGCCAGACTTCCGGTAAAGCGGCCGTGAAAAATGATTTACCGAAATTGACCAAAACCGCACCCACAACCGCACCGTATAAGGTACAGCGTCCGCCTACCGCAACCCAGATCACCAGTTCGATGGAGTTTAAAGGCGAAAACTCGCCGGGGTTAATAATACCCACCTGAGGCACATAAAGCGCTCCGGCTATGCCAGCCATAACGGCTGAAAAAACAAAGATCCACAGTTTAAATAACTCCACTTTATAACCGATAAAACGGGTTCTGCTTTCCGTATCTCGAAGCGCGATAACGACCCGGCCCAGTTTTGAGCTGACCACAAACCGGCAGGCTAAATATCCGGCAGCTAATGCGAAGGCCGAGATCATGAAAATAATGACCCGGACGCTATCAGACTGCAGATTAAAACCCAGTATATCTTTAAAATCAGTCAAGCCGTTATTGCCGCCAAAGCCCATTTCATTACGAAAAAACGCCAATAGCAAGGCATAAGTCATGGCTTGGGTAATAATGGACAGATAAACCCCGGTGACCCTGGATCTAAAGGCCAGCCAGCCAAAAATATAGGCTAAAAGGCCGGGCACCAGCACCACCATGATCATGGCAAACCAGAATTCATCGAAACCGTGCCAATACCAGGGCAATTCCTTCCAGTCCAAAAACACCATAAAATCGGGTAATACCGGATTGCCGTATACACCGCGGCCGCCAATCTGCCGCATCAGGTACATACTCATGGCATAACCGCCCAGTGCAAAAAAAGCGCCGTGTCCCAGGGTTAATATTCCGCAATATCCCCAAACCAGATCCACGGCGAGCGCCAGCAAGGCATAGCTTAAATATTTACCGAATAAGGTGACTGTATAAGTGGGCAGATGAAACAGGGAGGATGCCGGAACCAGCAAATTAAACAGCGGAACCAGTACAATAACAGCCGCCAGCAGGGATAAAAAAATTTTCCCGCCCAAGTCATCCCTAAGGATTTTAGTAATAAACACCGTCAGCCCTCCGCCGCCCGCCCTTTCTGCGGAAATAATCCGCGCGGCCGTTTTTGAATAAACAAAATAATAAATATCAACACCAGGATTTTTGCCAATACCGCGCCTGCATAGGGTTCCAGGAATTTATTCGCCAGGCCTAATGATAATCCGCTGATCATTGCTCCCCAAAGATTTCCTACACCCCCGAAAACAACCACCATGAAAGAATCGATAATATAAGTCTGACCCAAGTTCGGCCCGACATTCGTAAGCTGGCTTAACGCCACGCCTGCCACGCCTGCAATGCCTGAACCCAAGCCAAAGGTCATGGCGTCAACCCATTCAGTTTTGATGCCCATCGCTTTGGCCATAGCACGATTTTGGGAAACAGCTCTGACTTCCAGGCCAAGGCGGGTTTTTTTCAATACCGCAAGCAGTATCAAAAATACCAGTAAAGTAAACCCGACAATGTATAGCCTGTTTAGAGTCAAGGTTAAAACACTATTAATTTCCAGCGATCCGCTCATCCATGAAGGCGTGGTTACCGAACGATTTAAGGGTGAGAACACCGTTCGTACTAACTGCTGAAGCACCAGACTGATGCCGAAAGTCGCCAGTAAGGTTTCCAGAGGGCGTCCGTATAAAAAACGGATCACGCCACGCTCAATAAGAATTCCGAATAGCCCCGACACTGCAAACGCCGCAGGAATAGCGATAAATAAGGAGATATCGATATGATTGGGCATTAACAATTGCACCACATAGGTGGTATAAGCACCCAGCATGATCAATTCACCGTGCGCCATGTTAATGACACCCATCACGCCAAAGGTAATGGCTAAGCCGATAGCGGCTAAAACCAGCACGGAGCCAAGGCTCAAGCCAAAAAACAGGGTTTGCAGATGTTCATAAAAACTGACTCGTGATTCAATTTTTTTAATGGCATTGGTTGCAGCTTCGATGATTCGCTGATCTTGTTCCAGGTAATTGCCGGCGCTGTCTTTATCAACCAATTTTTTTAATTCAGTGTTATATTCCGAGTCCATAGTCACTGAAAGGCTTTTTATTGCATCAAGGCGGACCTTCAGGTCATCCGCATGCAAATCGACCATTGCCAGCGAGGCCTTGATGGCGGTTCTGACTTCATTATCTGTTTCCAGCGGCAAAACCGTTCTTAAAAATTTCACGGTATCTTCGTTCAAGTCGTTACCGATGCTTTTAACCGCCTTGAGACGGATGTCGGGATCTTTTACAGTCATATCCAATTGCGCCAGGCTGGTCCTGAGCATTTTTCGCAGGCGATTATTAATCTTTATCTTGGTAACGCTGTCCTGATTGACCTCGCCAATCACCTGGCCCGTAGTAACGTCAATCATCCGATAGCCGTTGGGAGTAGTCTCTCCTGAATAAACCCGTTGACTGACATCTTTTGAATAAAAAAGCCGGTCATTCAGCAGGCTCTGGAATACCAGTCTGGCTCGCTTATCCTTGAGCAGGGTTATTTGGTTTATTACCTCCATCTTTTGATTAAAATCACCTTCCTTAAACTGATTAACTAAATTTTCAAAGGTAGAAGCCACTTCTTCATGCGCTATGGCCTCACTCCCGGTTTTAATCTCCTGGCTTATTTGACTATCAGCGAAGCTTGCAGATGAAATAAAAATAACCAAACTGAATAGTTTGGCGAGAAGACAGCTAATCCGAACAGACCGTTTTTTCTTCATAATATTAACTTAATAAAATGTGTAGGCCGGGATTCTGATTCCCACGATCCTGCATGGGAATCAGGTAATGAGTATGGGTATGCCTTATCATTCCAAAGAATCTTTCCAAG
This sequence comes from Methylobacter sp., assembly GCA_028716975.1. Classification (GTDB taxonomy): domain Bacteria; phylum Pseudomonadota; class Gammaproteobacteria; order Methylococcales; family Methylomonadaceae; genus Methylobacter_B. The sequence goes on along the minus strand of JAQUOU010000019.1, from coordinate 26,582 downwards.
TGCTTAGCCAAGCTTCCTTCGACAAGCTTCCTTCGACAGGCTCAGGACGAACGGTTTGTATTGATTCCGTTCGTGGCGAGCCTGTCGAACCATTCGTGCTGAGCCCTTCATCTATACCCAGGGGAGTCCTGTCGAACGTTCTCCTGAGCACGGGTTAAGGGCATGAGCGGAATCAACTTGTTAAAAGATTCCCTAAATTATCGTCAGAAATTTTGCCCTGAACACTTCTTGGTCTTTTTGTTGTAATTGCCGCAGCGTAATTCCGGACCCCAATTAGCCAGGATATTTTTACTTTCAGGAAGGTAATCAGTCCAGGCATCGCCATCAACCAAATCCTTGGTTTTCCATACTGTTTCAAACTGCCCATTTTCCTGGATTTCACCAATGAAAACAGGCTTTGATAAATGATGGTTTACTATCATTTTTGCCGTACCACCCGTCAAGTTAGGGAAAGTCATGCCCAGCATAGCCTGCTCAACTTTGTCAGTATCGATGGTCCCGGCCTTTTCAACTGCCTTCACCCACATATTGAAACCAATATAATGAGCTTCCATTGGATCGTTAGTCACGCGCTTCGGATCTTTAATAAAGTCATGCCACTGTTTGATGAACGCCGTGTTTTCAGGCGTATCGATGCTCATAAAATAGTTCCAGGCTGCCAGATGCCCAACCAGCGGTTTGGTATCGATGCCGGAAAGTTCTTCTTCGCCCACAGAAAAAGCGACAACCGGAATGTTTTCCGCTGATATGCCCTGATTACCCAACTCCTTATAAAAAGGCACATTGGCATCGCCGTTAATGGTGGAAACGACAGCCGTTTTCTGACCTGTAGAGCCAAATTTCTTGATATCGGCAACAATACTTTGCCAATCCGAATGGCCGAACGGCGTATAGTTGATCATAATATCCTTCTCGGAAACCCCTTTCATTTTTAGATAGGATTCAAGAATTTTATTGGTTGTTCTTGGGTAAACATAATCCGTACCTGCCAATACCCAGCGTTTCACACCCAGATCATTCATCAGGTAGTCAACCGCCGGAATAGCTTGCTGATTCGGCGCAGCACCCGTATAAAATACATTTTTGGACGATTCCTCGCCTTCATACTGGACTGGATAGAACAGCAATCCGTTCAGCTCCTCAAATACCGGCAAAACCGATTTGCGCGATACTGAAGTCCAACAGCCGAACACGGCAGCCACTTTATCTTTTTGCAATAATTCCCTGGCTTTTTCAGCGAACAGCGGCCAGTTGGATGCAGGGTCAACGACGACGGCTTCAAGCTTTTTGCCCAGCAAGCCGCCTTTTTTATTTTGCGCGTCAACCAGCATCAATATGGTGTCTTTTAATGTCGTTTCACTGATCGCCATGGTGCCGGATAAAGAATGCAGGACGCCGACCTTAATGGTGTCTTCCGCCCTGACAGACGCATTAAAGCCCAATCCTGCAATTAGCAGCAGAGTCGTAAATGATCTGATGGTTTTAAAAAAAGTAGTTTTATTCATTCTGGTTTCCTTTCATGCACTTTATTGAATTCGACTGAGCTAGATTTGCAACTGCAAACCGAGTTTGATGGCGCTAACTTCATTGCCCGTTACCAATTGCGAATAATCCCGCCCTTTAGTGGCAATATCACCATACTGATACATTAAAGAAACACGTGCATTGTGGCTGGCGATCACATAGTTTATCCCGGCTTCATACTCTTTCCGGTTAGTGCTGTCCTGGGGATCGTTATAGGTGTAACGCACATAAGGCTGAAATTTGCCTATGCCGATTTGTTGCGGGATTAAATACAGCGCAGTCCCAGTATAGGCATCCCCTTCAAACAACCCGAAATTACCGGGATCACTCGGAGTAACGCCATTTAACTCAAAATGCTTATATTCCGCTTCAAACGTTCCGACCGCCGCATTGGGTAAAATAAATTCACCCAACACATCTGCGCTTGAGCCCCAAAAGTCAGCAGGATTAACTACTGAACCGGCCCCATCTTCCTGATATTGTGTCGCAACGGCTACGGTAAGAATATTTCCGCCGGTACCGTAATAAGTACTGCTGGTGTAATAGCCGGGGTTTTTCTCAACATTTAAAAAGTTATAGCTTACACGGCCGGCATAAAGCAGATTTCCATCCACATTCGAAGTCGAAGCATTATGCTTTCTGCCATTAAACACACCGGCAACATAGGTGAGCTTTTTATCCGGCGTTAGTGCGCCCCAGATATTAACCCCATCATCACGACCGAATTTACCCGCATCAAAGCTGCCCTGGTCCGAAGGATAAAAAGGTGTTTTGTTGAATTCATAAGTATTTTGATAGAAAGGACCATCAAGTTCAGCGCGGTCTGAAGGTACTAATTGCCGGCCGGCCCAAAGATTAAAGTAATCGTTTATTTCAACTTTGCCAATGGCATCCAGGACAATCAGGTCACCGCCATTTGTACAATCACCGCAATCGGTATTAAATTCAATTTTAAGATATTTGTGCACCTGCCCATTCACATATAAACGAATATTGTCAATATGAAAATCTGTAGACCATTTATTGGAAGTTGCCCCGGCGCCGCTATCTTGCGCAGCGAAGCTGGTTCGCAGCCCGGCGCCAACGCTTAACCACTTGGTGTCATCAATTTTAAATGTAGCTCCCGCATTTGCATTGCTAAAAGCAAGTAACCCTGCAGAAAGTGCTACCCCCAACATAGCCCTATCTTTTACAGCTATATTCATAAAATTCCCCTAAATTTTACTATGGATGTAATTTCACGTTGTTTTTAACCAACAATCATGTTCATGAGTTGACAAAAAACAACTTAGAGGAGTGCAACAATTAGGCCAAAGGAATAATAATTCGAAGTTACTCGGCGCTTATGCCTTGTTATAAGGGTTTATACGTACTTGTTAAGTAGACGGATTGCTTAATAAATATTCCACTGCACCGCCATGAACCAGGAAAAACTGCAATTCGCACCAACATAGTCAGGTATTGATATAAAATCACTTAAACCCTGCATTTTTAGGCGGCACAGTTCCTGCTGCCTTTTCGAATCGTGCGTAGCCAAAACACTTTATAATGATTAATATCGATAATTGACGGGGCTAAACTTTAATGACTTTGGATAACTTTATGAGAAAATACACGCCAGTACTTCTGCTTTTGCTTACCGGCTGCGCACCTGAACCCCTCATACAGCCTGACCATTTTGATTATAAAAGTGTCAAGAAAATCGAATTTACTATCAGAAATAGACAAAAGCAAAGCGAGGACAGCCCGCAATTATTTGGAAAAATTGCCGATGAAATAAGCCAGCGATTTACTAAAGCCGGTTATCCCGTGAACAGTTCCACTTCTAACCCACACGTGAATCCCGATGAGCAGCCCACCTATTCCCATGTTATGGAAGCAGTTGTTGAAGATGCCAGACTTACTGCCACACCCGTAGGAATTTCTTTTGATTTCGGTAACTCAGACCCTCGCGCTACAAACTTTCAAAAAACACTTTCCGCTCCCATCACCTGTACGATCAAATCCCTGCAAGATCCAGCCGAGCAGATATCCCTGAAAGAATTGAAATCCATTACGACCGATATGGAAAATATCGAAACCAGCAATCCTGAAAAACAAGAGAAAATTAAACGGTTTTATACTGAAAACATTGGCTCCACCTGCCATAACCTGCTAAGCCGGTTAAAAATAAAGCCGAAAGCCATGAGTAATGCAGAGCCGATAGATCAGATTGAAACATTCACTCCCGCCATCCGCATAAAAACCCTATATAAGCCAAATATAATCAAGCCCGAGCAACAAAAATCGTTAACCAGCACAATACCCGTAGAACAAGATCAGCAACCGCCCGCTATACACACTGAACAAAACAGTCAAAAAGACTGGCAAAACAAGGAAATAACCATTTTTAACCAAGGTGACACAGTTATTCTGGAATTTGGCAATAACCGGCATTAAAAAGCCGATTAACTTGCTAAACCGCCATAACAACTTATAATGCCTGCTGCTTTCAGGTTCCAGAGGGTATTTACACCTGATGGTTAAACGGGAAGTTGGTAAGGCTTCGGCCAACTCCAACGCTGCCCCCGCAACGGTAGATAAGTAAAGAGTCATCTTGCGCCACTGTGTTATTCAGCATGGGAAGGTGATGATTCAGGCTAACGCCGCTTATAAGCCCGGAGACCGGCCCGAAAGTATAATTCGGTACAGCGGAGGGCTGTCTGCGAAAAAGACAGTGCACCTTCGTATCTCTCTTCTTCTGTTGTCCTCCGTCGTGTAAATCACTACTTGCGCGGGCGGCGCAGAGGACAAAATGAACTACCTTCCCCTTTATTTTTTATTCCTGAGCTTTGTTTTTTCGGCACAGTTAGCTGCTGAAGGTAAAAAAGATCTGAAGCCTTCCTATAAACTACCTTCTTCGAAAGAAGCCATCAAAGCCTACAATATTGATTTAAAAGATACGGCACTGCTTTCTCCCATTATAGTTACCGCCAGCTCATCCATTGCCGATGAGTTGTTATCCCCCAAGTCAGTGACAATTTATTCCCGGGAGGATATCAGCCGAAGCGGCGTCAGCAGCTTGCTGGATTTTTTCAAATACAACACCGAAATTCAGGCAGATCCCAGTTTTGGCAACGTGCTGAATCCGCAGCTTTCAATGCGGGGATTCGGCAACGGTGATGGTTATCAGAATATTAATGTGATTGTCGATGGCGTGTCGTTAAACCAGATTGATCAGGTTCCCCAGCAATTGGGTTCAGTGCCGGTTAATTCGATTGAAAAAATAGAAGTGGTTAAAAGTAGCGGCTCAGTGCTGTATGGCGACAATTCGGCCGCAGGCACGATCATTATCCGCACCAACAGTTCATTCGATAGAAAACAACTCTATGGCTCGTTAAGATCCGGTTTCGGCACTTATAATACCAAGCTTGAGCATATTAATTTGGGCTCAGTGACTGATTTCAACGGTTTTAAGGTATTGGCCGACGGCAATTTTTCATACCTGAACAGCGAAGGCAAGAAACAGGTTTTAGCGGACGGCCACAAGGATACAGTAGAAGATTTGAACGGCAAAGCCACGCTGGGCTTCCAAAAAAATAATCTGGAAATCGTCACTTCCTTTATCAAGGATGATGCTAACGTTATCTATACGGGAAATATGACTGTGGAGGCGTTCAATCAAGACCCCAACGCCGCAGTCACCTCAGGCAGAATGAATATCATCCATAAAGAAGACTGGGTGACCTCATTAAAATATAAATTCAACGATCATTTCAATGCGGCCTACACTTACGACAACAAAACCAGGGATTCGAAGTTTCCCGATCCCTTTTTTCCCTTTTTGCCGCATTACGAAGGAGAAGATCACCGGTTTACCCTGCAAACCATTCAGGATGACTTTGCCGTATTGGCGGGCTTCGACCTGAACAATAACCTTAGGGCCGAGTCCGGCGATGTGACCTCGAAAGAAAATACTGCCGGGTTCATTTCCGCTGATTATTTCATTAATGATAACCTGTCCTTAAATGCAGGTTTTCGGCAGGCTTTTATTACGTTTAAACATGATAATGATGGGGCGAATACGCATTTATCGAAAGCAATAAAACCCAACAGTTATAATGGCGCCCTCAATTATTCGTTAAGCAGGACTGACGCCCTATTCGCCGGTTACGCTCATGCTTTCCAGTCACCCGATATAGACCGTTTTTTTACTAGCGTATTTTCAGATGATTTCACGACACAAACGACTATATTCAACCGCTTCATCAATACGATGAAAATGGATACTTATTCCATCGGCTACAAACACCTGGAGGATGATCTCAAAATTAAAGCAGAGTTTTATTATGCGAATTTAGACAATGAGATTTACTTCAACAGCATCCCGGCAGGCAACGATTTCTTCGGCAGAAATACCAATTTCGATGCTTCCTCCAAACATGGCGTAGAACTCTCGGTTTATAAGGATTTCAACTATTTTTATAGCAGCGTCAACTATGTCTACACGGCGACCAGCGCCAAGGTAGGCTCGCAAACCTTTCAAATCAGCGGTCAGCCAAAGCACATTGTGCTGGCAACTATCGGCAAACAATTTACCAGTCTGATTTTACCCTTGCCTTATCATTTAATTAGTCTTTCCCACAAATATCAATCCAATAGTTATGCGCAGGATGATTTTGACAATTCGCTGGGCAAACAGCAGGCCTATAACGCCAGCACTTTAAATTATCAACTAACTGATCGCAAACACTGGACAATAGATTTTTCTGTCCAAAATCTGTTTGATGTGGCGAATGGGCAATTTATTGATTTCGGCTCCAGCCAGCCTGTTGTTTATCCCACCAATTACCAGCGGACATTCCAGGGTGCGGTCAGCTACCGCTTTTGAGATTTACAAATCATTAGACTTAAAAACACCATATTCATTCACTAAGCATGTTTATCGAGCAAAGGAAAATGATATGATAAAGCACAATATAAGGAGACTTTATGACGACTTTAATTAAAAAACAGGTTTTGCCTATTGCACTAATGGGATTAATGGTGCTGACGCGCTTTCATCATTTTGGCGATGTCTTACACCTGCCGGATGCATCGCTGGCGGTTTTTTTCTTTGCCGGCTTTTACCGTAAAAAGGCCTTTTTCGTGTTCTTGCTGGCTTTGGCGGCTTTAATTGATTATGTCGCCATCAAGAACGGCACCAGCGACTATTGCATATCGCCCGCCTATGTTTTCCTGATTCCTACCTATGCCGTGATGTGGCTGGCCGGCCGCTACTGCGCCACATTCAAATCACTGAAAATTCCTGAATTGGCATTATCGGCAGGTCTGCTCACGCTGGCAACTTCAGCCGCTTTTATTATTTCAAACGGCAGCTTCTATTTGCTCTCAGGCCGTTTTAAAGACCTGTCCCTTATAGACTATTTTGCACGGGTAGCCCAGTATTACCCCTCTTACATGAGCGCCGCTTTGATTTATGCAGGCGCAGGTTTTGCCATCATTAAGATTATTAATTCACTACCTGCTTTAGGAGCGCGGCATAAAACAGGCTAACGCAGAGACATGATTTTCACGTCTTCCGCAAAATCGTAAAGACGCGAGTGTCGCGTCTTTACGATTTAACCTGCTACCTGTCCGGCTTCTTTAGGGCGATCTACCGACCATAATTTCTCAAGCTGATAAAACTCCCGCGCTTGCGCAGTCATCGCATGCACAATCACATCCCCCAAATCCAGCAATACCCAGTCTGAACCCAAAGCACCTTCAATTCCCAAAGGTTTAAAACCGTTTTCCTTAACTTTTTCCGATACATAATCACATAAAGATTTAAGATGCCGATCAGAAGTGCCTGTTACCAGCACCATATAGTCGGTAAAACTGGTTTTATCCTTAACATCCAATGTCGTTATACGTTGTCCTTTGCGTTCATCCAGAACATCCTGGACAATCTTCAATAAATTTTCTGTTTGCATTCAAATTCCTATGGTTTGTATTGAGATCAATGTTTCTCGTAAAGCCTGTGTTGTTTAATATATTCTATGACAGAATCGGGTAGCAAAAACCCCGGATTCTTTTTTTCTGAAATCAACTGCCTGATAGCCGTTGCCGAAATATCAAGCTGGGTTATGCGCTGAAAAAATAATTTACCCGAAGTATGCTGCGTCAACTCTGTTATTTCTTCAGTTTGCCTAACTTTATAAAAGTCATCAAGTTCCTGTACATCAAAACAGGGCCGCGTCATTACTACAATATGCGCATAATCAAATAACCGCTGCCATTGATGCCAGGTCGTTAAGCCATTGAAAGCATCGCTGCCTATAAATAACAGCAATGATTTTCGGGGAAATTCCTGCCGTAAAGATTTCAGGGTATCGACCGTATAGGAATACCCTTCCCTCTCCAGTTCTCTTGTATCACAGGTTAACCCCGGTTGATTTTTTATTGCCAATTCCAGCATCTGCAAGCGCATTATAGCCATTGCAGCGGGCTGTTCGCGATGAGGGGGGTTAGCGCCGGGAATAAAGCGGATTTCCGCCAGGCCGAAAATATCCTTGACTTCGACAGCTGAACGCAAATGTCCGTAATGAACAGGGTCAAACGTGCCGCCAAAAATTCCAATCATTTATTGCCGGATATGGCCATCGCCCAGGACGATGTATTTTAATGAGGTCAGGCCCTTTAAACCCACGGGGCCGCGCGCATGCAGTTTATCGGTACTGATGCCGATTTCCGCGCCCAGCCCGTATTCAAAGCCGTCAGCAAAGCGGGTTGAGGCGTTCACCATCACCGAGCTGGAATCGACTTCGCGTAAAAAGCGGCGTGCCCGTGTGTAATCTTCAGTCACAATAGTTTCTGTGTGTGCTGAACCGTAGTCACTGATATGATCCATAGCTTCGTCCATGCTGCTAACGATCCTGATGGATAAAATCGGCGCCAGGTATTCAGTATGCCAGTCTTCTTCAGTCGCTCTTATACAGCCTGGAATCAGGGAACAGGTCTTAAGGCAGCCGCGTAATTCAACGCCTTTTTGCCCATATTCTTCAGCCAATAGCGGCAACACCCGACTGGCAATGCCTTCAGCAACCAATAAAGTTTCCATCGCGTTGCAAACGCCATAGCGCTGTGTTTTGGCATTGACGGCAATCTTGACCGCCTTTTCAATATCGGCTTTATCATCAATATACACATGGCAAATGCCATGTAAATGCTTGATGACAGGAATCGTTGCTTCCCGGGAAATACGTTCAATCAAGCCCTTGCCGCCACGAGGCACAATGACATCCACATATTGATTCATGGTAACAAGTTCGCCTACGGCAGCCCGGTCTGCCGTTGCCACAATCTGCACGATTTCCAGAGGCAAATCCGCAGCTTCCAGACCCTTGCCAATACAGGCTGCAATCGCCTGGTTGGAATGGATGGCTTCCGAGCCGCCTCTTAAAATACAGGCATTACCGGATTTAAGACACAACGCCGCGGCATCGACTGTTACATTAGGGCGGGATTCATAAATAATGCCGATCACGCCCAAGGGCACGCGCATCTGTCCGACCTGTATGCCGCTGGGCCGGTAACTTAAATCAATGATTTCACCCACCGGATCGGGTAAAGCCGCAACCTGCTTCAAACCTTCAACCATCGCCTGAATAGCTTTGGGATTTAACGCCAGCCTATCCAGTAAAGCGGCATCCAGGCCATTTTTTCTGCCGGCATCCAAATCCTTTTGATTTTCTGTTATCAGCATTTCCTGGTTGCTTTCAATTGCTTCTGCAATTTTCAGCAATGCCGTATTTTTTTTACCTGCTTCAGTCCGGCTAATTTCCCTTCCGGCTTTTCTGGCCTGCCGGCCCAGGCTCGTCATATATTCTTTAATATCCACGGTCTGCTCGCTAACTGGATTCATAGTCATAATTATATCGGTTAATAACAGTATTTAACAGGTAAAAAGTTTATCAACTATAGGATATTAAACAGATTTCCGGTAAATTCAGATGGGCGTCCTTAACATAAGTCTTGACAGAAACGTGTTCCCTTCTTGTAATCCAGTCTATAAAGGGGTAAAAGAAAGTGTCGTGCAGGATTATTTAAGGGAGGTTTTTATGACGACACTTTATTATAGACATCCTGATTTTCTTTATCATGATACAGGGCAGGGGCATCCTGAATGTGCGAATAGACTTAGAAGCATTGCCAGAGCACTTGAGCAACCCGAGTTCGCAAGCTTAACCAGGGAAGAGCCGCCGCTAGGCACAGAGCAGCAAATTCAACTGATTCATCCGCAATTTCATATCGAGTCCATTCTTAAAGCCATTCCGGAACAAGGTCATCATTATCTTGATCATGATACCGTGCTGTCGCCGGAATCGAAACAAGCCGCATTCCGGGCGGTCGGCGCCGTCTGTGATGCTGTCGATAAAATTCTAGCCGGCCAGGCAGATAATGCTTTTTGTGCAGTACGGCCTCCCGGCCATCATGCCAAACCCGACCTGCCTATGGGTTTCTGCCTGTTTAATAATATAGCGATTGCGGCGGAATACGCGCGACGTCATTATGGGATGGAACGCATCGCCATTGTTGATTTTGATGTTCATCACGGCAATGGCACGCAGGCGGCTTTTTATAATGAACCGAATGTTCTTTATGCTTCCACCCATGAGATGCCGCATTACCCCGGCACCGGCTATCCAACAGAAACAGGGCTAGGCAATATTATTAATGTGCCGCTGTCAGAGGGTGAATCGGGCCTTGCTTTCCGGCAAAAATTCCGCAACATTATTTTACCGGCCCTGAGAAACTTCAAGCCCGAATTACTGCTTATTTCAGCCGGTTTTGACGCCCATAAGAATGATCCGTTAGCTTCAATACGGCTGGTCGAAGAGGATTTTCAATGGATCACTCAAGAACTGATGGATATTGCTGACAACTATTGCAACGGCAGGATTATTTCAGCCCTGGAAGGCGGCTATAACCTCAATGCTCTGGCCAGCAGTGTCGCCATCCATATTAAAACATTGATGGGAGATTAACCGGAGCAAGAGAATACAGGCTTTATCTGGATACTGGGCCTTTTAGTAACCTGATTACTAAGGAAGTGCTGAACAAATCGATTCCGCTCATGGTTCGACAAGGCTCTCCTGAGCGTAGTCGAAGGGCTCACCACGAACGGATTCGACAAAGCTCTTCCGAGCATCGTCGAAGCCTGTCATGAGCTTGTCGAATGAGGCTCACCACTAACGAAATCAATAGTCTACCGTTCGTCCTGAGCCTGTCGAAGGAAGCTTGTCGAAGGAAGCCTATCGAAGGAAGCCTGTCGAAGGATTTAATCAGCGCTTCCCTAAGGAACTTCAGCTAAACTAAGAGAGCGTCTTTCCAGCATGGAGTGCCGGAAAGACGGAAGAAAGCATGCATTACGAATTTTGCCAATCAGATTCCGTTAAACCTGATGCCCGTCAGAAAGGCCACTATTACATTGACGTGCCAGAGCATAACCTGTTATCGCCAACTGCTTTTTTATTCAGCAGCTATAAAGGCACTTTTCCCACCGCCTTAAACCATTTATCGAATACCTTTAAATGGATAAACGCAAATATCCATCCGACCAGTCCAATGCCTAATCCGGCAATAATTCGCCACGGAAGATCTCGAAAACTTAATAATAAACTGGCGAATTTAGCTTTTTTTGCCCCAATCATCACCATTATAAAATTAAAAATGAGCAGCATGACAAGGGTTCCGAGGATGATATTGATGGTCAGGCTGTTTCCAAGCCAGCTCAAAACAGGGCTAAACGGTTTCCAGCCGGGGTGGGTAAGCCAAATCGCAATCAGGGCGATTAATAAGGCGGCTATTAAAACCATTGCTGTTAGCCGTAATGGTTTATAGAGCTTCCAGACTTTGCCGAACTTCATTGGCGAAACATTCAGGTTGGTTTTCAATCTTGCCAATGCTTCTCCACTGCCTTCGCTTTGTGTCATGGCCGGTTCCAGTTGCAGGAATTTCCAATCTCGTCTTCTATCCTGATCCAAAGGAAATAAATCCTTCAGATAGCTCAATGCAGGCTCCATTGCACAATAACCGCTGGTCATTAAGGCATAAGCTTCAATGTCCGAAAATGAGTCAAGATCAGTCCTTATATTGGCCAGCAATTTCTGGATATCCTTGCGAATCCCGTAAGTAGTCCGGGCATTGGGATCAGGCTGGACTTTTGGCGGTTCGGTGCTATTGACTACATTGATATCGTCTCCTTCAAGACCTTGTTTGAGATGCACAAACGCGAAGCCCTTGATTATTCCGGATCGCGCCCTCTCCTTGAGATCTTCAAACTGGCTGTTGCGCACCCGCTGCATTACCGTGTTATTAGAACGCAGCACAGGTTTCACGATACCGCCGCCGGGATCTTTTTCTGTATTCAATTGCCCGGATGCGTCGCTGGAAATAATTATGTCACAGTCTTGCTCTAATAGGCTTTCAATGCCCTGGTTATCGAAAATGCCGCCGTCAACCAGCCTGACTGTAAAGTCTTCATAAAGATCATTTAAAATTAACGGTTCAAATATACCCGGAACACAGGAAGAAGCGCCCACAGCACTGCCTAAACGCATATTTTTATAGTCGTCAGGAGCCTCATAATAATAAGTGCGCCGGTAGCGGTCGTTGCCGTCGACGTCAGTATCTATCGTGGCTGGTGACTCACCCATCCATGAAGCCGTATATTGCCAATTGTGGCCGGTATTTAACGTGGTCGCGTTAAGCACCAGCTCAGGAATCTTGGCTAGCCGGGACCAGTTATCACGCCTAGGCAGAAATTTTTCGCCGCCTTGCCGAGGATTTTCCGGCGGATAAATATATAACTCGTTTAACCAGCGTTTGGCAGTGCCTTCATTATCTTTAATCCGGCTATAAATAAGTTTTTCATAAAGCTCACCTAGCCTCAGCGTACGCGAATAACTCAGTGAAAAAACCAGCTTCAGGTTGTACCAGGGATTTGCCAGCAAACTTACCCTGGGATTTTCCTGTACGCCGGCCAGAAAGTCATCGGCTATAGTTTCCACCAGTTTGATATAGTCTTCCCGGGTAATTTCTGCATCGGCTTTTTTTTCTACATTAAATAAACGCCGCAGTTCCAGATAATAATGCGCACCTATAATTGAACCGCCGGAAACGCTGGAGATTACCTCGATATGCCGAAGCAGGTCATACTCAGCCAGTTTGGCCAATACGCCGATATGATATAAAGAGGCACGAAACCCGCCGCCTGAAAGCGCCAATCCGAGTTTGCCGCGATACATCGAACATAACGCCTTGGGATTAGCCTTGGCTCCTATATAATCAAGCAGCGTCTTCCAGGCTTCGCTTTCTTCCAAATCTTGATCGGAAATATCCGGCCTTGCCTGATACCGCGCCAATTGAACGAGCCGTTTTGCAGTACTTACCGGCTGCCACGATGGAAGATGGGGGATTTGCTTTATCAGATTTAACCATTTCCCGGCTTCTTGATAATTACCTGTGCCGAAATATGCTTCTGCGAGGGTGGAAACAGGCCAGTAATCATTAGTATCTAGTGAGGCAGTATTTATATTTTTGAGTTTTTCGCTTAAAAAATTAATGACAGATAATCTGATCTCTACCGCCTTTTTTCGCCGCTCGGACAGGGCAATTTCCATTACTTCGAAATTGCCGGTTAGTTCCTCTTTTGGAAGTCTTACATTCTGATCGCGCTTCCCTTCGAGAAAAGCCAAATAATCAGTAGCCTGTTTTTCTGCGATATATACAAGAAGATCCTGAATAAAGGCGGCATTAATGGCTGTATAACCATCATCGCCTTCTACACCCGCATTAAACCCGCGCTCGTAATAAGCCAGGGCTCGCTCCAGATTGACTTTATTGCCTTGAACCTCCCACCGCCGCTTATAAATGGCGCCGGCAAGGCCAAGAGTTTCCTGGTTTGTTGTCGTCACCAGGTCGAAAGCTTCACGCAAAATTTCTATGGCCTGATCAAGCGCTTTTTCGCGATGGAGCTGAGGATCTTTATAAGTTGCCAGCGCCCTTTTTTGGGCAATTTTTTGTGAAATTTCTTCGCCTGGCTGATTATTATCTTGCTTTACCGCTAGCTCCAGGATTCCTCTGGCCCAGCTGAACTCTTCAAAATCCAGCAGTTTTGTGGCTAACTCCAGAAGATATTCCGTCGTTTTTACCTCACCGTTCAGGACAACTTTGGCATCCGAAATATATTGTTCTTTTTTTTGCTGAATTTGATCAACCATTTTTGTTCTCCTCCAATATCCAATAATATTATTTTTCTTTGCGGAATAATTATTGTGAATCTCTCCCGCTATCGGTTAAGTGATGATTTTCGATCCTCCCGGGAAATAGATAATGCTTTAACTAATCTCGCCAACCCCTGAAGCTGCTCATACAATGGACTGAAGCTTAATCATCTACCTATTCAACAAGTTAGTCTAGCCATGTTCGGTAAAATCTGTTAATTCAGAAAGAAGGCAAACTAGAACTGATCCAAGCAGCCGTCTATTGCCTAATGAAGCTGAAACCGGATTTTCTTCTTTAATGATGCTTTCAAAGAAATCTGGTATGGTTATGCTTCCTGACCAAATACGTTGATACAAGACAAGACAGTGACTTATTTTAGGGTTAAATACTTAACTGAAGGAGCCTATCATGCAAAAATCTATTGGTTACGCTGCCCACGATTCAAAATCTTCCCTAACACCTTTTAACTTTGAACGGCGAGAGCTTACGCCGACTGACGTTCATATTGAAATTCTCTACTGCGGAGTTTGCCATTCCGATTTGCACCAGGTACGCGATGAATGGGGCGGAACGATATTCCCTATCGTGCCGGGTCATGAAATTGTGGGCAAAGTGACAGCAGTAGGCAGTGAAGTAAAAGGTTTCAAGCCCGGCGATATGGCCGCTGTAGGTTGCATGGTTGATTCCTGCGGCGTTTGCAGCGACTGCGGCGAGCATCTGGAGCAGTTCTGTGACAATGCCGTATTTACTTATAACAGCCCGGATAAGCATACCGGCGGCACCACCTATGGCGGCTATTCCAACCAGATTGTCGTCGATCAAAAATTTGTTTTGCAGATTTCAGCTAAGCTTGATCCTGCTGCGGCAGCGCCACTGCTCTGTGCGGGAATCACCACCTATTCGCCATTGCGGCACTGGCAGGTAAAAAAGGGCGATAAAGTCGGTGTCGTGGGTTTGGGCGGGCTAGGCCACATGGCGGTAAAATTTGCTCATGCATTTGGCGCTCATATCGTATTGTTCACTACCTCCGCAGGCAAAACGGAAGATGCAAAACGGCTGGGCGCCGATGAAGTGGTCATATCGAAAAATTCAGATGAAATGAATAAGCATGCCAAAAGCTTTGATTTCATCCTGAACACTGTAGCCGCACCCCATAATCTTGATGCCTATACTGCTTTATTAAAACGTGACGGCACTATGTGCCTGGTGGGCGTACCCGACCACCCCCATCCCTCGCCTGCCATAGCCAACCTCATTTTTAAACGGCGCAGTATTGCCGGTTCTTTAATCGGCGGCTTGAAGGAAACCCAGGAGATGCTCGATTTCTGCGCTGAGCACAACATTACTTCAGATATCGAGATCATCCCTATCCAAAAAATTAACGAGGCTTACGACCGCATGTTAAAAAGCGATGTGAAATATCGTTTCGTTATCGATCTGGCAAGCCTGAAAAGTAATACACCCAGCAATTAAAAGGATTATGGGCTCTCCCTATTTCCATATATCCTTAGCACCCATTTATAAAACCATACCGGCCGAAACAAAACGACCCAAATTAAAAACATCGGGGTGATAGGAATAGGGCCAATCTCAAAAATTGCGAGTACTACCAGAACGAGAAGAGAGAAGATACGCATGGTTTTACTTTCGTATTCGAGATTTTAATCAGGTCTATCCTGATACAGTAGAAGAAATATTATAGATTGAATTCACTGCTCAAGCGCGCCGGATTTTTCTCGAACCTAAAAAGTTGCCGCAGGCGCGCCTTTTCTTCACGCACAAAAACCGGTGTTAACCGGTATTTATCAGTCAATAAGGCGTCAAAATGATAAGACGCATAACTCATTTCAGCATCGACGACAGCTGGCGATTCTTACCCTAAAAATCGCAATTGATCATACCAAAATTCCGTTCGTAGTGAGCCCTACGGCTCAGGGCGAACGGCTTTCATACGCTCCAACTGCGATTTTTAGGTTTATCGCTGCGGCTGCTTAAATAGGTTGATGTAGCTCAAGTTTTTCTTTTTCGTTCTCAAAACCCGCTTCCTTAAGGGGTGTGAGGGCGCGGAAAAATTACTGCTATTGAAAGAAAATGCGCAGTAACTCTTGCCCGGGATAAGGAAAGTTCGGTAGGGCAGCTCTTATCCGGCGAGGCGATTAAACTTAGTCCGGCAATAGGTTTGTTCTGCCGCCGGAAAAATAGGAGCGACACCAACCAAGTCGGCAAAAAAACAAGAAAAAGCCTGAATTAAAAAAGCATTATAAACAATGACATCAGGCAGAATTCAAGCCTGCTCTATTCTGGCGCCGGATATTATGCGTAACTTGACTACACTTAGAAAATCATTGTTAACAAGGCCGCGTCATGTCAAAAAAACAGGTAAAGTTAAAAAAGGATTTAGCCCGGAAGGAGGGTGAAAGAAAAACGCTTCAAGCTCTTAAACTAAGAGGCAGTAAGCGTAAAGCCTTATTTAAACAGATATTGACGTATTCAGTGGCATACCGTTATCGCTTTAATCCAGGGTTTCAATCTGAAAAATCCTTAAGACTGTTTGGGCATCCCCATATTGAATTGCCCTGCCCCTATGACTATTGAGGATAATTGAGGTTGAGGAATGGATAATCTGACAGAAAGAGATACTGCGAATAATTGCATCGAAATTCTTATTGCCGAAAACAACAGAACGCAAGCCGAACAACTCCGTTTACTGCTTGAAGAACACGGCTATAAAGTAACCGCCACAGCTAACGGCAAGCAAGCTCTGGAAGCGGCACAGGCGCAAATGCCCTGGTTAATCATCAGCGATATTGTAATGCCTGAGATGAACGGCTACGAGCTGTGCAAGGCGATCAAATCCGATAAAGCCCTGAAGCATATCCCAATTATTCTGGTGACCACACTGTCTGATCCTCAGGATGTTATTAGCGGCCTTGAGTGCGGCGCAGATAATTTTATCTGTAAACCGTATGAGGATTGCTATTTGCTCTCGCGTATAGACTATTTATTGATAAACGGGCAAATGCGCAAAAACCAGAAAATGCAGATCGAGATGGAAATTGACCTTGGCGGCCAGAAGCATTTCATGACTGCCGAGCGCCAGCAAATCCTGGATCTGCTTATTTCTACCTACGAACAGGCTACTCATATTAATAGCAAGCTCCGGCAACGTGAGTATGAACTTGCCAAGTCAAACCTGATTCTCAATGGGCTCCACCGTATTGCAGAGGGCCTCAACCAGGCTTTAAGTGAACAGGAAGTGGTGGAAATAGCTTTGGAAAGAGTAATGGAAATACCTGGCGTAGAGTATGGCTGGATTTATTTGCGAAAAGGCGATACTAATTTCCGCCTTGCCGCTACTCGTAATCTACCCGTTACACTGTTAATACCTGAAATATTGAATGAAAATTGCAATTGTTGCCGCCGGCTTACCTCAGAACGGATAAAAGAAGCGGCCAATGCCTTTACCTGTGAGACATGCGGGCGGTTGGGCGAACGTGACACAAACAAATTGCACAGCCATGCCCGTATGCCGCTATGGATGGGTGACTGCATGATAGGATTAATGAACCTGGCTGGTTCAAGAAACCGCTTGTACAATGAAGAGGAACTGAAAGTTCTGCACACTGTAGGCAATCAGGTGGCCGTGGCGCTTGAACGCGCCAGGTTACACGGACATTTGGAACAATTGGCCAAAGAAAGAACCCTTGCGCTCACGCTTGAGGTAAAGGAACGCAAGCGCATCCAGGGAGTTCAGGCGCGTCTTGTTGCTATTATTGAGACAACGCCCGATCTGGTAGTTACCATTACCCCGGATGGCGGCATGCTCTATGCCAATCAAACGGGCCTGCATATACTGGGACTGAAAAAAGATGATGACCTGTCCCGCAAGTCCCTGCATGGCAGTTTTCCTGAATGGATGGGCAAGCGCGTGATGGATGAAGGTATTCCGCATGCGATTCGGTATGGAGTCTGGAGCGGAGAATCGACTGTCTTAAGTTACGATGGCCGTGAGATACCTTTTCTTCAAGTGATCATTGCCCATAAGAACCCGGACGGATCGGTACAATATTTGTCCACCATCGGACGTGACATTACCCAGCTTAAAGCGGACAAAGCCAGGATTATCCGTCTAAACCGGCTCTACAGTTTACTCAGCGGGATCAATACGGCAATTGTCCATGCACTCAAGCTGGATGAATTTTTCATTGAAGCATGCCGCATTGCCATTGAATTAGGTAAATTTATATTTGCATGGATTGGGATATTTGACGAGAAAACCTTAAAGATTACTTCGATTGCAAAAGCAGGCAATGACGATGGCTATTTAGCGCAAATAAATTTTACCGCTACAGCCGATGACTCGAGCAATTGCCGGTCTATAGCCGAGGCAATTGCAAAGGCAATGCCATTTACTTGCAATAATATTGCCACAGATGAATGTGCACAAACCTGGCGCAGTCCTGCATTAAAGCGGGGTTACCGGGCGGTGGCGGCGCTCCCCCTGACTCTGGGAAAGCGGCCGGTCGGCGCCTTTGTTTTTTATTCATCGGAAATAGATGTTTTCAACAAGGAGGAAATGGCGCTGTTGGCCGAAATGGCAAAGGATATTTCATTTTCCCTGGATCATACCGAAAAAGAAAAATGGATCAATTATGCCGCTAATTGTGATGCCGTTACCGGGGTGGCCCAGCGGATTAATACCCGCAAACCGTGAAAAAAATTTTTCTTATGCTGCGAAATTCAGGGATTCCTGTTCAACCAGGGCGTTTCCATGCAATTGATCGGAAAATTTTTGCTCTAAGGAAAAATCTTGATCAACGAATAGCTCACCGGCATCCGGCTTCTGCTTAAAGAGCAATTGAAATTTTTATGAAGTGATGCAGTATAATATCCATAAGTATCATTTTTAATGTAAATATCATGAGTTATTATAAATATCACCTGTTCTTCTGCACCAACCTGCGTCAAGACGGATCAGCTTGTTGTGCAAATCATGATGCCCAGGAGCTGCGCGATTACGCCAAGGATCAAGTTAAAAAATTGAAACTGAGTGGCCGGGGTAAATGCCGCATTAATACCGCAGGCTGCATGGATCGGTGCAATCAAGGGCCGGTACTGGCGGTTTATCCGGAAGGAGTATGGTACACCTATGCCGGTAAAGCCGACATAGATGAAATTATCGAAGAACATCTGCAACATGGACGCATCGTAGACCGATTGAAAATCTAATTATCTTCTTTGCAATTAATGGGTGTGCTTTTTAGCTAACCGCCGCCTAAATAAAAGCCCCCTCTTCCGTCCCATAAATTTACTTTCTCCCCTGTTGCTCATCAGCGGCTCATAACACTTTCTAATAGGTTGTGGACTGAACATTTCATCCTTCCTGTCCTTTATTTTTAGCTTCTAACGCGTCTAGTAGGAGTATTTAGACTAATTCAGAATAATTATCTCCTGAAAGAATTACGTAAAATATCAGCAGCCTCCTTTCGTAGCTACACATAAATCCAGCAAGCTATCTGATTACTTAAACTCCGGCATCTTGAAATCAGACCGGTATAAAACATATTTCCTTTCCTGCCGTTTATCCCAAGAGAAATATTTTGCATTTCTCTATGTTTCTCTAAAAACACTACTCCCACGGTATGTGTGACAACGCACCGACTAAAATACCCCCTATTATTTAATATTAATTTAGCTTGAATTCATCTGTTTTTGGATTCGTGCTTGAGCGGAATTCAACTGAACATGACGATAGAATCATTTTCAGACTTATCGACGATTGAAGTGATGAAGCAAAAACGATAGCAGCATCAAGCCGAAGATGCGGACTATCCACATAGATTATGTTTGTTGTTTCATCGTTAGGTATCCAAAAGCTTTGGGCGAGTATTAACACTCATCCCAAAATAGGCAATAACTAGGTATTGCTCTTGGTTCTATTTTCAAGAGAAAACTGATCCTACTTAACCCTATCAACAAAGGAAATCATTATGAAAACTAAAAAAGACACACATGAGGTATCTATCGCTATAAATATGAAACGATTAGATGCAACAAATCATCAATTTTTTAAAATTTCAACCCTGCCTGTGTGGTTGGCTATTGCTATAAGTATCGGTCTTGGCTTTGCCAAATCTGTAAACGCGCAAAATACCGGCTCTGAAGATGTCCATAGGAATTACCGGTATATCAAACCTGAAGGTGTAGAGAATAAAGCCGGAAGCTCCAGCCAAGGCACGAAAGAATCTTCCACAGTAAAGGAAACCGGGGCTAAAAAAACAAAACAAGGAGATCAGACTACTACTTCCGGCCCAAGCGGCTCTACAGGAAAAGCTAATCAGACAACCCAAGAATCTTCCGGTAAAAAGGATGAAGAAGTTAAAAAATCAAGCCAGGAACAACCGGCCGCTAATTCAGGCAAAAGCGGAACTATGGAAAATGCCGGTCAGGCAGTAAAAGAATCTTCAGGTAAAAAAGATGAGGGGGCTAAGAATATAACTCCGGATGAACAGGCCAAAAATCCAAATACTAATGCGGGTAATACCGGCTCAGCCGCTTCTAATTTAACTCCTAAAGAATCTTCGCGGGAAAAGTGTGCCGGGGCTGAAAAGCAAGCTTCAGGCACTCAAAATACCACTTCCGCAGGCAATTCCAGCTCCGTTGAAAAGGTTGGACAAGAATCAAAAACATCATCTGCTACACCTGCAAAACCAACTTCAGGCGAGCAAAACGCCCAAATCGCTAAAGAAATTGAATCTGTTAAAAAACCTGCTGAAGATAAAGGGAAATTGCCCACCTTTACCCAGGCAGATAAAAATGGCGATCACTTCGTCACTAAGGAGGAATTAGAGAATTTCCCTTACATGCTGCAAACATTTGACAAAGTCGACGCTGGCAAAGATGGCAAGCTGGAGCAACATGAATATCAAAATTTGGAAATGGAAACCAAACGGGAAGCAGAAATTCCGTAAAGCCAGCTTAATTAGTACGAGATTGGATTGCGCCCAGAATTGTAAAGATTCAGGTACCTTTTAGGCAATGCCCTGACAAGAGCAAAGCCGATCATCTTCTCACAGTCGCGATATACATTAAACGATTGATGAGGAAGTGGATGTTAATTATGAACCGCTTTTAATAAGCATTTTGATGAGAGAATAACCATGAATACTAAAAATGGCAACAACAGCCTTAAAGGTGCGCTTAACAAGATCGAAAGCCTGGAACCTTTCCGCTCACAGATAGGTGAATCTCTTACTACCAATCAAGGAGTACGCATAGCCGATAACCAAAACTCCCTGAAAGGCGGAACGCGTGGCCCGACTCTGCTGGAAGACTTTATTCTCCGGGAAAAAATAACCCACTTCGACCACGAACGCATCCCCGAACGGGTTGTGCATGCGCGTGGCGAAGCAGCGCATGGATACTTCCAGGTCTATGAACCAATGGCTCAATATACGAAGGCTAAATTTTTGCAAGATCCCGCTATCAAAACGCCCGTGTTCGTGCGCTTTTCTACAGTCGCAGGTTCGCGCGGCTCGGCGGATACTGCGCGGGATGTCAGGGGATTTGCCGTCAAATTTTACACGGAAGAAGGTAATTATGATTTGGTCGGCAATAATATTCCGGTATTTTTTATTCAGGACGCCATCAAGTTTCCTGACTTGATTCATGCCGCAAAACCGGAGCCGAATAATGAAATCCCCCAGGCCGCTACAGCTCACGACACTTTTTGGGATTTTATATCAAAAACCCCGGAAGCCATGCATATGATCATGTGGATCATGTCCGACCGGGCAATTCCGCGCTCTCATAGAATGATGGAAGGGTTTGGGGTGAATACGTTCCGCCTTATTAATGCCGACGGCAAAGCCAGCTTTGTAAAGTTTCACTGGAAGCCGTTGCTTGGCGTTCATTCACTGGTCTGGGAAGAAGCCCAGCAACTGGCCGGAAAAGATGCCGATTTTCATCGCCGCGATTTATGGGAAGCAATTGAAGCAGGCGATTATCCGGAATGGGAATTAGGCGTACAGATTATAGATGAAGCCGATGAATTCAAGTTTGATTTTGATATCCTCGATGCCACCAAACTGATTCCGGAAGAGTTGGTTCCCGTCAAACGCATAGGCAAGCTTACCCTAAATCGCAACCCGGATAATTTTTTCGCGGAAACTGAACAGGTGGCGTTCCATCCGGGCCATCTGGTGCCGGGCATTGATTTTAGCAATGACCCGTTATTGCAAGGACGGCTATTCTCTTATCTGGATACGCAATTGATCCGGCTGGGCGGCCCCAACTTTCATGAGTTGCCCATTAATAGGCCCATCTGCCCATTCCATAATAATCAACGCGACGGCTTCGGCAGGCAAACCATCGTCCGGGGCCGTGTGGCTTATGAACCGAATACCCTGGCTGATGGTTTCCCCAAGGAAGTTCCTCCGGAACGCGGCGGTTTTGCGAGCTATCCTGAAAAAATCAATGACTCTAAAATCCGTATACGAAGCGAATCATTTGGAGATCATTATTCACAAGCCACGCTGTTCTGGAACAGCCAATCAGAACCTGAAAAAAAACATATCGTTTCGGCTTTGCAGTTTGAATTGGGAAAAGTTGAAGAACCCCTGATTCGCGAACGCCTCGTATCTATGCTAAACGAAGTAGATGAGCAACTCGCTGCCCAGGTGGCGGCAGGCCTGGGAATAAAAACCATTGCCCCCATGGAGCCGGCGGTAGCCAAGAAAAAAGGCAGCATGGAAGCCTCACCTGCGCTGTCCATGGCGCATATTGTCAAGAATGAAATCAAGACGCGTAAAATCGCAATTCTAGCGGCTGAATCCGTGGATGCAGAAGCAGTTTTAAACATGAAGTCTGCATTGGAAAATGCCGGGGCAAAAACGAAAGTAATTGGCTCAAACCTCGGTACTTTATCAGATGGAAGCAAGACTATTGCCGTTGACCACACACTGGTCAGCATGCCTTCAGCCGTATTCGATGCCGTGTTTATTCCCGGCAGCAAGCATAGTGTAGATCTGCTGATGGCTTCTGATGACGCGCTGCAATTTGTCTCTGACGCTTACAAACACGGCAAGGCGATTGCAACCACGGCAGAAGGCCAGGAATTTCTACTGAAGCTGGGTATCAACACGGAGAAAACGTCTATACCGCCAGGCGTTATTATAGCCGACGAGACCGGGGCGCTATCTAGTGTTGCTGAAGATTTTATCACGGCAATTGCCTCGCATCGGCACTGGGATCGGCCTGTGCTTGCTACATTGCAGGGTTCGCCAAATTCAATTCGAGCCGCGCTCCAGCGAGATGATTAAATAAGGCTGGACTTTAAAATACTACCTGATTACGTACGACTTTCAGTTAAACTGGCAGTTACTTCAAGTAACTGTCATACCGATATATAGTTCCGTCAGGTTCCCTTGCCTGACGCCTTTGGGGTCAATGCCAATCGGTTCCGGATGAATTGGTGCAGGATTAATTCGCCAGAAGCGAATTTTGATGGGTGCCGCATAGAGCGAAGCCTGAACCGCAGGAAGACAGTGAGCAATCCAATTTATAAGAGATATACTCAACCGCCTGATAAAATGGCTGGGCTCGCATCCATGCCTGGCTGGAACTACGTTTAGAATATCAATGTTCACCCCTATTTCTATTTTGGCTGAAGCTTATACGTAATCAGGAAACACTATGTCATTCGCGATTTGGGCTCTTATTATCGGCGCATTGCTTATTATCGCAGCATTGTCGGGTACTTTACTCAAAAGACTTCCATTAAGTACTGCTATGGTTTACCTGGCAGCCGGTTATGGCCTGGGCCCGGCGGGGCTAGGACTCATGGAGCCCAACCCGCTCACCTACTCAGTACTTCTGGAAAGGATGGCGGAAGCTGCAGTGCTCATCTCCCTGTTCGCGGTTGGCCTGAAACTTGGTATTCCTCTATCGCACAAGGCTTGGCGCTTGCCGGTTCGGTTAGCCGTTATTTCGATGGCATTGACAGTAGCGTTAATAGCGGTAATCGGGATATTAGGCTTCAATCTTCCTTTAGGCGCGGCGATACTGCTCGGAGCCATCCTGGCGCCCACAGACCCGGTTCTGGCCTCTGACGTCCAAGTTGAAGAAGCCACGGATCATGACCGGCTGCGCATAAGCCTGACCGGCGAAGGCGGCTTGAATGACAGTTCCGCTTTTCCATTTGTGATGCTGGGCCTGGGCATACTGGGTTTACACGATTTGGGAACGGGAGGATGGCGGTGGTTATTGCTTGATGTACTTTGGGCAACCGCAGGCGGCCTGCTGATAGGAAGCGTAACGGGGTCTTTGATCGGGAAGCTGGTAATTTACATGCGCAGCCAACATAAAGAATCGGTGGGGCTCGACGAATTCCTGACCCTGGGTCTTATCGCCTTCACCTATGGAGTAGCGGTACTTAGTTATACCTATGGTTTTCTGGCAGTTTTCGCGGCCGGCTTCTCCCTGCAGCGGATAACGCAACAACCCAGGAAAAACAATCCTTCAGCGCCCTCACCCATTGAGATATCCGATTTACCAAGTAAACAAGTTCAGGAGGATTTGGCAACCCATTCGGAATATGCAGGCATTTATATGATGCATGAAATGCAAGGTTTCAATGCGCGCCTGGAGCGCATTGCTGAAGTAGCAATTGTGCTGGTAGTAGGCGCCATGTTACCGTTTATTGCCATCCCGGCCGGCGCTGTATGGTTCCTGGCAGTATTTTTCCTGATTATACGCCCCGTTTCAGTATGGATCGGACTACGCGGTGAATCCGTGTCCCGTAATCAACAGATCCTGATGTCATGGTTTGGTATTCGCGGAATCGGCTCAATTTATTACTTAATGTATTCTATTAATCATGGCTTATCTCCGGCGTTGGCCTCGCAAATTACTTCCCTGACCATTACAACGGTAACAGCATCAATCATTCTGCATGGAATATCGGTAACTCCGTTAATGAATCTATACGCCCAAAGAAACGCCCCATAATCTGCTTCAAGAATAAACCAATCTTTGATACTCATGCTCAGTTTCAATAAATTGCCCCAATATGTGCGTTAACGTACTGAATGAGAGTGCTTTATCTATTAATCTGTTTTTGAATCATTAATAATTTTTCCTTAATATTGATGAAATTAAGAGGAAAAATATGATGAATTTTTAAATTGGCCTGTTACACCAATATAAACAGCGCCTAATTTTTTGCTACCCCTATTATTATGAGGAAACAACCATGAATCGAAGCGCAGAAGCCCTTTCCCAAACTGCCAGCGACACCGTTGAACGCGTCAAAACCGGCGCTCATGAAGCGGTTGAAAAAGCCGCAGATCTCTCCCGTCAGGCCGCTAAAAATTTGGGTGAAAAAGGCGAACAAGTGAAACATCTGGAAGAGCAATTTATCGAAAATTGCCGCACCTATGTGCATGACAAACCGGTGACTTCATTAGGCATCGCCGTGGCGGTGGGATTTCTGCTAAGCCGCCTCGTCAGTTCGCGCTAACGTCGCGTTTAGTTATGAAGCGCTCTATTGCCCATCCTGTCAGCGTAGAAGATACCGTGCCGGAATCCGGATTTGAGCATTCAGAAGGTGCTTCTGACCTGCTCAGTGAAATCGGTTCTTTGTGGCGCGAATTGACGGCATTGACCCAGGAGCAGGTGCATTTGGCTGCACTGGAAACCCAACGCGCCGGCAAAAGCCTGATAACCGTAGTCATAGCTGCCGTGCTGCTTGCCATTTTAGCACTGGGGGTCTGGCTGGGGCTTTGGGCGGCAGGCATCGCTTGGTTAGTGGAACAAGGTCTGCCGCTCAGCGGCTCCCTATTGCTTGGGGTAATTGTCAACTTGGTAGCGGCGTTAATCATTTACGGGCTCATCCGCTACCAAAGCCGGTATTTACAGTTCCCTGCAACACGCCGCAGCTTGCGCGGACTGTCGTCACGGCTTAGGGAGACACATTAATGGCCGGTAAGTTACAAAAACCCTCGGAGTTCCGGTCTCTATCGGCGCACATTCGTTATACCGAGCAGCGTTTGGATGAGCGGGAGCAGGTGTTGCGTTTACATACATCGGCCTTGGCTAATAAGCTGAGGGGCGAGATAAGGCAGCCCTCTACCTTGCTGTTCGGGGCCGGGATCGGCTTTATTATTGGCGAGCTGACCCGGTCTCAACAAGTCCAGCCCAAAGCAGACAAGCCAAAGGCTGCCGCCAACACACCTACATCTCTGGAACAAATGCTGAACTTTGCAACTCTGGCACAGACTGTTTCCACCGCTTGGCCATTGTTATTAAGTTCGATATTGAGTCCTACAAGCCAAACAACAAAGGCAACCGAATCAGAGCCTGATCCTTACCGTCAGCCGTCTACCGACACGGTAACACCCGCTTCTTCTTTCACAAACACGAGAGCTCGGCCATAAAGTTTGTTTAATGGATATGACATAACTTCTACCGGCCACTGCCAAATAAATGGGTTCGTTACAAGTTAAATAAGCGTTTGTGGTCACGCCTCCTGTAAAAGAACAAACTTATTTCAGAATAAAACTTCTTCTGTGAAGGTGTTTTGATTTTGTCTCTTGATCTCGGTTGGCCACCCGGCAGGCTTCTGTTTTATACGTAACCTAAGCTCTCAGTATTGTTCATCATGAATCTTTCCCAGCGCGAAAACCTCAAAAAAAACCCTCGTCAGGCGAGGGCAGAATCCATTCAGAGAGGAGGCAGGTTCATCCGTGAGGAGGGGTAATTGATACTGCCCGGCTTGAAGAGCCTCAGCGGCTAATCATCGACCGCCTTCA
>JAQUOU010000018.1 GCA_028716975.1 Methylobacter sp. | reverse complement strand
GCTGCATCCTTTTTAAATTCAAGTGTGTATTTGGGTCTCTTTTGTTTGGTTTGATTGCTCATATTTCACCTCTAATGACATTATAAATCTGTCTTTAGAAGTGTCCTGGTTAATTAAACCATTACAAGCCTTGTCGAATCCGTTCGTGGTGAGCCTTAGATGACTCTCAGGAGAGCCTTGTCGAATCCGTTCGTGGTGAGCCTTAGATGACTCTCAGGAGAGCCTTGTCGAATCCGTTCGTGGTGAGCTTGTCGAACCATGAGGATAATTAGCTTTCTCAGAAATTCATTAAAAAGGGAGCTGACAAGGCTCCCTTTTTTTATTCCACAGCATAAATTGGCGCCGCTGCTATGCGGGCATCAATCAGCTTTGATATTTCCTGATAAGCCGGGCTTTGAATGGATCCAAACCGGCTTTTAAAATCGGCTTCGCTCATTTTTTCCGGCAGGTCGCGGGGATCGGGCATAAAATCAGTGTAATTTTTTACCTGGGACATTGCCTTTTGAATTCTACGGGCGCTTTCCGGTGATGACGTCGCCATTTCGCCAAAACGCGTACCGGCTTTGTCAGCAGCTAAGTCGATAAAGCTGAAACCACTGCCTCCGATGGCATCGCTCAATTCTTTTTCTTCTCCTACAGCCTGCGCTACCTGACCGTTTACGGATGCCGTAATAGCTGCTGAGCCGATGAAGTGTTGAGCCAGGTCAATTCTTTTATATAAAAAAGCAGAATATTGTTGACCGGCCGGAGGTGGAGAGGCGGGAGCCGCCAGGAATTTCCTGGTTTCCTTTTTATTCACGTAGTCATTTACCGTAAATATGGCGATTCTATTTTCTTCAATGGCATTGTCCGGAGTAGAGCGCTGATAGGCTAGTTCAAATATCGGCTGTAGCAACTCTGCCAGGGATAAACGCCATTCCGGGTCATGACCGGCAATAACTTCAGCTAGTTTTTGCTGATAAATATTAAAGGAGGAAGAATTGCTCCTGTTGGTCAGGAAGTTTTGCGCCTGGATTAAGGTTTCCCTATTTGAGAAGTAGGTAATCGCTACCTTTTCCTGGTCAATTTGCACGCCTTTAATAGGCCGCGTTGCCAGTATAAAATATTCGTTCAACGATGAATGCCGGATAATATTATCAATAACAAAAGCTGCAAACTTTGCCGGAAGCAATAGCTTGCCGACTTTAAACTTCGTTATGCCGGGAAGCTCCGTGCCGTTATCGTTGCCTAACCTGAAACTGATATTTAAATACTGCCCTAGCCTGTTTTCAGGCAAAGTCATGGTGACAGTGAATCTCACTTTATTGTTTTTCAGCTCTATTTTGACCGCGCTTTTACTGTACCGGTTTAACAGGTAATTAGTAGCCAGATTAAGATCGCTTTCAGTCAACTCGATGGTGCCGATTTCATCAGGCTTGGTTTTTGAGCCTTCATGAAGTATTTTTTTTGCCCTGACAATATCATCATGAGTAAGCGACCAGCCGACATTAAGCTCGGGTTTATCGCCAACACCGAAAAATACCAGCATGGCGCATAAAAGCAATAATCCCGCCAGACAATAGAGGAAAAGTTTTAATAGGGTTTTCATGAACAACCGGTCAGGCAAATTCCAGTTTAAATCCGGCAAATTGAAGATAATCAGCTTCCTGAATTAAATCGGCATGGGTCAGTGGCGATTGAGCCAGCCACAAATCCGGAAAAATGAGTTGAATCCTGGATTTTACAATCTCTATTTTAAAATCAGGCAGGTCATGGTCATGGCGATTGCGGCGCAGCAATACGGCCAAACGTAAAATGATGGTTAAATAGGGCGCCACAATATTCCAAGGTGCAGGTAAATCGGTAAAACGCGATGGAGGAAATTTACGCCTATGGGTCTTTATAATGGTTGACAATAACATCTGATCCTGCCGGGAAAAACCGGCCAAGTCTCCATTTTCAATAATATAGGCGCCGTGCTTGTGATATTGATGGTGGGCAATATCATGGCCGATCTCGTGCAAATCCGCTGCCCAGTTTAAAAATTGTTCCATGGTTTCAATGAAGAGGTCACTATCACTGCTTAACTGGTTCAGCATGTAATTGATTGTCTGCTTGATACGCGCGGCGTGCTTTTTATCGATATGATAACGATCTACCAGGGTTTGCACCGTCGCGGAACGAATGTCATGATCATAAAGCCTGCCCAATAAATCCAGGATAAGGCCTTCCCTGAGCGCCCCTTCAGAAACAGTCATTTGTTCAATTCCGAGGCTTTTGAAAGAGGCATAGACGATAGCTACACCGCCCGCAAACACCGGCAAACGTTCCGGATCAAGGTCCGGCAAATCAAGCTCATTAATATGATTGCACTGATTAAGATGCGCGACCAATTGTTCCAGACCGTCCCGGGTTATGCCGTTATTACTCCAGTTTTTAGCTTGCAGGACTTTGTCGATTGCGCGCAAACTGCCGGAAGAACCAATAGCTTCTTCCCAGTTCATACGCTGAAATGTGGTCTGGAAAGGTTCTAGTTGCTGTTCGGCAAACAGGGTTGCCCGGAAAAATGCGCTTCTGGAGAGTTTGCCGTCTTTAAAAAAACTATTGCTGACCGACACACAGCCCATCGGCAGGCTTTCTTTAATTGTAGGCGTATCGTTTGCGCCAATAATATATTCGGTGCTGCCGCCGCCTATGTCCATGACAAAGCGCACTGTGGCATTGCTGCCCAAGCTGTGCGCAACTCCCAGATAGATTAAACGTGCTTCTTCTATGCCGGAAATAATATCGATAGGGTGATTTAGGGCTTTTTCAGCTTTGGCCAGAAACTCATATGAATTTTTGGCGATACGCAGGGTATTGGTTCCGACAATGCGGACGCTTCCGGGAGGGAAGTTGCGAATTCTTTGGCCAAATCTTTCCAGGCATTCCAAAGCCCGGTTCTGGGTAATGGTATCGAGATAGTTTCTTTCGTCCAGCCCGGACGCCAGCCTGACCATTTCTTTAAGCCGGTCTATGATTTGTAACTTACCATCATTCAGATTGCAGACAATCATATGAAAACTGTTAGAACCCAGATCTACAGCCGCCACAATTTCGGGTGTTTTTTTTTGCACGGGTTATCCAGTTTTGTCCACGAGCCTTTTTTATATCTGATAAAATCAAACAATTTTAGCTGTCCATTTGCGCTTTTCTATAATGACAGCAGTGCTTAATTTAACTTATTTAAAGCCATCCGTTAAGTATTTGTTTCACTATGAATGCATTATCCCTTCGTAATCTCAGAAAAACTTATAATAATGGCTTTGAGGCCCTGAAAGGCATTGATCTTGAAGTTGAGGCCGGAGATTTTTTTGCGCTGCTGGGCCCCAACGGAGCAGGTAAATCAACAGCGATCGGTATTATCTGTTCCCTGGTTAATGCAACCGGCGGTTCAGTCAGTATATTCGGCCATGATTTAAAAACAGATCGGGCTAAAGCCAAGAGCTGTATCGGACTGGTTCCGCAGGAAGTTAATTTCAATCAGTTTGAAACCGTCAAAAATATTGTGCTCAATCAAGCCGGTTATTACGGTACGCCGACTAAACTCGCAAGACAAAGAACTGAGCTTTGCCTTAAACAAATGGATTTGTGGGATAAGCGGGATATGGTTTCCCGCCGCCTGTCAGGCGGCATGAAGCGCCGGGTAATGATTGCCCGTGCCCTGGTGCATGCGCCCAAGCTGCTGATTCTTGATGAACCGACAGCCGGTGTCGATATAGAAATCCGCCGGTCCATGTGGAAAATGATGCGGGAAATTAACCGGCAGGGTACAACCATTATTTTAACCACACATTACCTGGAAGAAGCGGAAAGCCTGTGCCGTAATATCGCCATTATCAATCATGGACTAATAGTTGAAAACACGGATATGGCAAGCCTTCTGTCCCGGCTTAATATTGATCATTTTATTCTGTATCTGGCTCAGCCTGTTGCAGTGATGCCCAGGATTGAGGGCTATCAGATTGAGCGGGTAGATGACAAGATTCTTAATGTTTCAGTGCCTAAGGAAACCGGGCTTAATAACTTATTCAGCCAGTTAACCGCACATAATATCAAAGTCCTCAGCCTGAAGAACAGGAGTAACCGGCTGGAGCAGCTGTTTATGGACTTGATAGAGTCAAAACCCGCTGGGGATAAACAATGAATTACTCGATTGCTTTCAGAACGATTGTCACCAAGGAAATTTATCGTTTCATCCGTATCTGGCCGCAAACTTTATTGCCGCCCGCCATCACCACCGCTCTGTATTTCCTGATTTTCGGCAAATTGATCGGCGGCCGAATAGGAACGATTCATGGAGCAAGTTATATGGATTATATAGTTCCGGGCGTCATTTTAATGTCGGTCATCAGTCATGCCTACTCGAATGTCGTTTCTTCCTTTTACTCGACAAAATTCCAGCGCAACATTGAAGAATTGCTGGTTGCGCCGGTGCCGAATTGGGTGATTCTGGGCGGCTATGTGAGCGGAGGCATTTTTCGGGGATTATTGGTGGGTCTGGTGGTGGCGTTAATATCTTTATTATTTGCGGATATTGTTGTTAATAATGCTGTGATTGCTATTGCCATAGCATTTCTGACGGCTACCGTATTTTCTTTGGCTGGCTTTATTAATGCCGTGCTCGCAGAGAGTTTCGATGATATCTCCATTATCCCGAACTTTGTATTAACGCCTTTAAGTTATCTCGGCGGCGTTTTCTATTCGGTGGAAATGCTGCCGGGTGTTTGGCAGACTATTTCGCTCGCCAACCCCATCCTGTATATGATTAATGCTTTTCGCTACGGATTTATAGGCGTGACGGATGTTAACATCCAGTTTGCTTTTTTAATTACCGGCGGATTCATCATCATCCTGGCCGGGCTTAGCCTGTTTATATTGCACAAGGGCGTGGGAATTAAGAATTAATATACACAGGTGAAACTTACTTACAACTATTACGGCCCATTACCGAATATTTCCCGCCGGCGCTTTATGGAAGGAATGATCGCGGGCGGCGTTATATTAGGTTTTTCGCCGTGGCTTAAAACCACTCAAGCAAAGGAAGTAACGCAGCCGGTCCAGATATACTTACCGGCACGGAGTTTAATCTCACGATCGCAGAAACTCCTGTCAACTTTGCCGGTGCGCCGCGCCTAGCAACCACCGTCAACGATTCGATTCCAGCCCCTACGCTACGCTGGCGCGAAGGTGATACTGTCACCCTCAGAGTTACCAATCGCCTCACCGAAGAAACCTCAATTCATTGGCACGGTATCCTTCCGCCTTACCAAATGGACGGAGTGCCGGGGATCAGCTTTAAAGGCATCGCGCCGGGGGAAACCTTCACCTATCGCTTCAAAATACAACAAGCCGGCACCTATTGGTATCACTCCCATTCCGGCATGCAGGAACAAACCGGACTATACGGCGCAATCATCATCGATCCTATTAAAGCTGAGTCAATCAAAGCGGATCGCGACTATGTGGTGCAACTGTCCGATTGGACGGATGAAGACCCGATGAGCATCTTTTCCAAGCTCAAGAAGCAAAGCGATTACTACAATTTCAATCAGCTTACCGTGTTGGATTTTTTTCGGGATGTGGATAAGGAGGGAGTAGGCTCAGCTATCAGCAAGCGGCACATGTGGAATCGGATGCGCATGAATATGACCGATCTGGCCGATATTTCCGCTTATACCTACACCTATCTCATGAACGGCGTTACCCCAACCAGCAACTGGACCGGGCTGTTCCGGCCCGGCGAACGGGTGCGGCTGCGCTTTATTAATGCCGGCGCACAGACCTTCTTCATATACGCATACCCGGACTCAAAATGACCGTAGTCCAGACCGATGGGCAAAATGTTGAGCCGGTCACGGTGGATGAGTTTAGAATCGGGCTTTCCGAGACCTACGACGTTATTGTTACGCCGAATGACAAAACCTATACAATCTTTGCCCAGTCTATGGATCGCACCGGTTATGCCCGCGGCACTTTGGCTACCCGCCACGGCATGACGGCAGAAATTCCCGCCCCGGATAAACCCGAACGGCTCACCATGGAAGACATGATGGGTAACATGGATCACAGCGCTCATGCCGGACATGAAGGAACGAGTTCAAGCCACAGCGCAGTCCGGGCGCGCCATGCCAAAACCGAATTTGGCGCCGGCGTGGATATGCGCGTGGACATGCCGCGCACTAATCTCGACGATCCGGGTATTGGTTTAAGAAATAACGGCCGCCGCGTACTCACCTATTCTGACCTGCACACTATCGGAGGGCCGCTTGACCTTAGGGAGCCAGGGCGGGAGATAGAATTACATCTGACCGGTAATATGAAACGTTATAGCTGGTCATTCGATGGTGTGGAGTTCGGCAATTCCACACCGGTGCATTTTCGCCATGGCGAGCGGATGCGCGTTATTTTAGTCAATGACACGATGATGACGCACCCCATACATTTGCACGGCATGTGGAGTGAGCTTGAAAGCCCGGACGGACATTTTCAGGTGCGCAAACACACCATCAACATACAACCGGCGCAGCGCGTAAGTTTTCTCGCCACGCCCGAGGCCGTAGGACGCTGGGCCTGGTGTTCTATCACATGCATGCAGGCATGATGCGCGAAGTAGTCGTGGACTGAAGCCTGATGCAATGGACCAGGCGCAATCGAATCAGGCAGCAAGACACGACAATAAAAAGCCGGGGCGGTTTAATCACTCTTTTGCTGGTGTTCAATCTCTCCTCTATCAGCGCGCAAGCCGAGCCACCCCATACCGGTCATGCCATGCATTTTGCACCGGTAGAGCATAAGCGGCATATTGTAAAGCCTGACAAAAAATCATCTCCAGCTCCGGCAAAAACATTAGAAAATATAGACTCTATGTCAGGAATGGATCACAGTGGGATGAATCACAATTCCATGCCTCCCATAGATCAAGTTAGTAAGCCCGACACCCCGCAAGATTCGAGGCATTCCATGAATCACGGCAACCATGCTTCAGAGAAGGCCGCCAGTATGAATAATGGAAATCACAACAATCATGATGAGGCCGGGCATGGCCCCATGCCCCTGCAAGACAGCACTTCCCCATCTGATCTCCGCGATCCACATGCTTATTCCGATGGCTATGATTTCGGCCCGCTCCCGCAGCCGCAAATGGGAAATGAAGATAACCACGGTTCACTGCTGGCCGACCGGCTTGAAAGTCAGACTGGGCGCAACGATACTTCTGTAACTTATGACTGGCAAGCCTGGTATGGCCAGACTTACAATCGGTTACTTATCAGAGCCGAAGGAGAAATTGAGAGCGGTACGTTTAAGAACGCTCGCAACGAGTTACTGTGGGCCCATGCCGCTACCGCTTATTGGGATACGCACCTGGGTGTGCGTTACGACAGCGGCAAGGGTACTGACCGCGGCTGGCTTGCTTTGGGCATACAAGGGTTAGCGCCCGCCTTACTGGCTCTATGTAGAAGCAACAGCTTATGTAAACGAGCCAGGGCGTACCTCATTCCGTCTTGAAACAGAATACGATTTATTGTTGACTCAAAAGCTCATCTTGCAGCCGCGCATCGAGATGAATATTTATAGCCGGCGAGATGATACGCGAGGCGTAAGCAGCGGCCTATCCGACATTGAAGCAGGTCTGCGCCTGCGTTATGAGATTCGGCGAGAATTTGCCCCTTATATCGGCATTGAATGGGCCGGCAAGTTTGGCTCAGCCGCAGATAATATAAGGCTTGCCGGTAAAAACGCTGAAGAAACGCGCCTGGTTGCCGGAGTGCGTTTCTGGTTCTGAGTTATATGCCGGTTTTCCGGTAAATAGAGTTAAGTAAGGAGCAAGGTATTAAAAACTGCAAGTATTCCTACAGAATTGTGCTGCCGATTAAACTTTTTTCAAAAAGCAGGTTTTGAGCACCAGGCCTTTAACTTTATCGGCATTGCATTCGATGTGTTTTTCATTATCAGTAAGGCGGATGTTCTTGATTACCGTGCCTCTTTTTAAAGTAACGGACGTGCCTTTTACCTTTAAATCTTTAATGACCTGCACAGAATCACCATCATTAAGCGGTGTTCCGTTACTGTCTTTTATATTCATAATTTGCTGTTTTGATTGCTGCGTTGTGTAATTTTTCACTATATTCTTGCGGGGCGTTCCTGGCTGACTAGGTTTTTATGTAGGGCTTCGAACTCGCTCTTGAACCCGTGACATAAAAAATCATTTTTCATCCTTCCTCACCTTTCCAGAAAATTCCGCAACATATCATGCCCATGTTCAGTCAAAATGGATTCGGGATGAAACTGCACGCCTTCAATATCCAGTTGTTTATGCCGCACGCCCATGATCTCATCGAGTTGGCCCATTTCATCCTGTGTCCAGGCGGTTATTTCCAGGCACTCAGGCAAAGTTGCCTGTTCTATAACCAATGAATGATAACGAGTGGCGGTAAAAGGATTGGCGAGACCTTTGAATACGCCTTGTTCATTATGATAAATCAGCGAGGTTTTACCGTGCATAATGCTTTTGGCATGCACGATATTGCCGCCCATGGCATAGCCTATGCTTTGATGCCCCAGGCAGACGCCCAGAATGGGATAGCGGCCGGATAATTTAACGATAGCGTCAACTGACACACCCGCTTCTTTGGGCGTGCAAGGGCCGGGGGAAATAACAATTTTGTCCGGAGCAAGTCGTTCTATATCGTCCACAGTCACCTGGTCATTACGTACGACGGTAACATCGGCACCTAATTCACCGAGATACTGCACCAGGTTGTAAGTAAACGAGTCATAGTTATCAACCATTACGACTTTGATCGCGCTCATAACTGATCACCGCGCTTTTCACCTTCCAAACCCGCTTCCGCCATCGCAACAGCACGGAATATTGCCCGGCCTTTATTCATGGTTTCATCCCACTCGCTTCTGGGCACGGAATCGTAAACGATACCGGCCCCGGCTTGGATGTGTAGTATTTTGTCTTTTATCACGGCGGTTCTGATCGCAATGGCCGTATCCAGATTACCTGACCAGGCAATGTAACCCACTGCCCCTGCATAAATGCCGCGTTTGACCGGCTCCAGTTCATCAATGATTTCCATTGCGCGTATTTTTGGCGCGCCGCTGACGGTACCGGCCGGAAAAGTGGCCGCCAGCACGTCAAATGCATTCTGCCCCTGTTTTAATTGTCCGGTGACATTGGAGACGATATGCATGACATGCGAATAGCGTTCCACTACCATTTTATCGGTCAACTGCACGGTGCCGCAAACGGAGACCCGGCCGGTATCATTGCGGCCCAAATCTATCAGCATTAAATGCTCGGCCAATTCTTTAGGGTCAGCCAGCAAATCTTTTTCCAGCGCCACATCCTGTTCCTGGGTTGCGCCGCGAGGACGTGTCCCGGCAATCGGGCGCACGGTGACAATATTATCTTCCAGCCTGACCAGTATTTCCGGCGATGAGCCGACGATGTGAAAATCGTCCAGGTTCAGGTAAAACATGTACGGCGAAGGATTCAGGCAGCGCAAGGCCCGGTACAAATTAAGCGGCGAGGCTGAATAAGGCACCGACATGCGCTGGGATAACACCACTTGCATAATGTCGCCGGCAATGATGTAGTCTTTGGCCTTGAGCACGGCATCTTCAAAACCTTGTTGAGTAAAACCTGAAACAAAGTCAGCTTCATTAACGCTTTTGGCTGAAGGA
Organism: Methylobacter sp.; assembly: GCA_028716975.1. Classification (GTDB taxonomy): domain Bacteria; phylum Pseudomonadota; class Gammaproteobacteria; order Methylococcales; family Methylomonadaceae; genus Methylobacter_B. Next base: position 63,739 of record JAQUOU010000018.1, on the reverse strand, counting down.
TGCTTTTCCGGTTCGGCTTTCAACTCACGCAGCTTGACGGTTAAATCATTTAACCTTCCAACAGCGAGATTATAAGCATTATCGTCCTCGGGATTGGCATGGATCAGCAGCAGCATTTTGCCGGACAGATTATCAAAAACCAGTATGTCTTCTGAAACCATCAGCAGAATATCAGGACACCCCAAGGGATCCTGTTTTTCGGTTCCGCGCAAACGCGGCTCAATATAGCGAATGGTTTCATAGCCGAAATAACCGACCAGGCCGCCATTAAACCGGGGCAGATCGGCAATATCCGGTACTCTAAAGCGTTCCTTAAATTGCTCGATCCAGACCAGCGGATTATCTTGTAAGACTGTCTCCACTATTTCTCCGCCTTGTTCCAGAATGATTTGATTGCCGGTAATTTTGACGATTGTTTTGCAGGGCAGCCCTATAATTGAATAACGTCCCCACTGTTCTCCCCCATGAACGGATTCAAATAAATAAGAATAAGGGCCGTCAGCCAGTTTCAGATAAGCACTCAAGGGCGTATCCAGATCAGCCAGGATTTCCCTGCTGACAGGGATGCGGTTGTAGCCCTGCCGGGTGTATTGATTGAATTGTTCTGGAGTCATCATGGCCGTTTAGTGCGCACTGTCTTAATTAATCGAACGATCAGGCCGGGTCGGGGCCATTATTATCCTGCTTTAGCCAATTCGGCGCGCATGTCGTCTATTACTTTTTTATAATCAGGCTGGTTAAAAATGGCTGAACCGGCCACGAAAGTATCTGCACCGGCTGCTTTAATTTCGCGGATATTGTCGGTTTTCACGCCGCCGTCAATTTCCAGCCGAATATCGAACCCGCTCTCGTCAATCAGTTTCCTGACTTGCCTTAATTTAGTAAGCGCCGAGGGTAAAAAGGATTGCCCGCCAAAGCCAGGATTGACCGACATCAGTAAAATAATATCCAGTTTATCCATCACATACTCCAGATGACTCAATGGGGTTCCTGGATTAAACACCAGGCCGGCCTTGCAACCGCAATCATGAATCAACTGCAAAGTGCGGTCGATATGAATGGAGCCTTCAGGATGAAAAGTAATAATACTGGCTCCGGCTTTGGCAAAATCAGGCACAATCCGGTCAACCGGCTCCACCATTAAATGCACATCAATCGGCGCAGTAACGCCATGCTTTCTCAGCGCCTCGCAAACCAGCGGCCCAATGGTGAGATTGGGTACAAAATGATTATCCATTACATCAAAATGCACAACATCGGCGCCTGCTGATAAAACGTTATCCACTTCTTCGCCCAGTTTGGCAAAATTGGCGGACAAGATGGAAGGAGCAATCCAGTTTTCTTTCATTTTCTGATCCTCGTCATTTAAACTATTCATTAAGATCATCAATTATATCTTTTTTTTGGCTTGCGATCTCGTCTTGCAATCTTCGTTATACAATAGCTGCAATTTATATCATACCGGAATGCTAATCTGATGAAGCTGGTAACCTTTACGCATAATAACCAAACCCGTGTCGGCGCGGTCATTGAGGGCACGATAGTTGACAGTAAAAACCGTCCTGAAATCCCCTCCGGCATGATTGAATTTCTGGCCGCAGGCGCACATGCACTGGAAACCATGCAACGGCATATTGATAGCGGCCTCGAGCGTATTGCGCTGACTGCAGTCAAGCTGGAAGCGCCAGTGCCAAGACCGGGTAAATATCTGGGTATCAGCCTGAACTATGCCGATCATATTGCCGAAACCGGCCGTGATAAACCTGAATATCCCACTTTTTTTACCAAGCAAAGCACTTGTGTTATTGCGCACGGTGACGCTATTTACCGGCCTAAAGTATCAGACAAACTGGATTACGAAGGAGAGCTGGCTTTTGTTATCGGCAAGCGCTGCCGGCATGTGCCGGTTGAAAAAGCGCCTCAGGTAATAGCCGGTTTCACTATTGCCAATGATGTTTCGGTACGTGATTGGCAATTCCGCTCGCCAACTTTCACGCTGGGCAAATCATTCGATACAGCAGGGCCTTTGGGGCCGTGGATAGTTACCAGCGATGAAATCAGCGATCCGCATAACCTGAATCTTAAAACCTGGGTTGATAATGACAAGCGGCAGGACTCCAATACCCGGCACATGATTTTCAATTGTTATGAAATGGTTGCTTATTTATCGCAGGCGATGACCTTGGAACCCGGCGATATTATTGCTACCGGCACGCCTGGCGGTGTTGGGGTAAAAATGACTCCTCGCGGTTACATGAAACCCGGGCAAATCGTCAGAGTTGAAATAGAGGGCATTGGAACATTGACTAATAATGTTATTGAAGAGCCGGATAACCTGGCAATATATTAACCTATTTTGGTGCGCGGTGTGCCTCTGGCCAGCTTTGGCCTGCCTTGTTGCAAGGGCGGTTTATGAATCATCTCTGCATGTCGAGCTGTATTAAATATGCACTAATGATTTAACTATTTTGGTCTGGCGTGAAAAAAACTTAATTTCTTCTGCCATATTTTATCCACCGCTTTTGGCGGCAAACGAAATAAAATGGTTACTTTCAAGCCGCCGAATTGCGATTGCCCCAATACGAGTTCGGCGCCATGAATGGCGGCAATTCTTTGGACAATTGAAAATCCGAGGCCTGTGCCTTTTGCAGTATGCGCCGTTTCAATACAGCGATGAAAGCGTTTGAGGGAATTTTCATATTGATCAGGCGCTATTCCAGGCCCTGAGTCTTCAACACAAAATTGCAATTGCTTTCCCTTTTCTTCGAGGCTTATTAATATAGCTCCCTGGGGAGGCGTGTATTTGATAGCATTATCAATAATGTTCCTGATTAAGATATTAATTAATGGCGCATTAATAATAATTGATACTGAATTCTCCTCAATAAACTCCATTTGAATGTGCTTTTTGTGGGCTTCCCGCTCAAGGTCAGCAACCACTTGCACCACCTCCCGGCCCAGGTCAGCAATCTCTTTCGGTAAAAATTCTGTACTTGATTCAATACGCGAGAAAGTCAGCAGTTGCTGCACCATATAAGTCATTCTATTGACAGCCTGCTCAATTCTTTTAAGAGCCTGTTTACGCACTTCATCATCATTTGTTCTCAACGCAACCTGAGCCTGAGTCAGCAATCCGGCTAGAGGCGTTCTCAATTCATGCGAGGCGTCAGCCGTAAAACGGCGCTCATGTTCAAAAGCCTCTTCCAGCTGGGCAAATAGATTATTAATCTCATTAACCACTGGAATAATATCCTTGGGAAGTTTTTTGATTGGAAGTGGCTTGAGATAGCTGGCCTCGCGCTTGGCAAGCTGCTTTTCCAAACGGCTAATAGGCTTTAAGGAATGACCGACGATTAACCAGATAACAATACCCAGAAACGGTAAGCCGATAAGAAACTGGATAACTAACTGTGTGGAAATTTCATCAGTTAATTCAGTTCGTATCTCTTCCTTTTGGGCTACATGAATAACATATTCATTTGTCGAATTGGCAACACTGAATACATGCCATAAATTTCCATCAATATTGGTTTCGCTAAATCCATTAGATGACGTGGAAAAAGAAAATTTTGGCGCGCTTTCCGAGCGCAGCAGTAAACCATTTTTCTTGGACCATAACTGAAAAGCAACTTTTCTTTCGTACTTATGGCGTAATGCATTGATTTGCAGAATCTCATCAAACACATGCCATAAATGACCATCGACATTTTTTTCACTAAATCCATGAACTGAAAATTTCGGATCTTTTTCCGAATGAAGCAATAAACCGTTATCTTCAGACCAAAGCTGAAAAGCCAGTTTTCTTTCGTATTGATTGGTTAAAGCCTGGGTATGCACAAGCTCATCGGCTTGATCCTGTTTCCATTGCTTTGAAAGAGAACCCTCGCTATGCAAGCTTTCCACAAAAGATAACAGCACTTTTGCCGATTGCGCTAATTCCGCATCAAACAAATCGGCGACTTCATCACGAGTTACTTTATAACTTATATAGGCGGTAATTCCCCAAATAAGCATTGATGCGGTAAGTAAAGTAAATAATAGAATTTGCCGAAGAGAATACTGCATTAATCCTCATCAATAATATAGCCTACACCTCTGACAGTGCGAATAATCGAAGAGTCGAGCTTTTTCCGTAAATAATGAATATGAACCTCAACGGTATTGCTTTCTATTTCGGAGCTCCATGAGTACAGGCTTTCTTCAAGCCGGGCACGGGAAATAACCCTGCCTATATTACTCATCAGAAAGCTCAGGATTTCAAATTCTTTTTGGGACAGATCTACCTTTTCATTGTTATAGGTGACCTGATGGGAAGCAGGGTCCAGAATAATACCCTTATGTTCAATATTAGGCGCGCTCCTGCCTTCATGTCTTCTCGCCAATGCTCTTAACCTGGCACAGACTTCATTCAGGTCAAACGGTTTAATAACAAAATCATCCGCACCGCTATCCAGACCCGCTACCCGATCAGGAATGGTATCTTTGGCAGTCAACACTAACACCGGCGTTTCATCTTTACGGCTTCTTAAAGCGCGCAGAATATCCATACCCTCCATATCCGGCAAGTTAAGATCCAATACTATCAGCTCATAACTATTGATTTTCAAGGCCTCATCTGCCAACTTGCCGTTAACCAGCCAGTCAACCGCATAGCCTTCCATCTTTAAACCAGCCACTAGGCCATCGCCGAGAATTTCATCATCTTCAACCAGTAAAAGTCGCATCTACCCTCAATTCCAATTCATTATTAATAGTATGAGCTTAACCAGACAAAATTAAACGGTACTTAAGTTTCGCCTGTTGTAACCCGCAACGTCACGTTATTTTAAAGAGGATTAATGTTAAACTGACGCTATCTAACATTAAACCGTAAAACGTCCTTGCCGCCGCTTAGTCTTTATATCCATATTCCCTGGTGTGTTAAAAAATGCCCTTATTGCGATTTTAATTCGCATGCGGTTAAAGCTGACGTGCCTGAATATCAATATGTTGATGCGTTACTGGATGATTTATCCAAAGACCTGCAATTTTATAATATCTCCCGAAGCATCCATAGCATCTTTATCGGTGGCGGTACTCCCAGCCTGTTTTCACCTGAATCCATAAGTCGATTATTGCGCGGCATAGAACAGCAGGTTGAACTTAATGATGGCCTGGAAATTACGCTTGAAGCAAATCCAGGCACTTTTGAGAGCAATAAATTTTCAGAGTTCAGATCATTGGGCATAAATCGCTTATCCATCGGTATTCAGAGTTTCAACGATAACTTATTAAGAAAACTGGGTAGGGTTCATTCCTCTCGAGAAGGTGTTCTTGCCGCTGAAATTGCCCATCAGGCAGGATTTGAAAATTTTAACCTGGATTTGATGTTTGGCTTACCCGGAGCAAGTCCTGACAGCAGCCAAACAGACATTGAAACAGCGATAAGCCTTGATCCCACGCATATTTCTTTTTACCAGTTAACCCTGGAACCTAATACCTGGTTTTATAAATTCCCACCCAAACTGCCTGATGATGAAGCTATCTTTAAAACACAAACGGCCTGTCAGAAAATATTAGCAGATTATCACTATGAGCAGTATGAAATTTCAGCCTATAGTCAACCAGGCTTGCATTGCCGGCATAATATAAACTATTGGCAATTTGGAGATTATCTGGGTATCGGCGCCGGTGCTCACGGCAAAATAACCAGGGATTTACCTCATCATATTATTCGCACCTTCAAACCCAGAAGCCCCGAACAATATTTAAGCGGCCTGCCTAAAAATGCAGGTGCCGAAGTAATCTCCACCATTGATTTGCCTCTGGAATTTATCATGAATCATTTACGCCTGAAGCAAGGCTTTACCCTGGAATCCTATCAATCAACAACCGGCCTTTCTATTGATAGCCTTGACCCTGCTTTATCTGTTTGTTTGAAGCAAAACTTGATTATCAGTCAAAATAATCACTATTATTGTTCAGAAAAAGGCTGGAATTTCCTGGACAGTATTTTGGAAAAATTCATGCCGTGATCACTGAATCTTCGGAAATTAACTCCTACTGACCATTCTTAAACAGCATGCGTGATTATCAAAAAGACTTTATTTCCTATGCGTTGGAATGCGGCGTATTAAAATTCGGCGAATTCATTTTAAAATCAGGCCGCACCAGCCCTTATTTCTTCAATACCGGGTTATTTAATACCGGGGCTCAACTGGGAAAACTCGGGCAATTTTACGCCCGTGCTTTAATTCAATCGGGCATTAAAGCAGATGTTCTTTACGGCCCTGCTTATAAAGGCATCCCCTTGGTCAGCGCCACAGCGATTGCTTATGCCCAATTAACTTCATCCGACATTCCTTTTGCCTTTAACCGCAAAGAAACAAAAGATCATGGCGAAGGCGGAACGCTGGTGGGCTCACCCTTGCAAGGCAATGTGCTGATTTTGGATGATGTTATTACCGCCGGCACCTCGGTAAGAGAATCCGTGGATATTATAAGAAATGCCGGAGCAATACCGGCAGGCGTATTAATTGCCCTGGACAGACAGGAAAAAGGGCAAAATGATATTTCTGCTATCGAGGAAGTCAGCGTTCGTTTTGGAATGCCTGTTATTTCAATAATAACACTGGAAAATATCATTGAATATTTTACTCCTGATTCCAGTGGCCGGCTAAATGCAGTAAAAGTCTATCAGCGCCTGTACGGTATATAGAGTAAATACGCCTTCCCAGCCAAAAATAAAAAGCCTCATCTAACAGTTCCCTAGATATAAGCTACAATAATTATTGAAAAACACCCTTAATATGATATTTCGACTAACTTATAGAACGGCGTTAGTAGCAAAAGGCATGGCATGAGGAATCTGGAATTTAAAGAGCAAATGCACGAATATTCGGTGTGGCGTGCCAAACTGATAGAGGGTATAGAAATGTATCATCAGTGGCGTACCCGTTACGGCACAAATGATCCTCACAGCACTAATACTATATTAAATATTTTAACCGGCCTCAGCTCGGATCGCATTACTTTAGCTTTTGCTGCTGAATTTTCTCGCGGCAAAACTGAATTAATAAATGCATTGTTTTTTGCAGACTCGGGCGTCAGATTGCTGCCGTCAGCACCGGGCCGCACAACCATGTCGCCAACAGAGCTTTTTTACGATGAGGCTGGCGGCAGTTATATCCGTTTACTGAATATTGAAAGCCGTCTTGAAGATATTTCATTAGCAGAATTTAAGCAAAAGCCGGATCGATGGACTCAATTTGATCTTAACTGCAACTCCCCGACGCAAATGCAGGAAGCTTTCAAGGAGCTGGTTGCAACAAAAAAAGTTGATCGGCAGCTCGCTGATAAACTGGGTTTATGGAATGAACGCGAGGCTGCCGAGCAAGGCATTATCAATCCCGAAAAAGTGGAAATACCGTGCTGGCGTCATGCCTTGATCAGTTTTCCTCATCCCTTGCTAAAAGAAGGCTTATCGATTCTTGATACGCCAGGCTTGAATGCCCTCGGTACCGAGCCGGAATTAACTTTAAACATGCTGCCCAGCGCTCAAGCCATCATTTTTGTGCTCGCGGCAGATACTGGCGTTACTAAAAGCGATCTGGAAATGTGGCTCAACCATGTTTGCAGCGCACGAGGCGGCAACAAGCAGGGTTTAGCGGTGGTAATGAATAAAATCGACGCTATGTGGGATGACCTTGCCGGAGCAAATGGTTATGAGGATTCCATTAAATCTCAAATACAATCCTCGGCTGCTATTTTAAAAATAGATGAAAATGCAATTTTCCCTGTTTCAGCCAAACAAGCCCTGTTGGCTAAAGTCAAAGGCGATGACGCCTTATTCACTAGAAGCCGCCTGGCTGGATTAGAAAACTATCTTGCTAATGATATCTTAAAGCAGCGGCGTGACATTCTGATGCGCTCGGTGGTCAGGGACATTGGTTTCCTGGCTAATGAATCATTCAATTTAACTGATACTTCCTTCTCGAATGGAACCGGCCAACTTGAGGAATTCAGGAAAATAGACTTTCAAAATCAGGATATGACCGGCAAACTGATGGCCGAAACCCGCGACAGGCAAAATCTTTACATGACCAATATCGAAAATTTTCAGGCCAGTCGCCGGGTTTTTAATATTCAGGCCAAGATGCTGATTGACTCATTCGCCAGGGAAAAAATCGATGTCATCATCAAAAGTACCAAGCAGGAAATGTCAAAAAGTTTAACCACTTATGGAATGAAACAAAATATCCGCAAGTTATTTGATGAATTGCGGGATTTATTACAAGACTCCATTGACATTACTAATGAGACGCGCCGTCTGGTAAAGGCCATACACAAAAAATTCAAGGACGAATACGGTTTTAAAGAAATCGAACCGCAACTATTCTCTATCAAGCAATATCAGTTTGAACTCGAGCAGGTTTTTGAAGAAGGCGAAGTATTCCGCTCCAGCTCCAAAACGACAATGACTGAGCAAAGCATTGTTATAAACAAACTTTACAGCACCCTGATAGCCAAAGCCAGAAACATTCTGGGGCAGGCGCATGCCGACGCAATCACATGGAGCAACGGCGTGTTAACACCTTTAATGCATCAGATTAAAGATCACAAAAAGCAAATTGAAAGCCGTTTGCAAATGCTGAGAAAAATCAACGAATCAAAAGGCAGCGTTGCTGAAAATATCGCCACTCTGGAAGCGGAGCTGGAACCGTTAAAGCGGCAACGCAATGAACTGGCCATAATCATTAAAGCCATGCGTTTGGATGCTTATTCATCAGATAAAATTTAAAGAAAAGGATGAGGTAGCTAAATGGTGCCTTTTGAGTCCGGCTTTTATTTATTCTTTTTTAAAAATCAAATCCCATACGCCGTGGCCTAAACTTAGGCCGCGCTGCTCAAATTTTGTTAAAGGACGATAGTCGGGGCGTTCACAGTAGCAACCAGTAGTGCTGATATTGCTCATACCGGTTCCTGCCGACAAGACTGCCAGCATGTTTTCGGCATAATTCTGCCAATCCGTTGCCGCATGAAAATAGCCGCCTGGCTTTAACTTCTTGACCAATAACTCAACAAAAGCGGGTCTGACTATTCGTCTTTTATGATGTCTCTGTTTCGGCCAGGGATCGGGGAAAAATAAATAAATACCGGCCACGCTGTTATCGGTAATTTTTTGTTCAAAAATTTCAACGGCATCATGACAATAGATTCTTACATTACTAATGCCTTGCTGCTGAAGTTGCAACATTAAATGCCCTATGCCGGGCCGATGTACTTCAATGCCGATATAATCCTTATCGGGATTGGCGGCCGCCATCTTCGCCAAACTGTCACCATTGCCGAAACCTATTTCAACATACAGCGGCGCATCCCGGCCGAAAACCCGGCCAAAATCATAATCCACTTTAGAATCAAGGCAATATCTATCCCAATAATTATCCAAAGCCAGTTGCTGCCCTTGGGTAATACGCCCTTGCCGGCGGATAAAACTACGAATTCTTTGGGAAAAAATTATTTCTGCGGATGACATGGAGAAAACAGCAATAGGGCGGCTTCAGCCTTCAAAGGGTATAAAACAGCGCCAGCAATTAGAAAAATAAACCGTCTATGGGCGATGACGCAGAGGCAAAACGCCTTCTCGGCATACGTCCGGCTAAAAATGCTTCTCTGCCCGCCTCAATGCCTTTTTTCATGGCCGATGCCATAAGTACAGGGTTCCCGGCAGCGGCAATCGCGGTGTTCATCAATACGCCGTCGCAACCTAATTCCATTGCAATCGCGGCATCAGAGGCCGTACCTACGCCCGCATCCACTAAAATAGGAACCTTGGCATTTTCAACAATGGTTAAGATATTATAGGGATTACGAATACCCAAGCCCGAACCGATAGGCGCGGCTAAAGGCATGACAGCCACACAGCCAATATCTTCGAGCCGTTTGGCGGCAATGGGATCATCATTGGTATAAACCATTACGTCAAAACCATCTTTAACCAATAATTCAGCGGCGGTGTAAGTTGCCGCCACATCAGGAAATAAGGTAAGCTGATCGGCCAGCACTTCCAGCTTAACAAGTTTATGCCCGCCGAGTAATTCTTTGGCTAAGCGACAGGTTCTTACTGCATCTTCGGCGGTATAACAGCCCGCCGTATTAGGCAGAATGGTATATTTATCAGGTGAAATCACATCCAGCAAATTAGGCTCGCCCGGATTCTGGCCTATATTCGTGCGCCTCAGCGCAACCGTTACAATTTCCGCGCCACTGGCTTCAATTGCCAGCCGCGTTTCTTCGAGATCTTTATATTTGCCTGTGCCGACCAGTAATCTGGAATGGTAAGCGACCCCGGCAATAATAAATGAATCTTTCCGGCTTGTATTATTTTGACCGCCGCCAATGGCATGGACGATTTCCAGGCGGTCTTCAGGATTTAATTTATGGCTGTCATATTGGTCATACGGCAAAATTTCTTTATTCAATTCAACCGCAATTTTTTTACCTTTTAATCCCAAATCCGCAATAACATCAGCAACCCGACGGTTTTCAGCAATTTCGCGTATTTCACCATTTACATAGACAATCATGTGCTTATGCTCCGGAGCGTATCTTTAATTCCGCCCATCTGTGCAACCAAGGCTCTTCGCTTCTGAACCGCGAGAGCAAGATTTTTCAGCATGGAAAAAGTATCATCCCAAGCCAGACAGCCATCGGTAATACTTTGTCCAAAGGTCAGCTTCCGCCCTTCAATAACGTCTTGCTTACCTGCCTTGAGGTGACTTTCAATCATAACTCCCATAATCCTGGTGTCGCCGCCGGCTATTTGTCCCGCTACGTCCTCACCTACAATAAGCTGGCGCTGGTACTGTTTTGAACTGTTGGCATGACTGAAATCAATCATGATATTCGGCTTCAGTTTTGCCTTCTCCAACCCCACTGCGACTTGCTCCACACTGACTGCATCATAATTAGGCCGGTCGCTTCCGCCTCTTAAGATAATGTGCGCATCCTCATTCCCTGTCGTTGAGAAAATAGCTGATTGACCGGCTTTAGTCAGCGACAAAAAGTGATGCGGACTCATTGCCGCGCCTATCGCATCGATAGCAGTTTTTATAGTGCCGTCAGTCGCATTTTTAAATCCTACCGGACACGATAATCCGGAAGCCAGTTCCCGGTGAACCTGACTTTCAGTTGTTCTGGCTCCAATTGCCCCCCAGGCAATCAGGTCTGAGACATATTGCGGGGTGATTAAATCCAGATATTCCGTTGCGGCCGGTACGCCTATAGTATTCAAATCCAGCAATAGCTGTCTCGCTACACGTAAACCTTTATTAATGTTAAAGCTGGAATCCAGATCCGGATCATTGATCAAACCCTTCCAGCCAACGGTGGTGCGCGGCTTCTCAAAATAAACCCGCATAACAATTAGCAGATCGTCTTCTAATTGGTCTTTAGCTACTTTTAAAAGACCGGCATACTCATGAGCCGCTTTTGTGTCATGGATAGAACAAGGGCCCACCACAACCAGCAGTTTGTCATCCCGGCCGGTTAATATTTTATGAATGCCTTCCCTTGCCTGCAGGGTCGTTTTTGCCGCCGCCTCGTTAATCGGCATTTCATCATGAACCTGGACAGGTGCAATAACTTCCTTAGTCGCACAGATTCTCAAGTCATCAGTGTTGTATTTAGTTTGCATGTAGCTGTCAACCCGTTGCGTTATTGCAGGATTAGTGTAAGAACTTGTTATTTTAACTGTCTTTTATAATTCTTTGTTATTTTTTGCTGTATACAAAGTGCATTCGGCTCATTTTTCATGGGGATAAAGCCGTACTGTTTTTATTCAGCGACTGAAACATGCAACTTTGAACACAAAGCCATCAATTAATTAAACTATGTTATTTAACACAATAATTTTAGGTCATTTCACGCATTTTTATTGAAAATATCTTATTTGGCTGATCAATAGTCAGTATTGGCGGGGCTGGAGAAAATGGTATGTAATCTGCATTAATTTATGGTTGGCTTACATAGCCGGTACATAAAGCAATAAATCCAACAAAAGACCGCTGTGCTGTACTGAAAGTTTCCAGAGCCATAATTATTATTCTTGAACCATTTTTTAACGGAGCAATAAATGAATTCCCCCCCTTACTCTCTTAACCGAGGTGCTTTAATATGGTTAATTCTACTGGCTCCCTCGTTAGCAATGGGAGAAACCGGACAAGACAGGAACAGTAACCTCCACAATAATAAATCCCTGGTTAAAGCAAAAAGGGCCGACACCGATTCACCCGAGATCATGCCGGAAATGACGGTGACTTATTCGCCTGATACCGATAGGTCCTTCCCGCTCACCACAAAAGCAACGCCTGCGTATACTATTGATAAGATAGACATTGATACAAAAGTGAATGCTACAACAACCGAGGATGTTTTAAGGTATTCTCCAAGTTTGCATATGCGCAAACGCTACATCGGCGACCAGAACGCCATGATAGGCATACGCGGCGCCAATATACTTCAGACCACTCATAATATGGTGTTCGGTGACGGCATGCCCTTGCATAACCCCGTGAATACCAGTTTTGCGGGCGTACCCCGATGGTCTATGATGGCTCCCAGTGAAATTCAAACGGCCGAAGTGCTTTATGGGCCTTATTCTGCGCAATACGGCGGTGGCTCTATGGGCGGCGTCATTAACCTGAATTCCAGAATGCCGGATAAATTTGAGGCCGAAATGAATGTGACGGGCCTGTTTCAGGACATGCACAGAGGTGGACGCAATGAATTGCTAAGCGGATTCAGGACGTTTCTTTCCGGCGGCGACCGCATCAATAAGTTTAGCGTATTCGGTTTTTATAACCATCTGGAAAACGATGGCCAGCCGATGGACCCCATTGATGTTCAACCTCTAACTACTGCTGCGAATGGTACTCGCGTAACCGGGGGACAACTGACCCAGCAACCAACCGGCGCGCCTGCGATTATATTCGGTGATAACGGTACGCAGCATGTTGTGACCGACTTATTTAAGCTCAAAATGGCTTATGATTTAACGGAAGAGTTACAAGCCCGTTTTACCATTGCTTATGAAGAAAGGGATAATCGTAATAATGAACCGCTGAGTTTACTAAAGAATCTGGCGGGAAATACGGTATACAGCGGCACTGTCAATCAAAATGGACAACGCTTTACCGTACCGAATAATGCTTTTGGAGCCAATATTCTGGAGCGTCAGTCGCTCAATTACGGATTAAGTTTAAAAGGTAAAATCTCCGATAACTGGAGTATTGATACGACTGCCAGTTATTTCGATCCTTTTAGGAATACGGCTATTGCTTCAACATATTCCCCTAAAGATAATATTGCCGCAAACACGGGACAAGGCCAGATTACTGACACAGACACGTGGTGGGCTACTTATGATGGAAAACTGGCGACGGATAAATTTCTAGGCCGTGAGGATTTATCTTTTATGGGGGGTTACCAACTTGTACACGGCAGCAATAATACGAAAGTATTCGATACCCAAAAATACGTGGTAGCCAATAAGGACTTTACACGTAGCGATGCGGGCGGCCAAACCGAAACCAACAGTGTTTTCTCACAGCTGAATTGGCGGTTTTTACCTGACTGGAGCATTATAGCCGGAGCCAGATTGGATCATTGGCAAGCCCTTGGCGGTCATAATCGTGTATTTGTCAATGATCCTGCCACGCCCGCAGACGATACAAAAATTCCCAGCGAATTTACCGATCGCGATGCCTCGCGCATCTCACCTAAAGCGGCACTGGAATTTACGCCTGATCGATGGACGTTCCGCTACTCATTTTCTAAAGCCTATCGTTTCCCGGTCGCGGAAGAACTGTTTTCCGCTACCAATACTTTCCTTGCCAGAAATACCCCTGATCCGACTTTAGGACCTGAAAGCGGTTATTTCCACAATTTTTTGACCCAGTATGATATTCCGCGCGGTTATATTCAGGCCAATTTCTTTTATGACACCATTAAAAATGAAATCGTCTCAATTTCACAATCCTTCGGCGGTCAAAATATCAGTACCTTCCAGGCTATAGGGCAAACTGAAACCATTGGTGCAGAACTGACTTTTAGACAAAACGACTTGTTTGGACTGCCTATTGATTTATTGGCGAATGGTACATTTATGAATAAGCAAATTACCAAAAACCCTAACAACCAGGCTTTGGTTGGCAATGAATGGGCGCGAATACCTAAACTGCAAGCCAATGCATCAGCAACCTATCGCATCTTACCGGTGTGGGACGCATCGGTTGGCGTACGTTATCGTAGCGATATATTCCAACGCTACGAAAACAACGACACAGTAGCCAATGTTTTTAACGGTTCGGACGAATATACCTTTGTTGATTTTAAAACTACCTATCAACTGCCGTTGCACCCAAAACTTAAAAGCGCCATTTCAGCCGGGGTTGATAATATTCTGGACCAGGATCGTTATGAAAATAACCCCCTGCCACAACGCAGTTACTACGTTAGCATCTCACTTAAATATTAACTAACCTATTTTTTAGGTTAATTGAACGGTGGGCAGGATTTATCTGCCTACCAAAATGGCAGGCAAACAAAAGAAACTCACCTTATCCTTTAATATCGGTGACATTTCTTGTTTCCTCGCCTCTATCAGGACCCCCCATGTATACTACATACATGAACATCAGTGGCTCTCAACAGGAGCGTGGAAATCAGTCTTGTAGCGAGGCAAAGAGCAGCCAGCCAAACCTATGAACGTTAAGTATTTTTTATCGGCATCATTATGAAATTCCATATTCTTTTTCTATTTATTGCAATTTTGACTGTTACCGGCTGTGCAAAAGACACCGTGATAAAACAGTCTGAAGGTGCTAAAAAACCGCATAAACAAAGCCATCAGGCAGAAAAAAAAGGCATCTGCGCAAATCCTGCAACGCCGCCAACCAGCAAATGTTCTGAAACGGTAACGGCTGCTTTTGACCGAAAAGGCACGTTATGGATTGCCTGGGTGAACAATGATCACATCTATGTGCAATTTTCACTGGATAAAGGCATCAGTTTTTCCGCGCCTGTTAAAGTTAATCCCGTTGCTGAACCAGTTGCTGCCCAAGGTGAAAGCCGCCCAAAAATCAAGTTGGATGCACAAGGCAATATTTATTTAACCTGGGTGCTTACGCTGGATAAAAAGCGCAGTACTTATATACGTTTTAGCCGGTCAAGCGACGGCGGGAAACATTTTTCTGATCCGGTCACCGTAAACGATAATCTGGAGATAATAAGACACCGGTTTGACAGTCTTGCCATTGGCAAAAATGGAGAAGTCTTTATTGCCTGGCTGGATGCGCGAGATGGCGAGGCCGCAAAAAAAGCCGGACAGGATTTTAAAGGCCTGTCCTTGTATTACGCATGGTCTGACGATGGCGGCAAGCATTTTTACCCCAATAAGGAAATTGCCGCCCATACGTGTGAATGCTGCCGGCTGGATACTGCTGTTAATAAAACCAACACGCCGGTTGTCATATGGCGGCATATTTTTGAGGGCGGCATACGGGATCACGCCATTGTTAATTTTAAAAACTGGAATACGCCGGATGAGATCACTCGCTTAAGTCATGAAAACTGGCAAATCGACGCCTGTCCCCACCACGGACCCGGTCTGTCCATTTCTGATACAGGTAGTTACCATTCCGTATGGTTTAGCAATTCCCCTACTAAACAGGGCTTGTTTTACGCTTATTCGAAAAGCTCCGGGAAAAATTTTTCCGAGCCGGTTAACTTTGGCAATGCAGGGGCTAGCCATCCGCATGTGCTGGCTTTAGGTCGACAGGTAAATATTGCCTGGCGGGAGTTTGACGGCAATAATAATATTATATGGGTTATGAAATCCGCCGATGAAGGCAAAACCTGGACTAAACCTGAAGCCCTTGCAAAAACAGCAGAAACCGCCGATGACCCTTTTCTGGTCAGTGATGGGCAAAAAATATATGTATCCTGGCAAGTCCAGCAGCAAAACTTCCGTTTAAATCCTGTGGATGAAATAAAAATGACTCAAAAGGTTGCGCACAGCGAGCAGTAACTTGGCGGAGTTCCTTTAAATATACTTGAACGTGTGGTAATTTTGGCTAAGGTTTCAAGAGCTGAAAGTTTAATAAATGGATTCGAAAAGATGTTATTCTATAAATCGGTTAAGAATTACCTTGTTTAATAACATAACACTATCTGCATGGAAATTATTCATTTTTTATTTAGCTTACTTAAAGATCCGCTCACCACACTGCAAGATTTTCTGACCTATTACGATACGCTCACGTATTTTATTTTAGCGTTGATAATTTTCGTTGAAACCGGGTTAATTGTCATGCCGCTGCTGCCAGGCGATTCCTTGCTTTTTGCAACGGGTTTACTGGCCGCTTCAACGGGAAAGTTAGATATTCAACTCCTTATTCCGTTGCTCATTGGAGCCGCTTTATTGGGCGATAATGTCAATTATTTCGTTGGAAAGTATTTCGGTAATTTCGTTAAAGCCCGTGAACGGATTCTGTTTTTCAAGCGGGAATACATTACACAAACGGAAGATTTTTATGAAAAGCACGGAGGAAAAGCCGTTATTATTGCCCGCTTTATTCCAATCGTTCGCACGGTTGCGCCTTTTGTCGCGGGCGCCGGCAGCATGAAATACGCCAGTTACATTATTTTCTGTATACTGGGCGGCACTTTGTGGGTTACCAGCATCTCATTGGCAGGCTATTATCTCGGTTCAAACGAATGGATAAAACAGAATTTCGAGAAGGTGGTGCTGGGTATCGTATTTGTTTCGATAATGCCGATGATGTGGCAATTTGTGAAAATTAAGCTTTTGAAATCTCCAGTGAAAGTATAAGTTGCATCGGCTTGACTTATTATTGGAGCTTTATAGTCAATGTCTCATTAACGGTTTCAATATCTCTAACACGGCTACTGGGCTTTTTTTATGGCCCAGCCCCAAACCGAGACCTTGCTTAAACCGGTTTTAAATTTTCATCATCGTATAAGCGATTTTTTTTCCAACCCGTAAATTTATCGTCATAAAACCCAAGATCATTATCAATTGCATACTCATAGCAGCTTCTGAACAGCCGCGCTGTACGAAATGCATGCAATTCATCATCGGCGGAAACTTTTTCTACGTTCCCAACTTGAAAAGTTTTATTTCTCGATTTACCATTACTTACCCAAAAAACGGTATAGCAAAGATAGCTTTTATCTTTACGATGATCATATTTAATGGTTCTGGATACGCCGGTAACGCCGGTCGTGGTTTTGTTTTTAGGGGGTTTGAGGAAACGGGTTTTACTGCCTTTTAAAACTACCAGCATTTGATCACGCCAGGTAATTGCCGCCTGTAACGATTTGCCTTTGTTACCCCATAATTTATGAGAAAAATAACGGCTACTTTCTTTGCCGCGCCTTACGATACGTACCTGAAAACCAAAAACATCCGGCTCGGTAATATGTTTATTTTTTGCCATGGATAGCATTCCGTCAAACGAATTAAGTGGATGAATTTACAGCAAAATAATGCTGTTTAATTTTAAAGCGTCTTTGAAAATCATTGTTATTCTTATTTTTTGTAATCCAATGATTACAAATTATCGCTAAAGTTCAAATAAATGCAAGCTAAATTAACAAGTCTCTGGACAATTTCTGACTGATCTAGTGTAAAATGGCGCTACTCCACTCCTGCCGTGGCTAATAATATTTTTATAACCCTTTGCTTTTTAAATGTTTTTGGAGATAATCAATGAGTGTATTAGTTGGTAAACAAGCCCCTGATTTTACAGTACCTGCCGTATTAGGCGATGGTCAAATCGTCGATTCATTCAGTTTTTCTGAAGCGACTAACGGCAAATATGCCATTCTATTTTTCTACCCGCTGGATTTCACATTTGTTTGCCCAAGTGAGCTGATTGCTT
The DNA here is from genome assembly GCA_028716975.1 of Methylobacter sp. Classification (GTDB taxonomy): domain Bacteria; phylum Pseudomonadota; class Gammaproteobacteria; order Methylococcales; family Methylomonadaceae; genus Methylobacter_B. The sequence continues at coordinate 45,794 of JAQUOU010000018.1, read as the reverse complement.
TAGACCACCGTATAGATGAGTTTAAAGGCCGGCAGGTTGAAGTTATCGGCGTCTCTATTGACTCTCATTTCACCCACAATGCATGGCGTAATACACCGATCAATAAAGGAGGAATAGGCCCTGTCCGCTATACATTAGCCGCCGATTTATCTCATAAAATTGTGAAAGATTATGATGTTGAAGCCGATGCAGGCGTTGCTTACCGCGGCGCCTTCCTTATTGACCGTAGTGGTGTGGTTCGTCACCAGGTTGTAAACGATCTCCCTTTGGGCCGTAATATAGATGAATTAATTCGTATTGTTGATGCATTACAGTTTCACGAAGAGCACGGTGAGGTCTGCCCTGCAGGTTGGAATAAAGGCGATGCGGGCATGAATGCGAACCCCGCGGGCGTTGCGGAATATCTGGATAGGAATGCTGATAAACTGTAAGTAAAGTTTAAAGCACAAGGTTCGAAATTAAAAAAGCCTGATATTTGAACCTTGTGCTTTTTGCATTAATCCTGTTTAGGGACTTTCTCAGCATCAGCCAACAATTTTTTCCTGATTAAAAAAGCAGCGCCAATAGCGCAGAGGGCGGGTACTTGAGCAATAATAAATACTACCGTGAAATTTTTAGAAAAACCCGGCGTTAAAAAAGACACAATGCTCAAATCAACTATCCACCATGCCAGCCAATAACCAATTAACCCTATAATAGCCCACTTAAACGGCTGCTCCCCCTTCTTTTTTGCGGTCATGTAAAACCATACAAGGACGATAATTCCGGCAATCTTAGCTAAAATCAACATCTTTCCACCTCAATTATAATTATATTAAATACACCCTCATTGATTTAGTATTTCCTCCTGCGGGAACGAAACCGGCATAGCAAATCATGAGTTGATAATCATATTCCATAACGGATTAGCATTACATCTTTTTAACAAGGGGAGGAGCTGTGGAAAAACCGTATAAGATCATAGTATCACTATTAACAGCACTGGTTTTGCTGATTATTATCATTGCCTTTGGTTTAATTTTTTTTATTAATCCCAATAACTTCAAACCTGAAATTGCCGCTGCGGTTAAAGATAAGACGGGCCGCGAACTCATACTGGAAGGCGATCTAAAGCTGGCGTTTTTCCCCTGGTTAGGCATTTCTACAGGAAAAGTTGCATTAAGCAATGCTCCCGGGTTTCAAGATAAAGCCTTTGCAACAATAGAGGAAAGCAACATCAATGTAAAATTGCTGCCGCTTTTAACCAAAAAAATTGAAGTTAATCATATCGTCTTAAAAGGACTTGTTCTCAATCTTGCAAAAAACAAACAGAGTATAAATAACTGGGATGATTTAACCGCATCAGCTGTTACTAAGCCTGCTCCCGGCATCAGCAAAGAAACTGAACAAGAACATCCAACCGCTACCCTGGCAGCTTTTGCTATCGGCAGCATTTCCATAAAAAACGCCCATATTAACTGGGATAATCAGCAAACCGGCAAGCATTTGGAAATAAAAGACTTTAATCTTGATACCGATAAATTTATTTTTGATGAGTCTTCCGGTATAGATATCTCCCTTGTTGTTTTCAATCCCCAATCCAAGCTGACCGAATCAGTCAAGCTGGCCACCGGGTTAACCATTAATGAAAAACTGGATAATTTCGTATTTAACCAAACGGAATTACAAGCTACAGCCCAGGGTGAAAACATTCCCGGAAATTCATTAACGGCTATGTTAACGGCTCCTGCTATCACCGTGGATATGACTAGCCAGATTGCTAAAGTTACCGGATTACAAATCAAATCGGGAGATATAAATATTTCGACAGCAGAAATTACCGGTAATAATATTAAAGATGAGCCCTCTTTCCAGGGCTCCGTTGCTATTGCACAATTCAATCCAATTAAAGTAATGACGCAACTGGGCATTACAGCCCCTGCCATGCGGAATAGCGCTGCCCTGAGCAGTCTGGCAATGAGTTTCAACCTGCAGGCGACGGAAGACTCGGCCATCCTTCAAAACCTGGTAATAATACTGGATGATACTCATATTAAAGGCTCAACCAGTATCAAAGATTTTTCAGTACCGGCTATCGCTTTTAATTTAAATGCGGATGCCATTGATGCTGATCGTTATTTATCTCCGGAAAAAGCGGTCGATAAATCGTCAAAAACATTAGCAAGCCCCGCTGCAGCGGTAGCGGCGGGAGCTTCGTTATTTCCAGTTGAAACGTTAAGAAAACTGAATGTTAACGGCGAGTTATCACTGGGCAAACTCAAAATTAACAGTTTGAATATGCAGGATATCCACCTAAAACTAAGCGCAAAAAACGGCATAGTTACAACCCAGCAAACTGTTAATCAATTTTATCAGGGATCATATGCCGGCAATCTCAATATGGATGCACGCGGCAACACCCCCGTTCTATCTCTTAACGAAAAAATTACTCAAGTTCAAATTGAACCCTTGCTAAAAGATTTTAACGGCGAGGCACGCATGAGTGGAATGGCAAATGCTTCGGCGCAGCTTCAAGGCCGCGGCAACACTTCAAACGAACTCAAATCCTCACTCAACGGCCAAATAGATTTCCTGTTTAAGGACGGTGTTATCAAAGGCTTTAACCTGCAAAAAATAATCGATAACAGCAAAGCCTTAATAAAAGGAACGCCTTTACCCACCGATAATAAAAATGATCAGACGGTATTCTCACAGATAACCGGTACAGCTACCGTCAGCAACGGTCTGATCCAAAACAATGATCTTGTCGGCGTTTCCTCAAAATTCCGGGTTAATGGCGAGGGCAATGTCAATTTAAAGTCAGAACAGCTGGACTATAAAATTATTGCCAAGCTAATAAAAGCAAAGGCTACCGCTACGGAACCGGAACAGTTTCATGACACTCCCATCGCTATTAAGATTAGCGGCTCATTCAGTAAACCCATTTATATGCTTGATGCAACATCATTACTAACGGATAAAAACAAGGCTAAACTTAATAAGTTGCTGGATAAACTGGATAAAAAGCTAGGTCCCGGCGCCAGCGATATTTTAAAAAGTTTTTTCTAACAAAAATCACAGGTTCAATTTTGCATGAACTTTGGGTGACAACCTTAGGATCTGGTAAAAAATAAATTCCCGAAATCCTATTTTAGGGGATAGCCCGATAGCGAGGAAGATAATCATCAAAGAGGATTGTTATGTTTTCAAGGAAACTTTCGCTGCATTTTTTTCCCGTAGCATACACTTTCATCAAAATATCCACCGTGACTTTCAAGCCCTTGCCAGTCTTCGTTTTCTCCATGAATTGTGACAGGCGCGGGTAAGGTGTGCATACAATCGATGTTCAATGGGGTTGTACTTTGAGCAGTACGGCGGATAGTGCGCGGCGCGTAGGTCCAATCCAAGCCGTTCGAGCAGCGCCTGCAGGGTCTCCTTGAAGACCTGTCGATTGACGGCATTACTGCAACCGCCACTGCGCAATGCTGCCACAACAAAACTCACTGGTATCATGGCTGTTATTCAGGTTCATATGGCCCCGACTATGCGCCAAATCATAGATGTCATGCGGAATCAGTTGCCTTCGCCAGCACTTGAAAAATCATGATCCCCGGTGTGCGTCTACAGGTTTCTGTGTATATGTATGGGCTTCTCGACTGAAATTGCCGATGAGTTCTTCCTTTTTGGTATAACTTGTTACAATTAAATTTTTCCCTACTATGTAATTTAACCTCTACCGGAGTCTACCGATGGAAACCTATCCTTCTGAACTTCTGTTGATCGCATTTGCTGCGATGCTGGCGCCGCTACTTGCCGAATTGCCAAGTGCTTTTCGTCTACCCGTTGTCGTGCTTGAAGTCGTTTTGGGGATACTGATAGGCCCCCATGTGTTTCATCTGACCAGTCCGGATGGCATGATCGGTACGCTGGGAGAACTTGGACTGACTTTTCTGCTGTTCATGGTCGGGCTTGAAATCGATTTCGACAAGATTCGCGGCAGACCTTTGTCATTGGCGGTAGGGGGTTGGTTTCTTTCGTTCTTTGTAGCGATGATCTGCATGTTCTTTTTCAATGTTATCGGACTGATCCAGACTCCGCCTTTATTAGCGGCAGTCGCCTTATCCACCACCGCCTTGGGCGTACTGGCTCCCATTCTGCGTGACCGGGGAGAACAGAACTCTGATTTCGGGACATATATGGTAGCAGCCGCTGCTGCCGGTGAGTTCGGCCCCTTGATGATCATTTCGCTCTTGCTGATCCCTGCGCACGACACTTTTTTACATACGCTATTCATTGTGACTTTTATCATCATCGCACTGGCCGCAGCGAATATCGCCCTAAATACGCGTACATCAAGGCTAATTGAAACCATGACGCGTACTATGCAAAGCAGTGGCCAGCTTCCTGTGAGAATTTGTATTCTGCTTCAAATTCTATTCGTCGCGCTCGCCGCTAAATTCGGCTTGAATATCGTGATGGGAGCATTTGCCGCGGGCATAGTGGCGGGACTTGCCATTAAAGGCAAAGAGGGGGAATTGTTGCGGCATAAGTTGGATGCCATCGGTTATGGCTTTTTGATCCCCATATTCTTCATCGCCGCGGGCATGAAGTTTGAAGTCAGCGCCTTATGGTCAGCTCCTCTGGCTCCACTACAAGTGGCGCTTTTGTTGGGTTTGATGCTTTTGGTTCGAGGCATTCCGTTGTTCTTATACAAGAAAGAACTGACACCCGAAGAGAAGCTGCCGTTCGCATTTTATTCCGCTACTGGTCTTCCTCTGATTATTATCATCAGCGAAATCGGCGTTTCCTCCGGACTTATGCCGCCGGACAGAGCGTCGATACTGGTAAGCGCTGGCATGATTTCGGTCTTGTTATTTCCTATCCTGGCCGTAAAATTACGTGGAAAATTTGTTCTGCCTTGGTAATACTTACGAAAAAATTACATACATTAACTGAAGTAACCTTGGATGTAATTTTATTTTGGATCAGTCATCTTCTTTTCTTTCCTTTACCGCCTGGAAACAACGTCTGGTATTCTGGCTGGGCGCAATTAGTGTCGGACTGGTTATCGTGATGATGACCATGCTTAGCGAATGGGCCGCGCAAACCTACCGCATCCTTGCACTGCAATGCTCCTGGTTTCATTTTGCCATCCCGCCAGTCGGGCTAGGCTTTACCGCATGGCTCACCTTTCGTTTTTTTCCAGGCAGCGAGCGTAGCGGTATCCCGCAGGTTAAAACAGCCCTGGAAATTGCTGACAATCTAAAAGAAACATCCCAGTTAATTTCCTTAAGAATTGCTTTCGGAAAAATACTCCTGCCGATTATGGGTTTGCTTTCCGGAGCCTCAGCCGGTTTCGGCGGCCCTGCCGTGCATGTCGGCGCATCTGTTATGTTGTCACTAAGTAAAGTGATTAAATTCCCACCTTATTATTTAGAACGGGGTTTAATTCTAGCAGGAAGCGCGGCCGGTTTTGCCGCGATGTTCAGTACCCCCTTGGCAGGCATCATCTTTGCCATTGAAGAAATGGGCCGAACCTTGGAAGAAAGAATCAGTAGTCTGGTATTAACCGCCATTATTTTTTCCGGCGTTACCGCCTATACGTTATTAAACAGCTACATTTATTTTGAAGATGAATCCCTCATTATGCCAATAGGACAAAGCTGGTTTGCTATACCGTTATGCGGGATTATCGGGGGGCTTTTGGGTGGGTTGTTTAGCAAAATTACTATTTTCGGCAGCCGATTGCTCAAGCGTACCGGCATTTCGATTGTTGTGATCGCTATTGCGTGCGGTGGAATCATCGCTATAGTGAATTATTTTTCCAATGGCGCGACCGTGGGTACCGGTTATCAACAAACCAAGGCCATATTACACGGCGCCCAATCTATGGAACCTTCATATCCGTTTCTGAAAATGATGGCTACTTGCGCAACTTTTTTTAGCGGGATACCCAGCGGTATTTTTGTACCGTCACTTGCAACAGGAGCCGGGGTAGGTGTTGATCTGGCCAACTGGTTTCCGATAGCGCCGGTTTCGGTGATGATTTTACTGAGCATGACCGCTTATTTCTCAGGTATGCTGCAAGCACCGCTCACGTCATTTGTGATTGTGATGGAAATGACCAGCAGCCATGAAATTATGATTCCGCTGATGGCTACCGCTTTTTTGGCGAACGGGACATCTAAATTGATACATTCAGTACCCTTGTACCTTGCCTTATGTGAAGACTATAGATTTCCATCAATGCGTTCGGCATGATGATTTGGTTAAATACATTATTCAGAAATTAGTTATGACAACTCAATCTATTACGATAGCGCGGATTTATCTTCGGGATAGCGAACATCTGCTCGGCTGTATCGTCGATTTTTTGCACGACAAAGAGAAAGTCTCGGGCATCTGGGTATAAACAAGGGATCATGGGGTTTAGCCCGGACGGTACACTTCGTACTAGCCATCTACTGGATTTGTCCCTGGACTTGCCTTTGGTTATCGAATTCTACGATTTACCTGAACGGGTTGATAGCGTAATAAACCAACTTCAAATCCATATGGTGCTATCTTATATCGTGAGCTGGCCGGTGTTAGCCATATCAGAATCATTATCCGTTTGCCAATATATGCGCTTAACTATATGGATGATGAGGGCAACTGGAGGCTGGACGATATAGGTGCCCTTGATTTATCCAGGATTGAATGGACCGTAAACAAAGCGCTGGAATATGGACTCTACACCATCCTTGATCTGCATGGTGCGCCGGGTTCACAAAACGGAGCCCATCATTCAGGCCGGCAAAACGGCACTCTGCTTTATTCCACCCCGCTCTATCAGAATCAACTGGTAGAATTTTGGGAAACTCTTGCCATGCGCTTTAAAGACAATGCCGCCGTGGCTGGTTATGACCTGCTGAATGAACCCTCCGAGACCTTTCCCGGAGGGATGGGGTCTGAGGTGGTTAGTCTTTACGACCGCCTGTATCACGCTATCAGAGCGATTGATCCCGACCATATCATCATTATGGAAGCTATCTGGTGGTGGAATACACTTCCGAATCCCCAAGAGAAAAATTGGGAGAACGTCGTCTATTCTTTGCACTATTACCAATGGCAAAACAATGAAGACTTCATGGTGATGAAAAATTCTGTGGACGGGTGGATACAGGACGCTCAAAAATGGGGTTCAAATTATAACGTACCTCATTTTATAGGTGAATTCACGATGTTTAGAAATGCCGAATCCTGGAATTACGGACTTCAGCAATTTACAGAAACCGGCAGCCACTGGGCAACTTGGTCTTATAAAGTGTTGGGCCGCAATAACTGGGGTATGTACAACACACCAGAGCAAAACGGCAATGTTGTCAATATTGAAACGGATGATTTAAACACTATCAAATACAAATGGAGTCAATGGAATACGGCAGAATATTTTTCACCCAACTCTACAGTCATCAACGCCATGCAGAAAGCAACCTTAGCCCGAAACCTGAAGCGGCCCACTCAGGCTTTTACCGCTAAATCAGAAAAAAAGGCGGAACTAAAAATTTAGTGAGCTGGGCTGTCAATTAGCCATATCAGGGATATTTGAGCGCGCAACTGACTTTCTTGAAGCGATAGACGTTATGGCTTACCTCAAGGGCATGCTCTGATACTGCTTAATATGACCTCACTGCATAGCTGCATGGATTGACCAATTAAGGTCTAGTACAGGGGTTTTTAATAGCGCTATATTCAAAAAATAGAGCAACACAAGACCTATAATAAAAGCAAAAACGAGCATTTTCATAGCGTCCCTCCCCACATGCAATCATGCATGCTCAAGTGTTATATTTCAGCAATACTTTGCTTTAAAAATCCTAAAGTTTGGCCTAGAACCACCTTTTAATTCAAAAGCGACGCCCTAATATAAAAATAAAGGAAAGCCTCCCCACCACGGTAAATCTTCAAGAGATCCACCAAGGTCACCGCTGTTATAACGTATGACAAAAAGAATAACGATTGCTCCCCATAAAACCAACAATACAGAAGCAATTTGGTCTTTTTTATTTAAGCTATTAAACAAAAATTGTTTTTTATTCATAATGTTACAAAATTTTTTTGGAGTTGTAATTATTGCATTCAACCATCATTATTCGATAGTAATAATCAAAATACGTGGCATACTTAAGGGCTACTCTTGCTGCAAATACAGCGCCGACAGATTAAGGATATAAACATAAACATAAACATAAAGAGGCTACCCCAGCCTAACGTCTTGGACAAGCGTTGTGGCGGACGGTACAGGAGTCCGACAATGGCAATGCTGGTCATTATGATGGCCAAATAGCGATAGCGTTCGGTAATTTTCTCCACTACTTCCAAGCGCTGGCTTTTTCATAACGAAAAACCGTACGCATCGCAAATATGTAAAACAGCACAATGATCGGCGTGTATAGGCCGACATGATAATAACTCAGACCTAAGTTCCTCCCAGCCCAGTTTTTTCGGCGATGACATCGCCGTAGAGCGAGAGAAAGTAACCGGACACGCCGATGGCTAAGGCCAAGCCAGCAAACTCGATAAAAATAAACTAATTTGTCATATTAATCTGCCTTGATTTTTTATTCACTTCTTTATAATTTTGCCAGAATAGTGACTCAAAAAGCCGAATTTTGAATGCACAGATAGCCAGCCTTAAATATAATAAGTAAAAGATATCAGGTTGATGTGTACACTATTCGACAATGAAGTTGCGGTTAGTTCTTGGTTGGCAAGGCGGTAAAAAATATGGCATTGTTAATATAATATAGTTTCTAAATCACCATTCCATTTCAGCATTAATAACTTAATGGAATATTTGAGCATTTCCTGGCTTTTGCTGTAGCACTTTGATTTGCGTCGCAGCCGTGCCAGGAAATGCCGGCATAAACTATTGTAGCCTTCCACGGTATAGGTTTCTGCCTTTGACCGGGTATGCAGTCCGGCAGGAACAAACTTCTCATAGGGACTCCACTAGTCGCTCATCACGTTTGTGATAGGGTCACCCTGGATGGCTTCCCGTAACTTTTCCCCGGTTTTGGTGTCGCGGGAGCCCACAACGCAGTGGAGGAAGCGTTTTCCATATCGATCAACAGCAATCCAGATCCAGCAAATGTTTTTTTTGAGCCAACGTAGGTATGCATCTCATCCATTTCGACAGCCTCAACACCGGCGCTGGAGCGGATGCCCTCAATCGCTGCGCCATAACTTTTAATCCAGTTGTAGACAGCAACATGACTGCATCGCAAAAACCGTCCGCTTGACCTAAATCCCAGGCCTTCCAAATAAAGCTCCAGCGCTTGACGTTTTTTGTCGGCCCCCAGCCCGCGCTCTTTGACGGTGTGCCGATAGCCGCAGTCTTTGCATCTATAACGCTGCCTGCCCTGGACTATACCAGCTTTAACGCAAGCCTCTGATCGGCATTTCGGACATTTTATCATGAGCCTTTTCCTACCGAAGATAATATGAGGTACAGAAAAGTATAAGATAACTATAATAAATTAACAATGCCAAAAATAAATAGGTCATTTTGGACTATACCCTAATCTGATGTCAGGGTAAGTGTTTCTACAGCGTCGGAATAGAGTGTATTTCTATATTTCTTGACACCTGTTGGCATGGGCTATAGATTTCATCATCGACACAGCGGGTTTCACCGACCATGTGTTCACTTTCGATGGCGCTCTATTCAATACCTGTCGCCGCTGGTCGGGGAACACATCATGCTTATCGGCGATTACGTTTGGCGGCAAAACCGGAAAATAGTGGACGGTCTATTTCGGCCGCTACACATCATCGGAAAATCTTAGCGTACTATTTTTTCCGAATTTGCGTTCCCCTAGTTTTGAGGGAACATTTCTCCCTTACAGCTTTTTCTTGTGCCTCATCAATGACGCCGACAGCATTCCAACAAAACATACTGGCCTGGTTCGATCAATATGGTCGAAAAGACCTGCCCTGGCAAAAAGACATTTCGCCTTATCGGGTATGGCTTTCGGAGACGATGCTACAGCAAACCCAGGTTGTTACAGTTATTCCTTATTTCAATAGATTTGTGGAAAAATTCCCGACTATAGAAAAACTCGCCCTAGCGCCGATTGATGAGGTTTTACATCTTTGGTCCGGCTTGGGCTATTACGCCAGAGCCAGAAATTTGCACAAAGCAGCACAGCTTATTAATGAGCAGGAGCGCTTTCCTGATACGCTGGATGAGCTTATCCAATTACCCGGCATAGGAGTCTCAACAGCTGGAGCAATATTAAGCATTGCCTTCAAAAATAGTCATCCCATTCTTGATGGTAATGTAAAAAGAGTATTGACCCGATTTAAAGGAGTGGAAGGCTGGCCTGGAAACAGTAAGGTTAATAAACAATTATGGGCAATCAGCGCCAGCCTTACCCCCACTGACCGGGTCGCTGACTACACGCAGGCTATGATGGATCTGGGCGCAACAATATGTACCCGTAGTAAACCTATTTGTGAGTCCTGTCCGCTTCATACCGGTTGTGTTGCAAAAATCACTAACAGTATATCGATGTTTCCGACATCCAAACCAGCCAGGACCTTACCGGTTAAGCAGCTTGCTTTTTTAGTTCTGAGCAATAATACCGACGAGGTATTACTGGAAAAGAGGCCGCCCACGGGAATTTGGGGCGGCTTATGGAGTCTGCCGGAATTTGACAGCATTGAATCCGCCAGGAATTGGTGTGCAACAAAAAACCTGCATATTATTGATCAACAATCACTGGCAAATCGACGTCATACTTTTTCCCATTACCATCTGGACTATACGCCTGTTCTTATTCAAACGGACAGCCCTATGAATATAGTGATGGAAGCGAATCAAACTGTCTGGTATAAAGCTGAACAAATTAATGATCTAGGCTTGGCGGCGCCGATTAAATTGCTGCTGCAACACTATATAGGAGGAAAAAAAATGACCAGACTGGTTAAATGCGTAAAACTGGGCATAGAAGCGGAAGGCTTCGATGAGCCGCCCTTTCCAGGCCCCAAGGGTCAGGAAATATATGAAAAAATATCCAAACAAGCCTGGCAACAATGGTTAACCAGGCAAACCATGCTTATTAATGAAAATAAGCTAGCCAGTTTTGACCCGAAAGCCAGGGCTTACCTAGCAGAAGAAAGAAGCAAGTTTCTGTTTGAAGGCAAAAACGAGATGCCTGAAGGCTATGTGCCGCCTAAGACGTAATTGCTTTTTTACTGCAAATTAATGGTTGCCCCAATCTACCCAGCCCATTTGGGCTGAAATGAGTACCAACACACCAAAAGCGATGCGGTACCATGCGAATACAGTGAAATCATGCCGGCTGATAAAGCGTATCAAGCCGCGCACGGCAAAGAATGCGCTAATAAACGAGACGGCACCGCCGACGGCGAATAAGCCGATGTCATTCATGCTGAACAGATCACGATGCTTATAAACATCATACAAGGTTGCAGCGAACATGGTGGGAATGGCAAGAAAAAAAGAAAATTCCGTAGCCGCGCGGCGAGATAAACCAAAAAACAATCCGCCAATGATAGTCGCGCCTGAGCGGGAAGTGCCGGGAATCATCGATAATGCCTGCGCAAAACCGACCTTCAACGCATCGCGCCAGGTCATGTCATCAACCGATTCGGCATGAACTGTATGCTGACGGCGCTCCGCCCATAAAATCAATACCCCGCCGACTATAAAAGCTGAAGCAACGACAATCGGATTAAACAGATGTGCCTTAATCTGCTTTAAAAAAAGAAAGCCCAGCACCGCTGCCGGCAAGAATGCGACAGCCAGATTAATTACCAGCCGTTGCGATATCGGCTCTGAAGTCATGCTGGCCAGAGTATGGAATAAGCGTACCCGATATTCCCAAACTACTGCCAGAATCGCAGCGAACTGAATGGCAATTTCAAATACCTTGCCTTTGTCGTCATTAAAATCTAGTAATTGTCCGATCAGAATCAAATGGCCGGTGGACGAGACGGGGAGAAACTCGGTTAATCCCTCGACGATGCCAAGGATAATTGCATGAAACAATAGAGTAGGATCAGTCATAGCCGTTAGTAAGAAATCAATGAAATATCAATATCAGGATTCATGCAATTACTTATAGCCAGACATAATCCGTAACCCGTTTAACGGTTCAAATGCACAATATGAGCAAACTTTAAGGAATGGGCAGTTACAGATTTGTCCGGCGAAGTCTGTTTTTCGTAAAACTAACGCTTCATGGAATCAAAGAATTCAGCGTTGGTTTTAAAGTCTTTCAGTTTGCCTATCAGGAATTCCGAGGCTGCTGTTTCATCCATGGGTTGCAGGATTTTGCGCAGGATCCAGGTTTTTTGCAAGGTATCGGGATCAACGAGGTACTCTTCCCTGCGTGTACCGGAACGATTAATGTTAATGGCCGGATAAATTCTTTTTTCAGCAATTTTACGATCCAGATGCAGCTCCATGTTGCCGGTACCTTTGAATTCTTCGTAGATGACTTCGTCCATTCTGGAACCAGTATCGACCAGTGCGGTGGCTATAATTGTCAAACTGCCGCCCTCTTCTATATTCCGCGCCGCGCCGAAAAAGCGCTTGGGTTTTTCCAAGGCATTTGCATCAACACCCCCAGTCAATATCTTGCCTGAAGAAGGGACAACCGTGTTATAAGCTCTTGCCAGCCGGGTAATTGAGTCTAACAAAATAACCACATCGTGTTTATGCTCAACCAGGCGACGCGCTTTTTCGATAACCATCTCGGCAACCTGCACATGCCGGGTTGCCGGTTCATCAAACGTACTGGAAATCACTTCGCCTCGAACGCAGCGTTCCATTTCCGTGACTTCTTCGGGACGTTCGTCTATTAACAAAACGATGAGATAACACTCCGGATTCTTTTCTGCAATAGCCTGTGCCAGGCACTGTAAAATCATGGTCTTACCGGCTTTGGGCGGCGATACAATCAAGCCCCTCTGGCCTTTTCCGATAGGAGCGATTAAATCCATTATACGTCCGGTTAAATCTTCGCTGGTGCCGTTACCTTGTTCAAGAACAAATCGTTGTTTGGCAAATAAGGGGGTAAGGTTTGAGAAGTTGATTTTATTTTTAGTATTTTCCGGAGGTTCAAAGTTGATCTGGTCAACTTTAAGCATAGCGAAATAACGTTCGTTATCCTTTGGAGGCCTAATCTTTCCGCTAATCGTATCGCCTGTTTTTAAAGAAAATCGCCTGATTTGACTGGGAGAAACATAAATATCGTCAGGACCTGCTAAATATGAGCAACCCGGCGTACGTAAAAAACCAAAACCATCCTGCAAAATTTCCAAAACACCATCCCCCGAAATATCGTCACCCGCTTTAGCCTGTTTTTTTAAGATGGCAAAAATCAAGTCCTGTTTACGCGATCTGGCAACATTTTCAAGTCCGAGGGACTCGGCTATGTCAATAACTTCACTTATTTGTTTTAGTTTTAACTCGGTAAGATTCATATAAAAGGTAACTCGAAGGAAAGGATGCACGGCATGAAACCGTAACTACTCAGGATAGGATTTAAAAAATTCAGGGGTTTTATTTATCGGACGATATTGGATCTGGTGCGCATGATTATCGCACAGAAAAAGTATAGCTCAAATACGCAGACCCGTCCATTCTTTTCTGACGGGTCGAGTAGAGGGATGTGTCTTATATATTGCTGTCAATGAATGCGCTAAGTTGTGATTTCGTTAACGCACCGACTTTGGTTGCTTCCACTTCGCCGTCCTTAAACAGCATTAGCGTTGGAATGCCACGCACGCCGTAATGTTGTGGGGTGTCCGGGTTTTCGTCTATGTTTAATTTAACAATGGTCAACTTGTCCTTATATTCCTTGGCAATGTCTTCCAGAACCGGAGCAATCATTTTGCAAGGTCCGCACCATTCAGCCCAATAGTCAACCAATACAGGACCGTTAGCTTTAATAACAGTTTCGTTAAATTCACTATCATTCACATGAAGGACTGAGTCACTCACACTATTTCTCCGGTAATTAAAAAAATAAAACTATAGGAGGGATGGGCTTGTTTTGTCAATCAATTTCAGCTGAAAGGATTTTTACGGTATGCTATGAGCCATGAATAATACTCATTTAACCGAAACCCGCTTCAGTAATCTTGAATTGTCTGACCCTATCCTGCAAGGATTAAATGATGCAGGCTTTGATCATTGCACCCCGATCCAATATAAAGCCTTGCCTTTATCGTTACCGGGTAAAGATGTGGCTGGCCAAGCTCAAACCGGAACAGGCAAAACCGCCAGCTTTTTACTGGCCACTTTTCAACATTTAATCAATGATGAAAGTGAACAAATTAAAAACCCCCGCGCTATTATACTCGCGCCGACCCGGGAATTAGCCATTCAAATCCATAAAGACGCCTTACTGTTAGGGAGGCATCTTACTCTTAAATTTGCGCTTATATATGGGGGCACCGATTATCAAAAACAACTGGATACCATAAAGTCAAATATTGATATTATCATTGGCACTCCCGGCCGCATAATTGATTTTTACAGACAAAATGCCTTTACCCTGGACAATGTGCAGGCAACCGTTATGGATGAAGCCGACCGTATGTTCGATTTGGGCTTTATAAAAGACATACGTTATTTATTACGGCGCATGCCGGCTCCGGAAAAACGTTTAAATATGCTGTTTTCGGCCACCTTGTCCTATAAAGTGGTTGAGCTGGCTTACGAACATATGAATAATCCGGTTCTGATTCATATTGAAACTGAAGAAGTCACCTCTAAAGCCATAAAGCAGAGTGCATTTTGTCCTGCCAATGAGCAAAAAATACCTTTATTGGTAGGCCTCTTGAATCAGTTTAAACCCCAACGAAGCATTATTTTTGTCAACACCAAAAGATGCGCTGAGCAGCTGGACGACACTCTTAACGCAAACGGCTATAAAACTGCTGCCCTCAGCGGCGATGTGCCGCAAGAAAAGCGTCAGCGGCTGCTGAGCGATTTCCAGGAGAACAAAATAACCTTACTGATAGCAACCGATGTCGCGGCCAGAGGCCTTCATATTGCTGATGTTTCTCATGTGATTAATTATGATCTGCCGCAGGATGTGGAGGATTATGTTCACAGAATTGGCCGTACCGCCCGTTTTGGCGCCAGCGGCGAGGCGATCAGCTTTATCTGTGAAGACTATGCTTATTCCATGCCGGATATTGAAGCATTCATTGGTCAAAAAATTCCTGTTAGAGCGATTACTACAGAGCTTTTAGCTGAAATTATAAAACCCGAAAAGAGACCTGAAAGAAACAGGAATAACTATCAGGGAAAGCGCCCCGGCCAGAATAAAAATCCTCAACTTAAAGTCCGCTCATCAATTCCCGAAAATCCTCAATAGCCGGATAATCGGTTACTTCTTTTTTAGGCAGTTTGGTATCCGGCCTGCTGACGGAAATTAAATGTTCTATACCGAACTGCCTAGCTGAATTCAACACCGCCGGACTATCATCGATCAATAGCGTGGTGGATTTTTCATACGGTTGACGATGCTGTAAATACAGCCAAAAATCAGCGTGCTCTTTAGGCATGCCAAGGTCATGGGAGCTGATAATGTCATCGAAAAAGGGCTGCAGACACGTTTTTTCCATTTTTAACGCCAAACTGTCGCGATGAGCATTGGTGACTAAAAGCACTTTTTTGGGCGATTGATGAATTTTTTCCAGAAATTCCGTGACATGAGGTAATACTGCGATTAATTCGGCAATTTCTACCTTCAATCCGGCAATATTGAGTTGCAAGACCTCACTCCAGTAATCCAGGCAATACCACTCCAGCTTGCCTTCCATGGATTTAAAACGCGGCTCCAGCTGCTGCTTTGCCAGGGCAATGGAAATACCGTGTTTTTCGGCAAATCTAAGCGGCACAAATTCTTTCCAGAAATGATTATCGAAATTCAAATCCAGCAAGGTTCCATCCATATCCAATAAAACCGTATCAATTCTCTTCCAATCAATCATCAGAGTGCGTTATATTTGCCTTAATTAATTAATAATTATAATAGTAATTGTGGCTGATAAACCTATAATAGTAATTGTGGCTGATAAACCGACCATTCTTAACAAAACAATAATTGCAAAAAGCCGTTTATTCCGTATTGAATCACTTGATATTGAATTCAGCAATGGCCAGCAACGTAATTATGAACGCCTAGCCCGCGGAGCTCCAGGCGGCGCGGTACTGATTGTGCCCATGCTGGATGCTGAAACGGTGTTGTTAATCAGGGAATACTCTGCCGGCGTGCACCGCTATGAACTGGGCTTACCTAAAGGTAAAACCGATGCCGGTGAATCATTTTTTGATGCAGCAAACAGGGAACTTAAGGAGGAAGTCGGTTTTGGCGCCCGAAGCCTGCATCATTTAAGCTCTTTTTCAATCGCGCCGTCCTACCTGGAGCATATGACCGAAATTATCATTGCCCAGGACTTATATGCAGAAAAACTACCCGGCGATGAACCGGAAGAGCTGGAAGTTGTCCCGTGGAAATTAGCTAATATCAATGAATTGCTGGCTACCGGTGAATGTACAGAAGCTCGCTCAATTGCCGCGCTGTTTATGGCGCTGGAATATTTTAAGGCGCAGTAATTACAAGCGGTAAAGCGGTTCCAAACTATCCTCTTCAGTAGCCGCTATTTTTTCGCGGGCATTATTTTCGACAAACGCCTGAAAGAGCTTTTTTCCATTCCATTGATTTACGTCCTTGCCATAAACCACCTGATTTAAATCCAGGATTTCATCTCTTAATCTCGCATCGCAAAACTCGGCAATTGCGCCCAGACTGGTGACATTAAATTTTTGCCGTCCCCATTCAATCAGTGCATCTTTGGCTACCTCTGCCTCATTATCGGTACAGGCTTTTTTTAGGTTTTTAACGCTATCTTTTATACGTACATCGACTTCATTATTTTCAATAACCGGTTTTTTTGCACGGCGTCCGTACAGGAAATAAATCAGTGTTGCCAGCCAGCCCGATGCTAAAAACACTGAAGCCCAAATCCACCAATTACCCTTTTGCGGCTGAACAACCGGGGTTGATTCAATTTTCTGTGGTTTTAACGTCGCGATTGCCGGCGGCTTAGCGGCTGTTTGACTCCCTGCAACCGAAACCGCCGTTATTGTTGTTTCGGGAATTCCGGCAATCTCGATTTTTTGGCTTTGCGTATTAAACCAGGGCAATTCAATTGCTGGCAATGTGTAGTTGCCCGCTTGTGACGGTATCAGCGCTATTTTCTCTTCCCTGAAAGCTATCAGCCCATCCGGTTTTTTCTGTTCTTGCAATACCGGCTGATCAGGATAGGTTTTCAGCTTATCATCCGTTTTAGCGTTATTTAATTCAGGTAATTGACCGACTGTTGTGCCTTTTGCCAGTAATGTCAATGTTCGGGTCAAGGGTTCACCCACTTTCATTTGCTTAACATCACCCGACCACTCTTCTTTTAAAACCAGCTGTTCGGCAGGTAGCCACTGCCGCCCTGTAAATGATGATGGTACCGGTTTTACATTAAGCGTTATGGCTTTGGATGAAACTTTTTTGGTCATGGTCACCTGAGAATTAAAAAATCCATTAAACCCAAGGCGGTTACCCGTCACCACTTCGGCAGTTAACACCAGAGGTTTAATGGTTATCTGACCGCTCTTTTGTGGAAAAAAAGCATATTTCCGTTCAGTAACCAAATAACTTACTCCGTTGACCTGGGTATTATAATTACTGTCTTCGCCCAGTTTTTCTATTACCGCATCGGCGAGTTCCGGTTCATCCAAACTGGCTTGAGAGATATCGACCCTTCTGTATAAACGCATCGTGTATAGAACCTGGGATTGCACATAGGGGCTTTCAGGCGTTGCCTCGACTTCCAGAAACAAATCCTCATCGGTATTTATGTTTTTACCGGTTGCTTTGCCCTGGGTAACCAAAATGGGTAATGGCTGGGTTATATCGTCACCAAATTTCACCGCAGGAACCATCAGGTCTCCCGCCTGCTTGGCCATGGCTGTGAGCGTCCACTGAATAGTCTTGCTAGATTTCCCGTTAATCCACGATGAATTGCTGCTTTTACTTTGGCTGAGTATGTCGAAATCCTGCTCCAGCGGGCTGAAATCCGGGTCATCATCGGGCGATTCAGTAGCGGTAAAAATTATCTGGAAGGATTCATCAACATTAACAGGATTACGATCTACCGAAACCTTAATTTCTGCGGCCAGTACTCTCTGCGATATAAGCCCGAACGATATACACACTACTAACAGGAGAAAAAACAGATTTGTCTTGAGCAACCTGTTCATTAACAGTTTTGGAGTTCTCATATATTTATCATCATTTATCATGAAGAGTGAATAGCGTTGCTACCAGGCATCAGAATTGCCGTTGGATTGATGCTCCCGCTGGCCATATTGGTATTTAAATTTACGTTTTAACAAGCCCGCAGGATCGTCCGGGATTCTTTTAAGCCATTGTTCATTAGCTTGTTCTGTTTCATTCTTTGGCTGTGCCTTGGAAGGTAACTGCTCGGCCTGTTGCGCGGATTTGTCCTTATTTTTATCTTTTTGCTGTTGCTCAGCTTGTTGAGCCTTTTCGCCATCCTCTTTTTTTTCTTCGGATTTGTTTGGCTGTTGCTCATTTTCAGAAGACGGCTGTTTATCAGATTGTTGCTGTTCAGATTTGTTTTCAGACTTTTTCTGCTCTTCCTTATCAGGCTGACCGGGTTTATCAGCCTGTTTTCCTTCCTGACCGGATTTCTGTTCTTTGCTGGAATCTTCTTTGGATTGTTGCTGCTTCTCGTCTTTTTGCTGATTCTGGTTCTGTTGCTTTTGTTGTTGCTGTTTCTTCAACTCTTTTTCTATAAGATCTTTATTGTATTTAGCATCTTCATCATCAGGATTTGTGCTTAAAGCTTTATCGTAGGCTTTTATGGCTTCTTCGAGCTTACCTGCCTGGGCAAGCGCATTACCTTGATTGTAAAAACCGGTAGCGGTCTTGTTGTTTTTCAAGTTTTCTATGGCCTTGTCATATTCCCCGGCTTTGTAATGAGAAGCCGCTTTCCAGTCAGGATTTTCAAATAATTGCGCTGCCTGTTCATAGTGTTTATTTTTATAAGCCTGTTGCGCCTGCTGATCCCTGGTTTGCCATAAATCCTGCCATTCAAATGCATAGCTGTTTTTAGGCAGGGGCAATAGTAGCAATAAGGCAAAACATAACAGGCCTTTTCTAAATGTTAAGGCCGCCAAAGGTAAAACCAGCAGCAATAACCAAGGGCCCCTATCTTCCCACTGAACCAAAAACAAGGCTTTTTGTTCTTTCCCTTGCTGCTGTACCGGTTCATCTAAAGTTGACAGCAATGTTTCAATATCCGCATCAGTGGCCGTTATGGTTTGGTAAACTCCATTTCCAGCCTGAGCAATTTTTGTTAATTCATTAACATTTAATTTGGGAATAACAATATTCCCTTGATCATCTTTCAAAAATCCGCCTTCCGGCAGAGCTATCGGCGCGCCCTCGGTAGTGCCGACGCCCAATATGGACAAGCGGTAGTCATTGAGGGACTTCACTGTAGCCAAGGTTTGATCCGGGTCAACCCCGTCGGTTATCAATATTATCCGGCCCTTTTGAATGCCCGCCTGTTTAAACAGCTCAACCGCTTTTTGCAGTGCTATCGGTGTATTACTTCCCTGACTGGGCATAATATCGGTGTTTAAAGCCGACAGCTGGCTTTCTATGGTGTCGGTATCGTTAGTGAGCGGGGTTACGGTAAAGGCGTCACCGGCGTAAACCAGCAATGCGGTCTGGCCATCTTTTCTCCGCTTTAAAATATCGGCAATTTTGTAGCGTGCCCGAATCAAGCGGCTGGGCTTGATATCTTTTACATCCATCGAACGGGATAAATCCAGGGCAATCACTACTGCCGAATCATTTCTGAATACCGGTGAAGGCAAGCGCTCCCAGGCTGGCCCTGCCAGCGCAATAATCGCCAGTAGAGCGGCAAGAGCGCCTGCTATTAATTGCCAGCGGCTTTGCCTGACCGGCTTTTCCTGCAATATAAATGGTAATAGTGCTGCATCGCACACAGCGGCCCAGTTGCCATGATTAAGTTTATGCCGGAGCATTAAGGCTAATATCACCATATATGGAATAACAGCGAGGAGCCAGTAAGGCCTGATGAAGTGAAAATCAGCCAGGTTCATGACAACTTCACTCGAGACCAACACACACCGCCAGCTATGAATAATGCCAATGACAAGGGCCAATAATACAATTCACTTCGGGGCCTGAAGTATTGTTTATCTTTTTCAACCGGCTCCAGCTGATCCAGTAACTGATAGATTTTGTTTAACTCATCGGTATCTCTTGCGCGAAAATAACGGCCGCGGGTTTTATCGCTAATAGCAGTTAAGGTTTTTTCATCCAGATCGCGGGACGGATTGACTTTATGAGTGCCAAAAAAACTGCGGACCAGCATTTCATCCGCGCCGACTCCGATTGTGTAAATTTTTAACTGGTTTTCTGCGGCCAGTTCAGCCGCCTTTAAAGGTGAAACTTCTCCAGCAGTATTGGCTCCATCAGTCAGCAGAATCAGAACCCGGCTATTGGACTGTTGATTTTTAAGGCGCTTAACCGCTAATCCAATAGCATCGCCGATTGCGGTATTATCGCCGGCAAGACCTATAGCGGACTCATTTAGCAAGGTGGCCACGGTTTTTCGATCAAAGGTTAACGGTGTTTGCAAATAAGCCTGTGTACCAAACAAAATTAAGCCCAATCTATCGCCAACACGTCTTTTAATAAAATCTCCCGCTACCCATTTTATGGCTGTAAGCCTGTCAACGCGTTGATTATTAATGCTAAAATCCTGCTCCTCCATACTGCCGGACAAATCTACCGCCAGCATCAGGTCACGGCCGCTCACGGCCTGTTCAATCGGCTCGCCCAGCCATTGCGGTCTGGTACCGGCTACTACCAATAAAAACCAGGCACAGACCGCCAATAATAATGGCCATCGTTTGGTTTGCGGAGCAGCCCTGGTTTCACCTTCAGAAAAATCATCCAGAAAAGGAACTTTTAGGGCCGCCTGCTCAACCGGCATATTCGCAGGAACCAGCCAGTAAATTAATAAAGGCAAAGGTAAAAAGCCGATAAGCCAGGGCCATTCAAAATGAATCATCGTTTTCGTTTTGCGCAGGTCTTAAGCCAGTCTTCACACAGGCTGATTAATTGTAAAATTTGGGCGTCGGTAGGCGCTGTGTTTCGATAGGGCGCATCAGCCAGGAGTTGACCGACTCCTTCGCTAAACGGCGTGCCTTCCATCCAGCTATCCAGAAACATTAACCATTCATTTCCAATTATGCCGGCGGCTTGAGTCCGTGGTGAAATACTGATGACTACGCGCCGGATAAGCGCTGAAAGCTCTTGCAGTTTATGTAAATTATCCTGCACAGGATTCTGTTGGATTTCCGCCAGTAATTTTTTTGCTGTTTTAATGGCGGTTTTACGCTTTAGGCGTTTGTAAAGCCAACTTAAAAAAATAGCCAGCAAAATAATCAATCCAGCTAATAACCACCAGCCTATAGCCGGAGGCCACCAGCTTATCGCTTCAGGCAAATGTATATCTTTAAGGGGAAGTTGAGGGGGTTGCATTTATCTTAAGCTGTGTATTGGATCGTCAGCAGTGCTGCATTGAATAAATGCAAGACTCATTTTTTTCGCTAACAGTTCCAGACGTTTTTGCCGCTGAACAAAGCGGTGCTGGTAATTTAACAGACGCTGTTGATCACTGGTATCGATGACAACGTCACGCTCATCATCGGTAAAACGATAACGGCCTTTAGCCGGCAAACTGCTTTCCAGCGGGTCGTAGACAAAAATTAACACGACATCGCAATGCTGAGACAATTTTGCCAGATGAATTTCTGCTTTGTCATTGATGCCGCGAAAATCGCTGATAATATAAACCAGACTACCCGGACGAGCATGTTGAGTAAGTCTTGCCAATACATGTTCCAGCGAAATCAATGCGGCCTGGCCAGGTTGACCGGTAAGGTCTTGCGGCGTGACCAGAGCATTTAAAAACCGCAATACCGCATGCTTGCCGCTTTGCGGTTTTAATTCAAGGCATGCATTATCAGAAAATATCTGTCCGCCTATCCTATCGCCGTGTTGTTCGGCTGCCCATGCCAGTAAGCCTGCAAGCTTGGCCGCCAATACTGACTTAAAAACACCGCGGGTTGCAAAATGCATGGCCTGCCGGTTATCCACGGAAATAAATACCGGCCTTTCCCGTTCTTCACGAAAGACTTTGGTATGAGTTTGTCCGGTACGAGCGGTTACCCGCCAGTCAATACTGCGGATATCATCACCCGGCTGATATAACCTGACTTCGTCAAATTCCATTCCGCGGCCTTTAAACCTAGAAACATAGCCGCCACTTTGCCGCGAGCGAATCGATAAATGATGCAGATCCAAGCTGCTAGCCGGTTTTGCCAGATTGATCAGGGTTTTTAAAGTAACTGAAATCAGCTCGCCGGCTGTTAAAGTTGAGCTTGCTTGGTGGTCCTTTTTACTAAAAAACATTTAAGGCACTGCAATCCTGGAAATGAGTTCTTTAATAAAATGATCAGTCGTTATGCCTTCCGCCTCTGCTTCATAGGACAGAATCAAACGATGACGCAATACATCAAAAGCCATGACCTGAATATCTTCAGGTCCGACAAACTCACGTTGCGCCAGCCATGCTTTAGCCCTGGAACAACGGTCCAAAGCAATGCTCGCTCTGGGACTTGCGCCATATTGAAGCCATGATCCCAGATCTTTTCCATAGACGGCGGGCTTGCGGGTTGCCAGAATGATTTGCAGCAAGTAGTCTTCCAGACTTTCCGCCATATACAGATCCAGCACTTCATTACGGGCGGCAAACAAAATCTGTTGATTAAGCGGCTCGAATTGATCACTATTTCTTAACTTTTCCAGCCTTGCTTCAGTTCGAGCGAGATGCAGAATACTTTTTTCATGCTCGGCTTTAGGATAATCAATTTTAACATGCAGCAAAAAACGATCCAGTTGAGCTTCCGGTAAAGGATAAGTACCTTCCTGCTCAATAGGATTTTGCGTTGCCATTACCATGAACAATTTAGGTAGCGGATAAGTTGCCTGACCTACCGTTATTTGCCGTTCAGCCATCGCTTCCAGCAATGCAGCCTGTACTTTCGCGGGAGACCGGTTAATTTCATCAGCCAGTATCAAATTATGGAATAAAGGCCCTTTCTGAAATTCAAACGTGCCTTGCTGCGGACGATAAACTTCAGTGCCTGTTAAATCAGCCGGTAATAAATCGGGTGTAAATTGCACGCGATGAAAATCACCTTGAATACCTTTGCTCAAGACATTAATCGCTCTTGTCTTAGCAAGACCTGGGGCGCCTTCAACCAGTATATGACCATCAGCCAATAAGCCGATCAGCATTCTTTCAACAAGAATATCCTGACCGATAATCTCCTGGTTAATAAACTTTTTCAACCTCATTAACGACGATTGAGCCGTGTTTTTATTGCTGTTTTGTTCTGACATGATTCAGCTTATCTGTTTTAAATCCATAGTAAAAATGCTTTAAACAAGCGCGTAAGTTTTTAACCGGCTATTGCAATTTCGACTCCCCCGAATAAGGAGTTGATCAAACATTCATTGGTTGCATCCCTTAATAAACAGCTTTTTTGCTTAATGGTTCCCTATTTTATAGAGATATTCTGCAGGACAACATAGAGTAACCCTGTGTAATAACTCTTATTTAGCTGTGGATTTATTTGTGCATAACTGCAAGTCCAATTTTATCCACAGATTTTCAACAAAATGCGGATCACCCTGATAGCAAGATACAGTAGAAAGCAAGTTATTGATGTTATAAATAAAAAACAACTTAAGCACAACTTTTTGTTGAGCTAATAATAACAGTAGATTTTAAATATTTTAATTTTGTTATTATTACGACAGGCAATTGATCCCCCTAAATTCTTTCATGTCAAAATATAAAGTCCGACCGGATGCCTCAAACACTTTGCCTTCCGGCATTCCCTATATTGTTGCTAATGAGGCCGCTGAACGCTTTAGCTACTATGGAATGCGGGCAATTCTGGTGGTATTTATGACTCAGCACTTGAGGAATTCTTCAGGTCAATTGGATGTCATGTCAGAAAATGAAGCGCAAGGTTACTTTCATTTATTTGTATCAGCTGTGTATTTTATGCCGCTGTTCGGGGCGTTATTAGCTGATAGTTTGTTAGGCAAATACCGGACAATTATTTTTTTATCGGGTATTTATTGTCTGGGCCATTTTGCCCTGGCTGTTGATAATACCCGCATGGGTCTTTTGCTTGGCCAAGGCCTGATTAGCATAGGCGCCGGAGGAATAAAACCTTGTGTTTCAGCTCATGTCGGCGATCAGTTTGGTACTGCCAATCGGCATTTAATCAGTAAAGTGTTTAGCTGGTTTTATTTTTCCATTAATTTTGGCGCTTTTACCGCCATGCTTATCATTCCCTGGCTACTGGATTATTATGGCGCTTCTGTCGCATTTGCCGTTCCCGGTTTTTTAATGCTGCTGGCAACAGGCGTTTTCTGGACCGGCCGTTATCGCTTTGTGCATATTCCACCGGCAGGAACACAATTTATTAAACACGTGTTTAGTTCTGAGGGTCTTAAAACTTTTGGAAAATTGGCTGCTATTTATGCTTTTATTGCCATGTTCTGGGCATTGTTTGAGCAAACCGGCTCATCCTGGATATTACAGGCGCAAAAAATGGATCGCATGGTGTTTGGTCTTGAATTGCTGCCGTCACAAATTCAAGCTGCCAATCCTTTATTGATTATGTTGCTGGCACCCTTGTTTTCGTATGGTGTTTACCCGTTTTTAAACCGGTTTTTTGTATTAACCGCATTAAGAAAAATGGCTATAGGTTTATTCCTGACGGTCATTGCTTTTGCCATTCCCGCGTCCATACAAATGCAGCTGGACAATGGCTTAACACCTCATATTATCTGGCAGTTATTAGCTTATTTACTGCTAACGTCTGCTGAAGTTATGGTTTCCATTACCTGTCTTGAGTTCTCCTACACCCAGGCGCCTAATGCCATGAAGTCATTTATAATGGCGTTTTATTTTCTGTCAGTCGCTGTCGGCAATCTTTTTACCAGTGCGGTCAATTTTTTTATTGGAAATGAGGATGGGACCAGCAAGCTTGCCGGCGCGTATTATTTCTGGTTTTTTACCGGGTTGATGTTGATTACCGCTACGTTGTTTGTATTTGTAAGCCGCTATTACACGGAAAAGACTTATTTTCAGGATGAACAAATTAGCTGATATAACCTATACTTTTTGAAACCTGAATTTTGTTCTCCATAGCGAACCGAGGAAAGACATGCGATTGATACTGCTTATTCTGGGAAGCCTTTTTTCTGCTTACGCTGGTGCCGGCGTTTATAAGTGTACTGATGTTGATGGTGCTACAGCCTACCGTTCAAAGCCTTGTTCAGAAGGACGAAGTAATGTTGAAATCAATATCAAGACCGGTAGTTCTACCAATCTTGATGAAAAAAAAAATCAACAAGCATCAGCGCAAAAAGAACAGCAAGCAACGCTTGAACAACAAAAATCTGAGCAAGAGAAATTAGTACAAAAGGAAGCTCAACTAAAACAGCAAGCTAGTAATGAAAGTGCAAAAAATCAGTTTCTTATTAAAAATAACCCGGGGAAATTTTCAGCTTTCGCTATTCCGCCTTATGCACCCGAACAACTACCGGCTTTGGTCAAGAAATACCAGACCCGATTGGCTGACATTGAACAGCTAAGAAGATATGCGGCTGAGAAGGCCTTGGCAACCGGCCAGTGTTCACGGGTTGAAGCTACGGAATTAAATATAAAAAGCACTAAGGAAGCACTGGTCTTTTTGGTC
This sequence comes from Methylobacter sp., assembly GCA_028716975.1. Taxonomy (GTDB): domain Bacteria; phylum Pseudomonadota; class Gammaproteobacteria; order Methylococcales; family Methylomonadaceae; genus Methylobacter_B. The sequence continues at coordinate 19,822 of JAQUOU010000018.1, read as the reverse complement.
GATTGCAGTAGCGCAAAACATTTTTACTTTACCGAGCAGGAACTAGCCCGGTAATATTGTTTAAATGAATTCACCCAAAACTATATTAATCACAGGTTGCTCCTCCGGCATTGGTTATGCGACAGCTATTGAATTAAAGAACCGTGGTCATAACGTGATTGCTACCGCAAGGAAACCGGAAGACGTTTTGCGGTTAACACAGGAAGGATTCACAGCGGTGCAGCTTGATTTGGCAGATAGCGGCAGTATTCAACAGGCGGCCAGGCAAGCAATTGAATTAACTGATGGTAAAATTGATGCGCTTTTTAACAACGGGGCTTTTGGCCAGCCGGGAGCTGTTGAAGATTTAACCCGGGATGTATTGCGTTATCAATTTGAAACCAACCTATTTGGCACCCATGAATTGACTAATCTGATTATTCCCGTGATGCGTAAACAGGGCCACGGCCGGATTATTTATAACAGCTCGATTTTAGGTCTGGTCGCCATGACTTATCGCGGCGCCTATAATGCCAGCAAGTTTGCGCTGGAAGGTTTGGCCGATACTTTACGCCTTGAACTTTATGGTACCAATATTCACATTTCAATAATAGAACCTGGTCCGATTTTAACTAATTTCAGACAAAATGCCTTAGCGCTCTATAAAAAAAATATAGATCCCATAAACAGCTTCCATAAGGAAACTTACAAAATTATGGAAGCGCGCTTGCAGAAACAAGGTGCCGCTGCGGCATTTACCTTGCCTGCCAAAGCCGTTGCCGAAAAAGTTATACATGCCCTGGAAGCCAAACAACCGGCAATACGTTATTACGTCACTTTTCCCACCTATTTATTTGCGTTTCTTAAACGCATTCTACCTATTTCCTGGCTGGATAACGTGCTGCGAAAAATTCAATAATGCACTATCAGGAAGATATTAGTGTAGTGTGCCCGTATTGCGGTGAATTCATTAATGTTTTAGTGGACACCTCTTCCGGAGCGCAGGAGTATTTTGAAGATTGCTCAGTCTGCTGCTCGCCGATTTTATTTTCAGTTTCCATTGATGAGACAGGTGAAATATACCTGGAGGTCAAAAGGGATGATGAATAATCTTCATTATTGCTGTTTTCAATCTTTTCTAATTGTTATTCTATGTTAGAATGCCGTGCGGTACGTAGCTATTAATTGATTTGCAGCTTGGCTTTGTTATTTCCGATGCCTCATTTTAATGGTTAGGACTGAATACTATAACTATCAATAAGGAGGTTTAACAACCCATGAAAATATTAAAAAAACTTCTCGTTTCTATTATTATAACGGCGTCTATAGCAGCTTCATCGGCAGTTTATGCTGCAGCTACAGGCGAAGCTAAAGTTACAGAAGCCGCTGAAAAATCAATTGCTAAAATAGAAGAGGCCGTTGGTCTAGTAGAAAAAGGCGGCGACAAAGCAGCGATCGTAAAAGCCATTAATGAAGCTCGTCAAATACAAAAGGAGTTTCGTTATGAATTAACCGAACGTCAACGTGAGAAAGCAAATAATAAATTAAAAGCTGCTCGCGAAGCATTCGAGAAAGATGAAGTGCAACCAGCTGAAGCAAAGCTGAGGGAAGCTTTGGCTGATTTTCAAACAATGAAAGCCACCTACGACGCAAATCATAAATAATCAAGCGGTTAGGTCAGATTCAATTAGACTAACAGGATAATTGAATCTGATACTTAGCTTCTGAAAGTGCGCTTCTACTCTACGCTTTGCTTTTTAGGCTTAGAGACAGAAATTGAAATTTTTAAAAATATGTTAATTTGTCAAAAATATTAATAAAACAACTTGAGGATTAATGAAATATGAAAATCTTAAAAAAAATCTTACTGTCTTTATTCATTACAGCTTCTATCGGTGCTGTTTCGACGTCAGTATTGGCTGAAGCCGGCGAAGGTAGAATTGTATATAAACCTGCTGAAGCAATTGACCTTACAGTTGCTAAAATACAAACAGCCATCGATGCTATTACTACTGGCTCAGATGGTGAGGCAGTTTCTAAACTTGTCAAAGATGCACTTGATTCCAGCAAGGAAATAAATGCAAACGATAGAGTGGATATGGCGCGCTCAAAAGCTAATAATAAATTAAAATCAGCACGCACTCATTCTAAGGAAGGCGCTTTACAAGAAGCTGAACAAGAATTAAGAGACGCTCATAGAGGTTTTCTTGGACTAAAAGACTTATTGTAATACCTAGTGCTTAATTGCATTAATTCACATCATACTTTTTGACTTAACTTACTTAATAATTAATAAGTTAATGGGAAAAAATAAATAATTTTTGCAATTAAACAATAGTAGTCTATCAGGACACCTTCGGTTTCCTGATAGACTTACAAATTTATTCTACCCATATACGCGCCAGCTTATATGGGGCTTCAAATCACATCTTCTTGGCTAAAAATCCCCCCTATTTTTCGGTGCTTCATTTGAAGCGACTATTATTATTTTCGTGTATCACTTAACCTGAGTTCGGGATAAGCAATCAAGCCTAAAGCAAGCCATTGACCTGGTTTAGGGAGAGGGTGGGCGGCTTGTTATGGAACCAGCCATAGGCCATGAGATTGACCGCCAAGACCGCCAAATTAAAAATAAAGCGATGACGGGTGAGTTCAATCTGGCAAAGGTTCTTCAGTTTAAGCACTCTGTTGCGTTAAGTGACTGATGGGAGCGGGCATAGGCGGCCATACCCGTTACAGAGTTTTGACAGTGCTGCAAATGATTGGGCCAGCACTGCTGTTGTGCGGTTAATTCGTTTCCATTCGCCTGATAGTGATCAGAAGAGGGTTTGTCCTTGCCGTATTCCTCATTCGTTTAAATGGGGAATACTCTGCCAAATTCAATGGATGATTGTTAGATGTGTTTAATTGAGCGTTCATCCTTATTCAAGCGGCACATCAGCGGTATAGCGGGTCAAGCGAGGAAACCTGTCGCACAAATGAAGATTCGCATAGCCATAGCTTTTTTAAGTTCTCTGTTTTTATCAATGACACCGAAAAGATAGAGCGTAATTACTTCTTCGTCAGAAAACCTGAGGTCGGCGTAATTGATCATTCGCTGGCTATAGACCCATAAATGATTTTGATAATGCTTGCCTACATGAAGATTTGTGTTATTAATTGATCCTGTCAGTTCATCGGTACCCTCAAGATGATGAAATTACTTAGAGCCTTTTCTCGTATCTTAAGCATAACCCAATGAACTGGCTATTTTTTAGCTCTTAATTCGCATAATAATTACCTTTATAGCCGGAGTTCTTGACTTGCTTTCATTATTCATTGGCCGCCTTGTTGATTTTAGCCAGCGTTTCGCGCCGGCACTTGTGCTGCTCGCCTTTCTAATGTCACTGGGGTTGGGCTGGTATGTTATGGGGCATTTCAAGATTAACACGGATATTAATCAACTAATCTCGGCTGATCTGGATTGGCGTATCCGCGAAGCCGCGGTTGAGAAAGGATTTCCTCAAAAATCTGATTTGCTGGTCGTTGTCGTTGATGGCGATACGCCTGATGCCGCAGAGGCAGCCGCTGAAGCTCTTACCCTAAAACTTCGCACTATGCCTGAGCGGTTTTCGCAGGTTATTCGGCCTGACAAAATTCCTTTTTTCCAAAAAAACGGTTTGTTGTTTCTATCAAAGGATGAACTCGACACGACTTTGAATCAGATGATTGAGGCTGAACCCGTATTGGGTATTTTAGCCGGCGATCCCAGCCTGCGAGGATTCTTTGGCATGATTAGTTTCATGCTGCAAGGTGTTCAGCGTGGAGAAACGGATTTCAAGCAACTTGATGCTCCTTTTAACACCATTGCTGACACTATTGAAGCCGATTTGGCTGGGCAGGCTAAACCTTTGTCATGGCAAACAATGAGTTCCAGTCAAAAGTCGCTGCCCCGCGATTTGCGCAAATTTATTCTGACAAAGCCCATTCTGGATTTTACGGCATTGCAACCAGGAGCCGCTGCCAGCAATGCTATCCGCACCGTAGTAAGCGAACTGCATTTAACGCCCGATCATGGGGTGCGTGTCAGACTGACAGGAGCGATTGCCTTAAATGACGAGGAATTTGCCAGTGTCGCAGAGGGAACAGGCGGCGCCGCGATTCTATCGATTGTTTTGGTGTTAATCATTCTATGGTTGGCATTACGTTCCTTTAGGATTGTCATCCCCATCCTGTTAACCTTGATTGTAGGGCTGATCATGACCACCGCCTTTGCGCTTTTGGCCGTTGGATCGCTGAATCTGATTTCCGTCGCCTTTGCGGTTATGTTTATTGGTATTGCGGTGGATTTCGGCATTCAGTTCGCCGTTCGGTATCGCGATCAGCACCATCGGGAGCCAGAGCATGCCAAAGCCATGAAACGAACGGGACAGCTCATTGCCTTACCTCTGACAATGGCAGCCGCATCAACTTCGCTCGGCTTTTTCGCCTTTATTCCTACCGCGTATCGCGGCGTTTCCGAACTTGGCTTGATTGCTGGGACGGGGATGATTATCGCCTATCTCTTGAACATCACTCTACTGCCAGCTTTGCTCGCCTTTTTTCGCCCGCCCGCAGAACCAGAACCTGTTGGTTTTAAATGGGCCGCGCCGGTTGATGTATTTATTCAAACGAACAGGCGTAAAATTTTGCTGGTGAGTTTATTGATTGCCGTCATCGGAATTGGCATTGCTACGCGGGTCCGATTTGATTTTGATCCGTTAAACCTGAAAGATCCTCAAACTGAATCTGTTTCAACGTTGCTGGATGCCATGAAAGACCCCGACTTTAATATCTATACGATCGATATTTTGCGTCATTCCTTGAAAGAAGCACAAGTCTTGGCTGGAACACTGCAAAAATTGCCGCAGGTGGATCATGTACTGACCTTGGGAAATTTTGTCCCGGATGATCAAGAGGAGAAACTGGCCCTTATCAGCGATGCCAGCGTGATTTTTGCGTCGACCTTGACAGAAAATATGACACAAACACCGCTCAAAGATGCTGAGATTCTTGCTTCTTTGCATAAGCTTGTGGAAGAGTTGCGCGCCGTCCCCAATCAACCGCCTTCAGTGTCAAGGTTGGCAAAGGCAATTGAAGCCGTTATTGAACGCCATGATCACCTTCTGTTACCAAGATTGCAAGACGATCTCGTTACCGTGATGCAAGCAAAACTGGAAGCTATCAAACTAAGCTTAAGCGCCGAAGAGGTGTCAACCGCTACTATCACGGAGGATTTGCGGCGCGACTGGGTTACGCCAGACGGTCAAGCTTTAATAGAGGTTTATCCCAAAGGCAATCCGCGCAATCATGAAACACTGGTCGCTTTTACCCATGCGGTAAGAGAAGTTGCTCCGGATGCAACGGGGACGCCTATTTCGATCCAGGAATCGGCGCATACCGTGACACAAGCCTTTATCTATGCTGGAATTTACGCGCTACTAACGATTGCCCTTTTGTCTTTTGCAGTACTACGCAGCGCGCGCGATGTGGTTATTCTTATGGCTCCATTGATTCTTGCAGGAATCTTAACCATGGCGACCATTGTCCTGATAGGACTCCCTTTAAATTTTGCCAATATCATAGCCATTCCTTTACTTTTAAGCCTGGGCGTTTCTTACGCCATTTATTTTGTATCGTACGCAAGAGCGGGACAGAAAAATCCAATGCAATCCAGCATGGCGCGAGCCGTGCTTTTTAGTGCGGCGACAGCTCTGGTTGCCTTTGGCTCCTTGGCTATTTCTTCACATCCAGGCACCAGCAGTATGGGTAAATTATTAACGATTGCTTTGTCATATTCCCTTGCCTGCAGTTTTTTTCTATTAAACGCCTTGCTGGAATAGTTAATGTACAACTCGCTTCAACATTTTTAAGTTTTTATAATGTCGCCGGTTTTTCAGTATTGTTAGTCAACAAAGGCCCAACATATTTTCATAGGCTGCTATGCAGGGTATTCCCTTTCGAATTATTTTGTATCAAAGGTTCGGTGGTTCGCGAGAGTAGACAGGGACTTAATCAGGCAATTGAGGCCTGTTGAGTCTCACTGTTAAGTGGTATATTTTAAAGAGGAAAGGCGGGGGATAACTATTACACAGAACAGCCACAACCACGCACCGTACCCGAGCAAAAATACAAGCATAGGATACGCGCATCCGAGAAATAGCCGAACAGCATCGCATTAATCCTCAAACGGTCCGTAAATGCAAACAGCGAGGCGCCGTAGAAGACCTCCCGTGCGACGCAAAGCCGGGCCAGAGCAGTATGTTGACCGCCGTGGAGGCGGCCGTTATCGTCGAAACCCGGCGCAAGACGCTGTTGCCTCTGGACGATCTATGATCTGCTCAAGCCCTTGATCCCCATCCTGGAGCGTTTATCTGACGCCGTTTGTTATGCGGCTTAATGGATAAAGTCGAGCTAAGGTTTAGTTAATTGATACATCCGCAGCCGTGAGCACAAGAGCGCGTGGCTTAAAGCCGAAGTCCCGCGTTGCCTCTTCATGATTAAATACCAAGTCTCTATTCATTCGTTCCGCCATTGCCACAGACCACTTCTGGTAGCGAGGCAGCATACGTAAACAGGCTAATGCAAAGCTGAATATGGCGATCGGCACTTTCACCAGCCGAGGACGCCGACCCAGCACGATAAACGTTCGGCAAACCATCTGCCGGTAGGTTACCGTTTCTCCGCCTGAAATGTTGTAGGCCCGGTTCGTCGCGCTGGGAGCCTGTAGGGCAGCAATGCAGGCGTCAGCAACATCGGCTACATGCACCGGTTGACGCAAACCAAGGGCTGATCCGAATATAGGGAAAAACCCAAAGCGGCAAATAAAGCGCGCTATTTCGGAAATATTTTTGTCACGTCCTCTGCCATAGATTAATGTTGGCCTTAGAATTACCCATTCTATGCCGTGGTTTTCAGCCCAATCCCGTATTTTTTCCTCAGCATCTGCAAGTCGATGCGCATTTATTCGTTCCTCAGGATCAGGAGAGTCGTTTTTGGTAAACCGGCTCGTGGAAGACAAAGCCACAATGCGCCGCGCATTATGTTGTTCAAGAAAATTTAGATAATCCACTAAGATCCATATAGGCGCGACAGAAACCCAATAGCTGATATTTTTAGAAGGATTCTTATTAAACCCGCTTGCTTCAGGTTGCCTCAATTTGCTTTTGCCGGCCATTAATATTAAGGACTCTTTATTACAGCCCGATGAAGTCGAGGGAAGCTGCTGCCATGTTATATCTTCAGTTGAGCTATTTACCAGCTGACGCGAATACGCTCTCACTTGCCAGCCTGCTTGCGTCAATAATGGCAACAAAGACTCTCCGACCATGCTAGTTGCTCCCAGCAAACCCACTAATTTCTCACCCACGTTCAGCCCCTAACAGTCGTCCCACGTGCTTAATACTATAATACCATGCAAGAACACCAAACCGCAGCCACACCCCAATCGTCACTATTCCCATCAGCACGCCAGGATATTGATGGCGAAAGAATTTCCGGTAAAATCTCATCATGCCTTTATGTTTGTGCCATTCCACAAAAATGGGAGAGGAACGGCTACACACTCCCAGTGCATGCATGATTCGGGCAGAGGGTACAAATAATATTTTCCAGTCCCTTTTTCGAAAGCGCATGCACCAATCCAAATCTTCGCAATGTAAAAAATAACCTTCGTCCCATAGGCCGACATCCTCAATTGCTCCGCGCTTAGCCAGCATGCAAGCGCCGGAAATGGCTTCTACCTCAACAGGCTTTGCGGGTAAAGGTTGCTTGTGTAAATAAAAATCAAAAAACAGCCGGGGCCAACGGTTGGCAAAACGGCTTAGCTCAAAGACCCGGACAAATGAGCGCCAGGGCGTAGGTACTGCCCGGCGCCCCCCTCCCTGCTCGGAGCCATCCGGATTCATAAGCAAACCGCCTACCATGCCCACTGACTCATCTGATTTCAACGCCTGTATCAGCTCATAAATAGCATGGGGATCCAGACTGCAATCCGGATTCAAAAACAGTAAATAATCTGCATTAGCCGCTTTTAATCCCTTATTACAACCCGCAGAGAAACCTGTATTCAGGGTATTTCGAATGATTTTTATTTGCGGCACGTCAGCAAGAGACTTCAGGCTGCCATCGGAAGAGGCATTATCAACAACGATAATTTCAATTCTTAACGGGCACTTCAATAATGACTCAACACATTCGTACAACAAATCGCCGGCGTTGTAATTGACGATAATGGCTGAGATTACTGCAGTCATAGGCAATCTATCCTTAATAAAACCGGATTTGCCAGTAGAATTTCTATTTTTTTTATAAGTTGATAACTTGCCTGAGCAGTAATAACAAAGATCTGCCTGCGCTTCACATTATTTATTACCGGGCAAATCCTTTTGATGAAGCCTATTGGATAACTTGATTTCAAATCCTCTCCTCCTAATATTGCTTTGCAATACTATCGATTTCCCTGTTAATACGTTAAAGGATAACGCGCATTACGGCAACAATAAACTGCACAATCAGCTTTAAATATTAATTGTTAACCACGAAATATCAGGATAATGATTAAAGCTTATGTTCAAGTTTGGCGTACCCAAGAACATTATGGCTCTGGTTCTCTGCCGTGAAAATTGATTCACCGGCATGAAAAACTATCATCTCCGGTACTAACAGCAATGGCTACCTGTCAATCGCACGCGAATACTTGAAATCACTATGTTTCATAAAGAACTCCTGTCAGTGCCGCGCTGGAGGGCAGACTTTAAAACAGCAGTATCGTGATACCAACATTAGTTGTAAATATACAATACCCCAGTCAGCTTAACAATGAATTAATGAAAACGTTCGACTCGAGCAAAGGAGCTGGATCAGCTTATCAATAAACAACAGTAAAAGCGCGCTCTTGAAAAGAAATTAATTAGGAAGTTGACGTAAGCGACATGAACGAACCAGTGCTAAGGCCTTATTTTCGTTTCCTTAACAAGCCATCGTTCAAGCACTGCGACTATATAAGCTTCCTCAGCCGGAGTAAGCGTATGGCCTTTGGGTATCTTATGCCATTTTCCCAGACATCCGCGGCAACAGCAGGCTGTGGCATGTTGGGCAATAAAAACAGGATGGCCGGCAAATGGAGTTTGCTTCCCATCGTTTTTAAGCACGGCTGGCGTTAGCCGCTTGGCGATAAAATCCCGGGCATGAACAAGAATTACCGGCAGTCCTTTACTGCGCAAATAATCAAGATCCTTGCCTTTCAGGTGAAATGTGCTGCGGAAAGCGGACTTTGAAAGCGCCTCAAAGATATCGTTTAAGTTTCTCATCAGGGTAGGTAATAAATAGGCATCTTGAAGGCCCTGCTATCCCATATTAATCCAGCAGAAAGTTTGTAGGCTTGTTTCGCTTATCAAGCGATGTATGTGATGTTTCATCTTTCAAATGGACACCGGAAAATTGCAGGCGGTCCGATTCGCTTACAAGAAACAGCAGCTTTTCCAATGCCTGTCCATAACTGAGTCCATTTTTATGAATATTGGAAATGCAGTTTCGATCAGCATCCGTGCTTCCGGTTTTTGCCTGGTAAGTAAAATAAATCCCCATACTGTCAGGCGAACTGAGTCCTGGCCGTTCTCCGATTAAAACAATACACATCCTGGCTGAAAAGAGTTCAGCAACAGGATCGCCAATTGCTACGCGGCCGTATTTTACCAGAGCGATTGGCGATAGTAAGTAACCGAAGCGGCGCAATCGAGGGAACAATAACTCCAAAAACTGTACGGCATGTTTTTCAATAGCATTGGAAGACAACCCGTCTGCGACAATAACAACAATATCCGGCGGTTCGATTTGTTGAGTTGCGCATTGTATGCTTTCCATAGACGCCAGGTTTAATAACCGGCCTTTATCTGGTCGCTGCAAATAGATTTGATGACTTTCGGCCTGTGTTTGCAGGGGAAGCGTCTTATAGCCCAGCGCGTTTAACGCTTGCTCCAGCTTGCCGAAATCCAGCGGAATATTGACAGCATCCCTAGCTAAAGCATGAGCTAACTGAAAGTCCAGGTTTGCTTTGGTCGGCAAGCTGAATCCTGCACGCCCCAAGGCGATACGCGCAGATGTGAACTGTTTCAGGCTATGCCAGGAATCTTCGGCGGTAAGTGAGGAATTATCTGTAGTCATGGCTGAACGCTAGCTGAGTTTTTGTAAAGCCGGTTTGAATACATCAGGCACTTCGCCTGACGGCAATAAATGGTTTTCTTCACCAAAAATCCGGTGTTTTTGCAGCCATTGCTCGAATTCGGGCGCGGCTCTAAGACCCAGCACCTGCCGTAGATATAGCGCGTCATGAAATGAGGTGGACTGATAATTGAGCATGACATCATCAGCTCCCGGAACCCCCATAATGAAACTGCCGCCCGCGACCGCAAATTGAGTCAGCAGCATATCCATATCATCCTGATCGGCTTCAGCATGATTGGTATAGCAAATGTCGCAACCCATAGGCAAACCTAACAATTTACCGCAGAAATGGTCTTCAAGACCGGCGCGGATGATTTGTTTGCCGTCATAAAGATATTCAGGGCCGATAAAGCCGACTACCGTATTAACCAACAACGGCTTGAATTTACGCGCGACCGCATAAGCTCTCGCTTCGCAGGTTTGTTGATCAACGCCGCCGTGAGCATTGGCCGATAATGCGCTGCCTTGCCCGGTTTCAAAATACATGCAGTTAGTGCCGATAGTACCCCGGTTTAGTTCAAGCGCGGCTTGGCGGGCTTCCTGAAGAAGGTTCAAGTTAATGCCGAAGCTGTTATTGGCTTTCTGGGTGCCGGCGATTGATTGAAAGACCAAATCAACAGGCGCGCCCTGTTCAATGGCTTTCACTGTTGTAGTCACATGGGCCAGTACGCAGGATTGTGTCGGGATCTGATAACGCTCGATAATATCGTGCAGCATCTGAATCAAAACCCGCGTAGCCTCAAGATTGTCCGAAGCGGGATTAATCCCGATGACCGCATCGCCGCTGCCATACAGCAAGCCGTCAAGCAGGCTGGCGGCAATACCGGCAGGATCATCGGTGGGATGATTCGGTTGCAGACGGGTTGAAAGCCGATTCTTAAGGCCAATCGTATTGCGAAACCGGGTAATAACCCGGCATTTTTTTGCGACCAGAATCAAATCCTGAATGCGCATGATTTTGGAGACAGCGGCCGCCATCTCCGGCGTCAAGCCCTGGGCAATTTGGGTTAATGCTTCCGTAGAGGCCTGTTCAGACAGCAGCCAGTTACGAAAATCGCCTATTGTCAGGTGGCTAATCGCTGCAAATGCCGTCTCATCGTGCTCATCAATAATTAATCGTGTAACCTCATCCTGTTCATAAGGAATCAGCGCTTCATTAAGAAATTGTTGCAGCGGAATATCGGCCAGCACCCATTGTGCGGCCACGCGTTCCAGGTTATTTATGGCTCCGAGGCCGGCCAAATAATCGCCCGAACGGGCCGGCGAGGCTTTCGCCATCAGGTTGCGCAGGGTTTTGAAATCGTAGACCACATTATCGAGTTGAGTTTTGTACATCATACAATCGAGTTATCTATCGTTTACGTCTCATGCCGGACATTCGGCTGAGCGCTTTCGATTTTGACTGTCACCACGGCAGTTCCATAGCATAAAACCTCGGTCAGCCCTGACATGAGTTCTGTTGCATCGTAGCGCATACCGATAACGGCATTCGCCCCCAGTTCGCGCGCGTGCTGACGCATTAACTGATAAGTTTCCTCGCGTGCCTGTTCGCAAAGCCGGGTATAAATAGTAATATTCCCGCCAAATAGGGATTGTATTCCACCCAAAAAACTGCCGATTATGGAGCGGGATCGAACAGTAATGCCGCGAGCAACGCCCAAACTTTTGATAATCTTATAGCCAGGGAGTTCCAGTACTGTTGTAACCATTGGATCTTGCATAGTTCTACCTTATTGGGTTCGTTTACTTATAGTATCCGTTTTCGCAAAACCAGAGGATGGCATCCTGAATGGCATCCTGGGCCGGACGATACGTGTAATTCAATTCGCGCATGGCTTTTGCACTGGAAAAAAACATCTGTTTCTTTGCCATGCGCACACCATCTATTGTTGCCCGGGGCTCAACTCCGGTAAAAGCAGCAGCTTTTTCCATCAGCCAGGCGGCAGGCAATACTATATTATGAGACAAGCGTATCCGCTTTAATTTTTTGCCGGTGATCTCATCTATCATCTCCAGGATTTGCAACAGACTCATGTTTTCACCTCCGAGGATATAACGCTCCCCTGCTTTACCCTGTTCAAATGCCAGCAAATGACCTTTAGCAACATCATCGGCATGTACGATATTAAGTCCGGTATCCAGGTATGCCGGCATGCGGCCATGCAGTGTGTCCAGCACAATACGGCCGGTCGGCGTCGGTTTAATATCACATGGGCCGATGGGCGTAGACGGATTGACAATTACCAACGACAATTTATGCTGGTCTGTAAGTTGTTGAACGGCTTGTTCTGCGAGAAATTTTGAACGTTTATAATGTCCCGTCATCAAGGGCAGCGAAGAAGGAGAGGTTTCATCTGACGGACTGCCGTCCGGATTGAAACCCAATGTAGCCACGCTGCTGGTGTAAACTATCCGTTTTAATCCTGCTTCCGCCGCCGCAAGAATAAGTGATTGCGTACCTATTACATTAATGGCGTACATGACCTCGGGATCAGGAATCCACAGCCGGTAATCGGCGGCCACATGAAATAGGTTGTCGCAACCGCTGACAGCGCGTTTTATTGAGGCACAATCGCGCAGGTCACCTTCGCATATTTCCACGGGGAAATTATTTAAATTGCGCCTGTCGCTTTGCGCCCTGACCAATACCCGCACTTCATGGCCGGCCTCAAGCAAGTGCCGCATGATCGCTGATCCCAAAAAACCGTTCGCCCCCGTTACCAGCGTTTTCATTATTGATGTTTTAGTTCCAGGTCTCCCTGCCAATGCCGAATGACGATTGTAGAGAGGCTGATTATCTTCAAATTTATCATGTAACAGATTGATTTTAATATAATAGTTTTTATCGAAAAAAATATATATTGATTATAAAAGTGGGTACACAAACCCCCTAGTTTAATAATTCTGTAAGGCCTTGTTCAGGGCCGCTTCTTTGCGCTTTTTTAACTATTTCTTGCTTATTATAAGGTAGTGAGCTGTTAAAAATAACATTCTGACATTATTTTGCGATAAATCAGCATATTGGCAGTGCCTTGAATTGCTAAAACCCTAACATAAGGAAGAAAGATCTTAAACCGGCGGTAGCCTGATGAGATCGATCATAGCTAAAAGGCTTGCAACGAATGGAAAAAGTGAATGAATTCAACATAACCACCGTTCGTCCTGAGCTTGTCGAAGGAAGCTTGTGGTTCGACAGGCTCACCACGAATGGAAAAAGTGAAGTAATTTAATATAGCCACCGTTCGTCCTGAGCCTGTCGAAGGAAGCCTGTCGAAGGGCGGTTACCAGGAGTTTTGCCCGTGCTTCAATAGATTAAATGCCTATTGATTATAAGTATTCTTGTGGTTCGATAATTTCAAGTACACTGGTTTTCCCTTGTGCGCTGAGAGAAACCGGGATGCCGTCACGGTACAAAACGCGTTGGCTGGCCAGTGCCGGTATGCGATGGCCGGGGGTGATAATGCCGGTTAAATTCAACGGGTCGGCGGCGCTGATGGTAATGACATCGCTTTTTTTAGGTTGCTTGCGAATTTCCCGCAACGAACTGACTGCCTCCGGCAGCGCATATTGCTCTCCGGCGAAGCCCTGCACAAAACGGCCGCCCCGTAATTCGCCCCGCGCCTCCATGCGCCGGAAGACATATAAGAGTTCCCGCCACGGCGGCACAATATCTTCCTGTTCCAGCAGCTTGCGGAATACAATGCCGTAACGGCGCAGCAGGACATGGGCAATATAGTCGCAGTTCTGATACCGGTCAACCGCTAGGAGTTGGCTTGAACGGATTAAGACCCAACGGCCGGAAGCGGCGAACGGGTCATAGGATGGATAACGTTTTTTACGGCGGTGCTGGATTTTCTGCGGCGTAATCAAGGTGCGCAAGCCCTGAAAACTGTCCGCCGTAACCAGTCCCCAGGCAACCAGTTCTGCCAGCGCCTCTTCCAGTTGCGATTTCAGCAAGCCGATTTCTCCCAGCAGTTCTTCGAAGAAACTGGCGCCCCATATCTTGAGCATATCGTAGGCTTTTTGACCATTGCCCGACAAAGCCAGGGCTTCAGGAGCCGGAAGCGGCGCATAAGCGCGCCAGTGATGAAGATGAGGGCGAGTAATAAAGCTGATTGCAGTCGTTTTACCGGCAGGATTTTTGCGCTTGAGCAAGGCGCTGCCGGCAGAGGGTTGCAAACGCAGCCAGGTAATCTTGCCGGAGCTGCATAATTTATCAAGATCGGCAGATAAATAATAACGGATTCTGGCCGGTAGAATATCGGTTTCCCAGCTTACGGCCGGAAGACAAAGACCTTCCAGTTGCAGTAAACGTTGTTGCAAGGCGGCTTCACCTTCGTCTGGATCATGCAAACCGTGCCAGCGGAACAGGAAGCGCATGAAATCCGCCGGCGCGACCGGTTCGATTTCACTGCGCAGCTGTTTGAGCGTATAGCGATGAATGCGCGCCAGCAAGCCGCGCTCGCACCATTCAATGTTATTGGTTTCTGTTGTGAACCGTCCCTGAATCACGAAGCCTTCCTGTTGTAACGCCTTTAGAGCACGGTCAACTAGGGCATTATCCATCATCAGCGGCTCTGTCAGTTGCGCGGCTGTGACCGGGCCCAAACCTTCCAACCGGCTGCGGATAATTTCCCGTAAAGCCCCCTCGCTGTCGCTTGCTTCATTGGCTGCAATCGGCTCGATGAGCGGCTGGATTGCGGCAGTTGGCAGCAGCATTTGCATAACCTGCAAGCGTTCCGCCGCAACCCATAGGCGGGTGTTGTCGGAAAGCATCATGACAGTTGCGCGTTTGCTCTGTGCCAGACTTTCGAGTAGGCCCGTCCAGCCGTGATCCCGACTGTCCTGAACATTTGACAGCGGCCCGCGTCTGCCTTCCGCTTCGGTCAAAAAGCCCAGCACCACCAGCGCATCGTGAAGTTCATCCGGTGTCTGCACTTCCGGCCAGGCTTCACTCCGCACTCTTTCAATCGCTTCCGGATTTAAACGGCCGATTTCGCCAGCGCTTTGCGGATCCATGAAGCGGCGCTGTTGTACCGCCAGCGTACGGCGTTCCTCAGCGGGCGCATCATCCAGAAAGGCATAAGGCCGGGCGTTCAATATTTCCATAGCCAGCGGCGAAGGCGTTGCCAAATCCCTGGAAATAATAGTGATTGTCCCCTGTTCGATGCCGGTCAATAGCTGCTCCAGGCCGGTAATATCCATTATTTCATGCAGGCAATCGGACAGCGTTTGATTAACTAGGGGATGATCGGGAACTTCCCGGTTTCCGGCAATATTTTCCTGGCAGGCGAGCTGGTCGGGAAAAATCACGGCAATCAAATCTTCGGCATCGTTGCGTTGAAAATAGGCCGGGACTTTCTTGCCGGCGCGATTACGCGGCACGGCCAATGCTGTATTGGCAATCCAGCGCCAGCGTATAGGAAACATAGGGGCCGCCAGCAGCGCCTGAATCAGGATGTCTTTGACAGTAGCGGCTTTGAGATACTGCGCCGGTTCTTCCAGGGGAAAACTATGAGTCGGGCCTAGCGACAATACGATAGTGTCTTCAGTGGCCGCGGCCTGAAGCTCGAAATTAAAGCGGCGGCAGAAGCGTTTTCTAAGCGCCAGACCCCAGGCCCGGTTAATCCTGGAGCCGAAGGTTGAGTGAATGACAAAATGCATATCGCCGGTTTCATCAAAGAAACGTTCGAACACGATCTGCTGTTGAGTGGGCAATACGGTTAAAGCAGCTTTTGCCGCAGCCAGGTATTGCACTAGTTGTTCCGCGGCGGCATAGGGAAGTTGCAGTTCCGCAGTCACATAGCGGTACGCCTCATCCTGCCCTTGTTCAAGTTTTGCATCCAGGGCAGCGCGTAAATTGGAGACGGCCAGCGACAGTTCATTGCTGCGGCCGGGCGCTTCACCGAACCAGAAAGGAATATTGGGCGGCTGGCCATGAGCGTCTTCGACATAGACCCGCCCCTGTTCGACTTTAAGCACGCGATAAGAGCTGTTGCCGAGCTGGAAAATATCGCCCGGCAGGCTTTCAAAGGCGAAGTCTTCATTCAACGTGCCGATAAAAATGCCTTCCGGCTGCAAAATAACATCGTAATCAAACTGATCAGGAATCGCGCCGCCGTTTACAAGCGCGGTCAGGCGCGCGCCCTTGCGCGCCCGCAATATGCCGTGCACCGCGTCCCGGTGCAGGTAGGCGCTACGCCGGCCGCGGCGCGTGTGGAAACCGTCACTGAGCATTTTAACGACGTCCATAAACTGCTCATGTTTCAGCTCCCGGTAAGGCCAGGCTGCAGAATAGGCTTTATACAATGCATCTTCATGCCATTCGCGGCAGGCAATTTCGGCAACGATTTGCTGCGCGAGCACGTCCAGCGGATAGTCAGGAATCGCGATGCGATCCAGTTCATCCTGTTGAATAGCCGCCAATATTGCCGTGCATTCCACCAGGTCATCACGCGACAGGGGGAATAGGCGGGCTTTGGGAATAGCGCCCAGGCTATGGCCGGACCGTCCGGCCCGCTGCAAAAAGGTGGAAATGGCATGTGGCGAACCCAGTTGGCAAACCAGATCCACATCGCCGATATCGATACCGAGTTCAAGTGAAGCCGTTGCCACCAAGGCTTTCAGGGCGCCCTGTTTTAAACGCTGTTCGGCCGCCAGCCGGTGCTCCTTGGCAAGACTGCCATGATGCGCGGTGACGAATTCTTCGCCTAATCGTTCGGCGAGAGCGGCAGCCGCGCGCTCTGCAAGGCGGCGGGTATTGACAAAAATCAGTGTCGTGCGGTGTTGTTCGACCAATTGCTCCAGGCGACTGTAAATTTCACCCCAGACTTCCGCCGCCATGACCGCTTCCAGCGGCGAGCCGGTAACCTCGATCTGCAAGTCGCGCTGCCGTTTATGGCCGGTATCGATAATTGTACATTGAGTTAAGGAAGTTCCGGTCAGGTAGCGTGCTATTGATTCAATAGGCTTCTGCGTAGCTGATAAACCAATACGCACCGGCGGCATTGCCGTCAGTTGTGACAGGCGCTCCAGCGATAGCGCGAGGTGCGCGCCACGTTTATTGCCGGCCAGGGCATGGATTTCATCGACAATGACACTACGCACCGAACGGAGCATTTCGCGGCCTGAATCTGAAGTCAGCAGAATATAAAGCGATTCCGGAGTAGTGACGAGAATATGCGGCGGGCAGCGTTTCATGGCCGTGCGTTCGGCCGCCGAAGTATCGCCGGTGCGGGTTTGCGCGCGAATAGCCACATCAGGTAAACCGCTTTCCAGCAATTCAAAGCGAATACCGTTCAGGGGCAGTTCGAGATTTTTATGAATATCATTCGATAAGGCCTTGAGCGGAGAAATGTAAAGGATTCGAGTTTCATCCGGTAACGGTGATGCCAGCCCTTCCTGCACCAGTTGATCAATTGCGGCAAGAAATGCGGCCAGGGTTTTGCCCGAACCTGTTGGGGCTGCGATTAACGTTGATTCACCCGCGCAAATAGCAGGCCAAGCCTGACGCTGAGCTTCAGAAGGCGTGGAGAAATGGGTATTGAACCACTGGGCGACGACGGGATGAAAAGATGTTAAAGGCATGGAATGCTTAATCAGCCTGGGAATACACAACAAATATTAGCTTCAGCTTCATTTGAAATTAAAGTTAGAGTGTCTATTTATCAGTTCATTCAAAGTGTTGAGGTACTATTGTTAAAAAGATTACAGTCTGGTCAAAAAGAATAGGTTAATAGCTGTATCTTGACATGATGGGTTTATGGGCACAAGAAACCATTCATTCAAATTTGATGAATCTAGTGGAGTTTTAGGATTTATGTGGGGTGTCATAATTAGTGAAAAAGTGGGTATTGATAAATAACATACTTTTCAGTTTTTATGTAATCCAATATATCGTTCTGATATAAATAATGAAAAATTTCGGAATTTGTGACATCAATAATGAAAAATCTGTCCATTAGATTTATCCGAATAACAATCGAGAATTTCTTTACTTATCGAGATTCCTTTCGATAAAGTGAGAATTATACTTATCTAATGGAGTGTCCATTAATTACGTACGACACAATAAGTCAAACTTTATATCCGGGTGCCAAAATAGCACTGGATACACCATAAAATGCTAGATGATTTTTCAGCCAAAGCCTGTACTCTTTCCCTTTCAAGCTATGCGAAGGTGAACAATCTACGATTAACTGACGTAGCGCATAGCCGGCGATGGATGCTCTTAATTTTATGTGTAACACACCAGCGATCATGCCATAATCTCCTTCAATAATTTCAGCATGCTCCTGATTAGGATGAGGTACCAAATCTAGCTCGACAATCCGGTTCCATTGAATATCGGCGGATGGTAGTTCATGTTTCTGCAACGTGCTCTCATGTATTACCGACACATCTTCCATACGTGTAAGAACAAAATCACGAAACTCATTTGATTTTCGATCATAAGAACGAACGCGCCAACGAAGCCCATCATTCACTAACGCAAAAGGTGCTATTTCACCTTTCGTTAGTCGACTGGTATGGGATCTATAGTCGAGACTAACAATTTTTTGTTGATGGATAGCGCGACTAATCGGGGCAAGAATATCTATTGTCGGACGACTAAGAACTAAGGGAAGTTCGCACGGCAATAAAGAACTACCAGTGTAAATACCCCCATCACCGAATCCATGCGCTAAGACGGTTAGCACCTGATCTGGAAAATGTTTAGACGCAGGGGAGAACTCGTTCCCCAATACATAAGACTTAGTCTTCCCATTAAAGCTAATATTGTTAGGAAAAGCTTCCCGATATTGTGCAAAATCCCTTGTTGCTACGGCGGGTGCCGCACAAAATCTTTGTATTAAATCCTGTCGACCAACTTCTCCGAGGAAAAGTAGCCGAAATTCGATATAAGCTAAGCGTTCACGCTGTGTTTGGCTTAAATTCTGAACGCTTTCCGAGCAAGGGGGGCGGATAAAGGGTTGATACGCATTGATGCATTTTAAGGCAGGAGAATAGAAAAGCAATCTATTTGCTTTATTGATATAATCAATTTGATTATATAATGTAGCTCTAATGATCTCATATTTAGGCATTTAATCAAGCCGACGAGAAGTCAACAGAGAATAGCCACTGTGCTCCTTCTTCCGGTACAGCTCTAAAATTCTATCCATTGCCACATAGCTTGGGCTTATAAATCTAAGATAATCAATGTCAAATTGTTACTAACTAAAAAAATTATCCTGATTGATAGCTTCTGGCCTGGCAAAACCGTTTTAATTAAACTGGACGGACACACCAATTTGAGCGGCACTAATGTGCTGGCAAGATGTAAAACAGCGTGGAAAAATGTCCATCCCGGTATGTGTCATGATCCGGTATTTTGCAGGATGTGCCTGGGGTGTTATTTATGGATTTTATTGCCGAAACCAGAAGGCGTCATTTTATTAGCGATGAAAATATCAGCTCAATCGCGCTCTCCTTAAACCTGTCTCGTACCACCGTCCGTAAACATTTGAAGACGATTGAAGAGCCGGTTTATCAACGGAAAAATCAATCTGTTTCAAAGCTGGGCGAGTTTCAAGATCGATTGAAACAATGGCTGGAGACA
>JAQUOU010000017.1 GCA_028716975.1 Methylobacter sp. | reverse complement strand
TCGTCCTTTGTTAATTAGCGCCTTCAACTCATTTCGTTCAGCTTCCGTTAGTTTTACTCGATATAATTTTGCTGGCATTGGGTAGGTCTTCAATTTCATTATGTTGCCGTAAGAAATTGAGATATTATATTAACTATTCACCAAATCAAGCTTGGTGTACTACTAGGGATATTTACGCCACTGCCGCCACGAGCTGTTGCTGAAGCCGATGTAAAACCCCCTCTGCTGGCGGCGATTGCAAAAGCGCTTGCATTGCCGCCTTCACCACCGCTGGCGGTGCTGGAAGTTATGACCGATTGGTTGCCGACATTTTTACCTATGGCGATCGAACTCGCATTACCCCCTTGGGCGCTGTCTTTGATTGTAACTGGGCTGTTGATAGTTGAAATACCACTGCTTCGACTAGTCGCAGCCCTACCAGTAGCACTGTTGGTCAAGGATAAACTTTTTGCAAGTGAGTCCACCACCGTGAGCGTGGAATTGGCGTTACCTGCTGAACCTGCAAAACCACTATCATCAGTGGGGAAATAATCGCCACCGTTACCGCCAATAGCCGTTTGTGACAAAGACAAGTTCCCACTGGTTGAGCCGGAGGCCGCATTGTTCAAGATCGAATTGGCACCGCTCCCGCCATAAGTGCCAGTACCTCCAGAACCGCCTGTTTGCGAAATTATTACGGAAACATTGCCACCAACCGTGGAACTGCCATACGCGCTGGCACTGGCGCTGCCGCCGGAACCTCCTGAGTGAAAGAAACCATATCCTGATCCACCATAACCGCCAACAGCCCTGCTAGTAATGGGCAAGCCAGCAGCAACTGAGTCAATAATAGAGATAGCGGAGCTGGCTTTGCCCCCGCTGCCGCCCCCATAATAAGCGGCACCGCCCCCGCCGCCGATCGCGGTTTGGACAAGCGACAAGGATCCACTGGTCGAACCAGTGGCGGCATTATTTAACACTGAATCGGCACCCCTTCCTGCCTCATAAAAGCCTTGCCCCCCGGAACCGCCTGTTTGGGATACTGTTACTGAAACATTGCCGCCCCCCGTGGAACTGCCTTGGGCACTGGCGCGGGCGCGGCCGCCGTTACCACTGCCACCAAAGTTAAAATAATCCGATCCCCCGGTGCCGCCAACCGCACTACTGGAAACACTGACTGATTGGCTCCCCCTATTACTGCCTGTTGCGCTGGAAGTCGCATTACCCCCGACATTGCCCGTACTCTCAATAGATTGGCCACCATTACCGCCAGTGGCGAAGTCTGAGATTAAAATCTGGCTGTTGATAGTGGAAATGCCGCTACTCCGGCTGGTTGCTGCCCCGCCATTGCTGCCATTGCTGCCATCGCCCCCGGATCCGCCTTTAGCAATGTTAGAGAGAACCAATTCAGTGGCATGCGAGTCGACCAGAGAAAGCGTGGCGCTGGCATTACCAGGTGTACCCTGGGTTCCACCACCAGACCTTGAGTCGTAGCCGCCATTGCCGCCGATGGCGGTTTGGGACAACGACAAGGAGCCGCTGGTCGAGCCGCTGGCGGCGTTGTTCATCACCGAATTGGCGCCATTGCCCCCTAAATAACCGCCACCTCCCGAACCGCCAATCTGCAAAACCGTAACATCAACGCTACCGCCGCTTGTGGAAATGCCGCTGGCTGTGGCATTAGCGCCGCCCCCATTCCCGGAGCCATAATACCCGGCAGTATCACCGCCAACGCCGCCAATTGCCGAGGCCGAAGCGGATATTCCGGTGTTGCCCGTGGCCGTCGCGACAGCCGAGCTGTTGCCGCCGTTGCCGCCGTTGCCGCTAGTGGAAATATACGCACCACCTTGTCCTCCCGCCCCACCAATGCCGCCAGTTGCAGAAGCCGAAGCGGATATTCCAGAATTGCCTGTGGAAGCCGCCAAAGCCGAGCTGTTGCCGCCATTGCCCCCATTACCACCGTTGCCGCCGATATAAGCTTCAAGTGCATTACCGCCCATCCCCCCCGAACCACCTGTGCCACCTGTAGAAGTCGCAGAATTGAAGGAATCGGTGTTTGGTATTGAAAATCCGGCATCGGCAGAGCTATCACCTCCAGCTAAGCCATTGCCTCCGGGAGAGCCCGGATTTCCCGCCGCTCCATCAGCTCCTGGAGCACCCATTGATCCAATGTCGGTAACGGTAACCGCCTGGACGGATAACGATGAAAGTGTGATTCCGGTAGCTATCATGGCTATCAAAATTGTGTTTAGCTTGTTTTTGTTAGTGCTCATACATTCTCCAGATCAGTTAAGTGTATGTGGCCAATCGTCAATGCCATTCGACAGATTGGGGTGATTGAGCGTCTATTTCTTCCTTACGAAGTAAATTCCCGTTTCGCCTTCTGTATCCATAAGCATCAATTTTCTATTCGGGAATATCGTTGAAGCCTTAAAGTTATAGCGGATTCCAAATTACGCAGTGCGTCATACAGGCCGCTTTCAGATTTTATGATGCATTTGTAGCACGAACACAGTATGTTTATACGACCTTCAGAAAGGAACATAAAGATTATGCGTCTAACTTTCATCATCAGCAACGAAATTATTTCTCGTGGTTTTTACAGTCCTGGCTGATTTTGAAATTTCAGGGCATGGATTTTGAACTAATCAGGATGCCGATTTATCGGAGAGGATCTCAAAAGCGAAATTCTGAAGTTTTTCCCGGCCGGAAAAATGCCGTATGGCTTCGGCGGTGTCAAGGTTTGAAACTCGCTGGCGGAGCGGTTCCCTTAAACTCAGGGTTGGCCTGAGGATTAAGTAGAAAGAGCGATGGCTTGTTCGGTGGTGGCCGAGATGCATGCAGGAATTATGGGTTGCATAAAATGCTTCCAAATCATCGGCTGGAGGCATCGCCTATCATTTCCTTCAATGGCAAAGTTGGAAGTTTGGCTCAAAGCCTGTTCTAAAGTTTTTAAGAGGATAGATTGATGGCTGCTTTTTTGCCGCCATTAAAAACGCAATCTCCTATGCTTGATACAACTCTTCAAATCTTTTTCAATATTAATGAACCGGGCATTTTATTTGTTGTCTACGGTTGAAGTTTTAAAGTT
The DNA here is from genome assembly GCA_028716975.1 of Methylobacter sp. Lineage (GTDB taxonomy): Bacteria > Pseudomonadota > Gammaproteobacteria > Methylococcales > Methylomonadaceae > Methylobacter_B. The sequence continues at coordinate 75,844 of JAQUOU010000017.1, read as the reverse complement.
GGCATTTATAAATAATTATTAGAATTAATTTCCTCTAAAATTTAGTCAATATAATTCTAGTAATATTAAATGGTTAATGTGAATTATCTGGTAATTATCAGAGTAATTTTATATTTACCGGTATTATTTTAAAGGTGAACAGCTGAATAAATTGTGAGCTCGGCGCGAGGGTGCAATATTGCGGCGGGCAGGTGGGTAGCTACCATACGAATCAGAAAGGAGGGCCGCATATTCCGGCGATTATTATGCCCAATAATTATCATTCTCTACCTGGTAAACCTACTTCTCTGTGGCTGGATACAACGCCGGAAACAGATTTCCCTTCGCTTGAAAACAATCTGACAGTAGACGTCGCTATCATTGGCGGGGGAATTGCCGGATTAACCGGCGCGACCCTTCTGAAAGCTCAGGGCAAAACAGTCGCAGTGCTGGAAGCCGCCCGTATAATTCACGGTGTTACCGGCTACACTACCGCGAAAGTAACGTCCCTGCACACCTTAATTTACGATTATCTGATACGCCATTTTGGTGAAGAAAAAGCCCGTGCTTACGCCGATGCCAATCAAGCCGCAATCGAGCAAATTGCCCGTTTTGTTAAGGAAAAACAGATTGCTTGTGATTTCATTCGCACTGAAGCTTACACTTATACCGAAAGCCCGGATCAAGTTGATCAGATCAGAGCTGAAGTTAATGCAGCCGTGCAGTTAGGATTACCGGCCAGCTTTATCGATCATACGCCGCTGCCTTTTCCTGTTAAAGCAGCGGTGCGCTTTAATAACCAGGCTCAATTCCATCCGCGTAAATATCTGCTGGCTCTAGCGCAGGAAATTCCCGGCGAAGGCAGCTATATCTTCGAAAATACGCGGGTTATAGATCTTGATGAAGATGAATCATGCCAGGTAACGACTGAGCGGGGCGCAATTTTGGCGCAGGCTGTCATTATTGCCAGTCACTTTCCTTTCAACGATAAAGCGCTTTATGCATCCCGGCTGCATCCTTTCCGATCCTACGTTTTAGGCGTACGCGTGGAAGGCCCTGTGCCGCGAGGTATGTTTATCAGTACCGATCCTGCTTATTCAGTGCGCAGTCATCCTCTGGAAGACGGCGAATTATTGCTGGTGGGAGGCGAAAAGCATACCGCCGGGCAGGGCGGCGATACCGTGGCGCGCTATCAGCGGCTTGAACAGTGGGCGCGAGCGCACTTTGCGGTCAAATCGATAGATTATCGCTGGTCAACCCAGGATAACCGGACTATGGATCATGTGCCTTATATAGGCCGCTCGACACCGCTATCAAAACATGTGTATGTGGCCACTGGATTTGGCGGCTGGGGCATGACTAACGGCACAGTGGCTGGAATGCTGTTGTCTGATCTTATTTTGGGCAGAGTCAATTCCTGGGCCGATGTCTATGATCCGAATCGATTGAATCTGGAGAGCGTGCCCGACTTTGTCAAGCACTCAGCCGATATCGTACAACATCTTGTCAGCGACCGGTTGCCGGAGGAAGATGCCGGCAGTATTAGGCCCGGTGAAGGCAAAGTTGTAGATACTGCAGAAGGGAATATAGCGTTGTATAAGTCTGAAGACGGGACTCTTACTACATTATCTCCAATCTGCACTCATATGGGGTGCGTTGTGCACTGGAATCCTGCGGAAAAAAGCTGGGATTGCCCGTGCCACGGATCCCGTTTCACCGCCGATGGCAAGGTAATTCATGGCCCTGCCATCACTAACCTTGAAGAACTTATGGAGGTAAATCCTATGGTTAATTCACATGCTTTGACTAATAAAGTGGCTTTAGTTTTTGGGGTAATTTATATCATTGCAGGTCTTGCGGGTTTTATACCCGGGTTGGTACAGCCGCCTGACCCTGCGCCAGGGCTCAATGTTGAGATGGGTTATGGAAAGTTGCTGGGGTTATTCCCTATCAATGTTCTTCATAATGTAGTTCATCTACTGATTGGAATATGGGGAGTAATTGCATGGCGCTCTTTATCAGCTTCTATCCAATTTGCTCGCAGCGTGGCGATATTTTACGGCTTGCTGGCAATACTGGGACTCATTCCCCTCACTAATACTACCTTTGGCTTAATACCTATCTATGGAAACGATATATGGCTTCATGCCTTGTCTGCCCTGGTTTTAGCTTATTTTGGTTTTAAGGTGCCTGAGCGTGGAGAAACTCCTATAGGCAGTCACGGCTAAGCAATTGTTATCTATCGTTTTAGAGTTAAATCAAAATGGTATATTATCCGGAGGCCAAAGTTTTTGGCCTCCTCTGATGCTGGCCTATTGGTTACAGGGGGTTAGGGATCGCTATCTTTTAATTTTGAGCAGGGGATTTTGGCGGTGAAAAGCAGCTATATAAAATACTGTCCCTGCAAAATTGTCTAATGAATTATAAGCATATTTATTAATTCGTGCCCTCGCGAAGTTTGCGCTTTTCACCCAGGTAAACGCAGATATACCTATCATGACCGTCGTAATTGGCTACTGCTGAATTAAAATCACAAAGATGAGCAATATGTATTTTATTCAATACAATTATGTCGCCTTTTTTGCAGTTGTTTTGAATTTTAACTAATTCCACGCCACGTTCCGGAATATTCAAACAGACTTTACCAAGGCTTTCTCCTCCATAGCCGTGGGATGAAAAAAGCAGAAGCACAAGTGTGTATGGAATTTTCATGGTCGCTTTCTAGCCATTGTTCTCTAGCGAATTTTGCATAATCAATTGGAAAATAATCGTCCCGGTTTACAATTTGTCTGGCCAGAAACATTATTCAGTTTCTTGAGAATAGTAATAATCTACTGATTCTATTTGTTATTTTATCAAGGCATGACCCCTGCTTTGAACGAGGCCAAAAGTTCTGAAGATTAATTATCTTTATAAACCCCCCGCTTTCGCGGGAGCTATCTTTGGGGCAGTTAAAGCTGATTGAATATCAAGATGATTTAATATATTCCGGCGGTAAATCGCGCCTTGTTGCGCCGGTATAAAGTTGCCGGGGGCGCCCGATTTTCTGTTCCGGGTCTGCGATCATCTCATCCCAATGCGAGATCCAGCCGATGGTCCGGCCCATAGCGAAAATTGCGGTAAACATCTTGCTGGGAATACCGAGGGCATGCAGTACAATTCCGGAATAAAAATCGACATTCGGATAAAGCTTTTTCTCGATGAAATACTCATCTTCCAGGGCAATACGTTCCAGTTCGAGCGCCAGCTTAAACAGTTTGTCATCGTGAAGACCCAATTCGGAGAGTACCTCATGACAGGTTTCACGCATCATTTTGGCGCGCGGGTCATGATTTTTATAAACGCGATGGCCGAACCCCATAAGCCTGAATGGATCGTCTTTATCCTTGGCCTTGTTTATAAACTTGGTTATATTTGAAACATCGCCAATTTCTTCCAGCATATAGAGCACGGCTTCATTGGCTCCGCCATGAGCGGCGCCCCAAAGACACGCGATTCCGGCGGTAACGCAGGCAAAAGGATTGGCCCCGCTGGAGCCCGCCAAACGTACAGTTGAAGTTGAGGCATTTTGCTCATGGTCGGCATGGAGGATTAAAATTCTGTCGAGCGCACTTACCAATACTTGATTGGGTTCGTATTCATCACAGGGTGTAGCGTGCATCATGCGCATAAAGTTTTGCACATAACTGAGTTTGTTTTGGGGGTAAATAAACGGTAAGCCGATACTGTATTTGTGGCACATGGCAACGATAGTCGGCACCTTGGCAATCAGGCGGATGGCGCACATTTCACGGTCTTCTTTAGATCTGATATCCAACGCATCATGATAAAAAGAGGACAGCGCGCCGACTACGCCTACCATAATGGCCATAGGATGGGCATCCCGGCGGAAGCCTTTAAAAAAAGCTGACAATTGATCGTGAACCATGGTGTGCATGGTGATGTTATGCTCGAAGTTATCCATTTCAGCGCTTGAAGGTAATTCACCATGCAGCAGCAAATAGCATACTTCCAGGAAGGTACTGTGTTTTGCCAGCTGTTCGATAGGATAGCCCCGGTAAAGCAGTATGCCGGCTTCCCCGTCTATATAGGTAATGGCTGAGCAGCAGCTGGCTGTTGAGGTAAATCCGGGATCATAAGTAAACATGCCTGTCTGTTTATACAAGGTTTGGACATCTACTACATCAGGTCCGATAGTGCCGGATAAAACAGGAAGCTCAGCTATAGGCTGAGCTTCCTCGTTTAAGGTAAGACTGCGTAAATCGGTCATGGGATTTCTCTCTGAGTAAGAAGTTTTAGGACATTACGATAAAGCCTGATAAATATTAAAGGGGGATTACATTGTAAATGGCCTGCTTTGCCAATTCAGTAACTTTATTCCAGTCTTTGGTTTTTACGGCATCGGCCGGTACCAGCCATGAACCGCCGACACAGGCCACATTGCTTAACTGTAAATAGGCATTGTAATTTTCAGGTGAAACGCCTCCGGTCGGGCAAAAGGTAACATACGGAACGGGGCCTGCGATGGCTTTTAACATCGGTATGCCACCCGCAGCTTCCGCCGGGAAAAACTTGAAATGATCCAGGCCGTATTCCATGCCCGTCATCAGTTCAGACAAGGTTGATATGCCTGGAATCAAGGCTATATTTCCGGCTTTGGCGGCTGTCAACAGCGTCGGCGTCAGGCCCGGGCTAATGGCAAAAACGGCTCCGGCAGCTTCAGCGGCTTTTAACTGCTCCGGGGTGGTAATTGTTCCGGCGCCGACAATAGCTTCCTTGACTTCCCGGCTGATCAGCCTGATGGCGTCAAGCGCGATGGGCGTACGTAGCGTTATTTCCAATACTTTAATACCGCCGGCCACCAGAGCCTGTGCAAGAGGCACGGCATCTTCCAGATTTTGTATGACCATGACAGGCATGACCGGACCGGCGTTTAATACATCTTCAGGCTGGATTTTCCAATGGTGTGGTTTCATTTGTTTACCAAAATGGTTCGAAGTGCACAGCGAAAAGCACAAGTAATAAGTCTTTTGAATCTTGCGCCTACCTTATTGTTAATTAATCGACCACAAACAGGTTAGAAGCACCTGTCTCAGCAGAAGACGCATGGATGCGAAAACCGCCGAATAATTCCCGGCCCATGCCGAAATGGTGGCCTTTAGCACTATTTTCAGCCGGAACGCGCGCGTTAAATTCAGCCTCATCAATTAGCACATTAACCTCACCGGTCAGGGTATTCAAGTAAATCATGTCGCCGGTATGCACTTTTGCCAGCGGACCGCCATCCGCACATTCAGGACACATATGAATAGCGGAGGGTACTTTGCCTGAAGCGCCAGACATGCGGCCGTCAGTCACCAGCGCAACCTGGAACCCCTTATCTTGCAGCAAACCCAGCGGCGGCGTCAGTTTATGCAGTTCCGGCATGCCGTTCGATTTCGGTCCCTGAAAGCGGATGACGGCAATAAAATCCTTTTCCAGCTCGCCGCGCTTAAAAGCCGCCATCATGTCATTCTGATCATCAAAAACAATGGCGGGAGCCTGAACGATTTGGTGCTCTGCTGCTACAGCAGAAATTTTAGATACGCCGCGGCCCAAATTGCCATGCATGACATGCAGGCCGCCCCCTGCAGCAAACGGTTTTTCGGCGGTACTGATAACTTCAGGGTCTAAAGAAGCAGGAGGGCAGGGCTCCCATATCAAGTTTCCGTCCATCAGTTTAGGTTCCTGGCAATAGCTGTTCATACCGGGTTGATCGGCAATAGTCAGTATATCTTCATGCAAGAGCCCATTCTTTAATAATTCAGCAATCAGGACACCCATGCCGCCTGCAGCCTGGAAGTGGTTGACATCGGCAGGGCCATTGGGATAGATTTTTGTCAGCAACGGCACTGCCCTGGACAGCTTATCAAAGTCATCCCAATTGATAATTACCCCGGCTGTACGCGCAATGGCAATCAAGTGCATCGTATGGTTAGTGGATCCACCTGTTACCAGCAACCCGATAACGGCATTTAAAATTGCTTTTTCGTTAATCACATGTCCGATAGGGCGAAAATCTTCGCCCAAGGCAGTAAATTTCAAAACCTGCCTGGCAGCCGCTTTGGTCAACTCATCACGTAATGGCGTATAAGGGTTGATGAAGGAGCTGCCAGGCAGGTGCAGACCCATAATTTCAACCATCATCTGGTTACTGTTGGCGGTGCCGTAAAAGGTACACGTGCCGGAGCTGTGATAGGATTTGGATTCAGACTCCAGCAGTTCCTTGCGGCCTATCTTACCTTCGGCGTATTTCTGGCGGGCGCGCGCTTTTTCCTTGTTTGTTATACCACTGGGCATAGGGCCCGCAGGTACGAATACGGCAGGTAAATGGCCGAAACTGAGGGCGCCGATCAGCAAGCCGGGTACAATTTTGTCGCAGACCCCAAGATAAAGGGCGGCATCAAACATGTTGTGACTCAAACCCACTGCGGTAGCCATGGCAATGACATCACGACTGAACAGCGATAGCTCCATGCCGGGCTGCCCCTGCGTTACGCCATCGCACATGGCGGGAACACCGCCGGCGAACTGGGCGACGCCGCCCGCTTCTTTCACTGCTTCTTTAATCAGCGCCGGTGCATCTTTATAAGGCTCATGAGCAGACAGCATGTCATTATATGAAGAGATGATGGCGACATTGGCTTTTTTATTTCCGGCCAAATCGGCTTTCTCACCGGTTGCGCAAGCAGCAAAACCGTGAGCCAGATTTCCACAGCCGAGTCCTGATCGATGGGGACCTTGCTCAATGGCCGCGTCAATACGGGCCAGATAGGCGCTGCGGGTATCACGGCTACGCTCTATCACTTCTTTGGTAACTTTTTCTATTACAGGATGCATGTATTAACCTTCTATCTACGGTTATTCAAAAAAATAGGATAAAGGCAAAAGGCATAATAACTGTCAATATTTTTGACCTTGTCCCGTTTTACTCTTCCCAGGCCCTGCCGTCCCGTGCCAGCAGGGCAACCGAGGCTATAGGTCCCCAGCTACCGGCCGGGTAGGGTTTTGGGGCATCATTTATATGAGCCCAGGCATCCTGTATGGAATCAATCCAGGTCCAGGCCTGCTCGATTTCCTCGCGACTAAGAAACAGGGTAGGATTACCTCGCAGGGCTTCCAGTATCAGTTTCTCATAACCGCCGAAAATACTGTGCTGTTTAAAGGTTTCGGAAAAACTTAGATCCAGTTTGGTTTTTTGTATTTTAATATCCTCATCAATTCCAGGGATTTTATTGAGTATTTCAATTTCTACGCCCTCATTGGGCTGCAGGTGGATAATAAGCCTGTTTGGCGGCAGGTCGCGATAGCTGTCCTTGAAGATATTGTGTGGCAACTGTTTAAAATAAACAACAATTTCAGTACGTTTATTATGCATGCGTTTGCCGGTACGCAAGTAGAAAGGCACATCAGCCCAGCGCCAGTTATCAATATCCACTCTTAACGCAACAAAACTTTCAGTCGTACTTTCCTTATTGGCGCCTTCTTCTTCAAGATAGCCGGGTACTGATTTGCCTTTAAGATAACCTCCAGTGTACTGGCCCCGGACGGTTTTTTCATGAACATTACTGATAGTAATGGGGCGTAACGCTTCCAGGACTTTAATTTTCTCATTGTGAATGCTTCGGGCTTCGAGGTTGACCGGCGGCTCCATGGCGATAAAAGTCAGAATCTGTAACAGGTGATTCTGTAACATATCCCGTAATTGTCCGGTTTTGTCAAAATATTCCCAGCGGCCTTCAATGCCGACTTCTTCAGCGACGGTAATCTGGATGTGATCAATAGTATTATGATTCCAATTAGTGGTAAAAATGGAATTGGCAAAACGCAACGCTAATAAGTTAAGTACGGTTTCTTTACCAAGATAATGATCGATTCGGTAAACCTGCTTTTCGTTAAAAACCTTGGCGACCTCATCATTGATCTCTTTTGAAGAACTAAGGTCGTGGCCAATAGGTTTTTCCATGACCATACGCGACTCTTCCGTTAAGATTCCCGATTTGTCCAGACCCTGGCAGATGCATTTAAATAAAAAAGGGGACACGGCAAAATAATTCACCATAATCCTGGTTTTCGGGTCAATAGCCGCATGCAATTGCTTATATTGATCCGGTTGGGTTAAGTCCATTTGCAGATAGGAGAGTCTGGCTGAAAATCTTTCCCACACCGTGTCATTAATTTCTTCATGCAAAAACTCTTGCAGGCTGGTATGAGTGATTTGGGCAAATCCCGAGTTTTCTTGCGGATATCTGTCAACCCCTATAATACGGGTATCCGGTTCTATTAAGCTTGATCTTTCAAGACGATACAAAGATATAAGCAATTTCCGCCGGGATAGATCTCCCAACGCGCCAAAGATAACCAAGTCACATGGTTTAAATGCTTTTTTGTCTTTCATTCGATATGGTGTAGTAAAAAGTTACTAGGCTGAAGGAGAAACATACCCTACGTTGAAAAATGGTAAGTTTTATTATCGCAGAATTTATTTGAAGATGCTTAATGATTGGTACGTCCTGACTGCCTAAAGCGCTCAAATCTTGCATAACGTGAGCGCTTTAGGCTTCAAATTTAATAGCGAATCGAAATTTATTGACACAGCCCCTAAATTAATATTATTGTATCGACTCACTACTAAAATAAGAGGATATTATTATGAATACTGCAATTTTCTATCATGCCGGCTGCCCAGTATGTTTAGGCGTAGAGCATATGGTGACAGAAGCAATTGACCGTTCTAAATATCAAGTTGACACTGTCCATCTGGGTGAGCGCACAGACCGCATAAAAGAAGCAGAGGCGGCAGGCGTAAAATCAGTGCCTGCGCTGGTACTGGATGGCCAGGTTTTCCATATAAATTTTGGCGCTTCTATTGAAGCTTTAAAACACTAAAAAGGTGGAAAAAATGAGTGAACAAGTACAGCAAAGTGAACAAGTACAGCAAAAAGATAGGTTCTGGTTATACGTGGGTATTACTGTATTTATTATAGTGACCGGTATTCTCTTGATTAAACAAAGCGAGAACGAAAAATTTGCCCCGATTAAGCAGCAGGTGGAAGAGGAAAATGCGCTGATGAATATCCGGGTTTTGAACTGAAATAAAATCTTCCCCGTTCACTACTTTTAAGGCAGGCAATGATCTTTTGCGAAATAGATTCTACGTCTGCCGTTTACTGTGTAGATGACACTGCGGGCGGTGCTGAACTTGCTATAGGGCATGTCGAATTGAATTTAGCGATCAATCGATTGATTAAACTAAACAATCAAAACCCGGAGAGAACCATGAAACTTACATTCATAAGCGTGTTAGCGGCATTTGCCTTTTTCTCAAGTACTGCATGGGCAACAGAATATATTTATAGGGATCTTATGGCGAATACGCTGCCTTCGCCGGGTTGTGCGCTGGAATCCGAGGCCATTGCCGGGGCCTCAAAACCCTACAACATTAAGAACTACAGTAAAAAGTTTTGTCAGACACAAGGTTACGGTTGGCATATTGCAGCAGTTAAGGATAACGGCAAGGCGGTTTGTGCCGAATGCAGCGGTACTAATAGTGGTAAAAAACAATGCCATCTGGAAGATGTGGTGGTTACCTGCAAACGCATTAAACCTGGTTCGGTAGGCATGTTGCCTGGCAAAAGCTAATGTTGGATGTATGTGGTAAGAGACCTGGACAGGTCTCTTACCAACCCCATTGATTTAATTCAATATTTTAATATTATCCCTGTGTGCAATGTATTATTTCCCTGAGATTTGCCAGTCGCTTGTATTCTTCGTGGTTAATCTTTAAGTAATAGTCAATACGAATGCTTTTACGGCCTCTATCTAAAGCCATTTTACGCTCACCAAACAAATTTAACGCCTATTAACATCAAAATAGACGCCAGAAGAGGCCGCAATACGTATTCCGGAATCCTTGCGCTGAGATGGCTGCCTACATAAATGCCGGGTAGCGAACCGATCAATAAACTTCCTAATAGCATAAAATTTACATTTCCCATATATAAATGACCTATTCCCGCGACGGCTGTCAAGGGTATGGCATGCGCCAAATCGGTGCCGACAATTTTAAGCGTTGGCATGCGGGGATATAAAAACAGTAAGGCAACAGTTCCCAATGCTCCGGCTCCCACCGATGATAATGTTACGAGAGCACCCAGAATTACGCCAAGAACTACCGTTAGCGGTGTTTGCAGATGGGCGAAACGTTCCGGGGCATGAGCCTGGGTTATTTGGCCTGCTTTCATTAAGCGATGCCGGAAAAATAAGGATAGCGCCGTCAAAATAAGCGCAGTTCCCAAACTAAAGTTGATGATTTGAGTGACCTCGGGATTCCGGGAGCCGAAATGTTCCAAAAGTCCTAATACCACCAATGCACTGGGCAGGCTTCCTGATGCCAGCCGGCGGACAATTTTCCATTCCACGGAATTGTGCTTGCTATGATGAACAAATACACCGCTACCCTTGGTAATTGAAGCAAATAATAAGTCTGTCCCCACCGCTGTGCTGGCCGGGAAACCGAATAAAAAGACGATTAATGGCGTCATTAAAGAGCCGCCGCCAACTCCTGTTATGCCAACTAGCATCCCTACCAATAAGCCTGAAATGATATATTGAATGTTAAATAAACTTTGAATTAGCGCTGTTAAGCCATCCAGGTCCGAAAGCCAGGCATTAGTCATTAATATTCCTAAAAAAGTGTCCAGTTGTCTAGTTTCGACATTTTAACAAGTATTCAAGGAGACAGTCGGTGTTTTAGGATTATTTTAAATAATGCGTCGTATCGTTTAGTTGGCCGGAAAAATATGAGGTTCGAAAAGCACAATGTTATATTGTTTTTATGAAAGCTTTATAGCCGCAATTAAAAACTCAAGCCACGCTGTGAAGAAACCTGTGAACCCACAATATTCATGTGTTCAACAATGGGTTACTATGATTTATTGAGAGTTCGTCAGAAATTATGGGGAATATCGAATTGAATTGGCATGAGCGATTGAAGCAATAATTGTTAAAATATTTTGAAACGGATATTTTCCGATTACAACAGTGAAAAATCAGCATAATGAAAGACCACCCGATTATCTCAGCGCCGTCCGCTGATATTTTTTCCTCGACTTTTTTATTGGGCAATGTAGGCGCGCCATTTGTAATTGGGCTGGCTGTCGGTTATTTCACCAAGAAAATGTTGCGGACAGCGCTTTTTCTTGCCGGCGCGGCAATTGTCCTGCTGTTCGTAGCTGAGTACTATGGCATCGTTGAAATGACCGACGAGAAATTGCAACATGCAGCCAGTGCCGCAACTGAAGCAGCAAAATATTCCGGCGGTTTCCTGGTTGAACGCTTATCAGGCATCACCAGTAAAACTGTAAGCGCTGTGGCCGGTTTTTTTGTAGGGTTTAAACTGGGATAAGTACCTTTTAATTTACTCATCCGCATCAATGAATTAAAACGCTTAATCTCACGCTTTGTTTTAGCGAGGTAATAAAAATTTAAGTTTTAGGAGCGAATAGCGCCTTAAATGCAGAGTGATTTTCTGTTTGTTTAAAAATTTTAAATTGCGAGGCGAAGTCATGGCGGGCGCGGCATTTGCGTAAATCGATATTTTGTATAAGCACGCCCATGGCTAAAAATGTTTTGGCAGGTGTATTATTCGCCAGCATTTCTTCGCTGAACAGCTTTAGATTACTTTCCTGCACTTGGCAATCCTGAAATTCGCCCAAAACTTCCTGAAGTCCTTTCAGGCTTTTAATCAGGCTTTTAATTTGATTTTCCGGATAAAGACTTTGAAAAAATTCCATTAAATAGCGTAGTTTTTTACATGACTTTCTTAATTCATGTAATGCTTCAGAGGGTGAATCTTCAGTAATTGCGTTGCCTTCCCGTACAATACGTTTATAACTTTTCCATATTCTACGATCGGCCAGTTGTTTAATGGTCAGTTTTGCATTGGCTTCAACCGGATTTAGCGGGGAGGGTTCCTTAAGATACTGTTCCCATTCCGATAGGGTAGATAGGTATTTGGCAGAGCGCAGTTTTTTTGCAAGTTCCTTCTGCGCTTTTTGCTGTTTGGCGAGAAGAAATTCATGTAACGGGTTTAAATCTTCGCGAATTGAAATCGGCAGGCTGCTTTTATATTGATCAAAGTTTAATAGGTAAACATCCAAATCCCGGGTAGTACCTGTAACTTGTCCCAGCCAGGAAAAAAAATCCGCATAGTATGTTGTAAGGTTATTCGGCAATATATCCTTGATTTGGCTAAGTCCTGAACGAGTGCGGCGGACTGCGACCCTGAAGTCATGCAAAAATTCGCTGTCGGTATTAGAAATGGCGCCTTGTTCATTGTCTTTAATGGCTTTCAGCAAATGGCTGTAAATGTATTTGCTGGCAATATCAGCGCGCATATCGGGAGCCAGGTTGATATTCAGCTTGGATGAATAGTCGTTAGGTTTTCGGCCCTGAAGTCTCAAGGCAGCCAGCAAAACCGGTTTATCGGTAGGCGTTAAGTCCAGTTCTGCAGTAATAGTTTCAATGAATTGTTCTGCAGCTTTGTCGTAGCCTCTCACGGGTTGTAATATCAATTGATTATTCAACAGTTCATATTCCTCGATCAGCATGCGTAATAGGGTTTTTTCATCTTTATTGATTAAATTCAAACAATAAGACTCATAGTTCAGCGAGCAAACAGGTAATAATGCGCGCATCTCTAATATAGGCTCCAGGCTGCTGCGCATTTCCCCCGGGCTGAATTGGTTACTGAATGTGGGAACTTCATTCAGTTCTTGGCGCCCTATGATTTGCCCTTGTTCAAAATTTATCAGCGTTAAAGACCACGCGCCTCTTGATCGGTTAAATTCACAGCTGATGCCGTTTGAATATAATCGCCCGTCAAAACTGTCATAGAAGGCTTTTAAGGATTTTTGCCGGGAAACTAACTGCATGTTAGTCTTATCGCTTAATTCACTAATAAATTTTTCTGCGGTTAAATTCAGAGGGAACTCAAAATGTAAGAACATATTTATTTAATGAATTGAGTTGGCTGGAAGAGTAAGAAGGTAAACATTGTAAGCTTAACAGCACAGTATTAATATTTAAAGACAGCTAAATATTTATGCTTCGTTTTTGGGGAATTACTTTCGGTACCAATAAGTAAATATTCAATTGATCACTGCCACTAAATTTAGTCGAGAATTTTTCGACATTTATTAACTGTTCGTAACTTGAGAATACAGGAGGATAAATATGAGTAGAGAATTATGGCTGCTTAGGCACGGAAAATCAGATAGGGAGGTTGCCGTAGATGACTTTGACCGGCCACTTAAAAAGAAAGGCAAACGCGCTACCGAACGCGTCGGGGATTGGATGAAGCAACAAAATCTAATACCTGACTTAGTAATAAGTTCACCTGCGGAAAGGGCTATTGCTACAGCGAAAACAGTGTGCAAAGCGCTTGGCCTGACTGGGCAAAGTATTCAGGAGGATAAGCGGATATATGCGCAGGGTCTTGAACGCTTGAAAACCGTATTGGCAGAGTGTCCGATGCAGCCTATGCGGGTTTTGATTGTAGGGCATAATCCGGAACTGGAAGAACTGCTCGTTTATCTGGCAGGCGAAAGTAATGTGCCGGATGTAGATAAATTGCTGCCCACAGCAGCTCTGGCGCGGCTTGCCATGCCGGATGACTGGACTAGTCTGGATGCAGGAAGCGCTCAATTGCTAGCCATTATCTATGCCAAATCATTACCTGCTGAGGATAAATGAATTAAGGTGAGTTAATATTGCGGTTCATTTTTATTAATAATCATAAAGTTGAAGCTTCGTAAATAATGATGCCTTAGGTTCAAATATTGTAGGGATACCTACAGATTTGAACCTTGAGGAAAAGAAACATGAGAAAATTATGGCTCTGTAATAATCTTGTCATATTTAATTAATACCCTTGTCATGTTGAATTCACATAATAATCCCACAATAAATCACCTTGAGAGTTAATAATGAAATTATCTTTTAAATCAAAACTCACGCTTGCAACGCTGGGTTTTGCTTCTGCTGCCTTAGTAGCGGGTACTGCGAACGCTGTACAGACTGTCGATCCAGGTATTCCCGAGTATCAAAAAGCCAGCGGTATTTCCGGCAACTTATCCAGTGTGGGTTCTGATACCCTGGCAAATCTGATGACATTATGGGCAGAAGCTTTTAATCGTGAATATCCCAATGTAAACATTCAGATTCAGGCCGCAGGTTCATCAACTGCGCCGCCTGCATTAACAGAAGGTACTTCAAATCTTGGGCCAATGAGCCGGGAAATGAAAGATGATGAACTTGAAGCCTTTGAAGATAAATACGGTTATAAACCTACGGCTATTCCTGTTGCCATCGATGCTCTGGCGGTTATGGTTAACAAGGATAATCCTGTTAAAGGGCTATCGATTGACCAGGTTGATGCGATTTTTTCGTCTACCCGTAAATGCGGTTACGAAACCGATATTGAGACATGGGGCCAAGCAGGTGTCGCCGCATGGGGCGCAAAAAGCATACAGTTATACGGACGTAACTCGGTTTCCGGCACTTACGGGTATTTTAAAGAACACGCCTTATGTAAAGGCGACTTTAAAAGTAATGTAAATGAGCAGCCAGGTTCCGCTTCCGTTGTTCAATCAGTAACTACATCCACGAATGGCATTGGTTACTCGGGCATGGGTTATTCAACGTCAGGCATTAAAATGGTGCCTTTGGCAAAAAAAGCCGGTCAGCCTTTTGTTGAAGCGACACCTGAAAATGCAATTGCGGGTACTTATCCATTAACGCGCTATCTTTTTATTTATGTTAATAAAAAGCCAAATCAACCCTTACCGCCTTTGGAAAACGAGTTTATAAAAATGGTTTTATCCAAAACCGGTCAGCAGGTAGTTATCAAGGACGGATATATTCCTTTGCCTGCGAAAGTAATTGAAAAAGTAATGGCAAATTTTAAATAAGATTGATATAGGGATGGTTAAAAAAGGCATTAACTGTTGTGCGAGGCCGCCTAGACAGGGATGTTGGTTTGGTTAACGGGTTATTTCCCTCTTCGTAAACTGCGGTCAGGATTTGTTGCCCGGATCTTGGCCGTTTTTTTTTGTGTTTGTTATATCATTGTCACAATTCATTTTTAGAATTTCCACATGCCTGAAATAAATTTACAAACAAAATACTCCTCTGCCCTAAAGCAAACCGACGGTGGAGTTCATGAGCGTTGGCGGCTTATTAAGGATACGATGGCGCGTTATGGCGTGATTGCAGGCGGTCTTGGGGTAATTGTTGCTGTCGTGCTGATTTTCTTTTATTTGCTGTACGTGGTTTTCCCTTTATTTCTTTCGGCAACAGCTGAATCAGTTAGTCAATATAATGTGCCGGAATCAGCCTTGGGTAAAACAGTGCTGCTGGAAATAGAAGAGCAAAATCAAGTGGCGGCCCGATTTACGGATACGGGGCAAGTTGTATTTTTTGCAGTGGCGACAGGTAAAACTATTTTGACTGAAGCTGTCAAAATACCTGAAGGCGCTCATATTGTAAGCTTTTCTCAGGGCAGCCCAATCAACGAAGGCGCGGTAATTTATGGTTTGTCAGACGGCAAAGCTGTTATCGTAAAACATCAATACAAAATAACATATCCCAATAATGTTCGCCTGATTACGCCGTCATTGAAGTACCCACTGGGCGAGCAACCTTTAGTGATAGATGAGTCAGGCGCGGCTTTAGAAAAAATCGCCGTTAGAATCGGCGATGACGCAAGCACGATAGTTGCGAAAATTGGTGATAAAATTCACTTAAGCCATTTTGAAAAAGAAAAGTCCTTATTCGCTGATGAAGCTGCCGTGACACGTACGGATTCCGTTTTAAACTATGCTGCCGCGGACGTTACCGATATTCTGATTGATAAAGATGAACGTAACCTTTACTTGCTGAGCAGTACCGGGCGTTTGGGGTGGTTTGATATTGGCGATAAAAGCGCGCCTGCTCTTATCCAGAGTCAAAATATAGTGGAGACGGGGCAAAAGATCACCAGTGTTGCGTTTTTAAATGGCGATCTCTCCTTGATGATTGGCGATTCCAGCGGTTTGGTGTCCCAGTGGAGCAAGGTTAGGGATAAGTTAAACCACTTTGCCATGCAAAAAATCAGGGTGTTTAAAGTTTCGGATAAAGCAGTTATTTCGATAAAGCCGGAACAACGGCGTAAAGGCTTCATGACGGTCGATGCCGATGGAATTATGGGGATTTACCATTCGACTTCTGAAAGAGAAATGATTAAAGAGCGGGTTGGTAATGCACAATCTGTAGCGGCGGCGATATCCCCCAGAGCGAATACCTTATTAGTACAGACTGAGGACGGTAAAATAAACTTTTGGAAGGTGGATAATGAGCATCCCGAGGTTTCTTTAAGCTCGCTTTGGCAGAAAGTATGGTACGAAAGTTATCCCAAGCCGGATTATATTTGGCAGTCGTCTTCGGCAAATAGCGATTTTGAGCCTAAATACAGTTTAACGCCTTTGGTTTTTGGAACGCTGAAGGCGGCTTTTTACGCGATGCTTGTGGCTATGCCTTTGGCCTTAATGGGAGCTATTTATACCGCCTATTTTATGACCTCAAGAATGCGGCAGATTGTTAAACCGGCTATTGAATTAATGGGCGCGTTGCCCACTGTCATTTTGGGTTTCCTGGCAGGGTTATGGCTGGCGCCGTTGATTGAAGAGTATTTGGCGGGGCTATTTGCATTGCTCATGATTATTCCCTTAGGTGTTATGTTGTTTGCATACGCCTGGCACTATTTACCGAAAGCTATTCAACAGCAAATACCCGAGGGCTGGGAAGCAGCTTTATTGATACCGGTTATTTTGCTTAGCGCCTGGTTTGCTTTTACTGTGAGCGTGCCGTTGGAAGCTTCATTATTTCATGGCACCTTGAGAGATTGGTTTAAGAACGAATGGGGCATCGGCTATGATCAGCGCAATGCGCTGGTGGTGGGTATAGCGATGGGTTTTGCAGTAATTCCAACGATTTTTTCAATTGCCGAAGATGCTATTTTCAGTGTTCCAAAGCATTTAACGGTAGGCTCCCTGGCATTAGGCGCAACACCTTGGCAAACCATGATTGAGGTGGTGTTATTAACAGCCAGTCCGGGCATATTTTCTGCTGTGATGATTGGTTTGGGCCGCGCCGTGGGTGAAACAATGATTGTGTTAATGGCCACAGGAAATACGCCGGTGATGGACTTAAGCGTTTTTCAGGGCCTGCGTACACTGGCTGCCAATATCGCCGTGGAAATGCCTGAGTCAGAAGTCGATAGTACGCATTACCGGGTTTTGTTTCTAGCGGCTCTGGTGCTGTTTATGTTTACATTTGTTTTTAATACCCTGGCGGAAATTATTCGTCAGCGCTTACGCGAAAAATATAGCTCATTATGATGAAATCCTGGTTTAAAAGCGGAGCACCCTGGATATGGCTCAATGCGGCGGCAGTCAGCACCAGCCTTATTATGATTGTGGGAGTGCTGGGCTTGGTTACCGTACGTGGGATAGGCCATTTCTGGCCATCTCAAGTGATGCAGTTTAATTATATGGAGGAAGGCAAACAACCCCAGATAATTATTGGCGAGAAAGTGGATACCAGCATAACGCCGGCCGCGATGGCTAAATCGACTGGCTTTAAAATGGCCGAGAATGAAGAAACCCTGGTCCAGTATTTAATTAAAACAGGTAACCGTGACGTGACGGGTAGTGACTTTCGCTGGATACAGGAACGCAATGTCAAGGACCAGAGCGAGCCGGCCGATATTATGGTTGTTGAACGCCGGGAGTGGGGTAATTTTTATGGACAGTTGCTCGAAGTTAAAGAAAACGGCAAAACTATCGCTACTGGTGAACAGGCGTGGCCTGTCGTTCAAGCAAGAATTGAAGAGGCATTAGCGGTTTTTAAGGAAATTGCTCATTTGGAAAAAAAGGAAATTGGCGCGATAAACTATGGGTTGGAACGGTTAAGGCTTAAACAGAGAAAACTGGAATTGAAAAACCGTCTGGATGATGCGGCAAAACAACAAATTGCTGAAGAAAAGGCAGGTTTTCAAGAGCAATATAAGCAATATCAGGCACAGTTAGCTGAGCTGTATCAGAAAATAAGACGCGATAGACTGGTTGCCAAAACCGAAAACGGCAGCACGCTGGAAATTCCATTGGCTAAGGTGGTTAGAGCATTCAAGCCTAATACGATGAGTTTGTTTGAAAAAATCGCTCACTATGGGACTAAGGTGGTGGAATTTTTAGCCGATGATCCGCGCGAAGCCAATACCGAAGGCGGCATTTTTCCGGCTATATTCGGTACAGTCATGATGGTTATGATGATGTCGGTTATTGTCACGCCATTTGGCGTGATTGCCGCGGTATATTTGCGCGAATACGCGAAACAAGGTTTTACTACCCGGCTGATTAGAATTGCAGTTAATAATCTGGCCGGTGTTCCCTCTGTCGTTTACGGGGTCTTCGGGTTAGGCTTTTTTGTTTATATTTTGGGCGGTAACATCGACCAATTGTTTTTTCCTGAATCAGCTCCTGCTCCGGTTTACGGTACGCCGGGATTGTTGTGGGCTTCAATTACTCTGGCCTTGTTAACTTTACCCGTTGTAATCGTGTCAACGGAAGAGGGTTTGGCGCGCATCCCCAGTTCCATACGCGAAGGCAGCCTGGCATTAGGGGCTACTAAACTTGAGACCTTATGGCTTACCGTCCTGCCTATGGCAAGCCCTGCTATGATGACCGGCTTGATTCTGGCGGTTGCGCGGGCAGCGGGAGAAGTAGCGCCATTAATGCTGGTGGGTGTGGTCAAGCTGGCGCCAACATTGCCATTAGACGGCAATTTCCCCTTTTTACATTTAGACAGAAAATTTATGCACCTGGGTTTTCATATTTATGATGTCGGTTTTCAAAGTCCCAATGTTGAGGCAGCGAGGCCATTGGTTTATGCGACGGCATTATTATTGGTTTTGGTCATTGTCGGGCTTAATCTGGCTGCAATTATCATCAGAAATAATTTGCGAGAAAAATATCGGGCACTGGAAGGTTAAGATGACAGCACAACAAGTACGCACACATGCAATTGATATGAGCTCTGTTTTACGCAATAAGGGAACTCAGGATACGCGGAGCGAAACCTGTATCAAGGTAGAAAATTTAAACCTGTTTTACGGCGAAAAACAGGCATTGCACAGCATTAACATGGAAATGCCCAAGAAAAAAGTAACCGCCTATATCGGCCCCAGCGGTTGTGGTAAGTCCACCTTGCTGCGCTGCATTAACCGCATGAATGACCTAGTGGACAGCGCAAAGATCGAAGGGAAAATCCTGCTTGATAATGAAAATATCTATGATAAATCCATAAACGTTGCGGCTTTGCGCCGCCGCGTCGGGATGGTATTTCAAAAGCCTAATCCTTTCCCCAAATCCATCTTTGAAAATGTAGCTTACGGTCTTCGAATTCAGGGCGTTAATGATAAGCGGATATTGGAGGAAACAGTTGAAAACGCATTACGCGGCGCGGCGCTTTGGGATGAAATGAAAGATCGCCTGAATGACAATGCCTTAGGAATTTCCGGCGGGCAACAACAAAGACTGGTTATTGCCAGGGCAATTGCAATAGAGCCTGAAGTGTTGTTGCTGGATGAGCCGGCATCGGCGCTGGACCCGATTTCAACGTTAAAAATAGAAGAATTAATTAATGAGCTTAAAGAGAAATATACTATTATTATAGTGACTCACAATATGCAGCAAGCCGCGCGTGTCTCTGATTACACGGCATTTATGTATATGGGTGAATTAATTGAGATGGGCAGCACCAGCCAGTTATTTACCAATCCTACTAAAAAGCAAACAGAAGACTATATTACCGGCCGGTATGGATAATTAGGAGCAGACTATGGATAACAGTAAAATAGGGCAGCATATATCCGGACAGTTTAATAAAGAGCTGGAAGATATACGCAATAAAGTTTTAAACATGGGCGGGCTGGTTGAGCGGCAAATAGACCTGGCAGTAAAAGCGTTCATAAACGGCGACTCGGAAATAGCTGAGCAAGTTATCAAGCAGGATAACCGGATCGACGCCATGGAAATGGATATAGATTTGGAATGTACTCAGATTTTAGCGTTGAGGCAACCTGCTGCATTTGACTTGAGATTAATAATTGCAGTAATTAAAATTATTAGTGAAATTGAAATAATTGGAGATCTGGCTGAGCGTATCGCTAAAATGGCCATCCGGATATCGGATGCCGAAGCTAATGGCTATCAATTTTATGAACTACAACATATGGCTGATCTGGTTAAGGACATGCTGCACGGGGCGCTGGATTCATTTGCCAGAATGAATATAGATGAAGTAGCCGAGATTACCGGCCGGGATGAAAATGTCGATCGTGAATATGACAGTATTATCAGGCAATTAATTACCCATATGATGGAAGATCCAAGAAATATTACCCGGACTTTAAATGTGCTTTGGACCGTCCGTGCTATGGAAAGAATTGGCGATCATGCCTGTTATATCTGTAATCACCTGATTTATATGATTAAAGGAGAAGATGTCCGGCATCTGAACCAGGCGGAATTGGAAAAGAAAATGAAAGACCAGCTGTTGTCTTAATGCCATGCTTAAAGGCGGGTGTGTTTATAGATAACCCGCCTTAATTTCTTCCCTTATTTTTCAAGACCTATAAAATCCCAAACCTGATGTGAGACTGTCGAATTTTTATGCTCGAGTACAGGTGGCCCATTCGGGTAGTTTTGCTCATACACTTTACTGACATCTTTCGCAAGATCCGGCAAGTCAAGCTTAGTATAAGCTTCCTGCATGATTTGCAGTGCATAAGGAACCGCAGGCGCACGCTGGTATTTCTCAATAACATTCGAAGCCCTGTTCACGGCAGCTATATAAGCTTTGCGTTTCATATAGAAGCGTGCGACATGGACTTCATGCATAGCCAGATTGTTTTTAAGCGCAATCATTCTTTGCCTGGCATCGGGCACATATTTACTTTCCGGGAATCTGCGTATCAGATCGGCAAAATTCTCATAGGCATCCTTAGCGCTGCCGGGATCACGTTGTGAAATATCCGTGGGCAGGAAACGATCAATAAATCCAATTCCGCGATTATAATTTACCAGCCCTTTCAAATAGTACGCATAGTCTACACTGGGATTACGCGGGTTGATTTTAACAAAGCGGTCGACGGCGGAAATTGCGGAATCCGGGTCGTTATTTTTGTAATAAGCGTACGCAATATCCAACTGTGTTTGAGCCGATTCTTCGCCAAACGGATAACGTGACTCAAGTGCTTCGTATAATTTGATGGCCTTTTCGTAATTACCCGCTTCTACTGCTGTTTTAGCTTCACTGCGAAATTTTTCCGAATTCCAGTCAGCATATTCATCTTCCTTCTCAGTATCCGAAGAAGTGAGGCTTTTGAGCGTTTCACAGCCTTGAAGAGACAAGCCTAAACAACAGATAAATAAAAATTTTATTAAAATTAATCGCATAGTGCTAACGACACGTTGTAATATTAGAGGTTTCCTCGCCGGATATACTGCGATGATTCGAAGTGTATATTTATTGTGTGAGTATAACTTAACAATGGGTTAATCAGAAGAACTTGTTATGACAAGATTAACGGCAGAAGTGCCTTTTGAAATGGCCGGCATGCGTTTGGACCAAGTGCTTGCCGAACTGTTTGCGGATTATTCGCGCAGTAAACTGCAAACCTGGGTGAAAGCTGGCCGGGTACAGGTAAACGGCTTGACGCTTAAGCCAAAAGACAAGCTTGACGGCGGCGAAATAATAATGCTGGATGCTGAAGCCGAAGTTGTGGTGATGTTCGAAGCGGAAAAAATTTCCCTGGATATCGTTTTCGAGGACGAAAGCTTATTAGTTGTAAATAAACCGGCCGGTTTGGTCGTGCATCCGGCCATTGGAAACTGGAGCGGGACTCTGCTAAACGCCCTGCTAAACCACGACCCGAACCTTGAAATATTGCCCAGGGCAGGGATTGTCCACCGGATCGATAAGGAGACCAGCGGCTTGCTGATGATTGCCAAAACATTGCAGGCCCATAACAGTCTGACGCAACAACTACAGGACAGAGATATTACTCGCGAATATCTGGCGATCACCCGAGGACGCATGACTGCGGGCGGAACTGTAGATGAACCGATCGGCAGGCATCCAGCCGATCGTAAGCGCTTTGCAGTTAAAGAGTCTGGGAAATCCGCTGTGACGCATTATCGTGTTGTGCAGCGTTTTACCAGTCATACCCAGGTTCAGGTTAAGCTTGAAAGCGGCCGTACTCATCAAATCAGAGTGCATATGGCGCATATTCGCTATCCGTTGCTGGGTGACCAGGTTTATGGCGGGCGGTTTCAAATACCGCCGGGTTGCAGTGAGCGGCTGGAAAAAGAATTGCGGAGTTTTAAGCGTCAGGCTTTGCATGCAGCAAAATTGGGCTTGCAACATCCTCTTACTGATGAATATTGTGAATGGGAACAGCCTATGCCTGAAGATATGATCAGTCTGCTTGAGGCATTAACCGAAAATGAACAGGGTTAAACACTGGCTGGCACCGGATTGGCAGGCGCCGGCTAATATTCATGCAGCCACTACATTGCGTACCGGTGGAGTCAGTCGCGGCGCCTACGCAAGTCTTAATCCTGCCCTGCATGTGGGCGATAACGATGAGAGCGTTAAGAAAAACAGACAGGTGATCAAAGCTATGCTTGATTTGCCCTCAGAGCCGCTATGGCTTCAGCAAATACACAGTAACTTGGCCATTAATGCAGTAGAATCCACTTCATTGCAACCAGCCGATGCCAGTTTTACCTGCGAGTCCGGGATTGTTTGTGCCGTGCTGACAGCCGATTGTTTACCCCTGCTGGTTTGCGATACTGAAGGAACACAAATAGCTGCAATTCATGCCGGCTGGCGGGGGTTGTTGGCGGGGGTGATCAGCAATACGATAAACGCCATGCAAAAGAAAGATTTGCTGGTTTGGCTGGGGCCCGCGATCGGGCCTGAGTGTTTTGAAGTAGGCGCTGAAGTCCGTAGCGCTTTTCTGGAAAAATCCGCAGAATTCCGGATTGCCTTTAAAAAACAAGGTAACGGCAAATGGCTGGCTGATATCTATCAATTGGCGCGCATTAATCTGGCAGCACTCGGTATTATAGACAGGGTTTATGGCGGCACACACTGTACGTTCATCGAGCATGAGCGTTTTTATTCTTATCGCCGGGAAACGCAAACAGGGCGCATGGCTACACTAATCTGGAGAGAATGAAGTAGTGAATTTATTGATATTGATTATCATCTTTACCGCCGTCGGCGGCGTATTAAGTGTTCTGGCGGCCTCGGTCTTTCTGTTATTGCAGGATAATCACAGAAACTATATCTTGCCGCATGGAATCAGTTTTGCCATTGGCGCTTTACTCGCTGTTGCGTTTTGGGGCTTGATTCCTCAGGCTTTTGAAGAAGTTAAGCCGGAGCAGTTTCAATCCTTGTCAGGAACCATTTTAGCGGGCGTGCTCGGTTTTTTTGTCCTGGAAAAACTGTTGATATGGCGGCATTGCCATTACGGCAGTTGTGAAGCGCATGGCGATGATGAGCAGGAGAATGATCATGCACATAGCCACAGTCATGGACATAAGTCGGCCGGCACTTTAATTATCCTGGGCGACGGCATACACAATTTTGTCGATGGAATATTAATTGCCGCTGCATTTTTAACCGATGTCAAATTGGGCATAGTGACCAGTCTTGCCGTTGCGGCCCATGAAATTCCCCAGGAAGTAGGGGATTTTGCAATTTTATTACATAGCGGTTATTCCAGGAGCAAGGCTTTTTTTTATAACCTGCTGGCCAGTTTAACGACGGTTCTGGGCGGTGTTATAGCTTATTTTAGTCTGGGAGATCTGCATGACAGCCTGCCATACTTTCTGGCGTTGGCAGCTTCAAGCTTTATATATATTGCAGTGGCTGATTTGATACCGTCCCTGCATAAAAAAACCGATCTGAAAACTTCCTTGCAACAGATTGCATTGATTGCTGCAGGTGTACTGCTGATTTGCTCATTGCACACTATTGCTCACAATGTTGAAATAGTGGGTCAAGGCATGCCTCTGAGCAGGAATCCGTAAAGAAGGCATTTAAAGAGAAGCTCTGAAAATAAGTTACGTTCGTGGTTCGACCGTTCGGCAAGCTCACGACTCACCACGAACGTAACTTATTGATAATATTTGAGCCGTTCGTGCTGAGCCCTTCGACAAGCTCAGGAGAGCCCAGTCGAAGCACTGTATTATTAGAGGTTACCCAAAGAACAAGATACGAAAATTTTTTTGTAAGCTGGAGTTATTTTCAGGTAATTACAGTAGGTTCTGTTCTGCCGGTACGTTTTTTGATTTCACAAAGCTGTTCAGCAAGGTTAATTAAATCGGCCAGGGAAACTTGAGCATCCTGATCATGATTTGATGCATTGACTTCAAACTTTTCCAGATAAATTCTTAATGTGGCGCCGACCGTGCCGGTTCCGGATAAGCGAAAGATAATCCGAGAGCCGTTTTCAAAGCCAATGCGGATGCCCTGATTTTTGCTGATGCTGCCGTCTACCGGGTCTTCATAGCTGAACTCGTCCGCATATTTAACAATGTATTCGCCAAAATCCTGGCCCGATAATGCCGGTAGCTGATTTCTCAGATGTTCCAGAATGCTGTCGGCGATAGTGGTTTCTATTGCCTCATAATCATGTCGGGAATAAATATCCCGGCCAAATCTTTGCCAATGGTCATGCACAATATCGGCCACGGGTTGGCGCTTTTTGGCGACTAAATTCAACCAGAACAATACAGCCCATAAGCCGTCTTTTTCGCGTACATGGTTGGAACCCGTGCCGAAACTTTCTTCACCGCAAAGCGTGATTTTTCCTGCATCCAGCAAATTGCCGAAAAATTTCCAGCCCGTGGGTGTTTCATAGCACGGAATATCATAACTGGCGGCCACGCGGTCAACCGCTTGGCTGGTGGGCATGGAGCGTGCGACCCCGCTTAATCCATGCGCATAAGCGGGAATCAAACGGGCATTGGCCGCCATTATGGCCAGACTGTCGCTGGGCGTTACGAATATATTGCTGCCGGTAATCATATTGCGGTCACCATCGCCATCAGAAGCAGCGCCCAAAGTGGGGGCTGTTGGGCTGAACATTCGCGCGGCAAGCTCTTGGGCGTGGGCTAAATTCGGATCAGGATGATGACCTCCAAAATCCTCTAAAGGTTCTGCATTAATGACGGAATCCGGCGTTGCCCCCAACATATCTACGAGTATCCTTTTTGCATAAGGCCCGGTAATGGCATGCATGGCATCAAAGAGCAAAGTGATATAACCGAAGCTAATGCTTTGTTTAAGCAACCCGAAGTCGAAAATGGCTTGCATCAGTTCTGCATAATCAGTCACCGGGTCAATTATAGTGATTTTAAAGTTTTCTATTTGCTGGCTGCCTATGCGGTCTATATCAGTATCTTCAATTTTAGCAATTTTGTAGCGGCTAATGGTCTGGCTCTGTTTGTAGAAGTCATCGGTGTATTTTTCGGGGGCAGGCCCGCCGTTGCTGACATTGTATTTTATACCGAAATCTTCGTTAGGGCCGCCGGGGTTATGACTGGCGGAAAGAATAAGCCCTCCAAATGCTTTATTTTTTCTGATTAGGTTTGAGGCTGCCGGTGTAGACAATAATCCGCCTTGACCTATAATTAATTCACCAAAACCATTAGCGGCTGCCATTTTTATGATGACTTGTATTGCCGGCCGGTTAAAATAGCGCCCGTCTCCACCTAACACCAGGGTTTTTCCGGAAAAGTCTTCTAGAGAGTCGAAAATTGATTGAACAAAATTTTCAAGATAGCCGTCTTGTTGAAATACAGTAACTTTTTTTCTGAGTCCGGATGTCCCTGGATTCTGGTCATTGTAGGGGTGAGTTGTGATAGTATCTATTTGCATGCGTGATCCTTAATGCGGTGATTAAACTAGTGCTAAAATACACCAAAATTATTATCTAGTGTAGAGCTATGTATGTTGCGAATTTATTTATTGTTATTTTGTGGTTTTTTCTTTCTAAGTGTATTTGCGGATAATAAAATTTGGCTGTTAGTGGATACGTCTGCGCTTACGATAGAAGTAAAAAAAGGCAATAAAACTCTTGAAACCTTAAATGATATTGCTATCGGTCGAGGCGGGGCAGGCCTTAAAACGCATCGGGGAGATAACATTACGCCCTTCGGCAGTTATAGAATTGGCTGGGTGGGTGAAAGAAGTTCTTATCGAAAGTTTTTTGGCTTAACCTATCCTTCTGTAGAAGATGCTCAAAATGCTTTGGTAGAGGGAATTATTGATCAAGCAACCTACAATAATATTGTCACCGCGCATCGGTATCATCAAACACCCCCTCAAAATACTCCATTAGGCGGCCGTATCGGTATTCATGGACTGGGGCGAGCTGACGAAGAAGTTCACAAAACAATGAATTGGACGCATGGATGTATTGCATTGACTAACAGGCAGATTGATCATCTAAGTCAATGGCTGGATAAAGGGACGATAGTGAAAATAAAATAAAACTGGAAAATATAATTAACAATGCTAGAATTGTTTTCAGCTATAAGGTTTTTTGTAGTAATAACTCTGAAATAAGGAAAATAATATGAAAAAAGTAGTAAAATTATCAATGATTGCTCTGGCTGCCAGTTTGGTAGTCGGTTGCGCAAGTACTTCAGATGTGGAAGGTTTACAATCACAAATTGATGGTTTGAAAACTTCTGTTGCCCAGGCATCTTCAGATGCGGCTAGTGCGCAAAGCGCAGCTTCAGATGCTGCAGCAAAAGCAGCAGCTGCAGAATCTGCGGCAAATCGTGCAGCTCAATATGCTCAAGATACAAACAGCAAACTGGATAACATGTTCAAAAAATCAATGATGAAATAAATCATTATTATTTTGGAGCGGGAAAAAAGCCCGAGGATCAATTCCTCGGGCTTTTTTTTGAGTTTTTATCCGCTTATGTTTATTGGATAAGCTAAAAGTATAAGCACTATCTCATACGTAAATAATTTCGCCCTCAAAACATAAGATATCCATGCAGGTAAAAAGCTTTCAATATTAACTGCTCTTTATTTAGGATTATGCTTTGTTTTCTCCGCCGAATAACTCTATTAAACGCGGCAGAAAGTTTGACAATTCCAATGACATAATTGAAAAGTCCACATCAAACCGTTCTGCTTCATCATGGGTTTCGACATCACCCACCTGATCCTGAATCAAATCAAGGAATCTCAGGCGTTTAATGGACAAATTTTCATCTATGATGAAGGAAATTCGATCTGCCCAGTTTACTGCCAGTTTAATAACCTCTTTGCCGGTATCCAGATGATTTTTGATCTCAGGCAGAGTGAGATCATGGCGTTTACAGCGAATAATACCGCCTTCTTCTTCGGGCGAGCGCAATTCGCATTCGTTTTCAATGGTGATATCTTCAGGAGCCTGATTATTTATTAACCAGGCGGTCATGGTGGTGACAGGTTTTTCGATCATATTGAGTGGAACAGCCGGCAATGAACCCAGGCATTTACGCAGACTACTAAGCAAATCCTCGGTTTTTTTTGCAGAGGCGGCATCGACAATCAGCCAGCCGCCTTTAGGGTCAATATAAGCGTAAGTTTTGCTTGAAAATGTGAATGCCTTTGGCAGTAACTCAAAAATAAGCTCATCTTTGAGAGTGGTACGCTCTTTTTTGGATAATTTATGACCTTGCTTGTCTTCTGCTTCAAGAATTTTTTCCTGAACCATTTCATTAACTACAGCAGCCGGTAGAACTTTTTCTTCCTTTTTCCCGCACAGCATAAAAAAGCCATTAGCGCTATGCACCAGTTGTTGCGACGTTTTGCCTAGTGGTGGGGTCCAGCCGAATGCAAACTCCTGATGAGGACCGCAAGGGCGAAAACTCATGGATTCGAGCTTTTGCTCAAATACTTCTGAAGATAAAGTGAAGGCTTCGGTAAGACGAAAAATGCTAAGATTTTTAAACCACATGCGTAATGGATACCCTATTCAAAATATAAACCAAGTATTATCGCAAATTTAACGGTAGGTATAAAAATAAAGTAAATTTTATGATGAGTATAGATGTCTGATATAGAAGGATTTGCTCCTCTTGTTTCCACAAATGCAGAAATATTGATATTGGGATCCATGCCTGGCGTAGCCTCATTGCTCAAACAGCAATATTATGGACATCCCGGTAATGCGTTTTGGCCTATCATGGGCGCATTATTCGCTGCCTATCCCGAGCTTGGTTATCAGCAGCGTAAAGAGATTTTACTTGAAAATGGCGTAGCGGTCTGGGATGTGCTGCAAAGTTGCAAGCGACTGGGCAGTTTGGATTCAAATATAGAGCTGTCATCAATTACAATAAATGACTTTACGAGCTTTTTTGATGAATACCAGCTTATCAGGCATGTGTATTTTAACGGCGGAATGGCTGAAAAAGTCTATAAAAAACATATTCTGCCAATACTTAATAAGCGCTTTTCATATCTTGAATATCAGCGGCTGCCATCAACAAGTCCTGCCTTTGCTTCACTAAGGCTAGAGCAAAAAATAGCCGCATGGAAAGTGATTAAGCTGGATATGATAAAATAGCTTTCAGTTTTACGGGTAAACAATAATGGAAACATTTTCAACCTGGGAAAGCGTGTTGCTTGGTGCTATGGTTCTACTGATAATTTTTTGGATGGGACCTGGTATCAAGGCTTCGATAGAGCAAAGTAAAAATGCAAAACCGGATTGGGCAGGATTGCTGATGCCTATAGGTTTGGTGGTGCTATTTGTTATCTTTTTAATTGCAATGGTTTGATGTGAGATGATTGAAGAATTCGAATATGAGGAAGAAGATGTTGAATACTATGCGGTCCGGCCCAATAAAACTCAAATAAAGAAGGATATCGCCGTGCTTTTTGCTTTAGGCGAAGAAATGTCCGAATTGTCTGCCGCCCAATTAAAAAGTTTTGAACTTCCTGAAAACATCTATAAGCCCCTTACCGAAGTGGCCGGAATGCCGCATAAAGGCGCAAGAAAACGATTGCTGAAATTTATTGCCGGCCAACTCCATAAAATTGATGTAGAACCTTTTCTGGAAAAACTGGCGCGTATTAAAAACCAGAGCGCCCATGCCGTAAGAGAGCATCATCTTGTTGAACGCTGGCGGGACAGACTGATTGCTGAAGGTAATGATGGGTTGGCAGCATTGCTCAGCGATCAACCGCAAGCCGACCGGCAGCAGCTAAGGCAGTTATTGCGCAATGCTCAAAAAGAAGCGGAAGCGGCCAAGCCGCCTAAATCGGCACGCTTGTTATACCGCTATCTGAAAGATTTGTTTGAAGGCGGCGCCTCTTGATTTTAAATTAAGAGCCATTCGCCCTTTATTTCGGAAATCTTTCATTAGATCTTGATCCGCGTTTCAACAGGCATGCTGATACTCTAAAAGCCTCCCTTTGATCCGCTTTACAGCGCCTACCCCATATGCCGTCTAACGAATGATTGAACTCCAGTGAATAGCCTCTGCCGCAACTGTTTCAATAGCCGGCAGAGCCCAGTTATCTTGTTCAACAAAGAAAATACGATTGTCAATGGGCTCTCTAAGCGTATCGACGATACCTCTTTGCAACAGCCCAACTGAAGCCAGGGGGAGAGGATGCCCCCAGCGCGTTAAACGTAAATCCACTATATCCTGTTCTTTTAAATCATAGAACGGATAGACTTCTTTTTTTAATTGTGCAGATATTTTGGCTTTCATACTTGCATAGGAATTGTTGGCATATAATTCAGACCGGCCTCCATGATAGGGTAAAGCCTGATAAAAACTGAGCACTGTTTTTTGATGGTCAGGCGATGAGAAGTTGGCGTTGATAATATCGGTGATTCCTCTGCCTCTGGCATAAGCCGCTACATTTTTAAAGTCAGCTTTACCGGGACCCAGCCAGTAGATATCGTAATCGGTTTCTGTAAGGGGATGGTTGATTAATAAATTGGCCACTACGTAAGCACGGTATTCCAGCTCTGAAATAGCCGCTGTTTTTTTAGCAGACAATTGGTCGATGAGCTTTGCTGCTACAAATTTAGGGCAAGACATAATGACTTTTTCTGCCAGAATACTTTGAGCCTCATTATTCGGATCAAGATAGCTGATCAAAACATCGTCTTGTTGCGCTTGAACATCAAAAACCAAATGTCCGGGGAGTAGATTGTTGGCTGGAAGCTGGGTGTATACATGCTTTAATAACGCTTCTGCAATATAGGAATTTCCGCCGGGAAAAACCGCCACATCATCAAATTCAGCAGCAAAAAAATTAATGCCTGCTGCCGCGGAAATTTCCGTAACAGAGCCGCCGCAGGAAGAAAAACAGTAGTGCTCAAGCAGCGTTGCCGCATGATCGGGAAGATCAGTACCAATACTTTTCTCTAAATGGCTTTTGAAATCTTCCTGATCCAGCTTATTGATGTATTCGCGAAGCTTGGCATCATCGGTGGGATAATCCGGGAAAAGATTGCCGCCATCTTTCAGATATGACATGAAATAATCATAAAGACGTTTATAACTCGCCTTATGATGCGGCTCGCTTGCGCCAGTCCAGAAATTCTCAATCCGTCGCCCATTTAAAACGAAATCTCCGCCACCTCCGCTTTTGATAGTCCAATCCTCAACGATACCGAGATCTTTAAGTATTTTAAATAACCCGGAATCTTCCTCGGGTTTAATGAGATACGCCGCACCAATGGAATAATGCAATCCATTCCAGCTTTCACCCTTCGCATTTCCGCCAAACCGGCCGGCCTGTTCCAATATTACCGGCTTTTTTTCAGGCAATAAATAGGCGCTCATTAACCCGCTCATACCGCCGCCTATGATAACAAGCTCTTCTTTTCGTTTAGGTTTTGGACGTCCGCCGATAGCTTCAATAAAAGCTGGTTTATTCCAAAGGACCCCGTGGGAACGGGTAAAATCGTCACCGCTAAATGTTAAAGGGGACTGATTTGTTAGCGTATGATTAATAGGGCCAACGCGCGCGAGGAACTCATCTTCAACAGGCGGCATGGTTATTTTGTCAAACCGGCATGCGGGTAAAAAAGGAATTAGCGGCATAAGGCCAAGTCCTTTGATAACGGTTCGACGATTCATTTGTTGAGAGATTTAATAATCAAATAAATCCATTTGATGAGAACGGGTAATTGCATGCCGGTTTTCTAAAGATGAAAGAGTGACTCCCAGCAAACGTACGCTACGTTTGCCAATGGCGGTATCTTTTAATAAATCTTCCAGAATGCTGCGCGTAGCTGAGGTGTCGGTAACGGAATGCGGCAAAGTACGGCTACGGGTGATTAGTATAAAATCGTGATATTTTATTTTTACAGTTAGAGTATGCGCGTCCAGCTTCTTTTCGACGATTTTCTTTAAGGTTTTATCCAGCAGGTGTTGCAAATGTTCAAGGGCATCTTCCTTAGTGGTAATATCCTGCTGAAAAGTGGTTTCCACGCCTAACGACTTGCGGACTCTATGGTTATTGACAGGCCGGGTATCGATGCCTCTGGAAATATGGTAATAATACGGGCCGGACTTGCCGAAATACTGCTGTAAAACTTCTAAAGACAGTAGCTTGAGGTCTTTACCGGTTTTTATGCCCAGCGCCTGCATTTTGCCGGCCGTGGCTTTACCTACGCCATGAAATTTTTCTACCGGCAGACGTTCGACAAACTGAGCGCCCTGTTCAGGGGTAATCAAATAGAGCCCATCCGGCTTATCCATATCCGAGGCAATTTTAGCGAGAAATTTATTATAAGAAATGCCGGCCGAAGCGATAAGCCCGGTTTTTTGTTTAATCTTCGCCTTAATCGCTTTGGCGATTAATGTGGCCGAACCCTGATGTAACGCCGAATCGCTGACATCCAGATAGGCTTCGTCCAGGGAAAGCGGCTCAAAAAGTTCAGTGTACTCGGCAAAAATTTCCCGAATACGCATTGATGCTTCGTGATAGGCTTCGAACCGGGGTTTGACGAAAATGGCCTGAGGGCATAAGCGGTAAGCGCGGGATGAAGGCATGGCTGAATGAATGCTGTAAGGTCTTGCTTCATAGCTGCAGGTTGCCACAACACCCCGGGAATCGGGAGCGCCGCCCACAATGATAGGCTTGTTGCGGTACTGCGGAAAATCACGTTGTTCTACCGTCGCAAAAAAAGCATCCATATCGATATGAATGATTTTGCGGGTAGAATCCATGAAAGTTTATTGGGGTGGTTGTTGCGATTCCGGCAGCTGGAGTTCTGCGGTCAGGTTCCAGGCAGAAAAAGGGAAGGGCAGTGTTTCAGTATTGTAGGTCAGGAATAGAAGAATATGATAGGTATAGACCGAAAGACTGCGGCCGAAATTGAGAATATTGCTGTTAGCCTTGCCAGTCAGTAGAGTTGATGCTACCTGCAATATAATAACCGCCCACAATATCATTTTGACCAATCCGCCGATAGCCGCAAAAATCAGCATAAAGAAAATTCTTTTCCAGGTGGAAATCTGGGTCAGGTTATAGTTAATTTGTTCATCCATAGAATTATCCTCGGTTCATAATGTCTCGCAAATCAAGAGCCGCGGCATTGGCGCGCGCTATGTAATTTGCCATGGTAAGGGAATAGTTCGCGAAAAGACCGTAGCCGCCGCCATTTAAAATCATCGGGCTCAGGATGGGCGTCAATGAGTTTTCCAGTGCCTTAATCATGATATCAACGGTGCGCATTGCCCGTTTATCTATCAGAATGTCAGCGAAGTCATGTTTAATGGCTCTCAGTATATGCAACAAAGCCCAACTTGCGCCGCGAGCTTCATAGAAAATATCGTCAATTTCCAGCCAGGTTACCTTAGCTATGGGAGTTCCTTGTTCTTCCGCCTTTTTTATTTCAAGCTCGCTTAAGCCAGGGCCGTAGTTTGAGCCGGAACTATTTGCAGTCAGGCGGGTGGAAAGACCGCCCAGACGTTTTATGACAACTTCCGTGTACTGCCACAGGTTATCAGCTCTGGAATAGAATTGCGCCTGTTTCACATTGCCGCCGTATTTTTGCAGACGCGACATGTACTTATGCAGGGCATCAACACCTTTTTGGTATTCTGCTTCCGTTGACGGCAGCGCCCATGAATCGTTTTCGTAATAAAAATAAGGCTCGGCTACCGCCAAATCAGGATCCTCTGCTGATTGAGACTGATCTCTGGCAAAGTGATTTCTTAAGGCTGAGGTGGCGTCACGCAACATGACCAGGGCGCCATATTCAAAATTGGAAATGTTATCAAGAAAGACGCCGGGAGGAGCCACATCATTAGTAATATAGCCGCCGGATTTATGCAACAGGACTTCAGCGATATGCGCCAGCGTATTGGTATAGGTATAGCCGACAGGGATGTTGGATGTATGGGTTTCCTTTGCACGTTTCAGTGCTTCGTCCTGTATGTTGAATTGTTCGGGTTCACTTCCCCACCAGGCGCCCAGGATAATCAGTATGACCACTATAATAATGACAAGAACACCAAGAACCCACAGTATTCCTTTAGATTTTACATCTTGGAGTGTTTCGATTGCCGCCATTTCGGTATCCTGTAAGAAGTGTGTCTGTGTGAAAAACAGACTGCTTTTTAGATTAAAAAATATGGCGTATGGTAGCAGGTTTTTAAATTTTGTGCTGATGAAGGAAACTGTTATATGGATTTTTTTTTGGCTCTGGGATGGGCTTTATCATAGATTTCAGCCAGATGCTGAAAGTCCAGATGAGTATAGATCTGCGTGGTGCTGATATTGCTGTGCCCAAGCAGTTCCTGAACAGCTCTCAAGTCCTGGCTGGATTCGAGTAAATGGCTGGCGAAAGAATGTCTTAGCATATGCGGATGTATGTGTTCTGCAATAGCCTTTTTTTTGCACCACTGCTCCAGTCTTAACTGAACACTACGCTGTCCCAGCCTTTTTCCGCGGGTAGAGATAAATAAGCCGGGTTCAGAGGGCAGGGCGTTTTTTGAACGTTCGGGCAACCAGTTTTCAATTGCCGTAACCGCTTTGCTGCCTACCGGCAGTATCCTTGATTTGCCGCCTTTACCGGTACGGACAATCAGTGAGTTATCGGGCAGGTCAAGATCGCTGAGGTTTAGCGCGGTGAGTTCGCTAAGACGAAGTCCGGATGAATAAAGTAATTCAAACATAGCCACATCGCGGATTTCCAGCATTGAATTTGCGCCTGCTTCCAGTAAGCCGTTTACCTGGTCTACATCCAGTGTTTTAGGCAGTTTACGAGCTTGCTTGGGTGCCTGTACATGCTCGGCCGGGTTGGTGTCGGCCAGACGGTTTTTTAATAGGAAGTTATAGAAACTGCGGATGGCGGACAGTTCTCGCTGAAGGCTTTTACTGCTGATGCTCTGACGATGCCGATTTGCTATATGAGCGCGGATATCGCTTTGCCGCAGGTCCGTCCAATGGCAAATAGCTTTACCTGTGCAATAGGAAATTAATCGTTTAATGTCCCGTTGATAACTTTTAATCGTGTGTATAGAGGCGCGTTTTTCAATTTCAAGCTGGCTAAAAAAATCCGCCAGTGCTTGTTCGGCATCAGGGTGCATGGTTATTTCTGCTGTAGTAAGGATATCAGCCGGGTGCCTATGATTTCGCTCATTTGCGTTAAAAATAAATTGCCCATGCTGTAGTGAAACCGGCTTTCTTCACGGCTGCCAATAGCTATTATTCCCTCCAGTTCGGTGAACTTCATAGGAATAATGGCGCAGGATTTAACATCCAGCGCCGAATCCCCGAATAAGACCTTTGCCTGGGCTAGTGTCGGGCGGCCGCATTTGGGTTGATTACGCGCAAGTTCTTTACTAAACGGTT
Organism: Methylobacter sp.; assembly: GCA_028716975.1. Classification (GTDB taxonomy): domain Bacteria; phylum Pseudomonadota; class Gammaproteobacteria; order Methylococcales; family Methylomonadaceae; genus Methylobacter_B. The sequence goes on along the minus strand of JAQUOU010000017.1, from coordinate 40,819 downwards.
CCAGATTTTTGCTATCCGGTTCGATAAACAAATTGGCAATAGCCGTTCCGGGATGGTGCCGGATAAGGCGTATAGCCACAAAATCAGTTAGAAAATAATCGGCTAAAACCTGGTCAAGATTAGCGACAGCCTCTTCCAGCGTTGAAGCCTCCAGCAATGCCAGGGTAAGTTTATGCATGCGGTTGAGGGACATATCATTATCCCTGGCTATCTCTATCAGAGCAGTAAGCTGGCTTTCAAGCTCGCGGTGTTTGCTTCTGAATATTTCCAGCTGCTTTGAAATCAGCGAAATGGCAGTACCGCTGGGGTGAGGGATGCTCATTTGTTCCAATAAATTTAAATGTTCATTGAAGAATTCGGGATTTTGCTGGAGATATTGTTCAACCTGGGTTGAAGTCAGCTCAGAGGGTTGCTTGCTCATAAATGTATATTTCCATCAAACACAGAGATGGCTGGCCCCGTCATGAATACCGGGGCGTTGCGGCCTGCCCAACTAATTTTTAAGGTTCCGCCGGGAAGTTCAACCCAGGCTTCATGGTCCAGCAGGTTTTGTTCGATACCGATAACGACGGCTGCACAAGCGCCGCTACCGCAAGCCAGCGTTTCAGCCGCGCCGCGTTCAAAAACCCGAAGTTTAATGTGTTGGCGGTCTATGACTTGCATAAAACCGATATTGGCCCGTTCCGGAAAAAATAGATGGTTTTCCAATCCCTGCCCTAATTCAGCTACCGGCGCATTGTTGACATCGTTAACTTGAATAACGGCGTGTGGATTACCCAGGGAAACTGCGCCGAATACTTGTTTACTCCCCTTAACAGTGACGGTATAAAGTTTTGATTCGCGCTCTGCAAGCAAGGGAATCTCAACAGGTTTGTGTTTAGGAATACCTATATTGACGGTTATCAGGTTTTCTTCATCAAAATGCAGCAGCAACTGCCCCGCGTCTGTGTCTACCGTTATTTCGCTTTTTTCAGACAGCTTTTTATCACGAACAAAACGCGCAAAGCAACGTGCGCCGTTGCCGCATTGAGCAACTTCGCCGCCATCCGCATTAAATATGCGGTATTTGAAGTCAGCATTGGCACTGACGGGCTGTTCTACCAGCAACAGTTGATCAAAACCAATGCCGAAATGGCGGTCGGACATCTGTCGTATTCTCTCCGGCGTTAATTCAACATGCTGATTAATCGCATCAATTATCACAAAATCATTGCCGAGGCCGTGCATTTTAGTAAAGCTAATCATTTATTAGTTAAGTTAAGCAAAAATGATAAATACTCAATAGCACAAAAGTATAGACTAAAAACAGTAATGACTTAACCGCTAGGGCAGGATGTGCTCACCCGCCCAAAGTTGTGCGACAGTTTCTCTTTCCCTGATTAAATGCAAATTATTTCCATCGACGATCAGTTCAGCGACCCGGGGCCTGGAATTATAATTTGAGCTCATTGTAAAACCGTAAGCGCCCGCTGAGCGTATTGCCAGCAGATCACCCTGAGATATTTTAAGCGGGCGGTCTTTTCCTAAAAAATCACCTGTTTCACAGACCGGGCCGACAATATCCCAGCGCTGTTCGGCGGCATCGCTTTGCAGGTTAACAGGAATAATCTCCTGCCAGGCGCTATATAAAGATGGACGCACCAGGTCGTTCATTGCCGCATCGACAATGGCGAAATTCTTATTGGCTGTGGGTTTAAGATATTCAACCTGAGTCACCAGAATACCGGCATTGCCGGCGATAGCACGGCCCGGTTCGAGTAAAATTTCAAAATCGGTGCTGCCTAGTTGCTCTAAAACGGCCCGGATATATTCCGAAGGTTCGGGTGGTTGTTCATCTTTATAACGGATGCCAAGCCCGCCGCCCAGATCAATATGCCGAAGGTGAATGCCTTCGGTTTTGAGGATGGCAATCAGGTCAAGAACCCGATCCAGGGCATCCAGAAAAGGCCTGGTTTCAGTCAGTTGCGATCCTATATGGCAGTCTATGCCGACCACGTCAATGTGTGGCATGGCAGCGGCGCGGCGGTATTCCGTTAAAGCCTGTTGAATGTCTATGCCAAATTTGTTTTCTTTTAATCCGGTAGAAATATAAGGGTGCGTATTGGCATCCACATCAGGGTTTACGCGAAAAGATACCGCGGCAATAATGCCCAGTTGCCCTGCAAGCCAGTTAATCCGGTCCAGCTCTCCCCCGACTTCAATATTAAAGCAGCGAATGCCGGTTTTTAAGGCCGCCAGAATTTCGTCTTCACGTTTGCCTACCCCGGAAAAGACTATTTTTTCAGGATTGCCGCCCGCGGCAATAACCCGTTCCAGCTCACCCAGCGAGACAATATCAAAGCCTGAACCCAAGCGCGCCAGCAGATTCAGAATGGCAATATTGGAATTAGCCTTGACTGCATAGCAAATCAAGTGCGGATGCTTGCCAAAGGCTTTATCAAAGGCATGCCAGTGTCTTTCCAGCGTGGCTCTTGAATAAATATAACAGGGACTGCCATAGTGATAAATTATGTCCTGAACCGAGATATCTTCGGCAAAAAGTTCGCCGTTTTTATAATTAAAATAATCCATTGTTATTGTTCTTTTGCGGGTTTTGTTTTGGGTTCTGTAGGTTGCCCTGTTTCATTTTCCGGCTCGGGTTCTACATGAATGGGTGCCGGTTTATCCGATAGATAAAGCGGCCCGGGCTGTCCGCAGCCTGACAAAACTGAGCCTAGCAATAAAAAGAATAATACTTTACCGGTTTTCATAAGATGTCGTCTTTTAGTTGAAAATTACATTTTTACAAATGTCAGTATACACGTGCAATCGTTGTTCTTTAAGCAGCTACACGATAAACTCGAATATAAATTCTTTAAAATAGGTTTGGAATTTGCCCAAGATAAAAACTGCGTAAACCGGAACATTTAAAGGTCGGAATTTTGGCTTTCCGATTAGCAGAAAAATGTTATTCATATTGGTAACATAAATTTATGGTCTCGCAATCATGAGCCAGCACGCAGATCTAAGCCCAGGTGCCTCATTATTGGATAAATCTACTTTGTCAGATTATGCACAAGTGCATCATACTCGCCGGGAAGCGGGACCAATCTGTCTGGAACAGATTGGCATTGACCCCGTGGGGTGCGGGGCAGGAAAGCCCCGCATGAATCCAGTGCCAGGGGGATGGCAAGCTTAAACTCCATCCGTGGGGCCGGGATTGCTCACCGCCTCCCTGCGGTTCGGGCTTCGCCCTGTGCGATGCACATCCCAATCCGCCAGGAGCGGATTGGTCCGGCACAAATTCGTCTGGAACGAATTTGCATTGACCCGACGGGCTCCTGGCAGGAAAGCCAGGCGTGACTCCATGCCGGAATGACGATCTTGGAAAATAGTGGTCATGTAATCTGACAAAGTAGAAATAATCGGGTTTATCTTGAACAGATACCGTGGAGGTAATTTATGAACTGGCAGCTTATTTCAGAACAAATTGAGATTGCCACAGGAATGGCGTTTAGAGTGAGTTCAGTTCGCGCTATTCACGGGGGCGACATAAATTCCGCTTTTCGCTTGCAAGGTGAGGGCGAAACCTATTTCGTCAAGTTAAATCGCACCGATTTAGTAACAATGTTTGAAGCCGAGTTTGCTGGTTTGCAGGAAATGGCAAATACTCAAACCGTAAGGGTTCCTGCTCCAGTTGTCTGCGGGAAGACAGCGGAGCATGCTTTCCTGGCGCTGGAAAACCTTGAATTCGGTTCATCCAGCAAAGCCTCCGACCGCTTGCTGGGGCGGCAGCTTGCGCAAATGCATCAGCAAATACAACCTTATTTTGGCTGGCAACGGGACAATACGATAGGCAGCACCAAACAGCCTAATAGTAAAAGCGATGACTGGCTGAACTTTTGGCGGGAGCAGCGTCTGGAGTATCAATTAAAGCTGGCCGCAGACAATGGCTATCGAGGCAAGCTGCAAGCCAATGGAGAGCTGCTTTTAAGCGATATGGAGGTCCTGTTTTATAATTACCGGCCTAAGCCTTCATTGCTGCATGGCGATTTATGGGGCGGCAATGCGGCCGTAGATAAAAATGGCTCTCCTGTTGTTTTTGATCCCGCGTGTTATTACGGTGACCGGGAGGCGGATTTGGCGATGACGGAATTATTTGGCGGTTTCAGCCAGGATTTTTATGCGGCCTATCAGGAAGTTTGGTCGTTAGATCAGGGCTATGCCGTCAGGAAAATATTTTACAACCTGTATCATATTCTGAATCACCTGAATTTATTTGGCGGCGGCTATTTGAGGCAGGCTGAAAATACTATTGCAATGATCCGGTCTGAAATCAGTTAAAATTTTGTGACTATTTCTACTTTGTCAGATTATACGCAGGCCCGTCATACCCGCCGGGAGCGGGTATCCAGCGCCATGGATGCCAAGCTCAAATCCATCCATGAATCCATGCCGGAATGACGATCTTGGAAGATGTGATGATGAAATCTGACAAAGTAGAACTATGCAGAAATGAATTATCGGCATTCTTGTTGCGCCGATAACACAGGCACAAATAAAGCTCACCATTCCAATAATTTCCACATATTAATATTTTTACCCCTGTCCAGATCATTGCCGCGAATATCCATGGTGCCGTCGCCATCCGAATCGATAAAGTAATAAGGTGGCCCGATATCCGGTATCACTTTTATCATATAAAGCTTGTTGCCCCGGCGGTATTCCTGGATGGTTTTTTTACCGCGGCGAATAATGGTAATATCAGGCTCAAGGTTTTCACCGCTTTGCACCGGCATAGGCGGCTCGGGCACTTCCGGCACGGGGTCAAGTCTGGGCGGTTTCTCATCAACGGCAAAGGCCGGGAAGGCAAGTAAACTAAGCAGAATTAAGCGGCGCATGACAGACCCTTTCAAAATGGAAACTGTCATTATCTTATTACAGTTTTAATTGGCCTGCTTGACTAAAAATGGGCAGTTTAAGTACTCCTCGTGCTTGCAATGCGGTCAAAGGTCAAAAGGCCGCCGACTACTTATATCCTGCCGCGCCGCGGCAAACTGCCCGACGCCGGCAAAGCTTACTCCACACAATCCCCCGAGTTTTGAGGCCCGGCACACACTCTCCAATGCTGGTTGTTCCGGTGGCCGCCCCCAAAGTCGCAACGGAACTGTTTTAGCTGAGCACCGATATTCACCATTGCCCGATCTACACCGATACAAAGGCCGTCGAAATTCTGGATGAACACGCCGCCGCTGTCAGCTACAAATTTCCATTTCTGATTTGCCCGCTTGTCACACTTAAACTGCCGAATATTGGCAAAAGGTTTGCTACTTCCCTTGTCCACGCCCATGCAATTACGACGGTTCTGACTAGGTCTCTTCTGATTTTCTAAAAAACAAAAAGCGCCCTTAACACAAGTGCCTTGTGCGGGTATCCAGTGTTGGTTGTTAGGGTGAGTTCCGCCAGATAAATCGCACTTAAACTGTTGGATATACGCGCCGTTATTCGTGCTTGCATTTTTCACCCCGATGCAATAGCCGGACTTGACATTCTTAAACGTCAAAAATCCCCCCTGCTTCGATAGCTGAGATAGGACAGACTCTTCGAGTTCTGCGGCGTATAATGAGAAACACCATAAAAGTGAGACTAACAGAAAAATTGAGGGCTTCATACATACCTCCTCATTTGAATGAACACCTAACTCTGCGACAATAGTCGTGGCGTAGTGACTGCACCCAAAGCCCTATGCGTCTGAAAAGAATAGAGATTTAACGTGCAGACAGATGGTAAACGTTAGGCGAGCCGCCGTCAAGCGGTGAGCCTGGAGAAATCGAGGAAGTTGACTTCCTTCATGGTTCGCCTGTGCTCAGGAGCGCTCTGGTTAAGGACTTAAGCAGAGATTCTTTAATGAATGCCGGATAATTTAACAACAGGCCAATGCCCTTCATTATTAAACAACAAAAATCATCCAGGATTTTTATTTACACCGCGCTGCCGTGCGAAGCTAAACCGTTGGTCGAACACTTGGCTTTAAAGAAAGCTACTGCTGTGCAACCGTTCGCCGTTTATTTTAATCATGACATTTGCCTGACTGTAACCGGACCCGGGAAAAGCGCAATGGCCGCCGGCGTTGCTTTTACACAAGCCCTGTTTGGTTTGGTTGAGAATCCGGTTCTGCTTAATATCGGCATAGCCGGACATAAAGATCACCTATTAGGCAGCCTGTTTTTAATCGATAAAATTTCCGATTTTGACAGTAAAAGAAATTATTATCCGCCCTTGGTTTTTAAGCCGCCTTGCGCCACCGCCGGAATTCAAACGGCGTCAAGACCTCAGCTAAGCTATGATCAGCAACCTCTTTGCGACATGGAAGCCTCAGCATTTTATGAAACAGCAGTGCGTTTTTCTTCAGGAGAACTGATTCAGTGCCTTAAAGTTATTTCGGACAATAAATTATCGTCCGCGGAAAATATCCAGCCAAAACAGGTTTCCTCGTTAATCGCCGAGCATGTATTGACGATTAAAGTCTTACTGGCGGAATTGAGCCGGCTGGCGGAGCTGATTGCAACGCCTGAACAGAAAATATTTGATCAGCTTATACAACAATATCATTTTACAGCCAGCGAACAGCTTCAATTAAAAAGCCGGTTGTCCCGTTGGAGCGCATTAACTCATCACCAGGCGCCTGTTTTTGGCGATGTTCCACTGCAAACGGGCAAAGATGTTTTACGCCGGCTGGATCAGCAGATAAGTAACAGGGATTTTTATTTGTAACATCATTTACTGAATCATAAAAAGAACAATGCATTTTTGGTAACGGCGACAATACCGATATAGACAAAACAGACGATCGCACCGGCAAAAGCCAGCCATCGCGCAGTACCTTGACTGCGCAGAGCTACGATGCCTAAACCGATATATGCCAATACTCCCAGAAGCTTGGCGATAATCCAGCCGTACTCTCCCGAAAGCCATTGGCCCTGAATAACCAGAATAAAGCCGCTTAGCAATAATAAGGTATTGATAACATGAGGCGCTATTTTGAGCACTTTTTGTTTAAGCATTTCAGGCTGGATTTCTGAAAGAATAACTCTGCCAACAAAACTGAAAATGGAGATTAACACAAAGGCAAGGTGAAAAATTTTAATCATGTTGTTTCCAGATGTTTGAAGTTGATGTTCCGCTTATGCGGGTATGGCTGCACAGGTTGAGTAAACTCACACTTAAAGGTTACTGCCTTAAAGGAACCTCTAAAAATCGCACTTCGACAAACTTCCTTCGACAAGCTCAGGACGAACGGTGATTCATTAAAATCAGTGACTTATCCGTTCGTGCTGAGCCCCATTCGACAAGGCTCTCCTGAGTTTATCGAAGGAGCTCTCCTGAGCGTAGCCGAAGGGCTCATGACAGACTTCGATAAACTCAGGAGAGCCCCTTCGCCACTGCTCAGGAGAGCCTTGTCAAAGCATGAACGGATAATTTTTAGAGGTTCCCTTAAACTATTCTATTGTAACCTGATTCAAAGCAGCCATCGGCGCGCTGTTATACTCGTTAAAGGCATCGCCTTGCTGTTCGATGAACAAGGCGGCAATACCGGCCTTGTTAGCAGCTTCGATACCCGCTTCACGCCCGAGGCATAACAATGCCGTAGACCAGGCATCGGCTTGTGTAGGATCAGCATGAAGCACGGTTACCGATACTGTTTCATGATCGACCGGTTTGCCGGTTCTGGCATCCAGAATATGGCTGTAACGCTTGCCGTTCAAATCAAAAAAATGCCGGTAGGTGCCGGAGGTCATTACGGCCAACGGTTCAGTCTGCTTGATAGTAATTACTTTCTGCATGGTTCTTTCGCCGGACAGCGGCTTTTCAAGCGCCACACGCCAAGGCAGGTCGCCGGGCTTTTTACCTCGCGTTTGCAGTTCGCCGCCAATTTCAACCAGATAGTTTTCAATACCCTGTTTTTCAAGCAAGGCAGCGATACGCTTCACGCTATAGCCCTGGGCAATAGAGGAAAGATCAACCTCCAGAGCTGGAATTTGTTTACGCAGATGAGTCGCGTCAACCACCTCGATTTGGGCAAAGCCAACCTGTTTTAGCGTCGCCTGCAATGCTGCCTCATCCGGCGGCGTTAGTTTATCGCCACGGAATCCCCAAAGCCCAAACAGCGGTTTGGTAGTCAGGTCGTAACAGCCGCCGCTAGCTTGGCTGACTAGTCGAGCCTGCTCAACCAGGGCAACAACTTCCTCACCCACTGATTGGGATTCAGTACTGCTTTTAGCATTGAACTGTTCGATGACGGAATCTTTCCGGTAATTGGAAAGCTGCTGATCCAGGCGGCTGAATTCGGCGTCTACAGCCTGTTTGACCGCTTTCGTATCAGTAGCCGGGTCTAGCCAGAAACTGACGTGATAAGTCGTGCCTTGCGCAAAGCCGCCAATTTTTTGTACTTCTTCAGGCTTGGAACAAGCGGGAATTATTAATGTTAAAGCTAGTATAACCAGCAGATTAAATGGCAGGGCGTAATAATACATTCTCATCGTTTGAGAGGTTTTGAGATTAAAATTTTATTATTTTAACATTGTATGGTTCATTTCACTGGCGTTAATTCGGATGAGGCTTCTTCATCCTGATCTTTGGCCGGCCTGAAAAAAAGCTTGAACTATATCAGTCCGCTTTTTTCTACTCAGGTAAGAATGAATTCCAATTTATTAGTGGAAGTCAAGAGGAGAAAAATCATGAGAAGAATTTACTTTTTAGCTCCCGATATTGAAACTACCCATAAAATTGTCGAAGAGCTTAGATCTAAAGGCATAGAAGACCATCATATGCATATATTAGCGAAAAGAGATACGCCGCTTGGAGATCTGCCTGAAGCAGGGGTATCCATAAAAACAGATTTTATTCCGGCAGTGGAAAGGGGAGCCGTCTTAGGCGGCACAACAGGGTTATTAGCGGGATTAGTTGGTTTGCGCTTTGCGGGTTTCGCGATTGCCGGAGGGCCGGTTTTGGGCATTCTTATGGCGAGTGCGACGATTGCTTCGCTGGCGGCCGGTTTAATCGGAATGAGCGTGGGCAATTCCAGATTAAAAAAGTTTGAAGAGGAGATCGAGCAAGGCAAGCTGCTGGTGTTACTCGATATTCCAAAAGACCAAATAGAAGATATCAAGCAATCGGTAATAAAACACCATCCGGATGCGGAATTTGAGGGTCTGGAGCCGATTCTTCCGCCGGGTTATTGATAAAAGTATTCTTCCTGGGCCGTCGTGTAGACACCTCTACCTGCTATTTGCCAACAGAAGAGGTAGCCGGTAACCGCTCATCTTATCTTTTTATCATGTTGAAACTTAAGGAAATTCTGAATAAGTCCGTAGCCAGGCTTCCTTCGACAGACTTCCTTCGACAGGCTTCCTTCGACAGGCTTCCTTCGACAGGCTCAGGACGAACGGTTTGGGTGGCTTCCGTTCGTGGTGAGCCCTTCGGCTACCCTCAGGAAAGCCCCTTCGATTGCACTCAGGAGAGCCTTGACGAATCATCAACAGAATCAACTTATTCAGAGCTTCCTTAAGATTATTGGATAGGTATTTGTACCAATATTTTATTTCCTTGATTTCTGGTTCAATCAAAATAATCCATTTTTAAAGGCGAGGGCTAAATGGGTATAACAAAGACAAAATTAACCGATATATGGTCGGCGACTATTCACATACTTGCTGATAAAGTCACTTTAGAAGGCGAGTTAATTCTGCCGCAGGATGCGCGCGGGGTCGTTCTCTTTGCGCATGGCAGCGGCAGTAGCCGTCACAGCCCGCGCAATCAATTCGTTGCGCAGATGCTTCGTACATCGGGCATGGGCACATTGCTGCTGGATTTGCTGACTCCCCAGGAAGAGAGCGTAGACTTTCACACGCGCCATCTCCGGTTTGATATCGATTTACTTGCAAAGCGGCTCATGCATGCAAGCCGATGGCTGGAGGAATCGACAGAATGGATTAATAAACAGGCTCATCCGGAACATTTGCGTCTTGGTTACTTTGGCGCAAGTACGGGTGGAGGGGCAGCACTTATGGCAGCCGCAGCATTGGGCACCCGCGTTGGCGCTATAGTATCCCGCGGAGGACGGCCTGATTTGGCGGGGCCGGCGCTCGCCGAAGTCAAAGCGCCTACACTGCTTATTGTCGGCGGATTCGATGAGCAAGTAATTGATTTGAATAAAGACGCCTATGCACAGATGACCTGCGAGAAGGCGCTTCAGATCGTGCCGGGCGCCACCCACTTGTTTGAAGAGCCTGGAACGCTTGATAAAGTCGCGGAGCTGGCGGCTGACTGGTTTCAGCGGCACTTGCAGCCCTGATTCAGCACTGAAGGTGAACTCAATATTGTCAGGGCAAAATAGTAAGAAGCAGGCAATATTATAAAGGCTCAGAGACTGAGCATAAATTATTAAGCGGAGGACAACTCATGAGATTCCGGAATCGCGAAGAGGCAGGGCAAGTGCTGGTTAATAAGCTGATGGTATACGCCAATCGAACCGATGTACTGGTGCTGGCCTTGCCGCGCGGCGGCGTGCCTGTCGCTTTTGAAGTGGCTCAGGCACTCAATGCGCCACTCGATATATTCATGGTGCGTAAACTGGGCTTGCCTAGCCACAAAGAGCTGGCAATGGGCGCGCTTGCTTCGGGAAATATACGCGTCCTCAATGACGATGTAGTGAATCAATTTCATATTTCTGAAGAAGTAATTGACGCCGTTGCCGCACAGGAGCAGCGGGAGCTTGAACGGCGCGAGCAGCTTTACCGCGACCACAGGCGTGCATTCAGCGTGAAGGATCGCACAATTATCCTGATTGACGACGGTCTTGCAACCGGGTCGACTATGCGCGCTGCGGTATCGGCTCTGCGTCTTCAGAATCCTGCAGCCATTGTCGTAGCTGTGCCGGTGGCGGCGCTCGCGGTCTGTGAAGGATTCAAAAGTGAAGTTGATGAAATCATCTGTGCTTATACACCGGAGCAACTTTACGCTGTCGGCATGTGGTATGAAGATTTCTCGCAGACCACCGATAATGAAGTGCGCAACCTGTTAGCCCGCGCCGCTACGGAAACTCCGACGGCATCAGCGCTATGATCTGAAACATAAGGAGAACACTATGCAGACCACAACTGTTGAGTCATTAATTGAAGCATCTGCATATCCTTTCATCGGCACGAAAGCCGATTATAACCTCTTGCTGAAATTGGTGGGTAACGCCCGGTTAGTGCTGCTCGGCGAAGCTACACATGGCACCCACGAATTCTACCGCGCGCGGGCAGAAATAACCAAACGGCTGATTACGGAGAAAGGCTTCTCGGCGGTCGCGGTCGAAGCCGACTGGCCGGACGCCTATCGTATTAACCGCTATGTGCGCGCTGACAATGATGACGTCGAGGCGATAGATGCGCTTGGCGATTTCAAGCGCTTCCCTGCATGGATGTGGCGTAATGCCGATGTACTGGATTTTCTGGGCTGGCTGCGTGGTTATAATGACGGTCTGGGCTCAGACGCAGCCAAGATTGGTTTCTATGGACTTGACCTTTACAGTTTGCACAGTTCAATTGATGCTGTGCTAAATTATCTGGACAAAGTGGATCAGGAGGCGGCGAAGCGAGCGCGTTACCGCTATTCCTGCTTCGAGCACTTCGGCGAAGATCCGCAGTCCTATGGCTATGCGGCAAGTTTCGGTCTTACCGAATCCTGTGAGAACGATGTGGTGAACCAGTTGGTTGAATTGCAGCTCAGTGCCGCTGACTTTGTGCGGCGAGATGGGCGAGAGACGATGGATAGTTTCTTTTTTGCCGAGCAGAACGCCCGGCTCGTGAAAAATGCCGAGCAATATTACCGGCTAATGTTTCATGGACGCGTCTCATCGTGGAACCTGCGCGACCGGCATATGGCCGAAACACTTGATGCGATCATGGCGCATCTCAACATTCAGCAACGTGAAGCCAAGATCGTCGTGTGGGAGCATAATTCTCACCTGGGCGACGCGCGGGCGACCGAGATGGGCAAGCAGGGTGAATGGAATGTAGGGCAACTGGTGCGCGAAAAGTATGGCGCAGAGGCCGTGCTCGTGGGCTTCAGCACTCACAGCGGCACAGTGACGGCCGCTTCAGATTGGGGCGGTATTGCCGAACGCAAGCAGGTGCGACCGGCACTCGCCGGTAGTTATGAAGCGCTCTTTCATAAGCTGCAACCCAAATCCTTCCTGCTTAACTTGCGTGATGGCGGCAAGGCGGCGGCAAGCCTTCGTCCGCCTCGTCTGCAGCGCGCAATCGGGGTAATTTACCGCCCCGAGACCGAACGCATCAGCCATTATTTCCAAGCGAACCTGTCCGCGCAGTTCGACGCCATCATTCATTTCGATCATACGCGCGCAGTAGAACCGCTGGAGCGAACTTCACTTTGGGAACGGGGTGAGTTGCCCGAGACTTTCCCTACCGGCATTTAAGAAATACAAATTGGGTTAAATTTTAAAGGCGGCCCTTAAACTACTTTAATATCGCGGGCGTGAATAAACCTAAAATCCTCAGTTGAGCATTCCAAAATCCCGTTCATGCCTCGACAGGGCTCTCCTGAGCTCAGGCGAAGGGCTCAGCACGAACGGCTTTCTCACATTCCCACTGCGGTTTTTAGGATAAACGCAATATATTGACTGTTTTGAAGATAATTAACTGAATTTGGAAAATCCAGGTGAGGCGTCCGATTTTGAAAATATCGGAAGTTAGACCTTTAGCCGGTAGCCTATACCCGATTCCGTCAATAAATACTGCGGTTGAGTCGGGTCCGTTTCAAGCTTTTGCCTGAGCTGGCTCATGTAAATCCGCAGGTAATGCGAATTATCCTTATAGGACGGCCCCCAGACTTCCTTGAGCAGGTATTGATGCGTTAATACTTTGCCGGCATTTTTAATCAGTACCGACAATAGCCGGTACTGAATCGGGGTAAGATGAATTTCCTTATCGTCAACTACGACCTGCCGTTTTAATAAATCGACTTTTAGCGCGCCGGTTGTAAAAACACCGCTCTGATCCTGCTCAGGGCTGCTTACCGAATGCCGCATGGCTACCCGGATCCGGGCCAGTAATTCACCTAAACCGAACGGTTTGCTCAGATAATCGTCGGCACCCGCATCCAGCGCATTGATTTTATGCTGCTCGGCGCTGCGTGCGGACAAAATAATAATAGGCATGACTGACCATTCCCGTATTGTTTTGATCACGTCAACACCATCCATATCGGGCAATCCCAAATCAAGAATGATGAGGTCGGGTTTGCGTACGCCTGCTTCAACAATGCCTTGCCGTCCGCTGGCGGCTTCGAACACCTTGAAGCCATGAACACCCAGGCCTGTTCGCAAAAACAGGCGTATCGCGGGATCATCCTCTATGATAACAATATTAGGGTTTGCATTAGTCATGGCTATTCCACAAGCCAGCAATTCATTCTTCCGGCCTCATCACCGGTGGCGTGCGATCCAGGGGGATCAAGAACGAAAATACAGCCCCCCCTGTTGGCCGGTTTTGTGCCTGAATGCTCCCTCCATGCGCTTCAATGATGGCCCGGCAAATTGCCAACCCTAGCCCCACCCCGCTTTGCGCCGCTTCGTGGCGAACCCGATAAAATTTTTCAAACAGCTGGTTTTCGTAGCCTTTAGGGATGCCAGGCCCCTGATCGGCTACCGAGATTTCCACCGTATCAGAAGAGGCTTCCGCCATAATTTCCACGGCGCTTCTTTCCGGAGTATAACGCAGAATGTTTTCCAGCAGATTGATCAAAACCTGTTCGATCATAACGGCGTCGACATAAATCATGGGGATGCCGGGAGGCAACTTAACGGTTACCAGACGGTCTGCCAGGCGTTTTTGCAAATGCGTCAATACGGCTCCGATAATTTCCTCAAGCGGATACCACTGTTTATTCAGATCAATAGCGCCGGCATCAAGCCGCGCCATATCCAGGATATTATTGACCAGATTCGACATCCGTTGGGCTTCATCGTAAATGGCGCGGCTCAGTTCAAGCTTGTCTTCCGCCTTGAGTGTGTCGTCTTCCTCCACTAAAGTGCTGGCTGAACCGACGATGGTCGCGAGCGGCGTGCGCAAATCATGGGAAATGGAACTGAGCAGCGAATTGCGTAAACGCTCGGCTTCCATATCCACTTGCGTTTTTTTGGCTTGCTCGGCCAACCTGACTCGTGTAATCGCCTGGGCAATCTGCCGGAGAAACGTATCCAGCAACTTCTGTTGTTCGGGAAGGAATATCCTGCGCAAGTTGACGGGCAGCAATACCAAAACCCCCAGCACTGATTCGCCATTGCTGAGAGGAAAATAAACGGCTTCGGCGCCCGCCAGGGTATGGGTTCCCTGACCGGCAATCTCGTTATTATCCAAAACCCACTGTGCCACGCTAAGGTCAGCGGCATGCAGCGATTCCCGAATACCCGGATCTTTCGGGTAGACAATCCGCCCATCGGGATCAGCGAACAAAATGACATTGTGGCTGCCGAATTCCGAATGCAGATGGCGCACCGCCGTGCGTACGATCTCATCCTCATTCCGGCTGGTTGCAAGATCCTTGCTCATCGCGTAAAGAACCGTCGCGCGCCGCTCCCGATGGGCGGCTACCTTGGCCTGGGAACGTACATTCGCCATCAGGTTGCTAATAACCATCCCCACAGTTAACATCGTCGCGAGGGTTACCAGGTATTGACTGTCCGATACCGAAAAACTGAAGAAGGGCGTAACAAAGAAAAAGTCAAATATGGCGGCTCCGAGAAAAGAGGCCAGAATCGAGGGCCCCCGGCCGAAGCGGGTGGCAATGAAAACCACGCCCAGCAAAAAAAACATGATCAAATTGGCCAGTTCAAACCTGCCGAACATCAGACGCGCTAGCAGGGCGCTGGATAGCGTCACGACTACGGCCCATATATAGCCAAGGTAATAGCCTTTTTTTCGTGTCGAGAGTCTTGCGCTGAGCCCGGGAAGCGGGCTTTTCCGGTAAAGTGACTGTTCTGACAGTCTGGCGCCCTTGCTGTCATCCCCTCCTTGAGGGCTGCCCAAGAGATACAGATTAATATTGTGCGCATGGCTGATCAATATATCCACGATGGAGCCGAACAGCAAACGCTTCAATCCTCTCCGGGTCGGCTTTCCGATAACGATTTTGGTGATGTTCCTCTCATTGGCAAAGTTGACGATGGCTGCGCTCATGTCGGGCGCACTCAGCGTAACCGTCTCTGCGCCGAGTTGTTCCGCAAGACGCAGAATCCGTAACACGCCATCCCGTTTTTCCGCCGGCAGCCGCTGCAGCTCGGGTGTTTCGACGTACACTACGAGCCATTCGGCGCGCAAACTGTTGGCAAGACGTTTTCCGGCACGGACCAGGCGTTCCGCTATTGCATTGGCGCCTATGCAGACCATAATGCGCTCATTGACCTGCCAAATTTCACGGATGGCATTATCCTCGCGGTAATCCAGCATCTGCGCATCGACCCGGTTAGCCGTTTGCCGCAGCGCCAGTTCGCGCAACGCAATGAGATTACCTTTGCGGAAAAAATTTTTGATGGCTTCCTGAGCCTGTTGCGGCAAATAAACCTTGCCCTCTTTGAGTCTATTAAGCAGCTCGTCGGGCGGCAGGTCTACCAGCTCGACCTCATTGGCCTCTTCAAACACCGTATCCGGCACAGTTTCCCAAACCCGTATGCCGGAAATCTGGCCAATATCGTCATTAAGGCTTTCCAGATGCTGCACATTGAGCGCGGTATACACATCAATGCCGGCATCGAGGAGTTCTTCGATATCCTGCCAACGCTTGGGATGCCTGCAGCCCTGCGCATTCGTATGCGCCAGTTCATCAACCAGAATAATCGAGGGCTTGCGCTTGAGGGCTGCATCCAGGTCGAACTCCCGCAAAGTCGTCCCGCGGTATTCAATCAGCTTGGGCGGCAACACCTCCAGCCCTTCCAGCAGGAGGGCCGTTTCCTTGCGGCCATGCGTTTCCACCAGGCCTACGATAATATCAGTATTTTCAGACCGTTTTTCCCTGGCTGCCAGCAGCATGGCATAAGTCTTGCCTACGCCTGCCGCCGCGCCAAAAAAAATCTTCAGCCGGCCGCGCCGGGCTTTGGCTTTATCACGCTCGAAGCGAGCGAGTAATTCATCGGGGTCTGGGCGTTCGTTATTCATGGGTTGCTTTCTATATGCGGTTTCATGTAATGACAGTTGTTAACGTATGGATGGCTGCACAGAATGCCTGCCCCGCGACAGCCACAAAGACATATTCACCCGGTATTTTGAAGGCAGGATCAGGCGAGCTCCCTATCTGGCCGCATTGAACTGCTGGGTTTGAACAGTCTCGTGGAGGAGGGCGAGAATCTCCTGGCATTCTGAAGAAATTAACTTTTTCTTGCCAAGGGATAATTCTGCTGACTTGATATTTGTATTCATCCGGGAAAGCCTCAAGACCTCATTATTCAGGTTCATGAATTGTTCGTAGGCAGTTTCTGCATTTTTAACATCTTCATAGTCGCCAGAACCGGCAATGCTGCGAAGAGACTTAAGAGCCTTTTTGGCTGATGTGTCATAAGAGCTGATACGTTGTTCGATTTTATCCATTCGTTGATCGTCCGCTGCTTCAATATGAGGCTTATGGAGAACAAATATATTCAGTGCGGCAGTGAGCGCTTCATACGAGAGTATAACGGCCTTGTTATGCTGGCTATTCCTTGAATTTCGGAGGATGATCCGGTTTAAGCTTTGTTCGAAACGTTTCATTTCGCGGGCGCATTGCGTTGCCGAGATCTTTTGGGCTTTGAGATTAGTATTTTGAGTAGCCAGATCCAGAATTGTTTCGTCTAATTGTCTAAATTGAGACCAACAGGCATTGAATTCATTCATCATCTCTATCTCTCGCGGGAGCTTCTCCTGATGAATGATGGCTTCGATTTCCTTACGGTTGTTTTCTACGCCATCAGCAGCCTTCCTGGCTTGAGCGGCAAAGTCTTCTGATGCCTCATCAGTAATGGCTAGAACGGCATTCTTCTCGTCCTCAATGGCTTGGAGAAGATGAATCCTCATCGTTGATAATAAATCAATCTTCTTAAGCTGCCGCTCGAATGGATTAGAATCCACTTTATGCTTATAGCTATATAAAGTGAAGGCGACCAGGACAACAAGCGTTAGCGCCCATGGCAAGAAAACAGTTAGGCTACTTTCTTTCTTTTGTTCCTGTTCCATACTTCAGCCTCCCGTCTTTTGTCTTAACTAATGAACAGCATCCAATGCCAGATTTAATGTCAGGACGTTGACCCGCGGCTCTCCGAGCAACCACCATTGACGGGATTCCGTGTTCGCATCGACCAGGGAACGGACTTTTTCCGGTTTCATGTGACGCGCCTTGGCCACGCGGTTGATTTGATAATCCGCCGCTGCAGGGCTGATATGCGGATCCAGGCCGCTGCCCGATGCCGTAATCAGGTCAACCGGAATCGGCGCCTTATTGCCAGGATCCGCTGCTTTTAAAGCCTGAATACGAACTTTAACCGCATCGATGAGCGCAGGATTGGTCGGACCCAGGTTTGAGCCGCTGGAGGCGCCGGCATTATAAGGAAATGGCCCAGTGGCTGAAGGCCGTCCCCAAAAATGACCGGGGCTGCTGAGAGGCTGCCCGATCAGACGGAAACCTGTGGTCTTGCCGCTGCTGTCTGTCATCAGGCTGCCATTAGCCTGATGGAAAAACAGAAGCTGCGCAAGACCTGTTACCAAGGCTGGATATATCACGCCCGTTAACACACTCAATATAATAAATAAAATAATCGCTGGTTTGAAATGTTTAATCATGGCTAACTCCTTATATTAGACCCAGATTGACCAGAATCAGGTCAATCGCCTTGATGCCGATAAATGGAACGATCAATCCGCCTGCGCCGTAAACCAGTAAATTGTTTTGCAACAGCAGGGCGGCGCCGACCGGCCGGTATTTGATTCCTTTTAATGCCAGCGGTATCAGCGCAACGATGATCAAGGCATTGAAAATTACTGCCGACAGAATGGCGCTGGCCGGCGATGCCAGTCTCATTACATTTAATACGTCAAGCACCGGATAAGTGGTTGCGAACGCGGCCGGAATAATCGCGAAATATTTCGCTACGTCATTGGCGATACTGAATGTTGTCAAGGCGCCGCGTGTCATCAGCATCTGTTTGCCGGTTTCAACAATCTCGATTAATTTGGTTGGGTTCGAATCGAGATCCACCATATTGCCGGCTTCCTTGGCCGCCTGGGTGCCGCTGTTCATCGCTACCGCGACATCGGCCTGGGCGAGTGCCGGCGCATCGTTAGTGCCGTCACCGGTCATCGCGACCAAACGCCCCTCGGCTTGATATTGCCTGATTAATTTCAGCTTCGCTTCCGGCGTAGCTTCAGCCAGAAAATCATCGACACCCGCTTCGGCAGCAATCGCTGCGGCCGTCAAACGATTATCGCCGGTAATCATGATGGTTTTGATACCCATCTGACGCAACTCGGCAAACCGTTCCTTAATCCCGCCTTTGACAATATCCTTGAGTTCTATGACACCCAGGGCACGAGGACCTTCAGCGACTACTAACGGCGTACTGCCGCGGCGTGCTACGTCATCGACCATTTTCTGCAGTTCCGGCGGGAACTTGCTGCCCAAGTCTTCAACATAGCTGCGTATGGCATCGTGAGCGCCCTTGCGTATCTGGCGGCCTTCAATATTCACACCGCTCATCCGGGTTTGAGCACTGAAATGAACGAAAGTGGCGCCCAATGTATGAATTTCTCTTTCCCGGAAACCGAACTTCTGCTTTGCCAGAATTACGATGCTTCGTCCTTCCGGCGTTTCGTCCGCCAGTGAAGCCAATTGGGCGGCATCGGCAAGTTCTTTGTCGGAAACTCCTCTGACTGGAATAAAAGCAGCGGCCTGGCGATTGCCGAGCGTTATGGTGCCGGTCTTGTCGAGCAGCAAGACATCAATGTCGCCGGCCGCTTCCACTGCACGGCCGGAGGTGGCGACCACATTTTTCTGCATCATCCGGCCAATACCGGCCACGCCAATCGCCGACAGCAAGCCGCCGATAGTCGTTGGAATCAAACAAACCAGCAAAGCCACCAATACAGTAATCGAGATAGGGCTTCCAGCTCCGGCGGTTGCCACTGCATAAAGCGAATAAGGCAGCAGCGTAACGGTAGCCATCAAAAAGATCAATGTCAGCGCTACCAGCAAAATGGTCAAGGCGATTTCATTCGGGGTCTTCTGGCGCTTGGCGCTTTCTACCATGGCAATCATGCGATCCAGGAAAGCTTCGCCCGGATTGACGCTGATGCGCACTACCAGCCAGTCCGACAGTACCCGGGTGCCGCCGGTTACCGAACTGAAGTCACCGCCGGATTCGCGTATTACCGGCGCGCTTTCGCCGGTGATGGCGCTTTCGTCCACCGAGGCCACGCCCTCAATGACGTCGCCATCGCCGGGGATGAAATCGCCGGCTTCGATCAGCACGACATCGCCGCGCCGCAGAGTCGATCCCGATATTTTTGAATAATTGGAGCCGTAGCGCGGCTCATCGAGCTTTTTCGCCGCAATGTCGCGTTTGGCGCTACGCAGAAAAGCCGCCTGCGCTTTGCTTCGCCCTTCGGCGACCGCCTCGGCAAAATTGGCGAACAGCACGGTGAACCACAGCCACAGAGCTACAGCCAAAATGAATCCGGCCGGCGCCTCGCCCTCGCCAGTCAAGGCCTGCAGCCAAAGAACCGTGGTCAGCAGGCTGCCGATATAGACGACAAACATCACCGGATTTTTCCACTGCTGCCTCGGTGTCAGCTTACGGAAGGAGTCAAGCACAGCTTCCTGAAAAATTTGCGGACTCATTAAAGATGTTGAAACTGATTTATTGCTCATATGATTCTCCAATCGGGCCGCTTAGCGGGCGCCCATCATTTGCAGGTGTTCCACCACAGGTCCCAGGGCCAGAGCCGGGATGAAGGTAAGCGCGCCGACCAATAGTACGGTGCCGATCAGTAACACGACGAACAGCGGAGTGTGGGTCGGCAGGGTGCCGGGGCCGGTAGGCACAATCTTCTTGGCGGCCAGGGAACCGGCAATGGCGAGTACCGGAACGGCCAGCCAATAGCGCGAGAACAGCATAGCCAGCCCCAGCATCGCATTATAAAAAGGCGTATTCGCCGACAATCCGCCAAAAGCGCTGCCGTTATTGTTACCCGCCGACGAAAAGGCATACAGCACTTCGCTGAAACCGTGCGCGTCCGGATTGAAGACCGATGTCCTGCCGGCATCCACCATGACGGCGAGCGCAGTACCGCCCAAAACGGCCAGCGGCGGAATCAGAATAGCGATCGCAGCCATTTTCATCTCGTAGGCTTCTATTTTTTTACCCAGATATTCGGGCGTGCGGCCTATCATCAAACCGGACACAAACACCGCGACAATCGCAAACATGATCATGCCGTAGAGTCCTGAACCGACGCCTCCATAGATCACTTCACCCAATTGCATCAACCACATCGGCGCCATGCCGCCGATCGGCGTGAAGGAGTCGTGCATTGAGTTTACCGAACCGTTGGATGCTGCCGTGGTGGCGACGGCCCACAGAGCGGAATTGGTAATGCCGAACCGCGTTTCCTTGCCTTCCATATTGCCGCCGGACTGGGTTAAGCTCGCCGATTGATCGACACTCAATGCAGCCAGTGCCGGGTTACCGCTTTGCTCCGCCGGTACCGCGACAAAAATCAGCGCAACGAAAACCAGTGTCATCGCCGCCAGAATCGCCCAGCCTTGCCGGGTGTCGCCCACCATCATGCCGAAGGTGTAGCACAGCGCTCCGGGGATCAGCAGTATCGACAGCATTTCCAGAAAATTGCTTAACGGAGTCGGATTTTCCAACGGATGCGCCGAATTGACGTTGAAAAAGCCGCCGCCGTTAGTGCCGAGTTGCTTGATGGCTACTTGTGAAGCCGCGGGCCCGACAGCGACGAGCTGCTCTTTGACTTCGACCTGTTCCATAATTGGATTGCCGTTGATGTCTTTCAAAGCCTGGCTGTCTGAGCCCAGCTTAGGTTGTTCATAAGTGACTGATTCGACCAGCGGCACAGTTTGATAGGGACTGAAAGTCTGCACCACACCCTGGCCTGCCAGTACCAAAGCCAGAATCAGTGACAACGGCATCAGGATATATAGCGTGCTACGCGTTAGATCTACCCAGAAATTGCCGATAATATCCACTTTACGCCGGGCAAATCCACGTATTAGGGCGACCAGCGTCGCCATGCCCGCAGCGGCGGATACAAAATTCTGCACCGTCAGGCCCAGCATCTGGGTCAGATAGCTCATTGTTGTTTCGCCGCCATAGCCCTGCCAGTTGGTATTCGTTGCAAAACTGACTGCCGTGTTGAAGGCCGAGTCCGGACTGACGCCGGGCAGGCTCTGCGGATTAAAAGGCAGACCGGCTTGCAGGCGTTGCAGTGCAAAGACGGCCAATGCACCCAGCAGATTGAAGATCAGCAGCGCGATGGCGTAGTCGGTCCAGCGCATCTCCTGTTTCGGATTCACACCGCTTAGGCGATAAATCGCTGTTTCGACCGGCGCCAATAAGCGGTTCAAACCCGCCGGCTCATCCTCATAGACCCTGGCCATATACCAGCCTAACGGCTTGGCCAGCGCCAGCAGGGCAGCTACATACAACGCAATTTGCAAAAAACTGTTAATTGTCATCAGAATTTCTCCGGATAAAACAGCGCGGCAATCAGATAAATGAAAATCGCCAAGGCAAGCAGCCCGCTTAACAGATAAACCCAGCTCATGACTGTCCCCTTAATTTTTCACAGGCATAAACCAGTGCGACGGTGACGGCAAAAAAAACAACCGTCAATGCAAGATATACACTACTCATAAAATCTCCTTACTTAAAATGACTAAAGTCAATTGCTGATGCCGGAATCTATATCAAGGCAACAATGCGCACAGTCTAAGTGGAAATAGGGTAAAAAAACCGTAAAAATTTAAGCTGACGATTTAAGTGTCAGTCAAGTTGTGACACCTGCCTGAAGCTACAAAGCAAGCGTGGATAGCGAAAAATGAGCTATTGACCTCTACAGCTCGATACGAATTCCAAGTTCCACAACCCGGTCTGCGGGTATTTTAAAGAACTCAATCGCACTGGAAGAGTTGTAAAATAAGAACCTGAACAACGCCCTGCGCCATTTCGGCATCGGGCTTTTCAGACGAAAAGATATTCTTTCGCTGCCGATAAAAAAAGATGTATTTTTGGGATTAATATTAAGGCCTTGCTGCATGCATAATTCCAATGCCCGGCGTACATCTGCGTTTTGTTTGAAACCGTAATAAAGCTTTACCCGGTAAAACCCCTGGTTTTCTCCGAAAGCCCTGATTTTGACACGCTGCTCTTCTTCAACATAGGGTTCGTTCGTGGTAACAATCGACAGCACAATAACCTGCTCATGCAATACATGATTGTGCTCAAGGTTGTGCAACAGCACTTGAGGCACACCGTGCAAGCTTCTGGTCAAGTAAATAGCAGTGCCCTGCACCCTCACCAATTTATCCCTTACTTTCACTTCCAGGTCTTCGAATAAGATTTTTCTTTCATCCATGTAGTCCGCCAGCATTGCTCGTCCTTTGATCCAGGTCGTCATTAATAGAAACAGCACTGTGGCAACGAGCAGCGGGAGCCAGCCGCCCGTAGGAATTTTCAGGCTATTGGAGAAAAAAAACAGAAAGTCTATAGCCAAAAACGTCGACAGGAACGCTACGCTGGTAATCTTTGTCCACTGCCATAATGCCTGGATGATGATAAACGCAAGGATAGTATCGACTATCATCGTGCCGGTTACAGCAATACCATAAGCCGATGCAAGGGCTGAAGAGGATTGAAAAGTCAGCACCAGAATGAATACCGAAATCATTAACAGCCAGTTAACGGCAGGCACATAGACCTGGCCCATTTCATCGCCCGAGGTATGTAAAATGTTCATGCGCGGACAGTAACCCAGTTGTATTGCCTGCCGCGTCACCGAAAAGGAACCTGAGATCACCGCTTGCGAGGCGATAGCGGTCGCCATAGTTGATAGAAACAACAGAGGATACAAAGCCCAGCTAGGGGCAAGTAAATAGAAGGGATTTTGTATGGCATCAGGCCGATCGATAAGCAGCGCGCCTTGTCCGAAATAGTTGAGCAGCAACGCCGGAAATACAAAACTGAACCAGGCGAAACGGATCGGTTTCAGGCCGAAATGTCCCATGTCGGCATATAAAGCTTCTGCGCCCGTGATTGCCAGCACGACTGCGCCCATAATCAAAAATCCATGCCAGCCTAACTCGATCAGCAAATGCGCCGCGTAATAAGGATTAATCGCCATTAATACGCCGGGTTGATGAATAATATTAATTATGCCCAGGACTGCAAGCAAACCAAACCAGATACACATGATCGGCGAAAAGATTTTGCCTACGTTGCCGCTGCCTTTAGCTTGCAGGATAAATAGCCCGCTTAACACCGTGATGGTCACCGGCAATACATAACTGGATAATGCCGGCGCTATAATTTGCAAACCTTCTACTGCGCTGAGTACGGAAATTGCCGGCGTAATGATGCTGTCGCCATAGAACAGCGATGCGCCCAGTAGGCCTATTGTAACGATGAAGGCTTTTGTTTTAGGGTTATCCCTGGAACCCTGCAGCGCAAGAGTCATTAAAGCGATAATGCCGCCTTCGCCTTTATTATCGGCGCGCATAATGAAAATTGCGTATTTGATGGTTACAACCATTGTTAATGACCAAAAAATCAACGACAACACGCCTAGTACATGGATTTTGTCTATCGTCAAACCCCCGTGAAACACTTCCTTAAGCGCATATAAAGGACTGGTGCCGATATCGCCAAATACAACGCCTATAGCGCTCAGCGTAAGGCTGGCCAGTTGTTCTTTGGAATGATTTTTTGAATTTGAAGGCATGATTATAACTAATCTGATACTAATAAAAGTTTAAGTGAATTGGTGCGGCATGTTGGCCGTGCCATTTTTATTCGAATAAAGGATTTATGCGGATTGTGGTTTTATTCACAGGAAAATACCGTTAACCCGCCGTATCTGATTGAACCGCATAAGTAATCTCCGATTTAGTCCTTCGATAGGCTCAGGACGAACGGCAACCCTTCGTCTAAGCTCAGGAGAGCCTTGTCGAACGCTCTCCCGAGCGCAGTTAAAGGGCATGATCGGAATCAATCTGTTCAGGAACCCCTTAAAAATATCTGGCATTTATCCAAAAATGCACAGCAATGCTGGCGAAATAGCCCAGTAAGATAATGGGCATCCAGCGCATGTGAAATGCGAAGGTATAGCCTTCCTTGATCTGGCCAAGCAATCCGACTCCGGGTGCAGATCCTATTGCCAGCAGGCTACCGCCTACGCCGAGGGTTAAGGTCAACAACAGCCATTGGCCGGGCGGGAGATCAGGATGCATGCTTAATACCGCAAACATCAGAGTGCCGTTATCAATAAAAGCAGAGGAGAGGCCGATCATAATATTGGCAATCGTGGGGCTGATCTGCCCGAACAGAAATTGTGCAATGGCGTCAAGATAGCCGATAAAGCCCAGGGCTCCGATCATCATCATCGCGCCGTAAAAGAATAACAGCGTATCCCATTCCACATTGCCTACATTCTTGAATACGTCAAAAGCCTGTTTTCTATTGTCAGTGGGGGCTTCCACCTGGAAGTATTTGTAGACGTGGGCGAATTCGCTTTTGACTTCCTGAGCCGTCCTTTTCAGGTAAAAGCTGAAAAACTGTAATAAACCCAGCCCAGCCATCATGCCGGCGGCGGGCGGCAGTTGCAGGAAGACGTTAGACCAGACCGTAATAGCAAGTGTCACGATGAACAATGAAATAACCCGCTTGCTGCCCCGGCGAAGCCAAATGGCGCTGGTAGATGCTAGCGGTGTTTCTTTGGGGACGAAAAAATGCATGATGGCTGCAGGAAAAAGAAAATTGACCAGGCATGGAATAGTTAATGAGAAGAACTCATGGAACTTCAGGATCTTATGTTGCCAGACGAACAATGTCGAGATGCCGCCCAGTGGGCTGAATGAACCGCCGGCATTGGCTGCCACAACGATATTGACACAGGCTAGAGCGACAAATTCTTTACTTCGTTTCCCAACCGCCGCCGCAATAGTGCCCATTAGAAGACCTACCGCCAGACCGCTGATGACTGTAGAAAGAAAAAATGCAAGAACTCCGGTAATCCAGAATAGCTGCCGGTAGCTGTATTGCCGGCTTAACAGCCAAATTCTGAGTCCATCGAAAATGCCGCGTTCGTCCATAGCGTTTATGTAGGTCATCGATACCAGGATAAACAAGAGCAATTCGATATAAGCCAGCAGATTGCTTTCAAAGGCGACTGCCGCAACTTTGGCTTCTCCGTGCAAGGCATAGTAAATACAAATCGCAAACCACACGATAGCTGAACCCAAAACCATCGGTTTAGATTTGCGCAGTTCGATCACTTCTTCAGACATGGCGGCTATATAGGCCAGAACGGTAACTGCTATAGATAG
Source organism: Methylobacter sp. (assembly GCA_028716975.1). Lineage (GTDB taxonomy): Bacteria > Pseudomonadota > Gammaproteobacteria > Methylococcales > Methylomonadaceae > Methylobacter_B. Next base: position 15,190 of record JAQUOU010000017.1, on the reverse strand, counting down.
ATAGCCAACGATATGACGGGTTAAATTTAATGACTGGTGCGAGCTTAAAATTTCAGGAGCTTCTCCGGCAAAAGCCGTAGCGGGCAAGAGCAATATTGCAAAGCTTAATAACTGTAATAATTTGCTATTCATTGAGTTCCTGAATAATAAAGAATGAGAGGCGAAAAGAATAAAGCACAATAAGAACTGATTAAGGATGGCTTGTGAATCCACCTTAATTTTGAAGCCTGTTCTGACTAGGCTTCATTAGGTTCTACGTATTCTAAGGGAAGTTTAAACAGGACGCCTTATTTTTAACCGAAAATCACTCTGACAGACGCGTAAATGTCGTTCTTTATCAAGAGAATGAAGGACGAACATAGCCAGTTATCCCGGTATTTTGGGTAGGTCAGGAAGCTAATGAGTAGGAAATTCTTCAGAAGCTGATTTTTTTTCAAAGTTTATTTCAGGATGTACTAGGCATAAAAGCATAAACGAGATGGGTGATGAGTTGGCAAAATAGGGTGGCCGCTTTCCCTTCAATTGGGTGGCATTATTATTGGGATATGCCAACTGCTCAGATAAAACTAAGAGACATTTGAATGGAGCTAAATTTGCTACTTATAATTTTAACGGCAGCGCTTTCCGGCTGCTTAGGCTGGTGGCTGGCTTCGAAAAACCGAAAGGCAGCGGGTGCAGAACGCCAGATACCTGAAACTGCCGATATGCTGTCCGGTATCGAGCGTCATCTTTCCGGTCTTGAAAGCTTTATTCAGCAAGAGACACCTGCACATTTAGCGCGTATAGAAGCATCTAAAATACAAAGGGATGCAGCAATCGCCAATTGACTCAGCGAATCGATGGTATTGCGCGTCATTTTGATCAGGCACAGAGTGAGCCGCCTGAGGTCGATAATATTGGGGGCTATCTTTCCGGTCTCGAAAGCTTAGTGAGCAAATAACGCCGGTCTGGTCGGCGCAGATTGAATCATCGCGAATGCAAATGGATACCGCCATGGCCGACTTGACGCAACGCTTCGGCAGCATTGTCAGCAGGCTTGATCAGGTCCTTTCCGAATCGCATGACGCCTTGGCCAAAGGCGACGGCGCTGTGTTCGAGGCTAGCCGCCGCAGGCTCAGCGAAGTGATCGCCAGCCTGGATACGGCATTACAGGACAAGCGGCACATGCTGGAAAAGATTCGCGGCCTGCTCAGTTTTATTGACGAGATGAGAAGCATGGCCGCCCAAGTCGCTTCCGTTGCACATCAAACCAACCTGCTTGCGCTCAATGCCGCCATCGAAGCGGCGCGTGCCGGTGATGCAGGCCGCGGCTTCGCCGTGGTTGCCGACGAAGTCAGAAAACTGTCAAAAATTTCCGGCGCCACCGGTAAAACCATCATCGCCAAGGTAGAGCAGGTTAGCACCGCCATTACCGAAGCATTCAAAGTGGTTGAGCAAAACGCCCAAAACGATGCTTCGTCGGTATACAAAGCCAATGAAAGAATACGGGACGTGCTCGACGACCTGGAGAATGTCTTCTCCGAAATGAAAACCAGCTCCGATCATATCGGAGAGGTCACCCACGGCATTAAATTTCAAATTTCAGAATCGCTTGTACAATTTCAGTTCCAGGATCGTATTGGACAAACCTTATCGCATGTTCGGGACAGTATCAATCAATTTCCCGAGTATCTGGCTCATAAGTCAAAGCGCCGGACTGCAGGAACTTAAACCCATCGATACCGATGCCATGCTCGCCGACCTGCAAGGCAGTTACGCCATGCAGGAGGAACACATTACCCATAGTACAGGCAAGTCCGCCGCGCTACAGGAAACAGAAATCACATTTTTTTAGAGGTTTACCATGTCAAAAAACATTTTAATTATCGACGACTCGGCTTTGGTGCGGCAGGTGGCCAGCATTACCCTTAAAGGAGCCGGCTACAATGTTATAGAAGCGGTTGATGGAAAAGATGCTTTGTCCAAACTGGACGGCCAAAAAATTCACTTGATTATTTCCGATGTCAACATGCCCAACATGGACGGCATTACTTTTGTCAAGGAAGCCAAAAAGCTGGCGGCTTACAAATTTACTCCTATCGTCATGCTGACCACTGAATCCCAGGAAAGCAAAAAACAGGAAGGCCAGGCTGCCGGCGCCAAGGCCTGGATTGTCAAGCCATTTCAGCCCGCCCAAATGCTGTCGGCTGTTTCCAAGTTGATTTTGCCCTGAAACGCTTCTTTAGATACAAAACCTATTAACGCGCTTTGAACACCAACTATTAAACCCCTAATCCCTGAGGCTCGGATACTCATGCAAAGTCTAGCTATTGAAGGTGAGCTAACAATTTTCACCGCCGCCGAACAGAAAACATCTTTGCTCGCCTTTCTTAAGTCCAGCGACAAATTAGAGATCAATCTTGATTCTGTAACCGAAATTGACTCCGCAGGATTGCAGATCTTGATCCTGATTAAGCGCGAGGCCGCTCAAGCCGCCAAAACGTTGAGTTTTGTCATGCACAGCAAAGCCGTGCTGGAAATACTGGAACTGGCCAATTTAACCAGCGCCTTTGGCGATCAGGTTGTACTGGCCCATAACTGAGGAATAACCGCTATGAGTTTAGATAAAGAAATGCAGTATGCGCTAAAAACTTTTACGGTCGAGAGCGCGGAATTACTGCAGGATATGGAAAGCGGGCTGATGGAGCTTGAAAATATCGAAGAGCCTTCGGAAGCCATTAATGCTATTTTTCGGACGGCGCACACCATCAAAGGTTCGGCCGGTTTATTCGGACTTGATCATATCGTTCGCTTTACCCGCGTCGTCGAAAGCGTGCTGGATGCGTTACGCGAAGGCAAATTGATTATCTCATCCGGTCTGATTGCCGCCTTGCTGCCTTGTTGCGATCACCTTAATCTCCTGATTAGCGATATTGCCAATGGCGATCTTGAAGAGGATCTGGAAATTACCAACAGCGGCAACCGGCTATTGGACGCATTGCGGCCTTACCTGGAAACGCCGGCTGCAAGGGAAACCGGCGTGATTGCTTTTCAGGATAATGCAGAACGCGTTGAGACTATAGCCGGAGGGGTCATCGAAACCGGCAACTGGCACCTGTTTTTGCAATTTAACCAGGACTGCCTGCGGGACGGCATGGAGCCCCTTTCATTTATTCGTTATCTGAGCACTCTGGGCGAAATTCTCGACCTCACTACTTTTAGCCACGCCATGCCCAATGCTGAAAACATGGATCCGGAAAGTAACTACCTGGGTTTTGAAATCATCCTGAAAAGCGAGGCCGGCAAGTAAAGCATCGAAAGCGTTTTCGACTTCGTTCGTGACGGCAGCCATATCCACATTTTGCTGCTGGAAAACAGGATTCCTTATTATGTTGAACTGATAGAGTCATTGACTGAGGACAACCAGCTTGGTGAGTTGCTTCTCAAAAGCGGCGTCATTACCCAACGCGAACTGGAAGAAGGCCTTAAAGCCCAAAAAGGGCGGGCCGAATCCATGCAGCCGTCTTCCCGTATTGGTGAAATCCTGGTGGATCAGCAAGTGGTGCAGCAGCCTCTGATCAATGCCGCTCTGGAAAAGCAGAAGCAGATCAAGGACAACAAGACCCGCGAAAATCAAAGTATCCGCGTTGATGCCGAACGTCTCGATAAACTCATTGACCTGATCGGCGAGCTGATTATCTCCAGCGCAGCGGTCAGCCTGCAGGCCAAGCAAATTGGGGACAGTGCGCTACAGGAAGCTAATGCAGGCGTTATCAGTCTGGTTGAAGACCTGCGTGACAGCGCCCTGCAGTTGCGCATGGCGCCCATCGGAACCACCTTCAGCCGTTTTCAGCGCGTCGTGCGCGATGTCAGCAAGGAGCTTGGCAAAGACATCAGACTGGTGATCAGCGGCGCCGAAACTGAAGTCGACAAATCCGTAGTCGAAAAGATCGGCGACCCCTTAATGCATTTGGTGCGCAACGCCATGGATCATGGCATCGAACGCGCCGAACTGCGAGCCGAACGCGGCAAACCGGCGCACGGCACACTGCATCTCAATGCTTACCACAGCTCCGGCAATATTGTCATTGAAGTCATCGATGACGGAGGCGGACTCGACCGCGACAAAATCCTTTCTAAAGCCATTGAGCGCGGGTTGTTGCAGCAGGGTGCGGCGCCCAGCGGCCAGGAAGTCTACGCTCTAATTTTCGAGCCCGGTTTTTCTACCGCCGATCAGGTTTCCAACCTGTCGGGTCGCGCCGTAGGCATGGATGCCGTCAAGCGCAACATCACCGAATTGCGCGGCAATCTCCATGTTGACAGCGTGGCCGGCCAAGGCACCACACTAAAAATACATCTCCCGCTGACATTAGGGATTATCGATGGTTTCCTGGCCGGTATCGGCGACGCCTCGTATGTAATACCGCTGGATCGGGTAGTCGAATGCGTGGAGTTGCCGGTCGACGATAAGCGCGACTACATGGAGCTGCGCGGTGAAGTATTGCCGTTTATCCGATTGCGGCAGTTATTCCATAAGACCGGTCCTGTATCGCGGCGTCAAAATGTCATTGTCGTCGATCACCTCGGGCATAAGGCCGGCTTGGTAGTCGACAGATTAATGGGCGAACTGCAGACCGTCATCAAACCGCTGAGCAAATTATTCGGCCATGTGCAGGGCGTGGGCGGTTCGACCATTCTCGGCAGTGGCGCAGTGGCCCTGATTATTGATGTGCCTACCCTGCTCAGACTGCAGGAGCATAGTTCGGTGCAGAGTTGAAAATAATGCCGCGCATGCAATACGACTTTTTCCATAGCCTCGCTCACGCCTTTATATGATGAGAGATACCCGCTTTAAGCCTATTAAAAAAATACTCTGTCTCAGGTGACCTTATGAAGATATTAGATTTCTTTTCCAATCGTAGCCAAATGGACGGCGTTGACCAATTTCAACTGTTTTTAGATAAATCCTCCAATGCGCTCATGTTCTTTAATGCCGATCTGGAGATAAATAAGGTTAGCCAATCGGCAGTGAAACTGTTCAGGGAACACTGGCAGGTATTTCAAAAAACAGCGCCGGATTTTGATTTACTGCAACCCATGGGTGCGCGTCTCGACAATTTTATCGCAATTCCTGAAACCGTTTTTTCGGAACTGCGGCAACTTAAAAGCTGGGCTAATTTTGTATCGCTGGGCGAAGAAAAGCTTCATGTGTCGCTATTGCCGCTCGCCGACAAGCAAGGTATGTTCAAAGGCGGAGTGTTCGAGTTTTGGCACGCAACGGACTATTTGAAGCTGGAAGAGGCATCTGTAAGAGCGAAATCGATACTCCAGCATTTAATTACCCCAGTGATGACGTGCGATGTGAATCGTGTGATCACTTCAGTTAATCCTTCACTGATTTATCTTTTGAATAGTTATAAAGCGGAGCTGCAAAAAGCCTTTCCCGTATTGATCCGGAACGCTGGGTAGGGGTGAATATCGACACCTTACATCGCAATCCCGAGATGCAAAAGCGCATCTTTGCCGAGCCGGCCAAAATGCCGCACAAAGCAACCATTCGGGTTTTGGATATGTCTTTTAATTTAACGGTTTTCCCGGTGCGGGATAAGCAGGGAACTATTAACGGCTATGCGGTGGAATGGGTTGATTGCAGCGCCGAAGTAAAAGCTAACGCCGAAATTAAACGAGTGACCAACGCCGCTATTGCCGGACAACTGAACGAGCGCATTAATATGGCGGGATTTAGTATTGCGTCCCATGAGTTCGGTAATTCGGTTAACCAGATGCTGGATGCCATCATTCAGCCGTTAAATATTGCCGCAGATTCTGTCGACCGCATAGCCAGGGGCGATACGCCGCCGAAAATTACCGAGAATTTTAACGGAGACTTCAATGCCATCAAAAATAATCTCAACCTGGCTATTGATGCTATTAATCAACAGACTGTCGCTGCTCAAGCCATCGCTGAAGGAGACTTGTCGGTCAAGATTAATGTTCGTTCAGAAAACGATACGGTGGCCAAAAGTCTCGTTCGGGTTATCGATGCGCGGCAAGGGCTGCAGAAGGAACTCCAGCGTCTTACCGAAGCCTCCAAGGAAGGGCAACTGTCCGAACGGGGCAAGCCGGAGCAGTTCAAGGGCGCGTATGCAGAGATTATCGGCGGCGTCAACCAGATGCTGGACGCCATTCTTCTGCCGATTGGCGAAGGCAACCGCATTCTTGCGCAGATTTCCGGCGGGAACTTGCGCGAACGGGTGAATATTGCCTGCAAAGGCGATCACGATAAGATGAAACAGGCTGTCAATGGCATACATAGCTGGCTCACCGAGCTCATTGCGTATGTTACTAAGATTGCCAATGGCGACATGACTGCAGAAATGGGAAAAGCGTCCAGTGAAGACCAGATCCATGAATGGCTGATGCTGCTTAAGCGCAATATCCAGGCTCTGGTGGTTGACACTAATATGCTCTCAGTTGCGGCCTTGGAAGGCCGCCTCGCCACCCGCGCCGATGCGGCCAGGCACCAGGGCGAGTTCCGCAAGGTTGTTGAAGGGGTCAACAGTACCCTGGATGGGGTCATCGTGCCGCTTAATGAAGCGGTCGAGGTGATGACATTGATTGAAGCGGGCGACCTGACCCGCAACGTTAAAGGTGCTTATAAAGGCCAGCTCAACGATTTCAAGGATACTATCAATAACACGATCACTAAGCTTTCACAAACCATTGCCGATGTTATCAGCTCGGCCGACCAGTTGGGCCATGCCTCCCAGCAGATCAGCGCTACCTCGCAAACCCTGTCGCAATCGGCCAGTGAACAGGCCGCTGGAGTCGAGCAAACCAGCGCCAGTATTGAACAGATGGGCGCCAGCATCAGCCAGAACTCCGAAAACGCCAAAGTCACTGACGGCATGGCCAGTAAAGCCTAGCGGGAAGCCACGCAAGGCGGCGTGGCCGTCAAGCATACGGTGGCCGCGATGAAGGACATCGCCAAAAAGATCGGCATTATCGACGACATCGCCTACCAGACCAACATGCTGGCGCTTAACGCCGCCATTGAAGCAGCGCGGGCCGGCGACCACGGTAAAGGTTTTGCGGTGGTGGCGGCGGAAGTGCGCAAACTGGCCGAACGCAGCCAAATAGCGGCGCAGGAAATCGGCGAGCTGGCCGACAGCAGCGTCAAGACCGCGGAAAGCGCCGGCACCTTGCTGGACGAGATGGTGCCGAGCATTACCCGAACCTCGGACCTGGTGCAGGAAATCGCCGCCGCCTCGCAAGAGCAATCGACCGGCGTCAGCCAGGTCAACACAGCCATGAACCAGATTACCCAGCAGAACGCTTCTGGCATGGCAGTCTTGCAAAAGCATGAGTTTAACTGGATAAAGGATTATCTCTATAAGAACGCCAGTATTGTCTTAAACGACAGCAAGCAGGCGCTGGTATCCGGGCGGCTGGACAGGCGGTTACGGCATTATGGATTATCCAGCTACACCGAGTATTTTTGTATGCTGGGTAAACCGGGATATGAGCAAGAAACCTTGATGGCAACCGATTTGCTAACGACTAACGAGACGTATTTTTTTAGGGAACCCAAACATTTCGATTTTCTAAAAAGCCGTGTCTTGCCCGTACACCCCGCAGGCCGGCTGTTTCGATTCTGGAGCGCCGCCAGCTCAAGCGGAGAGGAGGCTTATACCATGGCCATGATATTGGCGGAGTTTTCTAAAATCAGTCAATGGGAAATTTTCGGCACCGATATTTCAACCCGGGTACTGGAAAAGGCGCGGAATGGTTTATATCCGATGATTGCCACGGAAAAAATCCCTTTACCCTTGTTGAAAAAATATTGCATGAAAGGCAGCGGTGAATTTGACGGCTTTTTCCTGATCGACTCCGCATTACGTAATCGCGTGAAGTTTATCTATGCCAGCCTGATCGAAACATTGCCCAATCTGGGTCAATTCGATGTTATTTTTCTACGCAATGTAATGATTTATTTTGATATACCGACCAAGCAGCAGTTAGTAGAACGAATCGTACAATATTTGCGCCCCGGCGGTTATTTCATTATCAGTCATTCGGAATCGCTGAATGGCATAAAAAACGACTTGCAGATGGTCTCGCCGTCGATTTACCGTAAAACCGGCGAGGAATAGCGGTTTGACAAAGCCTCATCATTTCATCGATATATTTCTCCAGCCGGGTGAGTTTTATTTCGGGGACAGGGAAACGCGGATTAGAACCCTCTTGGGTTCGTGTGTAGCAATCACGATGTGGAATCCCCGTCTATTGATAGGCGGCATGTGTCATTACATGTTGCCTGAGCGTCGCGGCAGCCAGCCGGGTATTGAGCTGGATGGGCGTTATGCCGATAATGTCATGCTGATGTTTATGCGCGAACTTGAAAAAACCGGCAGCCGACCTGCCGACTACAATGTCAAGATGTTCGGAGGAGGGAGCCAGTTTGAGTCGCTGGCAGGAAGGGCGGACAGTAATGTTCCTGAAAAAAATGTTCAGGCAGGGCGACAATTATTGCATGACTATGGTTTCCATTTAACCACCAAGCATATGGGCGGACAAGGGTATCGTAACGTTATATTTGATATCTGGAATGGACATGTCTGGGTCAGGCCTGTCGATAACTCAGCAACAGGAGTAAAAGTATGACTAACCCTAAAATCAGGGTGCTGATCGTGGACGATTCTGCTGTGGTCAGGCAGGTTGTCTCAACGGTATTAGGCAAGGATCCGGCAATCGAAGTCATCGGCGCGGCGGCAGATCCGATTTTTGCGATGGATAAGATGAACCGCGACTGGCCGGATGTCGTGGTGCTGGACGTGGAAATGCCGCGTATGGATGGGATTACTTTTTTAAAGAAAATCATGTCGGTGCGGCCGACGCCGGTGGTAATCTGTTCAACATTGACGGAAAAAGGCGCCGAAACAACTATGCAGGCAATGTCGGCCGGAGCCGTGGGTATCGTAGTTAAGCCCAAGGCCGGATTAAAAACATTCCTGGAAAATGATGAGGGTGATCTGGTATCGGCGGTAAAAGCCGCAGCTCAGGCCAATATGCGCAGTATGAAGGCATCGGCTATGGCAATTCGTACTGTGCCAACGAAATTGAGCGCTGATGCCGCCCTTGCCAAAGATGTTCGTAGCCATGCGATGGCTGAAACCACGGATCGCATAGTTGCCATCGGCACATCGACAGGCGGCGCTCAGGCGCTTGAAGTGGTATTGACGGCATTGCCGCGGGTTTCGCCGGGTATTGTCATCGTTCAACACATGCCGGAAATGTTTACCGGCGCATTCGCCGCGCGTCTTAATCAGCATAGCGAAGTGGAGGTGCTGGAAGCTAAAAGCGGCGATCGTGTTATTCCGGGCAGGGCATTAATAGCACCGGGTGGCAAACATATGATGCTTAAACGCAGCGGGGCGCAATATCAGGTAGAGATTATTGACGGTCCTCCGGTTAACCGGCACCGGCCTTCTGTGGATGTGCTGTTCCGGTCGGTCGCCAAGTGGGCGGGACGCAATGCGCTGGGTATTATTATGACGGGCATGGGCAATGACGGAGCGCATGGGCTTAAGGAAATGCACGATGCCGGTGCTAAAACAGCCGCCCAGGATGAAAAAACCTGCGTGGTTTACGGAATGCCTAAAGAAGCAGTCAAGCTAGGCGCAGTCGACCAGGATATTCCTTTACAGTCTATTGCCGAGCTGATTGAGCGATATGGGAAGGGAGGAGGTTAGAAAATGCCTGTGTCCTGGATAGCAGATATATTCAAGGTTTTATCATGATTAGCAAGAGCTTTTAGCCGACTACCAACCATCGTTTCGGCAGATATTGTCTTGCCGCCTTAAAAGCCAGCGGTATTTAGACGGCATAGTTAATTCTACTTTGTCAGATTATACATAAGCGCGTCATACTCGCCGGGAAGCGGGACCAATCTGTCTGGAACAGATTGGCATTGACCCCGTGGGGTGCGGGGCAGGAAAGCCCGGAGTGAGTCCATGCCGGAATGACGATGTTGGAAAGTATGGGTCATGTAATCTGACAAAGTAGAATTAAGGAAACCTCTAAAAATTGCACTTCAGCTATGCTCTCCTGAGTTTATCGAAGCCTGTCATGGGCCCTTTAACTACGCTCAGGAGAGCCTTGCCGAATGGGGCTCAGCACGAACGGATAATTTTTAGAGGTTCCCTTAAGGTTATAAGGCTGACCGGATTTGATATCGCCAAAGGCGAAACGAGATAATCAGCCAAGGGTAATCTGTATGAACCCCCTGTTTCTATATATCCTAATAGCTTCGTAGCATCGCAAAAGTTTAAAAACCACGCTTTAACACTAGCCAAACCCCAGCGTCATTGGTAAAACTTGATGTTGAAACCTTCCATCCCAAAGACAAGCCCTATCAACTTTTTTTGTGGCAACAGCGGCCACGATGACAATATTAAATACTCTCTGAATCATAGTGTTATCATTGTTATCAAAGAGGAGGCAGTTGATGATCAGGATGCGGCTTCTAGCTTTTTACATGATTGTTTTTAGAAGCACTTCCATACAAGCCTTCAAAATCGACTTCAATCCCTTTAATCTTTCCATGACGAACACATTTATTTTACCAGAGGTTTTTAATGTCTTTTGACCAGCTCGGTTTAACCGGGGAACTCCTTAAAGCAGTAGCAGAGCAGGGATATATTACCCCTACGCCGGTCCAGCAAAAAGCCATTCCGCTTATCCTTGAAGGACGGGATGTTCTTGCCGGCGCTCAAACCGGTACCGGGAAAACAGCCGGTTTTACCCTGCCGTTACTGCAACGTTTGGCGGCAAATATTGATCTGCATCAAAAGCCGCGCAAGGTTCGGGCGCTTATATTGGCGCCAACGCGGGAACTGGCTGCCCAAGTGCATGAAAGTGTAAAAACTTACGGTAAACATCTGCCTTTGGTTGCGGAAGCGATTGTTGGCGGCGCGAGTATCAACGTCCAGATACGCGGTTTACGAAAAGGCTGTGATATTGTCGTGGCAACCCCCGGCAGGTTAATCGATCATGTATTGCAAAAAAATATAGATTTGTCGAAAGTAGAGATACTGGTGCTGGATGAGGCGGATCGCATGCTTGATATGGGCTTTATGCCCGATATCCAAAAGATTATTACGCTTATACCCAAAAAGAGGCAGAGCCTGTTATTTTCCGCTACTTTTTCCAATGAAATAAAAACTCTGGCAAAGCAATTATTGCATAATCCCGTCGAGGTTGAGGCCGCAAAACAAAATGCTACGGCTGATAATGTAGCTGAAAGAGTTTACGGCATTAGCCGTGAATATAAGCGCGAATTGCTGTCTTACCTGATCGGCAACGGCAATTGGCGGCAGGTATTGGTTTTTGTAAGAACTAAACACGGCGCTGACCGGTTGGGCGCGCAATTGGTTGAGGATGGTATTCGTACCGGCGTGTTGCATGGCGATAAAACCCAGGGTGCACGGAATAAGGCGCTGGAATATTTTAAAACCGGCAAGATAGCCGTGCTGGTCGCTACCGATATTGCTGCGCGCGGACTGGATATTGATGATTTGCCGCATGTGGTCAATTTTGATTTGCCTCATGTAGCAGAAGATTATATCCACCGAATCGGGCGTACCGGCCGCGCCGGGCTAAATGGCGAAGCTTTATCCTTGGTTTGCCCGGAAGAAGCGTATTTGCTGGCCGCCATTGAAAAATTACTGAAACGGGCAATTCCACGTATTGCCGATACGGGCTATGAGCCGGTTTCTTTAAAAGTATTTGACGCTCCTAAAAAGAATGCGCCGGATAAAAATACCGGTAAAAAAGATTATCGGCATCCTAAAAAAGCAATTAGTCGCGGAACTAAGCCGGCTAACAGCAAACGGACTCATGCGAAAAGAGGCCGGTAAATAACAGGCTGAAGGTCTTAAATGAATAATGATCAACGCATAGATGCGAAAATAATCAGTTCCTGGCGTAAGAACGCCATACCTTGGACAGTCACGGTACGCGAGGGGCAGATCGAAAGCCGTAAGCTGATTACCGATCAGGCCATAGTTAATGCAGTTTTGAGCCGTTCTCCGCATTCGGTTCTGGATATGGGTTGCGGCGAAGGCTGGCTGGCCAGAGAGCTGGCTGCGAGGGAAATTAAGGTAGCCGGAATTGATGTGGTTCCTGATTTAATCGAGCAGGCGCGGATGGGCGGAGGCGGCGATTTTCAAGTCCTATCCCACGAAGAGCTTGCCGACGGCAAACTTAAAGTCCGTGTTGACCTGATCGTTTGTAATTTCGCCTTATTCGGCAAGCAATCAGTCGATGGCTTGTTTAAAGTGATGCCTTCGTTATTGAACGCGCAAGGCTCGCTAATTATCCAGACCCTGCACCCGTTAATGGCATGCGGCAATTTTCCTTATCTTGACGGTTGGCGGACAGGTTCGTGGGCAGGATTCAGCGCCGATTTCACGGATCCGGCGCCGTGGTATTTCAGGACACTTGAAAGCTGGGTCAAGCTATTCCTCAATAATGGATTTCGACTGCTGGATATGCGCGAGCCGGTTTATCCCCTGACCCGGCAACCTGCATCGGTGATATTTATTGCAGAAAAAGCAGGTTAATCTTACCCTTATCCAATATTCAGTGCCCAGGATCAGGTTTTTAGATTTAGTCTGCTTTATCCACTTTTATCAAGATATGCAGTTTGTTTTCGCCCGTTTGCCGCATTCGTGAAAGATTTCTGTTACCGCTGCTTTGGTTGTTTTCATCGATTCCACCCAATTCTATCCATTCGCCAAGCTTAACTCTCAATGTTGATTGCGCGTTTTGGGTTTGTATCTGGTTACGCGCATTAACAGTGTCTGACCAGGGCGATATATCTAGGATGGCTTGTTCTCCCGCCAGCCTGGGGGTGACTGCAAAGCCGGTAGTCGCGTCAATAAATTCCGTGTTAGTGGCAACACTGGGGTAGCCATAACCGGAACCATACGTCTGTGTCGTGGTGATGGGATAAGTGCTGCCGGCTTTTATGTAAGCGGGGCTTCCTTCTGATGTTCTTATCGTTTGAACACTTTCATTAGCATTCCGGTCTTGGGTTCGATAAAAACGGCTGGTTATTTTTCCGCCGGACTTCGATGGGTCATCAATGGGAATATTAAGTTGAACTCCGGCAGCTGCATTGAGCTCGTAGGCTGTGGTGTGCCTGCTTTGCATGACGGTGATTATAAAATTATTCAGGCTGGTATCGAGGTTATTGATCAGCGATTTAATTTCAGCTAACCGTTCAGGCGTAGTCTTGACTACTAAATTGGAACCATCGGCAATAACCCGGTCTGTATTTTCAAGCAGGGGAGCCAGTAACGGTTGTATTTCCGATGCCGGCCGGTTGTGCAGGGGAATAACTTCAATTGTCGTTTCGGCTGCAAACAAAATAGTGCTGAACATTACGACGAAGAGTATTGATAAAAGCATGTGTTTCAATGTGAACCTCCTGATGCAAGTATAGTTTAGTCCATTGCTTAGCCCTGTTTAATGTATTTGTTTTATCCTAAAAAACTCAGTTGATGGGCTCCAAAGGCCGTTCGTGCTGAGCCCTTCGACTAGGCTCTCCTGAGCATAGCCGAAGGGCTCAGGGCGAACGGGATTTCGGAAGACTTAACTGATTTTTTTAGGTTTAACTGTGCTAAAAGCTTTAGCCGCTGCAATTGCGGCTAAAGCCCTTGTATGAAGAGACATTAGTAATTCTTATAAAATGCTTTGGTATAAGGCCAGATATTGCTCGGCACTCCGTTTCCAGGAGAAATCTTTTTTCATGGCATTCGTTTGCAGCTTTTTCCAGATAGCCGGGGAATTGTATAAAATGGCTGCCCGTTTAACGGCTTCCAGCAAAGCCCCGGCTGTTGCTTCGTTAAATACTATGCCGGTAGCCGTGTTATTGGCTATGGTTTCGGGCAGGGCGTCAATGACTGTATCCGCCAACCCTCCGGTTTTCCTGACTACGGGAATGGTGCCGTACAGCTGGCTGTACATTTGGTTTAAACCGCACGGTTCAAATTTTGACGGCATCAAGAACAGATCGGCGCCCGCTTCAATCACATGCGCCAGGGCTTCATCGTAGCCGATGGTAATCGCTATATTTTCGGGGTATAACGCGGCCAGATTCTGTAATTTTTTTTCAAATCCTTTATTACCGCTTCCCACTAATACTAATTGTATCGGAATGTCAATTATCTCAGGAAGGCACTTGATGAGCATATCTATGCCTTTTTGTTCCACCAGACGGCTGATCATTCCAAAGAGGGGAATATGATCGCTAACCGGAAGAGAGAATTTTGTTTGCAAAGCGGACTTGTTGATCTGCTTTTTATTTAACAATGCGGCATTAAATTGCTGGGCGATAAATAAATCAGTTTCAGGATTCCATTGCTCAGGATCAATGCCATTAATGATGCCGGTTAAGCTATCTTTCCGGTGGTTTAACAGTCCTTCAAGCCCATAACCGAATTCAGCGGTTTGAATTTCCAATGCGTAGGTGGGGCTGACGGTAGTAATATGATCAGCATAAACCAGACCGCCCTTAATGAAGGATAACATGCTGTGAAATTCCAGCCCATCCGGATTTAATAACTGGCCGGGCAAGTTTAATGAGAAAGCCGTACTGCTGGGAAATAGGCCCTGATAAGCCATATTATGTATGGTGAACAGTGTGGCGGGCCGGTTTTGCTCCAGCGATAATAACGCCGGTACGAGACCGGTCTGCCAGTCGTTACAATGGACAATATCCGGTTTCCAGTCCTGGAAAACTCTATCCATCGCAACTTCAACAGCAATACGGCAAAATAATGCAAACCGCTCAGCATTGTTAGGCCAGGCGTCGCCCAGTTCGTTCACATAGGGATTGCCCGGATAATTAAAATAGGCTGGATAATCAACCAGCCAGACGATAACCCGGCTTTCCGGTATGCGGGTTTCAAGAATAGTAATATTCCGGTTATCAACACGCAGGGAGCAAAGAAAACGGACATCGCCACCGGTTTTTAAAGACTGATAGTTAGGAATAAGCAGTCTTATATCTTGTGATAATTCAGCCAGCGCCTTGGGGAGGCTGCCGGAGACATCGCCGAGGCCGCCGGTTTTAATGAGGGGGTGGGCTTCGGGGGTGACGAATAATATCTTTTTCATGGTCCTTGTCGGGTTATCCTGATTACAG
>JAQUOU010000016.1 GCA_028716975.1 Methylobacter sp. | reverse complement strand
GTCACTGTAACCGTTTAATTTTATTGTTAAACCATCTAATAGACACTGCTTCGTCGCCCACAGGTTAGCGCAGTGCTTGGCAAAGTTAGACCGCGATCCTAAATGGGGAAACCACCGATGCCAATGGTCTCTGAAATACGCCCGAATTCCCTGGTCTTTATCTTGTCCCAGAAACTCGCCGACTATTTCCATGGCAATCACCTCGCTATCCGTCAGCTTAGGTTTAAAGCCTCGGTGCCGGAGCCGACCATCGAGCACTTGAGGATAAATATCCGCTACACAGCAATAAACATAAATGATAAAGTCTTCTAGGGGCATGACACACCTCCCGCTATCGTATGTTTTATGGCAATTTAACTTTACGACAGAAGAGGTTGTCATGCCAACTTCCTTTATTTAGAAAGTTGAGCATCGCGTGACTTTAATAAATAATAACTTTCCTTTAAAACGCAATCTGATTCTTTTTCAACCGCCGAAATTTGGCGATGAAATTCATAAAGAATTATTGCGGAACGATTGGAATGTATATGTCGCCAACGACTTTCAACAGGCGTCTGCGTTATTGGACAAGCATAACTTCAAGGTTGGGTTATGTTTAATTGATAAGAAGTGCAGCCATCCCCAGTGTTTAATCGGTAAGCTGTGCATGATTGGCCAGTGCGGAGATGCGAAACAACTGACTCAACTAAATCGACTATTTAATTCATCCATGCGCATCAACTGGATAATGGGCCTGCCTAAAGAATGCACCCCAAACGTAAACCCCTACTCCACTGAAAGCAAGCTAATAGCCGATTATTGTTACAACTATATAACTTTTCCAGTTGATACCGTCCGCATGTTAACGGCTTTAGGGCATGCTTATGGCATGAATGAACTCTCTCTGCCTTTCCAGGATCAGATTAATGATTATGCATCCAATTTGGGAATTATTGGGAATAGTCCACCTATAGTCGATTTAGTTAAACTGATTCAAAAAATTTCCAATGAGGACTGCTCGGTTCTAATCGAGGGAGAGACCGGAACAGGCAAGGAATTGGTTGCAAACGCCATTCATAACCATTCGAACCGCTCGAGAAATCCGATAGTCGCAATAAACTGTGGCGCATTTCCAAAACATTTAATCCAGGCGGAATTGTTCGGTTATGAAAAAGGCGCATTTACCGGAGCCCAGCAACGTAAAATTGGCTGCATTAAATCGGCGCAGGGCGGAACCTTATTTTTGGATGAAATAGGCGATTTACCGTTTGAACAGCAAGTTAATTTCTTACGTTTTCTTGAAGACAGGACAATTGTGCGTATTGGGTTCAGAACAAATCCCTGTTAATGTGCGCATAATTACCGCCACCCATGTAGATTTAAAAGAAGCCGTACGAAAAGGTGATTTCAGGGAGGATCTTTATTACCGTCTCCGGGTGTTGCAAATAAAAACGCCGCCGTTACGGGTAAGGGAAAATGACATAGAACTGCTCGCCTGCTATTTTTTCAACAAGTTTTCAGCAAATCGGGCCTATAAGGCGAAAGGATTTCATTCGGATTCTCTATATTTATTAAAGAATCATGATTGGCCCGGTAATGTTAGGGAATTAATAAACTGTATTCGTCAGGCTCTCGTCATTTCGGAAAACCGCCTGCTTAGCCCTAACGACCTCGATGTGGATCGGCGCTATAAAGATCGTATGCTAAAAACCCTTGAGGAGGCCCGCGCCCTTGCCGACCGCGATTCGATCATCGTCAGCCTGCGTCATACCAACCATAATATGAGCCGCGCTGCGGCATCACTCGGCATTTCCCGCGTAAGCCTTTACCGTTTGGTGGATAAGTATAAAATCTCTCAATAGCTGCCTTATGGGAAGCTCTAAAATTTATCCGTTCATGCTTCGATACCGCTCTCCTGAGTTTACCGAAGCCTGTCATGAGCCCTTCGACTACGCTCAGGAGAGTCCTGTCGAATGGGGCTCAGCACGAGCAGATAAGTCACTGATTTTAATAAACTACCCTTCGTACTGAGCCTGTCGAAGGAAGCTTGTCAAAGTGCATTTTTAGAGGCTCCCTTATTTAACTTACGTTAGAAACAAAACTAATTATCCACTCCAGGCTAATACTTTTTATCTGGTTCGGCGAATTATCGAGGCTGTTTAGCGCAATTACTGCGTGTCATTTGGCATGGCATAGCTTTTTTGCTGTTCTGCTGTCTTCCCTAGTTTTTGTCGTGTTTGTTCCGGCAATGCAGCTAGGCCAGCGCAGGATTTTGGCGCATCCAGGGCTTTGAGCAAGGCGGCCGCCAAGCCAAAATCAGGGTCACTATAGGTGGATTTATCGGAGCCGCGCCTTGCTATGCCGGCGGCAATTGCCGCATCAGAACAAGCCAGGTCAATCAGCTTCGGGGTTAACACGTTAGTACGATAAGCATCCAGTTGCGCCGGATGGGCGTATTCGCATTCCAGCAAGGCGGGATTATCGCTGTAGCAGCCCGCTTGACTGGTCACTTTGCCTGTGGGCAATCCGGTGCCGGCGAGTTTCATACGTGACTGAAATGCGCTGAATTTTTCATCGTCCAGCAGTAGTTTTAGGGTTGTTTCCAGCTTGCGCTGTTGGCGCTCGTCCCAATCCGCTATCGAACTGTCGACAATAAAAATGCCGTTGAGATTGGCTTGCGACCAGTCGCTTCCCTGGAGCTTCGTTTCACGCAGTTGTGCACCCTGCAGATCCGCCAATGCCAAATCGGCGCCCTGCAGTTTCGCATAGACTAGGTCGGCGCCTTGCAAATTCGCCTCGCGCAGGAGCGCACCCAGCAGTTTCGCCCCGCGTAAGTTTGCACCTTGCAGTTTCGCTTCCTGCAGGTCAGTCCCCTGCAAATTAGCCCCGCGTAGATCGGCGCTCTGCAGTTTCGCCCAGCTCAGGTCCGCCCCCTGCAAATCAGCCCCGCGCAAATCAGCGCCCTGCAGATCTGCCTCGATCAGTACCGCGCTTTGTAGTTGCGTTCCGCCCAGGATTGCGCCTTGCAGTTGAGTTTTGTCCCAACCGGCCACGCCTTGGAGTTTCGCTTTTAGCAGAATCGCGCCTTGCAACTGGACGTGCCGAAGATCAGCTTTTGGTAACACGGCCCCGAATAAATTGGCAAAGCGCAGATCGCGATTCTGTAGATTGAGACCGTCAAATTCCTTGAAGGCGGCATCCCGCACTGATTTATTCGGGTCTATTGCCCGGGTCAGTAGCGATAAAGGCACCTCTTTGGGCACTAACCGAGCTTCTCTAAGGTTGAGGTTGCGTGGAAAAAAGCCCAAATTAAACCAAGCGCAAGGGCCAAGCATTACCTGGAGAATAGAGGCTTCGGATTTTTCAGCCAGTGCCAGAGACGTGCAGGAAACGACGTCATATTGATGGGCGGCAACGCTCAGCCATGCCTCGGGCACATGCCGGATTAACCAATCTTCGAAGTAACGAGGAGACTTTTCATGCTTGTCTATCGGAAAATAATAAGTTTGTACCGTAATGCTGCCCGGTATCACGGAGATAATGCTGAGCAGAACAACCAACGGCACGGAGGTCAATAAGACAATCATGCCTTTGGGTTCAGTGCCGCTTTCCAGCAGGGACTGAGGGACGCTTTCATGCCGGGGCAGGTTCCGCCAGCGACGCTGAATTGACCGGGTTAACCGGTTCCAACCGATGGCGGCAAAATACCGAAGCCAGGCAGGCCAATAACCGAGCAGGCGATAACTGGCATTTTTCCACCATTCCCGCGCCCTGTCCTGGGGTGAGGCGATCAACGGCCATAGAGCAAGCAGCATGGCTGCATCAGTCCAGACCGCGAGGCGCTGCGACCAGGTGATGGCTTCGTCGTGAAACGGCAGAAAGCGGATTTGCGCAGCCAGCAACATGAACAAAGGTAAGGCGATGACTGTAATGCCCACGATCAATGCCAGCAGCCAGCGGATCAGCCAGACATTGGAACGTCCTACGATGAGGTGTGTGAAGGGGAAAATGAACAAGCGGTCGCGCACCTGTTGCCCGGCGGAAGTGATAGGCAGGTCGCGATCCAGGTTCCAGAGTTTGCAGGAGAGCAATTCCAGTTGCATGAGCAGGTTGAAATGCAGCAGCACGACCATCCACGGCACGAAACTGTAAAAAGCTGTAAGCGGCAGTTCCACATCCAGGATCGGCAGTTTGACCGGGCTGATGCGCAACAGGTCTTCGTGTGTAGTGCCCCAGACGATGACCCCGAGATACGCCGCGAACGCCATAAATGCGATATGTAGAGCCGCCACGGTTTGCGAGGCAGAGTTGGCCGCTTCCAGCAGCTTTTCGATATGCGGAGAGGATTCATCGTTGGGTAACGATGCAGGGTTGGACATGGCCATTAATATGAATTGCTGTCGATCGATAATGCAGTTCAGTATAAAGCAGGTCTGCAATTAAAAATATAAATTCAACTATACAACCTCAACCCGGAGCATTAATTCAAAAAATGACGGTTATATTTTAACTTACAGTCTTATCAATTGAGATAAGACCTTATTACCCCGCCCTAAACAACCGGTTTATATTGTTCATGGATAGCCTGAGGTATTATTTTCTATACCAATTGTCGTGTCTTATTTACTCAAAGGTTTTTCTGATTACATATTTTAAGCGTCAGCCAAAATACAAATGCGGGTGAACATTAACATTCTAAACGTTTTGTCATACCGGCAGGGACTGGCGGTATAGAGAAGTCAGGGATGCGAGCCCAACTATTACTTCAGAAATTGGGCACATTTTGTATATTGAATATCCATAGCGTATGCCGGTATGAAGGCTACTTGAAGCACCGCCAGCTTGGCTGAAAATCCTACGTAATCAGGAAGATTTTTGTTCAAAAACCCTCTACTTCAACCTGAGTTATCTCTGTACCCCGTACATACGAAATTGTATGGACGAGTTAAAATTTGCCGGTCTTGATTTTAAGGTTTGGGGGCTTCCGAAAAATATTCTTGAAAAGACACAGTCATTAAAACGTGATAATCAGCCTTTAACGCTTTCTATATGCGCCTTGAAAGCCAAACAGCATGACCTTTCATAACCACCCCGATTTTGTGTGGAGAAAGGGCAGAAAACTAAGAGGCATGCGCTTGGACCGAATCCTATTCAGCTTCTGCATAGTAACCAATCAATGCGGCACTTGACCTTGAGCAGGGTATCTATCGCTTCCGGTTACTACTGGACTCTTGCCCCGCAACATCGGAGCTTAATTCGTTTGTCATTAGTTTTTTTATAAAAATATGAGCATAAAAAACCGCTATACAAAAAACGCTTGCTAAAACAATATCAATTATCATAGTAATTCAATGCCTGTCAGTGTAAGTTAAATATGTATTCAATAGCTTGATTTATAACATGCTAACTATTGAATATGTGGTTTCTTTTAGAAACACTTACAGATTATTAAGCTATTTTTATGCCACAAATTGCTAGTGTGAATAACCTAAGTAAAATCAGGCCTCAATGCCGAATAAGAACGGGCAGAAAGCAGGGTAAAAAGTCTAAAGGTTGAAAAAAACCTTTTTAATGCGGTTTTTTTCAACCGTATCCGTCAATTCGGGTCAAATTACCATAAATGTATATTGAAAACATGTAAAACAGGGAAAGGCAGTGTTACTGATTTACTAAGCATCTGTCTTGAAAGCAGTCTCAAATTACCCGCCGGATGATAAGGCAACGGCGATGAAGAACTTTTTCACAAAAGTCGGTGATCTTTTTTCTTAAAAAGGTTTAATCACCGCCAGAATGACAATGCCGACCAAAAATAAAACCGGCACTTCATTCATCCAGCGGTAAAAAACATGAGTATGCTGATTGCGGTCGTGTTTAAAATCAAAAAGCCACAGGCCGCAGTAATAGTGATAGACCAGCAGCAAGGCCAGCAAAGTCAGCTTTGCATGCAGCCAGCCGCTGGCTGAATAAAGGTTCCAGGCATAATCAGCCAGCATCCCGATGCCGAATACAAAGGTAAGTACCATGCCGGGCGTCATAATGCCGAAAAACAGTTTGCGCTCCATTATTTTAAAGCGTTCATTGCTGATTTCATCGGTACTTTGTGCATGATAAACATACAGCCGCGGCAAATAAAACAGACCGGCAAACCAGGTTACCATAAATATTAAGTGAAAAGCTTTCAACCAGAGCATGGGCTATCCTTTTAAGAGTTTTTCAATAAGGGTTTTCATTTCTACAGGGTCAAAAGCGCCGGTCTTGTGCAGGGTAATCGAACCATCGGGGGTAATTAAAAAGGTAGTGGGCGTAAATAGGACATCGCCAAAAGCCTGGGCATGTTCGGCTTTTAAGTCCAGAGCAACATCATAAGGCAGTTGCCTGTTTCTGGTCATTGCTACGACATGACTCGGCGGATCGTAGTACATGGCAACAGCTATCATCTCAAGTCCTAGTGCGTGGTATCGGGTATAAAGATCGATCAAGTGAGGTATTTCCTTGATGCAGCCGGGGCAGTCAGTTGCCCAGAAGGTGACTATAACCGGTTGGCCGCGTAAATTATTTAAGCCGATTTTTTTCCCCGTGATTGTGGTAAACGTAACTTGCGGCGCTGAGGTCAACGTTTTGCTGAAGCCTATCCAGAGTGCAGTAAAAATCAGCGACAGAAATAATAAACCCACTAGCCGGTTTCTGATTGTCATTGGTTTAATTTGGTTTTACAGCTTCTTGAAGTCAGCATATTAAAATCCACATAGGGCACTATAAGTAAAAGAGCGTTCCAGAATAACATTAATATCAGGTAACCTTTAATAATACAGTGCGTCGACAACGGTCTCCTGAGCCCTTCGTCTATGCTCAGGAGACCCTTGTCGACGCATGAGCGTAACTTATTTTTAGAGCTTCCCGTCATATTGATAATACCGGGATTATAGCAAAGCTGTTAAGCTATAGGCTTTTTAGCCCATAGCTATTCAGCCCTTATACTCATGAAAAAAATTCTTATTTCCGACAAACTAGCAGAAGCCGGCATCAATTATTTAAACGAGCAGGCCGGTATTCAAATACATATCGAGACAGGACTTAATGAGGAGGGACTCTGTAATATTATCGGCGATTATGATGCCTTATTGATTCGCAGCGACACCCAGGTTACCGCCAACGTTTTACAGGCGGCCAAACGTTTAAAGCTGATCGGCCGCGCCGGAATCGGAGTTGATAATGTGGATATACCCGTAGCAACCGAACTGGGCATTATTGTCATGAATACGCCCGATGCGAATGCGACGACAACGGCTGAATTGGCCATCGCTCATATGATGTCGCTCAGCCGCCATTTGCCTAAGGCTGATCGTTCTGTTCGCGCCGGTAAATGGGAGCGCTCCAAGCTCATGGGTTCTGAAGTTGCACACAAGACACTGGCCATACTCGGTTTTGGGACTATTGGGCGGATCGTTTCACAGCGCGGTTTGGGCTTGAAAATGCAAGTGATTGCGTATGATCCGTTTGTCGCGCCGGAAATATTTGAAGATCTGGGCGTTGAGTCGGTGAGTCTGGATGCCTTGGTGACTCGAGCGGATTATCTTACCCTGCATTGCCCTTTGATTGAGAAAACCCGCAATGTTATCGGCGTTACCCAGTTCGCCATGATGAAAAAAGAAGCCATGATAATCAACTGCGCCAGAGGCGGATTGATTAATGAAGCGGCCTTGTATGACGCCTTAAAGAACGGGCGCTGCGCCGGCGCGGCCCTGGATGTTTATGAAAATGAGCCGCCCGCCAATTCGCCTTTGCTGGAGCTGGATAATATCGTATTTACGCCGCATTTGGGTGCCTCCACAAGTGAAGCGCAAGTGGCGGTCAGTGTGGAAATCGCGCGGCAGGCCGTCACTTTCCTTAAGACCGGCGAAGCCGTTAACGCGTTGAACCTGCCCCGGCTGTCTGCCGAAGAATTAAAGAAATCGCATGAGTTCATGAACCTGTCCTCTATCCTTGGCAAGGTGCTGGTTGGTTTGGCAACAAAACCGCTGGAAAAAATAGAAGTTGCGCTATTCGGCAGGGCTGCGGAAGTTGAAGCGCGGCCGATTTCAGTTGCTGCGCTGATAGGCGTTTTAAGCGGCCAATTTTCCACGCCAGTAAACCGCGTTAATGCAGAAAATATTGCCAAACGCCAGGGAATTTCGCTGATTGAGACAAAGACCGAAGAAACGCAGGATTATCTGTCATTAATCAGGGTTACCGGCCATTGCGCAGATCACGCAATTACCCTGGATGGCACCTTGTTGGGCGGTTGCCATCCTCGCCTGGTCTCTATCGACCAGTTTGATATTGAAGTCGTGCCCGAAGGCACTTTATTAGTGACCCGGCATGATGATAAACCGGGCGTAATATCGGCAATCAGCGCCGTGCTGGGTAATGCGAATATCAATATTTCCAGGATGCAGGTGAGCGTGGCGGATTCTCAGCAGCAGGCAATGGCGGTTATCAGCGTTTCCGAACCTCTGACCGAGTCTTTATTGCTGCATTTATGCAATATACCTGCCGTCTATAAGGCTACTCAGATTAATCTATGAGTTTTGATGTTATCTGTTTTGATTGCGACAGTACTTTAAGCAAAATAGAGGGCATAGACGAACTCGCAAGACGCGTCGGCATGGGCGAGGAAATGTCCCGGCTGACAGATGCGGCCATGAACGGGCTGATTCCGCTGGAAGCCGTCTATGAACAGCGCTTAGCGTTGATCAGGCCCGATATTAACAGTATTAACTGGCTGGCCAGCTTGTACATTGAAGAGATAGTGGAAGGGGCCAAAGACGTATTTACCGTATTGGCCGCACGAAATAAAGAGGTGCATATCATTAGCGGCGGCCTCTTTCAGGCTATCCTGCCTCTGGCAAAGTATTTAGGATTGCCGGAAAGTCATGTTCATGCCGTCGCTATTTATTTCAATGAAGATGGCAGTTATCAAAATTATGAGCAAAGTTCACCCTTGGCCAGGACAGGAGGAAAAGCCGAGATTTGCAGGCGGCTGATTAAATCCCAAGATTCCCTGGTTATGATAGGCGATGGCAAGACGGATATGGAAGCGGGGCAAGCCGGAGCCTGTGTAATTGGTTTTGGAGGCGTTGCCGATAGGCGGGTTGTTCGTGAGCTGGCCGATTTTTATACGTCTGAATCCTCATTAGTTTCAGTTCTGGCCTATATTTTATAAGGTTGGTCGAATTGCGCGGGTCAGAATGTTAAAATTTGCAAATTTTAATTGTTCCTAGAGAGAAAAAATGGCTGGACACAGTAAATGGGCTAATATCAAACATCGCAAGGCCGGGCAGGATGCCAAGCGCGGCAAAATATTTACTAAAATGTTGCGCGAAATTACTGTCGCAGTAAAAACCGGCGGATCGGACGCGGCCCGTAACCCGGCTTTACGCACCGCCATTGATAAAGCATTAGGCGCCAATATGCGTCGCGACACCATTGATAACGCCATCAAAAAAGCTTCCGGCGCGCTGGAAGGCGTTCATTATGAAAATATCCGCTATGAAGGCTATGGTCCTGGCGGAACGGCGGTGATCGTGGATTGTTTAACCGATAATCGCAACCGCACCGTCGGTGAAGTACGCCATGCCTTCACCAAGGCCGGCGGTAACCTGGGTACTGATGGGTCGGTTGCCTATCTATTCAGCAAGATTGGCATGCTCAGCTATGCCCCGTCCGTTGATGAGGATGCTCTCATGGAAGCCGCACTGGAAGCCGGCGCAGAGGATATCATCAGCAATGATGACGGCTCTGTTGACGTCATGACTACACCGGAAAATTATTTAGCCGTAAAAGAGGCCCTGATTGCAGCAGGCTTTGAACCCGATAATGCCGAAGTGACGATGCAGGCGGCCACCATGACCGAACTGGATGCGGAAGGCGCAGACAAGATGATGCGCTTGATAGACCGCCTGGAAGATCTGGATGATGTGCAGGCTGTTTATTCCAATGCGGATATTAGTGACGAGATTATGGAGGGGTTGGATTGATTTTACAGATTGGAATAAAGTAATTTAATATCCAAATATTTTTAATATTCAATCAAATAGTTCAATATGGCAAAGTTTCTTAATACCAGTGCGACTAATTATTTTCTCGAAGAGCTAATTAAAGGTGCCAAAGACAGGCTTATTCTCATAAGCCCATTCTTGAAGCTAAATGACCGGATGAGAGCTGTTAGCTGATGAAAACCGGCTGAAGATTGATGTGCGAATAGTTTATGGTAAAAGCGAGCTTCAACCCGAAGAAATTAACTGGTTAAAAGAACTTACTTATATTCGAACCAGCTTTTGCAAAAATTTACACGCAAAATGCTATTTGAATGAAGAGCTTTGTATCATTACAAGCCTTAACCTTTATGAGTTCAGCCAAATTAACAACAACGAAATGGGCGTCCTTATTCGTCGCACAGATGACACAGACCTTTACAAAGAAGCATACGAAGAAGCACAACGCATTATTCGTATTAGTGATGAAGTCCGCATCTCCCTGGAACGCGTCGTAATCGAACCTGAAGATAAATCTGAAACGGATGAGAAATCGGACAAACTGACTTCTTCAAAGCTTGCTCAGAAACTTGGAATAAAGACTAATGAGTTCACAGAGAAACTCGTTACCTCCGGTTTGCTCGAAGTAAAGGACGGCAAGAATTATTTAACACCTAAAGGTAAAGAAGTGGGCGGCGAGTTTCGTATGAGTTCAAAGTTTGGCCCCTACTTTCTGTGGCCGGAAAATTTTCGACTGTAAATAAAGCCGGTCTGTATTCAATAAATATTATTTCATCTTACCACGGTTATCTTGGGATTGATTTTGGCTCTGGAATAGCAAGAATTGCCAGCCAAACAAAGACAACGTCATACCGGCAGGGAGTGCCGGTATTTAGGCTACATGGATGTAAGCACGCCATCCCTGGCTTCTGGATTCCGGCACTCCCTGCCGGTATGACGGAAGAGCAACTGTGTTACGAATTAACTCGTAGGTTGAGGGTGAGGCACGAACCCCAACACGCATTCAGTGAGAGAGAATTATCATGAATCATCTTAATGAAATAACGACACATAGCCAAGGGCTGCCGAAAAACTTACAAAAAGAGGTATTGGATTTTATTTATTTCCTCGAAGATCGCTATTCAGCCAAATCCATAATGCAGCGTAACCATGAGTTAACTGACGAAGAGATCGAACAGGCGTGCGGTATTTTACAGGCGCCACACGGTGTCACTTTGGAACAAATGGATGAGGCAATCAAAAAACGTGGCGGGAGTTTGTGATTGCGGTTGATACCAATGTGTTGGCGCGTTTGTTAATCAATGATCCAGACTCACAGACGCAGGTCAATTTAGCTAAGGCTCTGTTAAAACATGCTAAACAGGTTTAAGTGCCGCAAATTGTACAAATTGAAATGGTTTGGGTATTGGAAACAGCTTATGGTTTTGATAAGCCAGCCGTCATAACCGTACTAAAACATCTTCAACAAACTTCGCTTTTTGCATTGCAAGATGAAACTCAGTTTGATAATGCACTGGCGACTTTTGAAAATTATACCGCGGATTTTTCTGATTATCTTATTTTGTCAGGTTGTCTGGAAAATAATCATGAGTTATTTACCTTCGATAAAAAATTTACACGCTTGCAATCGGTAAGGCTACTTGATGAAAAGCAAGTGGCCTCGATGTAACAAAGTGAAATCGAAGATAAGCGGAGTCGCCAGTTCCTCGATTCCGTTTTACTCCATCGAGGCTACTTGCTATTTAATTCGTTCAACGCGTAACAGAGCCCTACCATTTATGAATACCTGATGCGAATTTTAGGCATAGACCCCGGTTCAAGATTGACCGGCTACGGAATTATAGAAGAATCGCCGCGAGGTTATAAATACGTAGCCAGCGGCAGTATTCAGGTTAAAGCCGATTATTTTCCTGATCGGCTCAAGCAGATATTTGATAGTTTAGTGGAAGTGGTTGAGTTATATCAGCCTGAACAAATGGCTATAGAACAAGTCTTTATGCATAAAAATGCAGATTCGGCGCTTAAACTCGGACAGGCGCGAGGCGCGGCCATTTGCGCGGTTCAGACAGCCGGGTTGCCGGTATTTGAATACGCGGCCCGGCAGGTCAAGCAGGCGGTGGTAGGCAAGGGCGGCGCTGATAAACTCCAGGTTCAACACATGGTGAAAATTCTGTTAAGCATACAAGGCGAGTTACAGATCGATGCCAGCGATGCCTTGGGACTGTGCGTTTGTCATGCGCATTACCAGCAAACCGCACTGCGCTTGCAGCAGGGAGTATTCAGGTGATAGGTTTTTTACGCGGCAGACTGGTGCATAAAGCGCCGCCGTTATTATTGCTCGATGTGCAAGGTGTCGGCTATGAAGTCGAAGCGCCGATGACTACTTTTTATAATCTGCCCGCCATAGGAACAGAGATAACATTGCATACTCACCTGGTTGTACGCGAAGATGCGCATATTTTATTCGGGTTTTCCGCCGAATCAGACCGTTCGATGTTCAGGTCGCTGATTAAAGTCAATGGGGTGGGGCCAAAACTGGCGTTAACTATTTTATCAGGACAAAGCGCGGAAGAATTTTATCGCTGTATTTATGATAATGATACGCAGGCCTTGGTGCGCCTGCCGGGAGTAGGTAAAAAAACGGCTGAACGCCTGATTATTGAAATGCGCGACCGGTTGCCGGATCTGGAAGGTTCAGCAATAATGAGCCCCGGCAATACAAGTAGTCCGGTTGCCCTGGTCAATAATCCAAAACAGGAAGCTATTAGTGCATTGTGTTCATTGGGTTATAAGCCGCTTGATGCCGGCAGAATGGTGCAAAACATAAGCCTTGGGGAGAAAAGCTGTGAAGACATTATCAGGCTGGCATTGCAGGGTGCCGGAAAATGATTGAAGGTGATCGCATGATATCCGCCCACAGCCATTTGGATGACGAACGCCAGAATCGGGCTATTCGGCCGAAGCGCCTGGCGGAGTATATCGGGCAAAAAGAATTGCGCACGCAAATGGAAATTTTTATCCAGGCGGCCACCGCACGCCGTGAAGCCTTGGATCATATCCTGATTTTTGGTCCTCCGGGTTTGGGTAAAACGACGCTGGCCAATATCATAGCGGCGGAAATGTGTGTTAATATTCGCCAGACTTCAGGGCCAGTACTTGAAAAAGCCGGCGATCTTGCTGCGTTGCTGACCAATCTTGAGACTCACGATGTGCTGTTTATTGATGAAATTCATCGCTTGAGCCCGCAAGTTGAAGAAATCCTGTATCCGGCCATGGAAGATTACCAGCTTGATCTTATGATCGGCGAAGGGCCCGCCGCCCGCTCCATCAAACTGGATTTACCGCCATTTACCCTGGTCGGCGCAACTACCCGCGCAGGATTGCTGACTTCCCCTTTGCGTGACCGTTTTGGCATTGTTCAACGATTGGAGTTTTATACTATCGATGAACTGGCCAGTATTGTAATTCGTTCAGCAAAAGTACTGGGTATTGATATCGAACAGCAGGGCGCCTATGAAATCGCCCGCAGGTCTCGCGGCACGCCCCGAATTGCCAATAGATTGCTGCGCAGAGTGCGCGATTATGCCGAAGTAAAAGGCGATGGCGTAGTGACTGAAGTTATATCCGTTCAGGCTCTGGACATGTTGAGAGTCGATAATAACGGTTTTGACGCCCTGGATCGCAAGCTGCTTATGACCATGATTGAAAATTTTGCCGGCGGGCCGGTAGGGCTTGATACCTTGGCTGCTGCGATCAGTGAAGAACGCGGCACCATTGAAGACGTGCTTGAACCGTATTTGTTGCAACAGGGATTTATTATGCGTACTCCCCGTGGCCGTGTTGTTACTCCGAATGCCTATCTGCATTTTGGCTTGCAGCCGCCCAGGCAATTGGGTGCGTCCGAGGATTTATTTGATTAACTCAGCTTATGTAATAGTCAGAAAGATGACCCTTGCGATGATCTATAACCCTTTTGCATAGCATCAGTCTGTAGATTGGGTTTACGTTGTATAACTCAACATTTTGTAGCACACGAATTAACCTAATAACGTTGAAAATCAAAAAATTTATCTGGCCGATTCGTGTTTATTACGAAGACACTGATGCGGGCGGCGTGGTGTTTTACGCAAACTATCTCAAATTTTTCGAACGGGCAAGAACAGAAATGCTCCGGGCAGTCGGTTTTGAACAGGATGAACTGATTGCGACGGAAGGTGTTATCTTTGTCGTGCGCTCTGTGCAGATTGATTATTTGAGCCCCGCCCGGTTCAATGAACTGCTCCAGGCCAGCGCGGAAGTGATCTTGGCTAAAAAAGCCAGTCTTATTTTTGAGCAACTGATTACCCGAGGTGACGATGTTTTATGTAAGAGCGTAACTCGAATTGCCTGTCTGGACTCGCAAACCCTGCGCCCTAAAGCAATCCCTGAGAATTTACTAGAGCTGTTAAAGAATGAATACTGATTTATCTATTTTCCACTTAATAAAAGAAGCGAGTTTTGTTGTTCAGTTTGTCATGCTGTTGCTGTTGACGGCATCGGTGGCATCGTGGACGTTTATTTTTTCCAAACGCAAGGAACTTAACCGGGCAGTTGAAATCACTGATGAGTTTGAAGAGCAGTTTTGGTCCGGTGTGGCATTGGCCGATCTGTATAGAAGGCTGGCAGCTAAGGATTTCGAGCCGGAAGGGATAGAAAAAATATTTCTGGCCGGGTACAAGGAATTTTCAAGAATGCGGCAAACCGGCAATGTTGACCCCGGTGTCCAAGTAGAAAGCGCGCAGCGAGTCATGCGCATTGAATTATCGCGGGAATTGGAACGGTTGGATGAGCATTTGGCGTTTCTTGCCACGGTTGGTTCAACCAGCCCCTACGTCGGCTTGTTCGGTACGGTTTGGGGTATCATGAACTCCTTTATTTCCCTGGGTAACGTTAAACAGGCTACATTGGCGCAAGTGGCGCCAGGCATTGCAGAAGCCTTGATTGCAACGGCGATTGGTTTGTTTGCGGCGATACCGGCGGTAGTGTCTTATAACAGGTTCTCGACCCGTTTGGACCGGCTGACCGGCCGGTACGAGCTGTTTGTAGAAGAGTTTGTGGTATTGTTGCAAAGGCAGGCGCACAGCAAATGATCAGGAAAAACCGGCGCAGAAAACCTATGGGAGAAATCAATGTAGTGCCCTACATTGACGTCACCTTGGTATTGTTGATTATATTTATGATTACCACGCCGTTATTGCAAACAGGCGTGAAAGTCGATTTGCCGCAAGCTGAATCGGCAACTGTAGAGCAGAAAGACGAGCCTCCCGTTGTGGTTTCAATCAAAAAAGAGGGTCAATATTATATTATTGTCGGCGACCAGGATCAGGAACAAATACAGCCTGAAGAAATTGATGGGCGAGTGGCGGCGGTATTGGCAAATAAACCGGAAACGCAAGTTCTGATTGAAGCAGACAAGGGTGTGGATTACGGCACCGTGGTTACCGTGATGGCAGGGTTGAAAAATGCCGGCGTGCCCAGTGTTGGATTAATGACGCAGTCCGGCGAACAATAAATTTAGATGGATAGTCAAAAAAAGCGATTTTCATGGCCGCTTATTCTGGCCTTAACTCTACATCTTACGATTTTAGCGTTGTTTGCGTTAAGTTCCCTGTTCAAATATACGGAGAAAGAATCGACACCTGCCCAGGAAATTATTAACGCTACAATTGTGGACGAAACCAAGGAGCAGATTGAGTCCACACCTGAAGCAACAGCAAAGCCGGAACCGGAAAAACCGGATGAGCGATTAGCTGAAGAAAAAATCAAACAGCAAACAGAAGCCAATCTTAAAGCTGAACAAACACTCCATCAGGCTGAAGCAGAAAAAGCCAAAACTGAGGTTGAGAAGGCTGAAGCAGCCAAAGCAAAACAAGCTGAAATAGCAAAAGCCGAAGCGGCTGAGGCAGCCCAAAAGAAGGCTGAGACTGCGAAAGCGGAAGCTGCGGCCAAAGCAAGGCAAGCTGAAATAGCCAAGGCCGAAGCAAAGCAGTTGCAAGCTGAGAAAACCAAAGCCGAGGCTGCGAAGGAAGAAGCACGGAAAAAAACCGAAGCAGCCGCCAAAGCAAAACAAGTCGAAATAGCCAAGGCAAAAGCTGAAGCGGCAGCCAAGGCCAAAGCTGAGGCTGAGAAGGCAGCAAAAGCCGAAGCGGCTGAGGCTGCGAAAGCGGAGGCTGCCGCCAAAGCAAAACAAGCAGAAAAAGCCAAAGCCGAAGCAAAGCAGTTGGAGGCTGAGAAAGCGGCAAAAATTAAGGCTGAAGCAGCTAAAAAGCAGGCCGAGGCTGAGAAGGAAGAGGCAAGGAAAAAAACCGAGGCAGCCGCCAAAGCAAAACAGGCCGAAATAGCCAAGGCAAAAGCTGAAGCCGAAGCGGCTGAGGCAGCCAAAAAAAAGGCTGAGGCTGCGAAAGCCGAAGCTGCGGCCAAAGCAAAGCAAGCTGAAATAGCTAAAGCGGAAGCGGCAGCAAAGGCCAAAGCCGAGGCCGAGAAGGTGGCAAAATCCAAGGCAGACGCTGAAGCGGCAAGAGCAAAGGCGGAAGCGGATGCAGCCGCCGCCAAAGCGAAAGCAGCTGAAGAACAGGCTGAAGCATTAAAAGCAAAAGCCGCGGCAGCACAGGCCGAAGCAGAAAAAGCAAAAGCCGCTATCAAGCAAAAAGTAAACCGCAGCTGGATTCGGCCTTCTGACAAGACTGGACTGAAATGCACAATCAGGGTTCGGCTCATGTCAGATGGCACAGTGATAGATGCTTCAGTTATTTCCAGCAGCGGTGATGAGATATTTGACCGGTCGGCGGAAAATGCCGTGAACAAAGCTTCGCCACTGCCAGTCCCTAAAGATAAAAATCTGTTTGCCAAAGAGTTCAGGTCATTTCAATTTGTGTTTGAACCCAAATAATAAGGATACCTTTATAGCTGTTTGTCAAAAGTTAAACGAATGTTTTTCTTTTGAAAATAAATAGCCAGATGTCAATTTTTTCGCAGGATTCCGGCCAAGAACTTCGGGTATCCAATGTCAGCCAGTCTTTTGAATATGTTAGAGGTATGAATGTGAGTTTTTTTAGAAAAATATTGTTAATTGGTTTGCTTGGTTTTAATGCATCGCTAAGCCATGCAGAACTGACAATTGAAATCACAGAAGGCATTGAGAGCGCAGTGCCGATCGCCATAGTTCCTTTTGCCTTGCAGAGTCCTGCAGCCTTACCGGTTACTATCAGCACAGTCGTCAATTCAGACTTGGGGCGTAGCGGTTATTTTAAAACCCTGGACGAACAAAGCATGCCGGCTAAACCCGGCAGTGCCCAGGCCGTTAACTTTAAAAACTGGCAAGCCGTAGGGCAGAATTACCTGGTTATCGGCCAGGTAAGCGAAGACCGAGGGCAGTATAATATTCAGTTTCAGTTGTTTGATGTCTATAAAGGCGAGCAGTTGTTGGGCTACCGGATGACCTCATCGCCTGCCGAGTTGCGCCGGACAGCTCATCATATCAGCGATCTTATTTTTGAAAAGCTAACCGGCACCAAGGGCGTTTTCAGCGGACGGATTGCTTATATTACCAGCAGCAGGCAAGGCAAACGCAGCACCCATAAACTTCAGGTTGCTGACGCGGACGGATTTAACCCTCAAACTATCGCAACATCGGTTGAACCCTTGATGTCACCCGCCTGGTCGCCTGACGGCAGAAAAATGGCTTATGTGTCTTTTGAAAGGAAATCAGCGGCTATATATGTGCAAACCCTGGCCACTGGCGAGAGAGTAAGAGTTGCAGATTTCCCCGGTATCAATGGCGCGCCTGCGTGGTCGCCCGATGGGGGAAAACTGGCTTTAACCTTATCTAAGGACGGAAGCCCCGACATTTATGTGTTGAATCTGATTACGCGATCATTAATCAAGCTGACCAAAAGTTATGCAATTGATACCGAACCTGTCTGGTCTCCTGACGGCGGCAGTATTGTCTTTACCTCGGACAGGGGCGGGAAGCCGCAATTGTATAGCATGCCCAGTCAGGGCGGGCCGGAAAAAAGGCTTACCTTTACCGGAGATTATAATGCCCGCGCCAGTTTTTCACCGGATGGTAAAAACATAGCAATGGTGCATGGCAATGGCGGTGATTACCGTATTGCCGTCATGGACATGGCAACCCGGTCAATTAATGCATTAACGGGAGGCCCATCAGATGAGTCGCCCAGTTTTGCACCGAATGGCAGCATGATTTTATATGCCGCACAAAAAGGTAACACAGGATTCTTATCGGCTGTGTCAATAGATGGTAAAATGCAGCAGAAATTAGTGTTTGATAGCAGCGAAGTTCGCGAACCGGCATGGTCACCCTAGTGCTGTGGGTGGTAAACGTATTTTTTATAAATTTATAACTATTTTTTGGGATTGAAAATGAAATTGAATAAAATGGTATGGGCCTTGGCCATAAGTTTAACAATCTTGACAGCTTGCAGCGAAACAGAAGAAAAAGACGCAAGTCTTACGGACGGAACTCAAAATGCTCAAAGCGGCATCAACGATGCCTCAACCGGTGGAGTAAATAATGGTTCCGGTTTATCCGGTTCGGAAATGAATGGTTCAAGCGGCAGTGGCGCAGGCACCGGGCCGGAATTCAGTGATCCGAATAATCCGCTGTCAAAACAAACCATTTACTTTATGCTGGACAGCAGTCAGGTTCAGCAGGATTTTATTCCGGTAATTGCCGCACACTCCCAATATCTGGTTGCAAACCCCAGTTATCGGATGGTGCTGGAAGGCCATGGTGATGAGCGTGGTTCTCGTGAATACAATATTGCATTGGGTGAGCAGCGGGCAAAATCGGTAGCCAGCATGATGAAAGTTCAAGGTGTCTCTGAAAGCCAGCTGGAAATCGTTAGTTATGGCGAAGAAAAGCCCGCGTCATCCGGACATGATGAAGCCTCCTGGGAATTGAATCGTCGTGTTGAGATGGTATATAAATAAATGAAAGCACGCTTTTTCATGTTGTTGTGTGCCTGCAGCACAGCCTGTGCGGAACCTTTACCCTTACCGCCTGTGATTGATAATTCGGGATATCCTGCAGTGGCTGCCAAGCCTTCCAGGTCTCCGGCGCCATCGACAAATACATTGTATGAAATCATGGGCCGTCTGGAGCAATTGCAAGTTGAAATGCAACAGCTGACCGGTAAAGTGGAAGAGCAGGCATACCAGATTACTGAATTAAAAAAGCGCCAAAATACCATGTATTCCGATTTTGATGAACGCATACAAAGCATGGAGGGCAAAGGCCAAGATACCAACCAGCCGGCTACCGAAGCTCCGCAAGAGCAAGTGAAACCGGCAGAACCTGAAGCCAAAAAAACTGAAGCTCCGGTCGCAGTTCCTACTCCTGCTGCGGCTTCTGTGCCTGCCCCGGCCAATAAGCAAGCTGCTCCTATGCCGAAACCGGAGGTCGTGCAGGCCACCGGAAATGAAAAACAGGAGTATCAACAGGCATATGACGAGCTAAGAAATGGCCACACCAATCAGGCTATAACAGAGTTTAATGCCCTATTGAGTAAATATCCGTCTGGCCAGTATGCGAATAACGCTCAATATTGGTTAGGCGAAGCGTATAGAGTTAATCAGAATGTTGATTCTGCCCGGAATGCCTTCACCAAAGTTGCCGAAAATTATCCCGGCAGTGCAAAAGTACCGGATGCGTTATTAAAACTGGGATACATTGAGTACGACCTAAAAAATTGGGCAAAAGCGAAAGAGTATTTGACCCGCGTTACCGTTGAATTTCCCAGCTCATCGGCAGCGCATTTGGCCTCAAAAAAATTACTTTTAATCGATGTTGTCAAGCCCTGATCGTGAGTTCGCTGCGAATAACAGAAATCTTTTACTCCTTACAGGGTGAGTCCAATACCGTCGGTCTGCCTACCGTTTTTATCCGGCTTACCGGCTGTCCGTTACGATGTGTTTATTGCGATACCGCCTATGCTTTTACGGGCGGTAAAAAAATGGAAATTGAGGAAATCATCGCCCAGGCTGAACAATACGGGAGCCGATATATTACGGTAACCGGAGGCGAGCCCCTGGCGCAGCGGTCTTGTCTTGAGTTAATGACAAAGCTGCTCGATAAAGGTTATTTTGTTTCTCTTGAAACCAGTGGCGCAATAGATGTGTCTGCTGTTGATTGCCGCGCTGTCAAAGTGATGGATCTTAAAACACCCGGTTCAGGTGAAGTAAGCAAAAATATTTATGAAAATATAGAATATCTTACTTCTAAGGATCAGGTTAAGTTTGTCATAGGCAGTGATGAAGACTATGAGTGGTCAAAAGCGGTTTTGAGGGAATTCAACCTGCCTGCCCGCTGCGAGATATTGTTTTCTCCTGTGATGGGGCAGCAGGATCCAACCGGGCTTGCCGAAAAAATTCTTCACGACAGATTACCTGTCCGTTTTCAAATTCAACTGCATAAAATACTTTGGGATAATGCCCAGGGTAAATAATACACCATGCAAAAAAAAGCCATCGTCCTTCTGTCAGGCGGATTAGATTCAATTACCGTACTTGCCATTGCTCAAAAACAGGGATTCACCTGTTACGCATTAAGCTTTGATTATGGCCAGAAACATAATGCCGAGCTTATCGCGGCAACGCAAATAGCTTCAGATTATAAGGTCGAAGATCATAAAATCATTAAGCTCGGTTTGGGCTCGATTGGCGGTTCTGCATTAACCGATACGCACATTGCAGTGCCTGAAACGCCTCAAGAAGGAATACCGGTAACTTATGTGCCGGCAAGAAACACAATTTTCCTGGCATTTGCCTTGGGTTGGGCGGAGGTTTTAAATCTAAGCGACATCTTTATCGGGGTTAATGCGGTAGATTATTCAGGATATCCAGACTGTAGGCCGGAGTTTATTAAAGCTTTTCAGCAATTAGCCAATCTTGCCACTAAAGCGGGCGCAGAAGGTGAGCATTTCACTATACATACGCCATTGATTGCTTCCAGCAAGGCGGAAATTATTAAACAAGGTGTGGCTTTAGGCGTGGATTATAAGCGCACTGTTTCCTGTTATTCTGCCGATGAAAAAGGCAGAGCCTGTGGCGTATGCGACGCTTGCCGGCTAAGAAAAACCGGTTTCGAAGATTCTGGAATCCCCGATCCTACCAGATATATCAAATTGAGTTCCGGATAAATCACCGATGTTAAAATTTGCTATTCGACAGGAAAGAATTATCGCCATATCGAAAAGACAGGCTGATAATATTTTCGCTCCTGCTTTAATGTATTGAGAAGTGGGTTAAAATTGGTTCTTTTTCTTAACTATCCGCAATATTCAGAATGCCGAATCAGCTGAATGCCAATGATTATCCGGCTTTAAGACAGACCTAAATGATTAATGAAGATAGTTAATATACGGCGGCTCGCCTTATCCGCCGTATATTAGTTACCCGCCTAAAAACTCGCTTTTTGACTTCCTTTTATTTTTGTAGAAATAGCGGGTCTGCTTTTCCGGAGTTTCTGCTCGATTTTACGCACGGTTTCCGCCGCCTTTTTGCCGGCCAGAAAGGCATGATCGGAATTATAGTATTCCCATTCGCTGTAGCGTCCTGACAGAATAATACTGCTTTGCTGCAGCCATGAACGGATGGTTTCAACATTCCTGGCGCGCGCATGATCATAAACCACATAAGCATAAGGCATGTCGACTTCGCTGGTTGTTAGGATTTCGTCATCTTCCTTGATAAATCCGACCTTAATGGCATCGTTGATGCACAGGCGTATCAATTCTTTACCTTCACAAGGCAACGGCTTCGAGGGAGAATAAGTTATTTCGCAAGTGAAACCGAAACCGCCGGGCGGATTACAGTGAGGGCTGGCATTGCCCTGGACAAATATGCGGTGGAATACAGAATCCTCCGGATAATAAATCCAGTGCTTATCGGTAAATTTTCCCCGGCCGACGCCAATATTAACGCACCGGACAGAGGTATGGCGCAAACCTTTCGCCGCCTCCTGTACTTCGCGCGGCGCCTCATCACCAATCAACTCGACCAGCTTCGGCAGCGGCATCGTCGATATTAATGTCTTGTATTGAATGCGGCGCCCATTTGCGAGAGTCAACGTACGCCGCATGGGAGAAACTTCCGCAACTTCGGTATTAAATTCCAGCTTGCCTTCCAGGTGCGGCAGGAAAGCATCCATTAAGGCCTGAAATCCACCTTTCAACGGATAGCCAAAGCGGGCATTGGGACCCATCGGCTTGGCGACCGGAGACAGGGCTCCCTCGATCATATCCTGCAGATCGGGCAACGGAACACGGCCGCCAAGCCAGGAAGTTTCCATTTCATTCAAAGGCACTGCCCATATTTTCCGGTTATAAGGAATGGCAAAGTGTTTGGCTATGCCGGCGCCCCAAACCTGATAGATGAATTCCTCGAAATTGCGCGGCTCGGCAGCTTTCGCGCCGAACGGAACAACTACACCTAAAGGGGCAGTGGCCTCCGCCAAGCCGTCCGCGCAACAATCCGTTATTGCCGAATCGGATTTACAGGCGGTAGTATTGCTGGATATTGACTTTGCCGGCTCTGGAGCAGGCGTGGCTTTCAAGTCGCCAAAACGGGCTTCGATAGCGCCCATAATACATTCCCTGATCACTTTCGGCGGAAGGCCATAGAGGGCGCCCTGAAAAGGATAACGGGTATATACATTTTTGCTGTATATCCAGGCCTCGCGGTTCTGCCAGTGGATATTTTCGCCCAGAAGCTTTTGATAAAGTTCCTGCACATAGTCATCATTGGAGAACATGATATGACCGGCGTAATCGAAGGTAAAACCGTTATCATTGATTGAACGGCACCATCCGCCTACCGTACTATTTTGCTCCAGAAGAAGGGAATCCGGGCCCAAATGATAGGCTGCCGATAATCCGGTGGGGCCGGCCCCGATTATTACATGCGGCAGCTTGGTTACAGTACTGCTGTCCGGTTTGCCTATCTGTACATTAGCTGGCGACTGCTTATCACTCGCAGGAGTCCAGCGCGTGGAGATTTGGGCTCCTCCTTTGTTTATATTGCGTTGTACAACACCGGCAATCAATGCGCTGATGGCCGCGGCTGTGCTATTCCACGAAGTCTTAGCCAATACCTTACGCATTTCATTGATGCGATGCGTTTTTTCCGCATCGCTTGCAACCAGCGCAGTTTCACATGCATTAATGAATTCATCACGGGTACCACCCAGATAGACAATATCACTATAAACTTCAGCCACATCAGTAATGGGCGTGCTGACAATGGGTTTTTCCGCGGCCATGTATTCTAGCGTTTTGGTCGGGCTAATAAACCGGGTAGCGTCATTAAGTGCAAATGGCAACAGGCAAACATCCCAGCCTGCAAGAAAGCCCGGCAGTTCGTCATAAGCTTTCTGACCGAAATAATGAATATTCGGCAGGTGTGGTAATTGCTCCGGATTAATTTTTACCACCGGCCCCACCATAACAATTTGCCATTCAGGATGCCGGCGCGCAAGACTATCAATTAACCCCAGGTCAATTCGCTCATCAATAACCCCAAAGTATCCCAGCCGGTAACCCGGCAGATCGCTTTGCTCGGGCGCTTCAATCGACCGGTCCAGCGCTTTTGCAAAGTGTTCAGCATCAACGCTGCTGGAGAAGCAATGCACGTCAGGATGACGGTCTTTTTTGGCCGCATAAAGGCTGGGGCCGCCGGTTAAAACAAGATCAGCGCATTTCATAAGCGCCGTTTCTCTCTGCACTAATTGGCGAGGCGCATTATGAAACATAGATAGCTCATCCATGCAGTCGTAGATAATGGCTTTTGGAGCAAGGCTTTGCACCAATGGCAATGCCATTGGGGTATAGAACCAGACGACGTAATCATCAAGATGCTCATCCTTTACCAGCTTATTAATCAGCGGATGCAGATAGGTAAGTTGGTCATCACTGAAGCCCGGCGCGCTGACGGGCGTATGCGGACGGTATACGGAA
The DNA here is from genome assembly GCA_028716975.1 of Methylobacter sp. Lineage (GTDB taxonomy): Bacteria > Pseudomonadota > Gammaproteobacteria > Methylococcales > Methylomonadaceae > Methylobacter_B. The sequence goes on along the minus strand of JAQUOU010000016.1, from coordinate 55,281 downwards.
ATATTGGGCGCCGGGTGATTAATCTCCATAAAAGCTTTGGCTGTATCACTTGCAACCGGTTCTTCAAAAAAGAAAATCGCGCGGTCTGCCGCCAGACGAGTAAGCAAATGCTGAGGACGCTGAAAGACAAAATTCCAGCGGAGGTGGGAAAAAACAATTATAGGCGGATGCATAGTGGCCTCCTGAATATCAGCTGTGGTAAGAAAGGTTCCGCAAATCCATATAATTTGCTTTGTTAAAAAATGGATTTGAAAATTATCGCCAAACCTTGTTCTTTATGAGTTTGGACATCATTTAAAGTCTTCAATAATTTCCTTAATAGATAAGGCAGATATCTAATACGGATTGAATCTGTTACCAATCGGTAAAAAACTGAACTCTTTAAATTTGAAACTATCGTTATATTAATAGTTTTATAAGAATATTCAGGTTCAATCTGTTAGGTTTGAATTTAATGGCAGAGTAATTGACTGTCAGTACGGTGACGTACATAGGTGAACGCTTGTTTTGATGGCATAGAAAGTAAAGTTAACGGTCCAAACCTGTTTGTAAGGGTATTGGTGGGATTTGACAATAGTATTGCAGATTCCCATGTTAGAGCTGCGTTACTTTTATTTAGCCGGGAACTTTATCAGTCTCACTATGTACTCAAAAGTTTTGAGCCTGTTTACATACTAATGGAAAAAGGATTATATTTATGATCAATAGCAGTGATGCAAATAACACGAGTTGAGGTATTCATGGCAGAGTCCGACTTATACGCTCCAATAAATTTCATGGGAATTTTAACAGTGGCCATCTTGCCTCAATAAAGATAAACCCTAACGAAAATATCTGCCGATGAGCTCATTGCATATTGTGTGTGGCCATTGCGTTGCCATAAATCGCATTCCTTCGGAGCGATTAGCGCAGCAACCGCATTGTGGACAGTGTAAAGAGGCATTATTTAATGGGCATCCACTGGAGTTAACGGACAACACATTTCAGCGACATATTTCCCGCAATGATATTCCTGTCGTGGTCGATTTCTGGGCTCCGTGGTGCGGACCTTGCAAAATGATGGCACCGGCATATGCCCAGGCAGCTGCTAAACTTGAGCCGCAGGTACGGCTTGCTAAAGTCAATACTGATCAGGAACAAGGGAGTGCCGCCCGGTTTAATATTCGCAGCATTCCTACGCTTATTATATTTAAAGACGGCCGAGAGATGGTTCGTCAAGCGGGCGCAATGAAAGAAGCGGATATCGTCCGCTGGATTAGCAGTAATATTTAGATTTCAGGCCAGACAGCTCTGATATGGTCATTGATATTGAAGGATTGACTACTTATTACTCTGGCTGGTTACTAATAATCCATCCGGGCATTTAATCTTCCCGCTCAAAACGGCGCCGTAACGCTTCTTCCCGCGCATCATTTATTTCTCGCATAATGCTGTTTACATCGGCCACTTTATTGCTGTTTTTAAAGTGTCCGGTCAGTTTAACGTCAGGATGCAAATTGCCGCTTTCGTAGATTTTCCAGATTTCCTTGCCATAGCTGGTAGTTAATAGCTCAGGAGCAAAGCGGCCAAAATAGGCGGCCAGATTATCGACATCCCGCTCCAGCATCCTACTGGCATTATTATTAGCGGCCGCATCAACCGCTTGCGGCAGATCAATGATAACCGGCCCGTTAGCGTCAATCAGTATGTTATATTCAGAAAGATCTCCGTGGACGAGCCCTGTGCAGAGCATTGTGACTACTTCCTTAATTAGAAAACCATGGTATTCCAGGGCTTCTTCGCTGGTTAATTCAAGATCGTTAAGCCGCGGCGCGGCGCTGCCCTGTTTGTCCGTGACCAGCTCCATGAGCAGCACGCCTTCGACAAAATTATAGGGCTGCGGCACACGCACCCCAGCGGCTGCAAGACGGTATAACGCATCTACCTCGGCATTCTGCCATACTTCCTCCTGTTGCTTGCGCCCGAAACGGGTGTTCTTTTCCATAGCGCGAGCCTGACGGCTATTTCGCACCTTGCGGCCTTCCTGGTACTGGGCTTGCTTGTGGAAGCCACGCTCATTAACATTTTTATATACTTTGGCGCAACGAATTTCGCCTTCAGAAAGAACAACATAAACAGCAGCCTCCTTGCCGCTCTTTAAAGGCCGAATAACTTCATCGACGAGGCCGTCGCGCACCAGCGGTTCCAGACTTTTTGGAGTTTTCATAGTGGCTTGTTGATCAGGCAAAAAGTGTAATTCGCAGGCTTTTTTGCAATATACGGTTTTAATAGAGTAGATATTTTATTCATATTTCTTGTTTTAAATAAGCGTATTCGCGCAGGCGCATGCTGAAGTTTCAGGCTGTTTTAAACGATTATCCAGCTCTTTAACCTTTAATAATTGACAATAATGCCCTTATGCTTGTCCATGAAAAATTCTCGCTAACGGACGGTAAAAAAGAAACTATTGCTTGCCAATATTGCCCCTTTTTTAATAACACTGTTGCCAAATCAAACCTGGCATTCCGTAAAGCTATTAAAAAACCATTCCTGATGGGAAAAGGAGCGTTACTTAACTCCTGTTTCAGGGAAGATAAAGTTTCTACCGTATTAAACTGTGCTTTAATGCCGATTGAACGTATTAAGCCTGAGTCATGCACATAATAAGCCCCCATAGGCTGACAAATTACACCGGCTTTATAACTTGCTGCACATAAACGGATAAGCAGGTGTAAATCTTCCCCGATGCTATAGCATTCAGCATAGCCATTTAAGGCAAGAAATTTTTTTCTTGGGACACTAAAGGTTAACGTATGACCGAAATAAGAAGGAATTAATAAACCCATTTGCTCGATGTTCAGCAAAACACTGTCATGTTCATCCGCAGTCCCCAGAATTCTCATCCCAAACTCATTAGATTCAATAGATCGCCTGATAATGCCTCCATCCGGGCCCCTATAGTCATAATCCCCAATTAAAAAATCAAGCGAGGGAGATCTCTGCAGTAATTCCGCATGCCACTGAAGCCGTTGCGGATAATACCAGTCATCAGCATCAAGAAATGCCAGCCAATCCCCTTGAGCCAGCTTTGCCCCTTTATTTCGGGCGCTTGAAACACCGGAATTCTGTTGAAAATGATAGCGTACCTTATCTCCATACTCGCTTACAACAGCCAGCGTATTATCTGTTGAACCGTCATCAATAATAATAATTTCGTAAGCTGCGTATACTTGTGACAGGACGGAATCAATTGCACTTGTTAATGTACTGCTCCCGTTATAAGCTGCAATAATTACCGAAAATTTCGGGTTAATTGGCGACTGCGCCATTCTAATCTCCCGGCAAGATAAAAATAAAGGGTTATAAATATAACTTCAAACGCAAAGCAGTGGTGGACTTTATTTTTACAAACGGTCAAAACGCCATGTCGTTAAAATGACAAATTAACTCATGGATATGGATTAGGCGATCAAAAACTAATAAGCCTTAATATGCCGGGCTGCTAAGCAAAACATAAACTTTCCTCTATAATTCTTAAAGCGCAGAATAAGAAGCCGGATTAAGGCTTACCTGATTTTATTGGGTGTGAATAATCCCATCGTCATAATTTTAATTATTTTAGCAACTGAAAAAATTTTCGTTTTACCTATGCCGGAAAAAAATAAAATACATATTCTCTATGTCGAAAATGGTATTGGTTATGGAGGCGCTATCATTTGCCTGCGTCACTTGATTAGAAATCTGGATCGTACCCGCTTCGAGCCGATGGTTATTACGGGTCGAACGGGTTTGGATTATCAGACCATTGCCAATGAGGCGGAATGGAAGCATATTCCTGATCGCCGCATTGATATTGTTGCGTTGCGAAGAAAAGTAGAAAACACATTCTTGCCAGGCAAATTCCCCAAGTTACATTTTATTATTAATCAATTATTAGCCAGAACAGATGATATGGCTAATTTCATACCCTTTCTTTTACAAGTGCTCTGGACCGCCAAATGCTTTAAAGCCGATATTATCCATGCCAACAACGAGCCGCTGTGCAACCGCGCAGCCCTGTTAGCCGGGAAAATCCTTCGCATTCCAACCGTATGTCATGTTCGGGGAGACCAGGATGGCTCGCGTCTGATGAAATGGGCTTACACTCTACCCGACCATTTTATTTCGGTATCGAACTGGGTTGCAAAGAGCATGCAGGAAAAATTGCATATTCCACCTGGGAAAATTAGTGTCGTCTATGATGGAATTGCTCTGGAAAAGCTCGACATCAATGCCGATGGCAAGGAATTTAGAAAACAGTTCAATATTGCCGCTGATGCCTTCGCCGTTGGCTTGGTGGGTTTGTTAATCCTCTGGAAAGGGCAGGAACTTTTTCTCGATGCGGCCAAACAACTTCGTGATAAGATTCCCAACCTGAAAATGTTCATTATCGGGGGCACCCCGGATGATTGCGCATCCTATGAAAAAATGCTGCGTCAGCGGGTTGTAGAGGAGCAGCTTGAAAATATCGTTGTGTTCACCGGCCATGTTTCCAGAATGGAACCGATTTATAATGGGCTGAATATTGTAGTGTCCGCCTCTATCGATCCCGAACCACTCGGTACTATGGTGATAGAATGCATGGCGATGGGCAGACCGCTGATAGGACCCGATCACGGTGGGGCCGCCGAAATGGTGGAGCATGGGAAAACCGGCTTATTATTCGAAGCTCGATGTGCAGACAGTTTAGCTGAGTCCATTTTACAATTTTATACCAATCCTCATCTAGATCATCAATTAGGCAAAGCGGCCCGGATTAAAGCTCTGGAAACCTTTTCAGTGCATCAGCATACCCAAAAGATACAACGCATCTATCAACATCTGTTAGGATTAACTAATGAAAATTAACGATGCCAATTTATCGCGCCTATTCGGTCACGACATATTATTTGCACTCATTCAGGAACATGTTTCTGGATAAATCTCCGATATAAACAGGATGAAGCTGAGATAGATTTCAAGATTATTTATCAATAGCTTAATGCCGAATTTAACTGCCTTTTTCAAGCTGGGTTGGTAGGCCGCCAAAATATATACGCCCAGGCCATAGTGAAACGGTATTGTACAGACTAGCTGTTGTTTAAATCGACTAAGAGGTTAATTAAAATTTCATGAATATTCTAAAAGCGACTCTATTCTTCTTTTTATTGTCAATTTCGCAGTGGGCGCATACTGCTTATCCAAAAACGGATTATGATTTCGCTTTATTACCGCCGTGGTGTAAAGCAAAATTAGGAGATGTGAGCGAAGCTGAAAGGAAACTCTGGGAACGTCGTATAGGTCCTGGCTGGATTCATGTGCATCACTATTGTGCAGCCTTATTTACATTGAATTTGAGCTATAAAGTAACCGATAGAAACCAATTACCGGAAATTTACAAGGTTGTAGTGGGTGAGATAGCTTATGTAGAAAAAAATACCTCGCCAAAATTTAAATTATGGCCAAAAATGCAATATGACAAAGGGCAAGTGCTTGAAAAAATGAATGATACGGCAGGAGCGATGCGAGCCTACCAGGAGAGTATCCAGGCAAATCCAAAATTACCGTTATCTTATGCTGCCTTAAGCGATTTATATAAAAAACAAAAAAATAACAAAGAAGCGATAGTCATTCTGGAGCAAGGGCTGAAACATAAACCTGAATCTAAAGTTTTATTAAAACGCCTGGCAATACTGTCTAAAGGAAAATAATTACTTTATGCAACTCGGTACGTCAATAAGAAGGGGTACGCTTTGGCTTTTTACTGGAAGCATCAGCCAACGGGGACTTGATTTTTTCTTTGGAATTATTCTTGCCAGGCTTCTATTACCTTCCGACTTTGGCTTGCTTGTTACCACACAAGTGTTTACCGGGGTGGCTAGTTTTATTGCCGGCGGAGGCATGGGGCAAGCATTAATACAGTCCAAAGAAGTCACTCCCAGGCACTTCCATGTTGTTTTTACCCTTCAGCTTTTAATTTGCAGCCTGATCTACGCTACCTTCTTTTTTATTGCACCCTGGATTGCTATCTGGTTCGACGCCCCTATTTATACTGACTTACTCCGTATTTCGGCAGTCAATTTTCTGATCAGGCCGTTCGGTAATATTTCAAGTTCCAAGCTCAATCGTGAGATGCGTTTTAAATCCATTTCTATTATCGGATTAACAGGGCTCATAATTTCCAGTTCATCAAGCGTTTTTTTCGCGTGGCATCATTTCGGTGTATGGAGCTTAATTTATGGCGGGCTTATTGGTTCCTCCATATCTGCAATCAGCCTTATTTTGCACAGCCGGTATTACCCAAGAATTGCTTTTAATAAAGATATTGCAAAACAAGTTGGCGTTTATGGCTTTAAGATTACCCTAAACGATGTAATCGATTATTTGAAACAAGAATCGCCAAATTTTATTATTAGTAAATACTTGGGCTCTTACTTGGTGGGTTTATTTAACAAGGGCGCAAGTTTAAGCAATATTCCAGGGCAAATCATCATCGGCTCAGCCTATCAAACTGTTTTTCGGGCATTATCTGCAGTCCAAGACAACCTTGATCAATCAAAGTATATATATCTGCGCACCATTACCCTGATGTCTGTTTATAGTTTCCCTTTTTATATAGGCTTATTCTGGCTTTCTGAACCCTTTGTAGTCACGGTTTATGGGGAAAAATGGCGATTAGCCGCTGTTTCATTACAGATTTTTTCCATCGCTCAACTTTGGAACTGCCAAACTGCAATAGCAGGAGCTGTAATGGCTGCCCGCAACCTTTTAGGCATCGAAATAAAACTTCAAATTGTAGGCTTAGTGATGACAATCATAGGTTGCTGGTATGGGATACAGAAAAATGACCTGGGAGCGATATCTCTAGGACTAATCCCCAGCTCTGTTTTTATGTTTATAACCCAATCTTTTTTTGCGCTTCGAGCGGTAAAGGCTAGTTTTAAAGATTTATTAATAGCTTTAAAGCCGGCTATTCTAATGAACGGAAGTTTAGCTGCATGGTTAGGATTGGCCGATTATCTTTTGAAATCGCAAGGGGTAATTTACTCACTCAAAATGTATTTAATTACTTTATCGATTGGCGGAGCATTATTTTATATTATCCTGTTTCTTTATTGGCCGATTGAATCTCTGGAGAAGGAAGCTGCACGCTGGAAAAAACTCTTCAAAATACCTTTAACAAACCCAGGTTGATTGCTTCTGTTTTTTATGAAATAGCTGTCAAATACATGACAGCCTATTTTTACGTCTAATCATAGTTAGTTTCAGGGGAATTCGATTATGGGCTTAAAAAGGCTCTACTGGGAGTCATTAGAAACTTGCAAAAAATTTACGTATTTCGTAGATAAACAACTAAAACCTTTCTACTGCCCACTTCAACAAAGAAATAATCATGGATTATATGCAGTAAATATTAATGCCCAGATGGGATTCTTCGCACAACTAAATTTGTGCTTATATATTTTTGCTCACTGTGAGCGCTTCAACTTAACGCCTTATATTATCTTGTCGAGTCCTTTCTATACAGTCTCTCGAGGAGAAAATTGGCTCAAATACTACTTCGATGACCTCTATCTTAAGGAAGCAGACAGAAAGCTTGTTGATGATGGGCGAGTCAAAGTCAGTAGTATTTCAGATATTGAACAGATGGGTTTACCCTCAGATTATGTCTTAAATATGAATCTTGGGGATGCCAACCGGCTCTTCGAAAAGAACCTGCGAATTAAGACTGAAATTCAGGAGTACGTTGACTTTTTTGTCGAGAAACACTTTAGGAAAAAGACAGTACTGGGCGTACATTATCGAGGAACAGATAAGAAATACGAAGCAGAGCCGGTAACATGGGAATTCTGCGCAAAAACGATATCTAACTACCTAAGCTCAAATTCTCAAATAGATACACTCTTTATTGCTAGTGATGAAGGAGCTTTTATTAAATGGATTCAAAAAGAGTTTAGGCACATTGAAGTAATTTCTCATGACGACAAAGAGCAAAGCCAAGATGGCAATGCCATACATACGGATCCCAATATTGGAGATAACTATATCAAAGGTAAAGAGGCATTAGTTAATTGCCTGCTTTTATCAAAGTGTAATGTATTAATTAAGTCCTCATCATTCCTATCAGGGTGGTCAGCTATATTCAATCCTTCTTTACCAGTCATTATGTTAAATAGACCGTATAACGAAAAGCTCTGGTTTCCAGATGCCGCCATTATCCAGAGTTCCCTAAAAGGATATTTGCCTAGGAGGCTATCGGATTAACAGTGCCTACCAGTGCATCTGATCACATTTAAAATTTAAAAAAATTGTTTGTTAGGATTTTTGTTGCCGATAGGTCTTTTATATAAATAAACCAAGGCTCCTTTTCCCTCTATTACCCTCTTAATACCTGCATTCTTTTCATATTCCAGCCGATACAGACTAAATTCCATTCACTTTGGACGGATTCCAGACCTCGAAGATAGAATTGCCTGAATCCCCGGACGTGCTTAATGATGCCAAACACGGTTTCAACGGTAGATTTACGCTTGCCGTAGAGTGCTTTGCCCGCTTTAATGTGAATTAAGAGCTAAATAGAAGCCGGATCACTGGTTGGGCTAGAATATTGGGAAAGATGCGTCTCCCCCCATCCTCTAAGTAAGCGATGAACTGGCAAGAGCAATTAATAACAATTTACCTGTCTGTATGCAAGCACTATCAGCATAGCCTTTGGATTTATAGTCAGCGCCTGTCGAATTACGCAGACCTGAGGTTTACCGATGAAGAAGTCATAGCGATCTATCTACTCGGGGTCATTGATAAAAATAGCGAGCTAAAAAAGAGCTATGGATAGGCCGATCGCCATTTGCGTCCATGGTTTCCCAGGCTCCCGAGCTACCCAGCTTTTGTGCAACGACGGCATAAAGTGGCTGATGTTTTCGCGCCCTTGCTGGAAATCATTCAGCAAGAACAAGAAGAAAAAAATCTAGGGCACGTCTGGTTGATGGATGCTTTTCCTGTGGCGCTAGCCAAGCAGGGGAACCGGTTTAAAGCCCGCGTTGCTAGGGAGTTAGCGGATGCCGGCTATTGTTCAACCAAGAAACTGTACTATGTTGGCGTTCGGGTTCCTAGCGTCGGGCGTCGTCAAGCGGGCGCGTTGCCGAATCCTGAATATAGGGGTGTAACGGGAGCCAGTCGCCATGACGGCGCCGTATTTGATCAGATTAGGCCTGAATTGAATCACACTGAGCTCTATGGCGACAAGGCCTATCACCGATCAGACGCCAAAGAAGTGAATGAAACTCAACACCTGACGGTATTAACGCCGGTCAAAAAACCAAAAGGCCAACGGTATTTAGAGCCCCAGGATCAATGGTTATCGACCGCCGTTGCTCGTGTCCGGCAGCCGATTGAAACGTTATTCGGCGGGATTAAGCAACAAACAGGTAGTGAATGCGCTGGCAAGGTTCGCTCCTACAGCGGTCTCATGGTATCTGTATTCGGCAAGTGGGCCGCCGCCGTGTTTTTTTGGAATTATTTACGCGTTAGCTCTTAATTCACATTTAATATAACTTTCGTAATAATTGGAGCTATTTTAAGGTATGACTTTATTAATAGTTTTTCTGTTTGAACTATAATCTAAGGATTGTAAGGGATAGTTTCTTCATTAAAAACTCAAGAATTGCACTCTATACTTGCTTTTTACTTTTACTTATTCTTCTTATTTTATTAAATAATAAATGCGCAAGAAGTAATGGCTGAACGAAAGGAGTAATTTCCAGCAATAAATTTAAAGTTAATTAGTAAGCTTCATTGTTTCTTCCCTTATTAGCGTTGAAGAAGATTATCTTTTGTAGCAGGATTCAGAAGAAAAATAAATATTGGTATTGATTTACTTGATTAAACCAGAGCATTAAAAAGGTAGGGGTTAAGCGTTGTGAATGAAGGCCATATGACAAGAACCGAAGATAGAAGGCGGTTTTTTAGAATTGACGATGAAGTCAATCTGTTTTATAAAAAAATAGATAAAGAATCGCTGACTGAAATAAGCCATGTTACCGATAATATTTTGGGTAATTGTTCACTGTCAGCGGCTCTTGAAGCGATATCCCAGGAGTCAGCGTTGCTTTTATGCAGGCTGGAAAGAAGCCATCCTGATGTAGTCGATTATTTAAAGATAATCGAGAATAAAATAGATCTTCTTGCTCAGGCTTTCATAATGCAGAGTGGGCAGTTTAGAGAAAAAGACACTCGCAATGCTAATCTCAGCGCGGCGGGCCTAGCCTTTGATAGTGAAGAGGAGCTTAAGGAAGGTGATTATGTGGAAATCAAGATACTGCTGGTATCGTGCATGGCTATTATCGTAACTTACGGTAAGGTTATTTATTGTAAAAAAAATCGTTCAAGCGGTAGCCGCTATCCCTATATTGTGGGAGTTGATTATATCAATATGAAAGATCAGGACCGCGAATTACTGATTAAGCATGTAGTCAAAAGGCAATTGCAGCAAATTCGGGATAAAAAAGAAGTCAGCAGTAAATTGTAAAAAATATTCCTTGAGGTTTGCCTTGGAAAATAAGCAAATAATATCTTAGTTTCAAGAGGCAAAACCCGTGGTTATTTCGGACAAACAAAAAAAAATTCTTATGCTGCTTGCGGATGGGGAGTTTCATTCAGGAACGGAATTAGCTGGGATTCTTGGAGTGAGTCGTTCAGCTATCTGGAAACAGTTAAATGGACTATCCGAATTAGGGTTGCATCACTCAGGAGTCAGTGGTAAAGGTTACCGATTAGATAGACCGCTGGAATTGCTGGCTCAAACCGAAATCAATGAAGTTATTGATGAGCAGACCGCAGCCTTAATTTCATCGTTTGAAATCCATGACCAGATTCATTCCACTAATAGTTATTTAGTGGAGCGCTCGCAAAAGAATGCGCCTTCAGGTTCTATTTGTTTCGCTGAGCATCAAACAGCGGGCAAAGGCAGACGAGGGCGATATTGGGTTTCGCCTTACGGCAGTAATATTTACCTCTCAATACTCTGGCGCTTTCAACAAGGTGGTCCTGCTGCAATTTCCGGCTTAAGCCTAGCGGTTGGCATAGCAGTAATCAGAGCGTTAAAGCAGCATAATATCAATGATATCAGCTTAAAGTGGCCTAATGATATTTATAGTCAGGGTAAAAAATTAGGTGGGATTTTGATCGAAGTTTCCGGTGAAACAGATGGACCATGTTCAGCTGTTATTGGCCTGGGGTTAAATTTGTTTCTATCTGAAACTGAATCACAAACGATTAGTCAGGCATGGACTGATTTGAGCACAATTACCGGTCAGTACATACTGTTTAGAAATAAATTGGCAGGAACATTATTAAATCATCTGCTACCTGTTATATCAGGGTTTGAAAGTGCGGGTATTAAAGCCTATCTCAGTGAATGGCGTGAATATGATTGCCTGAGAGGCAAGTTTGTGACGATATTTCTGGCTAAACAGCAACTGGAAGGTATTGTGGAAGGCATTGATAACAACGGGATGTTACTGATTAAACGGGCTGATGGAACTGTTCAGGCTTTCGCTTCCGGCGAAGTCAGTTTTAATAGTCATAGCCATGAATTTGCTGGTTGACATAGGCAATTCCCGGCTAAAGTGGGGAATTGCCAGTGACGGTCATATTATTACCGGTCAGCCTTTGCTTCATCATCAGGTTAGTTCCCATAAACTGATTGAAACATGGAAAAAAATTGCTCCCCCCCAGCGTCTGGCAATTTCCTGCGTCAGCACAAGTCATTTATTAGCGCTGGTTAGCTCAACTGCCGTTGAACTTTGGCCGGATGTAGAAATTATTATTCCTAAGTCTCCGGCCCAGGCTTTTGGAGTACATAATTATTATGAACAGCCATGGAAACTGGGTATTGACCGCTGGTTAGCTTTAGTAGCTGCCAAACATCATTACCCAGGGCCAGCCTGCATAAGCGATTGCGGCACTGCAATTACCGTGGATTTAATTGATGCTCAAGGCAAGCATCAGGGCGGTCTGATCAGCCCGGGATTGACCTTGATGAGAAAATCACTGGTTCAAGGTACCGACGCTCTCCAATGGAGCGAAATGGACTACGCATTCGGACCTGCAAATTTTACTGAGGCTGCCATCTATAGCGGTACTCTTGCAGCCGCTTGCGGGTTAATTGAGCATATTCTAACAACACAACCCGAAAATACTCAATTAATTTTAACCGGCGGCGATGCTGATCGCATTGCTGAACAACTTGCTTACAAATTCATTATTGACGCCGCTTTAGTACTGCGTGGATTATTGATTGTCTCGGAAGAATAACAGTGAAAATTCTCTTTTTTTTGGTGGCTCTGGCTAATGTTACGCTGCTAATGTGGGAATATCACAAAGGTGCCTTCGAGAAAACCGTCCATGCTTCAGAGCAAGAATTCTTGCAAAATCAGGAAGAAATCATGCTGGTTAGTGAACTTAAACGTGATTTACTCACTACCTTGCAAACCCGGAACCCCCAATCAGGCGAAGATGCGCCTTTATTACCCACAAAATCAGATGTCAATGGCATTGATAAGGTTATTATAGAAAACCCCTCGCTTGGGTTAAAATTAAACGATCCGGCAATTGTTCTTACTGGGAACCCCCAGGAAGACGATAAAAATTCTGGCGAAAATCCTGTTATTTGCTATGAAATAGGACCTTTTGCCAGCGACAAGGCATATCAGGCCTGGATAAATCAGCTAACGGCTGTTAAGGATAATATTAAACCCGTCATTAAAGATGAACAGGTGGTAAGTGATTACCTGGTTTATTATCCTGCTGCAGAAACATTAATACAGGCAGAAGCTAATATGCAAATGCTCAAGGATCATGGAGTAAATGATTTATGGTTATTGAGAACGGGTGAGGAAAAAGGCCAAATTTCGCTAGGTGTATTTAATAAGGAAGAAAGAGCGTTAATAATGAAGAACCAGCTGCTAGCCAAAGGAATCAATGCAGAGGTTAAAGCACGATATAAAAGTAAACCTCAAAAGTATGCTTTGATTCAGGGCGACAATAAGATAATGGACAGCTTGGCGGTTTTGAAAAAAGCACATCCTGAATTTACAGTAATACAACGGCCTAGTTTGACTGATGGTTGTTTATAGAAGATGGTTGTTTATAGAATGAGTATAATAATTATTTTTAATTGTTTATTTTTAATGCAGTAAATTTCTTTAGAAGAAATGAAAATAAGCAGATCACACAAGACTCAATTTATCCTGGCTACTTAATTTAAATATGTTTTACTGATTTTTGCTTCTCAAATCAAACGCTATAAACATCAAAGAATACACCATGCTTAGCAGAGACTTAAGTGCATAACAATTTGCAAAACACTCATTGAATATCAGGCATGGAAGCAGTAAGTCTTATAGATGTGTTGAGAACCCGAATAAGTGAAGAGTTGGTCAAAGCTTGCGTCTTCTTAACGAGTATTGTTGACACAAGGTTCTCGCCAGCTTTACCGTCCAACTATAGATCCTGCCCCATAAAGTTTTAACTTTTTCCGGACTTCCTTTAATGGAACCCTTGTTCCGTATGGCTTCCAGACAAAATCAAGTTTTCGAATTTCAAACATTAACGGGCCGGATCAATAACCTTCGATATGAGTAAACCAGACGCAACAATGCACAAATTGATGAATGTAGGCAGACTAAACCGCTTGGGATGGACGGCTGAAGCCGTCTTGCTTGAGGGAATTGTTCTTGCATATTCGAGCTATCAGCAACGCTAATGCACTCGAACGCTGAAAACAGAGAGTTTTTTGAGTGATGGGTAGTTTGTTGTTAAAGCTGGAGCAATGGCAAGCACTCGCTAGATTTACACCCTTTGATACTTCGACCGAAGAAGGGCGTTCAAGCGAACGCCACCGTTTAATTCTATTATCAGCAGCGGCGTCAGCGCTTGCCAAAATCGTTTCAGTAACGATCGCGTTGATTTCAGTTCCGCTCACTTTGCATTATCTTGGAGCCGAACGGTTTGGGTTATGGATGACTATCAGTTCGGTGATTGCCATGTTGAGCTTTGCTGATTTGGGCATAGGCAATGGCTTGTTAAATGCTATCGCAGAGGCCAAAGGCAAGGATGATTACCAAGGGATTCGACGATACATATCAAGTGCTTTCGCTATTTTGAGTGTTATTGCCTTATTGGTTCTATTGGTTTTTTATGTGATTTATCCATTTGTGCCGTGGGCGGGGTTTTTTAATGTGAAATCGCCTTTGGCGATGCAGGAAGCGGGGAGGGCGATAGCAATCTTTGTGTTGTGTTTTGCACTCCACATCCCCGCAGGCGTGGTGCAGCGTGTACAGATGGGTTTGCAAATGGGCTTTGTTGCCAACCTGTGGCAAATGGCAGCCAGCCTTTTAGCCTTGGGCTCAGTTCTATTGGTGATAAATTTTGAGATGGGCTTGCCGTGGTTAGTGGGGGGCATGGCAGGCATACCGGTTTTGGTGGCGGCACTGAATGGGCTGTCGTTTTTCAAAAAGGTGCGGCCTGACATTCGGCCCAATTGGAATTCTGTTTGCCGACAGGCAATGAAAAAAATTGCCCATATTGGGCTGTTATTTTTAGTATTGCAAATTGCAGGCGCCATTACTTTTGCATCCGATAATATCGTGATTGCCAAGTTATTAGGCGCTGAAGCAGTTGCCAAGTACGCAATTCCTGAAAAATTATTTTCGGTAATTCCTTTGATTTTAGGCATGTTTCTAATGCCACTATGGCCTGCGTATGGAGAAGCGATTTCAAGAAAAGATGGTGCGTGGGTTAAACGCATATTTTTTCAGTCTATGGCTTTATCAGTCATTTTTGCGCTAATTATGGCTTCATTTCTTTGTTGGTTTGCTGAGCCGATTCTCAATCTTTGGGTGGGAGAGGAGGTGCATCCGCCATTACTTTTACTAGTCGGTATAGGAGCATGGAAGATAATTGAGGCATGCGGAAATGCATTTGCCATGTTGCTGAATGGAGCGAATATAGTTCGGGCACAAGTAGTCATTGCAATTTTATTGGCTATTATTTCCATAGCGCTTAAGATATTTTTGGTGCAGCAAGTTGGTTTGGCGGGGGTTGTATGGGCTACATGCGCAGCATATATTTTATGCACCTTGATACCTTATTGCCTTTTAATGCCGAAAATATTGAAGTATTTAACTTCAAAGAATCAAGGTATTATTGTTGATTAATTGGAGAAAAATAAAAAATTAACCATGCGTCAATTATCCGCTTTAAGAAACTGGCTTGCAAAATGAAGAATGCGAAGTTAACTAATGTCGTGTTTCGATTTAAACTAAAGTGCAATGAAGAATATTTTCCCTAAGAAAATGGTCAAATTAGAAAGGCCAAGGCTATATTTTTAAAAGTTGATCATAGTTTCAGTTTTATATTTTGAAGTGATAGAAATGATGACACGAGTAATCGACAGCAGGGAAGATATATTGCGCAAAGCGAAACTTTCAAAACTGTTATGATTAAAAAAGTATAATTAGGCTTAATGGGATGATGCCAAGAAAGTTACTATTGATGAAAGATCGTGAGTAAGAGTATTTTTTTTAAAAGGTCATATATTGTACAAACTGTATTTAACCTTATTCTTAATGCTCCGTCGGGTAAAGATGCTTATTTCTTTTGGAAATTCTATTCTAAGATATTGCAATTACTTAAAACGCTTTTGGTTCGTACGTTAAATGACCCACTTGTGGTTTATAGTCTTGATGGCAGTGATATTTTGCTTCCGTTATCTCACAACCTACCCCTTATCAGGAAAGCTTATCCCCATTATTCAATTAATGTTGCTAGAATTGCGGAAGTATTAAAAATAAAATATCCTGATATGTCATTAATAGATATCGGCGCGAATGTTGGTGACACGGTCGCAATTCTCCGGCATCGGGCGCACTTTCCAATTATTTGTATTGACGGTGATAAGAATTTTTTTGCCATCCTTGCGAAGAATGCAAAGAATTGGTCGGATGTAGAGTTGGTTAATTCATTTGTAGGTGATACAACTGGAAACTTCTCTGGAAGGATAAAGATTTTGGGGGGAACAGGACATTTGGTCGAGGATCAACATTCCAATCAGGAACTGAAGATCAAAAAACTTTCAAGTATTTTGCGTGAAAATTCAAGATTTTCAAATGCAAAAATGATAAAAATCGATACAGATGGCTTTGATTGCAAAATTTTAAATAGTGAATTGGCCTTATTAAAGGGCCTCAAGCCCGTTCTCTTTTTCGAGTATGATCCTTATTTCTTTAATAAATTTAATGATAAGGCGTTTCAAATTTTTCATAATTTGAGAGAAATAGGTTATCAAGCAATGCTGATTTTTGAGAACACTGGTGAATATCTTATCCATTTAGATTTGAGTAATGATCTACTTCTGGAGGATATTCACCAGTTCTATTCAGGATGGGAGGGTCGAAAATATTGTGATATTTGTATATTTCATGAAATGGATTTAGATGTTTTTAAGCAAGCAAGATTGAATGAGATCGAGTTTTTTAAGAGGGCAAGATCGAATGAAAATCCTTTATGACCACCAAATTGTTAGTTGGCAACGATATGGTGGTATTTCCCGTTATTTCTCTGAAATTGCCAATGAAATTGCAAATATAGAAAGGAAAGTCGAGATATTTGCGCCGCTTCATGACATGAGTACTTCAGTAAAGATATCTAGATCAGGCTGCAAGGTCTCAAAATCCCGTAATTGTTCACGAGGTGGGAGAATGGTAAAAGTCTGGAATTCGATTACTGCAAATTTATGTTAGACAGCGTGGAGGCTATAAAAATTTTGCAGGATTAATTCGCGCCTATGCAGGTTCTGCCCAACTGAGAAAATTTCTATCATTTGTTTTGGTGGAGGTAAATTTAAAAGCAATGAATTAGAGCTGTTTGCATTGTTAAGCTTCTCACCAATTAATATTATACAAATTTCTGTGGGCGATGATGTGCTCGCTTGCTTATACATATACGCTGCATTATTGTGTATCCTTCACTTTATGAAGGTTTTGGGATTCCACTATTAGATGCAATGTCATTTGGGTGTGTTGAGGTATGTGCCCCTTCCAGTTGGACCATGCCGGGCTATCACAGCAGTGGAAATTATGGAACACCTTGAAAATCCTCTTGAATTTATTCGTGAAGCATTTGAACAGACTCAAGCAGGCAGTTTTATTTTTACTACTGAGCTTTTTGAAGGATTTCCACCAAATCCAGGGCGCTGGTGGTATTACCCCTTTGAGACTGGGCAGCATATTGCATTTTTTCAGAGGCGAACGCTTGAGGTTATTGCAAAAAAACTGGGGCTTTTTTTTGTTAGCGGAGGAGGCATACATGTATTCTCAAAAGTCCCTGTCAATGAATTACAGCTTAAATTTTTTGCAGGGCCTTTCAACAAAGTATTGCACTTTTTAATTCGCAGGTTTTTAGGTACACGAGTCATGCGTGATCATCAGGTAATGGTTCAGCGGCTTCTGGATATACAGAAACTTAACGATTAGGATGCCATGAAAATTGCTTTTGATTCCCAAATATTTACTATGCAGGAGCATGGCGGAATTTCCCGATATGCCTGCAATCTTGCCACCCAGTTAGCTACTGTTCAAGGGGTGAATGTAAAGGTTTGTGCTCCTTTCCATATTAATGCTTATCTCGATGAAATGCCCGCTGGCTTGGTTTGGGGAGTTAGGGTGCCAAAAATTCGCAATATGGGCAGAATGGTTGGCCTGACCAGCAGTTGGATATCCCGTTTTGCCATGGCCGGTTTTGCCCCGCAAATAGTTCATGAAACCTATTTTGCGCAAAGCTCAGTGGCGCCCAAAAGTGCCCGCAGAGTGATTACCGTCTACGACATGGTTCATGAACGCTTTACCTCGGTATTTCCCAAGGATGATCGAACTGTTGAATTTAAAAAGACCGCAATAACTCGTGCTGATCATGTTATTTGTATCTCTGAGAATACGCGGCGGGATTTATTGGATTTGATACCAATTCCTCCCCAACGGGTTTCTGTTGTTCATTTAGGCTTTGAACCGTTTGCCTTTTTGGGTCAGCATAATGTCCCAATTGAGGCGCCGTATGTACTTTACGTAGGTGGTCGTGGCGGTTATAAAAATTTTAAAGGTTTGTTGGAAGCTTATGCAAGTTCTAACTGGCTGAAAAATAACATTCGCATTGTCTGTTTTGGCGATGGGCCGCTTCGAATTGGGGAGCTGGAATTAATGGGCAAATTAGGAATATCCAATCATCAAGTTGTGCAGGTAAGTGGAAGCGATGAGCAACTTGCCGGTTACTATCAAAATGCAGCCGCTTTCGTTTATCCTTCGCTCTACGAAGGTTTTGGCATTCCACCCCTGGAGGCTATGTCGTTGCAGTGCCCGGTTATTTGTAGCAATACCAGTTCAATTCCAGAGGTGGTTGGCGATGCGGGTGAATATTTCGAGCCAGCGCAAATTGACTCAATGCGCGTAGCGATGGAGACGGTGCTTCAGTCTAGTGAAAGACGCAATGCGCTGATTCAGCGGGGGCTTAAAAAGTGCGCTGAATACTCTTGGGAGCGTTGCGCAGAAGAAACGCTGGCAGTTTATCGCAGCTTGGTTTTATGAAAGCAACGGATTGTGATTGATGCGCTTAAGAACATGCATACTGGGCGCAACTAAACTTGAAATATAATTTACGAAGGATGGAGCGCATTTCGCTGTGCCTGAGTCACTTTAACCAAAGGTAATAAAAATTGCTCAGACATCTATTAAATTTTCTTTTGTGGATTTTGCCTCCATCGAGGCTTTTTTTGTTCCGGCGCTTTTGTCTTAAATTAGCTAGGGTAGAGGTCGGCGAAAATGTCTCTGTATGTGGACGAGGCTGGATTTATGGGCGTGGCCGGCTACGTATTGGGCGCGATACTTGGATTAGCCCTGGTGTGATTTTGTATACGCATTTGGATGCACTCATATTAATAGGCGAACGTTGCGATATAGGACCGGCAGTTGAGTTTGTTACAGGTAGTCATATCATTGGAGCATCAGCTCGCCGGGCAGGCCATGGAACGGCAAAATCAATTGTGATTAACGACGGTTGCTGGATTGGCACGGGTTCCCGGATACTGGGCGGTGTCAATATCGGCTCCGGAGTTGTTGTTGCAGCAGGTTCAGTGGTAATCCGTGATGTGCCGGCAAACGTGCTTGTGGCGGGTGTGCCGGCAGTTGTCAAGAGAAAGCTTGATTAAATGAAGCGTAGCCTGCTTTTTATCTGTAATGCCCTCGATGATGTTACTCGCCTTGAAAGAGGCATTGTGACAGATAGTCCGGCTGCCTCTCATAAGATATTTCTGATAACTAAGGCGATGCAAAAAGCCGGAGTGCGAGCATTCTTGCTGAGTTTGGGGCGGGGCAGGCAGAATGGCACGGGGCATTACTTTCGGTGTAAAGTACTTAGAGTGGATGGCGTACCGGTTATTTATTTACCTTTTATGCATTTTCCGATTCTTTCAGAACTGCTCTCCTTATTTTCCTCTATTCCTGTAATCTGGCGTATGCGCTTAAGAAAAGGAAAAAGGACGGTTCTTTTCTATAATCGCATGCCTGTATATCTTGCTGCTTTGGCTGTTGCAAAAATACTTGGGTTTGCGACGTTTTTGGATTTGGAAGACGGTGAGACTGATTTAAAGCATGGGTCATTAGCCGGTGCAAAGTCACGAATGCTAAGCCGGCTATACGATACGTTTTGCCCGGAGGGAGCGCTGCTTGCCTGTGAGGCGTTGAACGATATGACCAGGATACGGCCAACGCAATGCTGTTATGGTATATCAGAAAACCTGCCTGTAAAAACAGACTGGAGTTTATCGACTATCACTGTTCTTTTCGGCGGCACTATTTCGGAGGAAACAGGGGCGCCGTTGTTAAAGAATGCGATAAACCTGTTGCGCGATGAATCTTCTTCCTGGGCAAAAACTATACGTTTTGAAATTACCGGCAAGGGTAACTCACTTGAAGCATTTAAAGCCTTGGCTGAAGACCCCAGAAAGCCGGATGTCATGGTGCATGGACGTACAACAGACAACGACTATCTGCAGATACTTGCTCGCACTCAGGTTGGTCTTTCCCTTAAACCAAACGAAGGCAAACTCGCCGATACGACATTTCCATCCAAGGTCATCGAATTTGCAAGCCACGGCATTCTTGTTGTCACGACAGATATCAGTGATGTTCGAAAGGTGCTTGGGGAAGGCTCTGTATATCTGGATACTGATAATCCAAAAGAGCTGCTTAAGCAGTTGCGCTGGATTGTAGAAAATCGAGCTGCAGCAAGAGATTTGTCGCTAAAAGGTGTGCAAGCCGTATCAGCACTCTGCGCTTCGGAAATAGTAGGACTAAAACTCGGCCGGTTTTTATTTGAATCTTCAGCAGGCATGCGCAGTTGAAAATTATCAGTTGGAATCCGGTCTTGACGGACCATCAGTCTTATACTTTGGAGGTGCTCCAGCAGGCAGGGCAAGGAAGCCTGACAGTCTACGTAACCAAGGCTGTACATCCGGCGCGGCAGGAGCAAGGATGGGTTAATCTGCATGCTTCGAAGCTTACTCCCAATTTAATTCCCCGCAAGGGCTGGTTTAAGTTTTTTGTGCAGCGTTTGCGAATGCATAAGGATGCAGTTCATCTTTTTGCCAGTCCATTCGAGCAGCCGAAGTTGATTGTTGCACTACTGTTAGCCATAGCAATGCGCCTGAAAGTGTTCTTGATCTCTGAGCCTTATTCCACTGTTCCTGCCGGATATTTGGACGATAGCCATCAATACATCGATAGGTTTAAAGCAAAATTACGACCTGTTTTATACCGCTTTTATGGGGCTTTGCTGCGTCGCCGCGTCGCAGGTGTCTTTGCCATTTCAACCCTCGCAGTATCGCAATATAAAAGTATTGGCATACCCAAAGATAAAGTCTTTCCTTTCGGATATTTTGTTCCTCGTGCTGAATGTTCGTATTTTGAGGCAGGGCCAGTATCGAATTCGAGTACGTCGGGCTTGCGGCTAATTTTTATTGGCGCATTGATTGAGAGGAAGGGACTTGATGTACTGATTGAGGCCATTAAAAACCTGCGTAAAAAAGGGATATTACTCACTCTTGATGTTTATGGCTCCGGGGATACAAGCCGTTTCGACCTCGAACTGTCCAATGTGCGTTATTGCGGAGTAATTCCTTTTGGAAGCTCGCAAGCTGTTCTCAGCCAGTACGATATGCTTGTGCTGCCGAGTCGTTATGATGGTTGGGGCGTCGTTGTTAATGAGGCGCTTCTGGCCGGAGTTCCGGTTATTTGCAGCAATCGGGTTGGGGCTGCTGCAATTATACAGAAGTGGGGATGCGGTGCGATTTTCACAAGTGAAGACGTGTCTGATTTGGAGAACAAATTAGAAGGGTTTGTAATCGCCCCGGAACAATTGGCAAAAATGCGTAATGCTGCTCGCAATGCTGCCTCATCTCTTGATCCTGAAGTAGCTGGCCGCTATATGTTTGATGTGATCAGTAAAAACTCAGCCGCTGCAGCGCCCACAAAACCAATCTGTCCCTGGTATGAGTGCTAAATTATTATCGGGCAATGCTAACAATATTAAAATAGCGCTTCCTAACCCTGCCTTAAAAATATTCTTATTTAGAGATTGTTAGCTTGAATATTATTTTTGATAATTCAGTTTTTGCACTGCAACGCGCCGGCGGAATTTCAATCTATTGGTATGAGCTGCTTCGTCGAACGATCCGAGACAAACACTCGGCCTTTTTTATTGAACGACCTGAATCAGGGTCAAATATTTTTCGTAAGTCACTTTATATTGATCCATTAACGCTTATT
Source organism: Methylobacter sp. (assembly GCA_028716975.1). GTDB lineage: Bacteria > Pseudomonadota > Gammaproteobacteria > Methylococcales > Methylomonadaceae > Methylobacter_B. Next base: position 33,409 of record JAQUOU010000016.1, on the reverse strand, counting down.
GCTGATAAATCACTACCATTATCGATAACACGCTATCTTCCATTCAAAGTTATTAAAGGTTCTAATGCTATTTATCACTCCAGTTACTACCGTGTCCCTGAACAACGTGGGTCTATAAATGTTACTACGGTTCATGATTTCACCTATGAGCGGTTTCGCCGGGGTCCTGCCCGGATAATTCATTCATTGCAAAAGCGCGCTGCAGTTAAAGCGGCTAGTGGAATTATTTGCGTATCTGAAAGTACAAAGCGTGACTTGCTGGAATTCTTTCCGGAGATAACGGGGACAAGCATTGAAGTTGTTTATCATGGGGTTTCGGAACACTTTAGGCCGCTTGAAGCGGAAGAAAAGCAGCTTCGCCCTGCTGGCGTTCCGCATGCCCCCTTTGTGCTTTTCGTCGGAGCCAGAGAGTCTTATAAGAATTTTCACCTTGCCCTGGAATCATTGGCGGTATTGCCGGACTATTGGTTGGTGAGTGTAGGTAATGGCGAACTTAAGCCCAATGAACGCGCGTTATCGCAAAAGCATCTTCCCGGTAGACATATACACTTTCCGGTAGTGGATAGCGAACGACTTAACTGCTTGTATAATTACTCACATGTGCTGCTTTATCCCTCCTGTTACGAAGGCTTCGGAATCCCCCTAATTGAAGCCATGGCCTCAGGATGCCCGGTTATCGCCTCCAACGTGACAGCTATTCCTGAGGCATGCGGTAATGCAGGGTTGCTGGTTAATGAAGTTCGGGCAGAGGCATTTTCGGAGCAAATTCTAAGGCTGGAAAAAGCCGATTTACGCCAGGAGTATATAGGCAAAGGCTACATACAAGCCAAGCGGTTCTCATGGGAGACTTGTTATTTGAAAACCATATCCTTCTACGAAAAAATTTTGCAGGAAAATGAGAAGTAAATGCTAAATCAAAGCCATCACGTAGAACCCTATTGCTTGGATATAAGGTATTCAACTACGCGACTTGTAGCAAACATCCCGCAGATAATACATAACGGCTTAACTCGTAAATCCCCATCCTTACTTCTATCGAGTGAATGCGAAGGCCAAAAGGACGAGGGTGGCTTGAGAACCGAAGGGTTCTATAAATGCTCTTTGTCCAATAGACCCCTGATTACAGTTATTACCGTGGTATTTAACGGGGTATCGACTGTGGAGGAAACTATTCAGAGTGTGATTAGCCAAGCCTATGACAACGTTGAATACATCATCATAGATGGAGGATCAACAGATGGGACAAGGGAAGTTATAAAAAAATACGAATATGCGATTGATTATTGGGTCAGTGAAAGTGATGGCGGGATTTATGATGCGATGAACAAGGGGCTCTCTCTCTGTTCAGGTGAGTATGTAGGAATGTTGAATTCAGATGATTTATTTTATGGAAAAGAGGCATTGCAGGATATAGTGAATAGATTTTGTTTGACTAAGGTGGATGCCGTCTTTTCTTGTCTGAATGTAGTCGATAGAAATAACTTGAAAAAAATTCTACGGAAGTATCGGGTTGCAAAATTTAATGCCACACTGCTGCGGATCGGTGTAATGCCCCCCCACCCCACTTTTTATTGCAAAAAATCCTGTTATGAGAAAGGCGGGGTTTATAAAACAAATTATCAAATAGCTGCCGATTTTGAGATGCTGGTCCGGCTGCTAATTAAACAAAAAATATCGTGGGAGTTTATTGATCGGGTTACAGTGGTTATGCGGGCTGGTGGTTTGAGCAGCAGCGGATTTAGGGCGCGCATTAAGTTGAATAGAGAGATTGTCAGGGCGTGTAAAGAGAATGATTTATATACGAATATTCTGCTTTTGGCGTTGAAGCTTCCCATTCGTTTGTTTGAGTTTATCTGATGAGTTTGAGTGTATGAAAGCCTTGATCACAGGAGCTAATGGTTTTGTCGGTCAACAGCTTTGTACTGAATTGCATAGACAGGGGCAGACTTTTCTGGCAGTAGTGCGCTCCAGGAATTTGCCGGTCGAAAACATTGAAGTGGAAGCGGTTGGAGCAATTGATGGTGAGACGTATTGGGCTGATGTATTGCGTGATGTGCAAGTGGTTATACATCTTGCGGCGCGAGTCCATATAATGCGGGATACGGCAGTTGATCCATTGCATGGCTTTCGTAGAGTAAATGTTGAAGGCACTATAAATCTTGCCCGGCAGGCAGCCGAGGCAGGTGTGCGGCGCTTCATTTTTATTAGTTCGATTAAGGTAAACGGTGAAGGCACTCTTCCCGGTAGGCCCTATACTGCTGATGATCAACCTGCCCCGGTTGAACCCTATGGTATTTCCAAGCATGAAGCGGAAGATACGTTGCGCAGGCTGGCCTGCGCAACGGGAATGGAGGTGGTAATTATTCGCTCTCCGCTAATTTATGGACCGGGAGTGAAAGGTAATTTTAAGAAAATGCTGCGTTGTCTGGATAAGGCCGTCCCGTTGCCGCTTGGCGCCATTCATAACAAGCGTAGCCTTGTTGCATTGGATAACCTGCTTGATTTAATTATAACCTGCATGGATCATCCGGCCGCCGCAAATCAGACCTTTCTGGCCGGAGATGGAGTGGATCTTTCCACTACCGAATTATTGCGGCGTATGGCAGCCGCATTAGATAAAACGGCATGGCTGCTGCCAATACCGATATGGGTGTTAAATCGCTGTGCCAGTCTGCTTGGCAAGTCGTCAGTGGCTCAGCGTTTATGCGGTTCGCTTCAGGTGGATATTAATAAAACTCGAGACATATTGGGGTGGACTCCGGTCGTGAGCGTGGATGAAGCTCTACGAAGGACGGCTCAGCATTATAAGTCATTCTGCAAATGATACAATTAAGCGGAATTTTTCTGTCAGCTTTAATAGCATCTACATTATTCACCGGTTTATTACGGCGATATGCATTGGCTTCAAGTCTGCTGGATATTCCCAATGCGCGCAGTTCTCATAAGATGCCCGTTCCGCGTGGCGGCGGCTTAGCCATTGTGATAGTTTTTCTTGCAGGGCTTAAAATTATTTGGGGAATGGGACTACTGACACAAGCTGCTTGGTGGGCCATCTTCGGCGCAGGTGCATGGGTGGCTTTAATAGGTTTTCTAGACGATCATAACCACATTCCTGCACCTTGGCGATTATTGGCGCATGGTATTGGAGCGGAATGGGTGCTTTTTTGGCTGGGCGGGTTCCCTAACTTAGCATTTTTAGGGCACTCTTTATATTTAGGCTGGATGGGACATATTCTGGGAATGCTCTATTTAGTGTGGATGCTGAATCTGTATAATTTTATGGATGGCATCGATGGGATCGCCGGTATTGAAGCGATAACTGTCTGTTTGGGTGGCGTTCTGTTGTATTTTTTATTGCCCGAAACCGTAGAGCTATGGAGGGAGGCTTTATTGCTGGCTATGGCAGTTGGCGGCTTTTTGCTGTGGAATTTTCCTCCAGCCAAGATTTTTATGGGGGATGCCGGCAGTGGTTTTTTAGGCATAGTGTTGGGTATTTTTTCTATTCAGGCAGGGTGGTTATCTTCGCAGCTTTTTTGGAGTTGGTTGATTTTGTTAGGGGTATTTATAGTGGATGCGACCTGGACGTTGTTTTCTCGTTTACTGCGCAAGGAAAAAATTTATGAGGCTCATCGCAGTCATGCTTATCAATACGCATCCCGCCGCTATGGTTCACATAGGGCTGTCTCCTTGGGCGTAGGAGCAATCAATATGTTCTGGTTGACGCCTATCGCGTTATGGGTGGGTCTGGGGAGGCTGGATGGAGTGCTGGGGCTTTTGCTGGCTTATATGCCGCTTATGCTGCTGGCTATTAACTTCAGGGCTGGCACAAGAGAAATGGAATAATGGGAATACAATTGGCTTATTGGCTTATCAATCTTTCCCGGCGCATAAAAACATTTATTTTAATCACGGCGGATATTTTCTTTGCCGTATTTGCGCTATGGGCGGCTTTTTCCCTGCGCCTTGGGGTGCTGTATATACCTAAGGGTGATGAGTGGTATTTATTCGCCGCGGCGCCTTTTATGGCCGTGCCGATTTTTGTCAAGTTAGGCCTGTACAGCGCGATTATTCGTTATATTGAAGTGAGAGCCTTATGGACAATTATTCAGGCAACTACTCTTTATGCGCTTGTTTTTGCAGTCATCGTATACCAGTCGGGCATCAAGGGCATTCCCCGGACTGTTCCTCCCTTAAATTGGCTTAATATGATGTTGCTGCTTGGCAGTAGCCGTTTTTTGGCGCGTTGGTGGTTAGGAGATATCTACTCTCGCTTAAGCGGTGGTCGAAGTCCCGTAGCCTATAGAAAAAAAAATGTCGTGATTTATGGCGCCGGCAGCGCCGGGGTCCAGTTGGCATCCGCTTTAGGGCATGGGCGTGAATTCAGGGCAGTAGCTTTTATTGATGATGATGTGTCTTTACACAAACAAAAGGTCAATGGGCTACGGATTTATCCGTTCAGCTCTTTGACTTACCTAATACAAAGACACCAGGTTTCAGATATTCTGCTGGCTATTCCATCAGCTACGCGAGCGCGTAAAAGCGAACTTATCCGTCAGTTGGAACCATACTCTGTCCATGTTATGTCGATGCCGGGGTTATCTGATATTGCCCAAGGTAAAGTAACATTTGATACGCTTCAGGAAGTTGATATTGCAGATCTTTTGGGCAGGGATCCAGTCGCGCCGGATGAAACGCTGCTGCGTGCAAATATTACCGGTAAAGTAATTATGGTTACGGGGGCTGGAGGCTCTATCGGATCTGAGCTTTGCCGGCAGATAATTCAGCTGCAGCCGAATTCGCTGATTCTTTTTGAGTTAAGTGAGTTTGCGCTTTATGCCATAGAAAAAGAATTAACTTATCTTTTAACTAAAATTCGTAATTCGCAGAAAATAACCGTTATTCCCATATTGGGTTCTGTTACCAACGCTGATCGCATTGAAAAAGTATGCAAAACTTTTAATGTAAAAACAATTTACCATACAGCCGCTTATAAACATGTGCCTATGGTGGAAAAAAATCCTGGTGAAGCCATCTGGAATAATATTTTTGGGACTCTTTATGCAGCACAAGCGGCCATTAATGCGAAAGTTGATACTTTTGTATTAATTTCAACGGATAAAGCAGTGAGGCCCACGAATACCATGGGGGCAACAAAGCGCTTTGCAGAATTAATTTTGCAAGGGCTGAGCCTGGATACGAGAAAGAAACATGATACTCGTTTTACTATGGTTCGGTTTGGAAATGTATTAGGATCTTCCGGGTCCGTGGTGCCGTTGTTTAGGGAACAAATCGCCAGGGGCGGCCCCATTACGGTTACAGATGCAAGAGTTATTCGTTATTTTATGACGATACCCGAGGCGTCGCAGCTGGTTATTCAGGCAGGTGCAATGGGTCAGGGAGGGGATGTATTTGTTCTGGATATGGGTGAACCCATTGCGATCGTTGAGTTGGCAAAAAGAATGGTTCATTTGAGTGGTTTGGAAATCAGGGATGCAGACAATCCGGCTGGCGACATCGAGATTACTTATACAGGTTTGAGGCCGGGTGAAAAGTTATATGAAGAGCTTTTAATTGGCAACAATGTATCTGAGACCGGTCACGCAAGAATTATGCGGGCGCAAGAGCATATTATTCCATGGGTTAATCTGGAAAAAATGTTAAGGGTATTGGAGCAGGCGACGAGAAATGATGATTTTAAGCGGGTAAGACATATTTTAAAAGATGCAGTATCCGGTTTTGCGCCGCAATGTGAAATTGGAGACCTGCTGTGGCAGGAAGATAGGAAACCAGTTAACCTGCTTTCCGATGCTTATCGATAAGCCAGCAGGCAAAAAAAACCTCCCAGTGCTTGTTAGCAAGGGAGGCGGAAGTTCAAGCAGAGTGTTAAAGGAGGATCTGCTTGGAGGGTACCAACACCAGGAGTGGTTAAATCCAAAAACTTAACTGTTCAGTTTGCTTCGCATTACAATGTTGCAATAGATAGCTGCACAGGCAAATAACAGGGTTGATAAAACAAACTGGCCGGAAATAAAATTCCAAATACCGGCGATAACCATTAAGCCGATAAGAATACCTTTGTTGAGAAGGTTCATTGTCTATGTCCTGTAAATATTTAAAAATCTTTCAACAACTATATCTTTTCTCCATAAATTTAATTATCAATTGATTGGTTTCTACTATACAGAGATATTTATTGGAGACAATATGCGCTCTAATAAATTAATTATTTCTATTTAAGAAATAATAGTAAATGTCAAGATTTAATTGGATTCGCGTCGCTAAGACAATAACTCGAGCTTTCAGGTCATGACTATGCGTTTTCAGTTTTTTAATATTCGGCAAATAGAGATAACTGTGTTTGACAGCCTTATCCTAACTTTCTTATTTTAGAGTTGATAAGCGAGTGGCTTGGTGAATAGATTGGAAGGAATTCGATATAAATTCGATATATAGGAATGAGTCGACTTTTTGATAAAGTAGAGGTAAGGACAAAAAAACTTATACCCAAGATTATGATTAATATTTTACCCGTCATCTGCAAGATAATAGAGGTTGCAAGTGGATAAATTAACCAGCATGAGCGTTTTCGTTCGCGTGGCAAAGGCAGGAAGTTTTGCCGGTGGCGCACGCGATCTGGGAATTTCAAGGGCAATGGCGACGAAGCATATTATGCAGCTGGAGGGAACTTTGGGTACGCGTTTGTTCAATCGAACAACCCGTAGCTTAAGTTTGACAGAAGTAGGTGCATCTTATCTTGAACGATGTCAACAAGTGCTGGTGGATGTTGAAGAGATGGAGGCGGCGGTGACGCATCTGCAAACTGAGCCGCGCGGTATCTTAAAAATAAGTGCGCCGCCCGTCATCGGGGCGACCCATATTGCACGTGCTGTGGCAGAGTTTTTGAAAATACATACGGATTTAACGGTGGATATGATTTTGCAAGGCAGTCCGGGCGATTTAATTGATGAGGGTATTGATGTGGCTATCTACCTGGGTGCATTGGACGATACCAGCATGGTTGCGAGAAAATTAGCCAGCTCATCGTTAGTTGTTTGCGGATCGCCGAGTTATTTGGCGCAGCATGGTATTCCCAAGACGCCTGAAGATTTGGCAAAGCATAGCTGTCTGGTGAATTGGGCTATTTCGCCGAGAAATAAATGGCAATTTAAAAGCGAAGCCGGGTATAAGATAATAAATGTCTCAGGCCGCATGCAGGCTAATGTGGCGGATCCGATCCGGATTGCTGCAATTAATGGTTTGGGATTAGTTATGTTGCCTACCTATGTCGTTGGCAGGGATATAGAAAAAGGTAATCTCAAGGTTGTATTGGAAAATTACACCCTGCCCCCTTTAGATATACATGCAGTCTACCCCCATAGAAAGTATTTATCCGCCAAGGTAAGATGCTTTATGGATTTTTTGCAGGATTGGCTGGGACCTCGGGTAAGTATGCCGGGAACAGAATGATGTCCGGTTAAATTAAGTCAATATTTACTATTTAAATCGATCAGAATTAAGCAATCTCCTGATATTAACAATACCTTTTTTGAAGTCAATAATGCGTATTGATGTTGTCCTTGCGGTAGGGGAAGATATAAGTTGATTGTAATGCTTAAAGTTTGGGTGCCTTACCTCTAAGTCTGACGATATTAATAAAACCAGGATCATGTAGTTCCTGAGTAGGTTAAAATTACTATCGAACAGGAAATAGTGCCCCTAATAATTCTACAGGTGCAATTTTAATGTGGCTTTAATAAGTTGATTTCTTGACCATGTCTCAATGGATGCGATAATAGGCCTGTTAAACGAGTAAATTACTTTTCTCAGGACTTTGTCGGGAAATAACATATGTTTTGTGATACCGATGTTATCAGTAACAGAGTCGTAAGTAGTAAAGCTCATTCTATTGGTCAGAAACACATGCATTTGATAATACAATGATTGAAAATTTAGATCCGCCACAGGCTTGGGATTTGTTGCAACAGAATTCAGAAGCCGTATTGGTGGATGTAAGAACAAAAATTGAACATTCTTTTGTCGGTCATCCTCCCGGGGCCATTCATATTCCCTGGAAAGAAGCGCCCGACTGGCAAGTTAATCCATTGTTTGTCGCCGAGGTTAAAAAAGCGGTACCGCAGAAGAATGCGCCGGTGTTATTGCTTTGCCGTAGCGGTCAACGTTCATTGGATGCCGCAAAAGCCTTGGAAGATGCTGGCTATCAATTGCTAATCAATATTGTTGATGGTTTTGAAGGTCCTTTGGATAATGACAAGCACCGCGGTAATCTTGGCGGCTGGCGCTTTCATGGCTTGCCCTGGAAACAAAGTTAATCTTAATTCCTATCAGCCTTGGGCCAATCGGGCGGTCCAAACTCTCCTAAGCTATAATCATGATGTTTACGCACCATCTTTCTTTGCCCGCTTTTTTTAACCAAAAACTCCAGATAATTTGGTGTTCTGTTCATTTAAACATTTAGAGTAATAAATAGTGATCGAAAAATTAAGAAACATTGCAATCATTGCCCACGTAGACCACGGTAAAACAACTCTGGTTGATAAATTATTGCAACAGTCAGGTACGTTTGCCGCTCATACCAAAGTGACCGAGCGCATTATGGACTCTAATGATATTGAAAAGGAACGGGGCATCACCATTCTGGCCAAAAATACCGCTCTTGATTGGAACGGCTATCATATCAATATTGTTGACACGCCGGGCCATGCTGACTTTGGCGGCGAAGTAGAGCGCGTGTTATCAATGGTTGATTCCGTATTGCTATTGGTTGATGCAGTTGACGGACCGATGCCGCAAACACGTTTTGTAACGCAAAAAGCCTTTGCTCTAGGTTTAAAACCCATTGTTGTCATTAATAAAATTGATCGTCCGGGCGCCCGTCCTGATTGGGTTGTGGATCAAACCTTTGATCTGTTTGATCGCCTGGGCGCAACGGATGAACAACTTGATTTTCCGATAGTTTTTGCATCGGCAATCAACGGCTATGCCAGTCTGGTGCATACAGCAACTGAAGGCGATATGACGCCTTTATTCGAAACGATTGTCGATAAAGTCAGCCCGCCCCCGGTTGATATGGATGGGCCATTTCAAATGCAGGTTTCCAGCCTGGATTACAATACTTATACAGGTGTTATCGGCATTGGCCGTATTCAGCGCGGCACCATAAAACCCAATATGCCGCTTATTATTGTCAACAGGGAAGGCTTAGAGCGTAAAGGACGTATGTTGCAGGTTTTCGGCTTTCACGGGCTGGATCGTGTCGAAGTTACTGAAGCGCGTGCCGGTGATATTATTGCGTTTGCCGGTATTGAAAAGCTGGAAATATCAGATACTATCTGCCATCCCGATGCCGTAGAAGCAATGCCGCCCTTGTCAGTCGATGAGCCTACCGTTACGATGACATTTCAGGTAAATAACTCACCTTTTGCCGGACAGGAGGGGAAGTTTGTCACCACCAGACAGATACGGGATAGATTAGAGAAAGAGTTGCAACATAATGTTGCCTTAAAAGTGGAAGATACGGCCGATCCTGATAAGTTTAAAGTATCAGGTCGTGGTGAACTGCATCTATCCGTGCTGATTGAGAATATGCGCAGGGAAGGCTTTGAAATGGGTGTGTCACGGCCCGAAGTTATTATTAAGGAAATCGACGGTAAAAAATGTGAACCGTTTGAAATGGTAACTATTGAAGTGGAGGAAATCCACCAGGGTACCATCATGGAAAAGATGGGCGAGCGTAAAGGCGATTTAACCAATATGGTGCCCGATGGCAAGGGACGCATTCGCCTGGAATATATGATGCCGTCGCGGGGCTTGATTGGCTTCCAAACTGAATTCATGACCGCAACTTCAGGTTCCGGTTTGCTTTACCATGTGTTCGATCATTACGGCCCCATGAAAGCCGGCGAAGTGGGCAAGCGTCAGCGCGGCGTCCTGATTTCAATGGTTAGAGGCAAAGCGGTTACTTACTCTCTTCATCCCCTTCAGGAGCGCGGTGATTTGCTTTTGGTCAATGGCGATGAGGTCTATGAAGGCATGCTCGTGGGCTTGCATTCTCGCACCAATGATTTAACGGTTAATCCGACCAAGCCCAAGCCACTGACTAACGTACGCGCCTCGGGCACGGATGAGAGCCTGGTTTTAGCCAGAATCCAGAAGATGACACTGGAGCAGGCGCTGGAATTTATTGCGGAGGATGAACTGGTGGAAGTTACGCCGAAATCCATACGTTTACGCAAAAAATTATTAACAGAAAATGAGCGTAAGAGAGCTTCCAAGGGATAGAGCTATCCGAGCGATTTTGAAATTTTTAGGTGAAAAATAGCCCCGGAACACTTTATAGTTCCGGGGCTAAATCGCCGGTTTGGTTGGCTAACTGATTCCATCCGTGGCAGCATCCTGCTGAAAATCCGTAAAGTCCGTTTCCTGTTTTTGGCGGCATTACTATTTTCTCAGAAAATAGTAATAAAAAAAGCCGGTTAATGCCTAAATTTATGTAATCTTAAGATTACGCGATAATAGCTGCCGGATCAGGATGATTGGCTTGTGCATGAGTAGCCTCACTCAGTTACGATGCGGTAGCATAATAACTTCCTTTGCCTCAGTGAATAACAATCACTGCGAAATCTTGTTCTTTCATAGTAAAATGAAAGTAGACATTAATTGAAGCAATATCAACATGGATCAACGCATTGCCGAAGTAGAGCGAAATACGCTTGAAACTCAAATCAAAATCAAAGTCAATCTCGATGGGTCCGGCAAAGCCCAGTTTTCCACCGGCGTGCCTTTTCTTGAGCACATGCTGGATCAGGTTGCCCGGCACGGTTTAATTGATATGGAAATTGCTGCCAAAGGTGATCTACACATTGATGCCCATCATACGGTAGAAGATGTGGGTATTACCTTGGGCCAGGCGTTCGCCACAGCGATAGGCGACAAAAAAGGCATTTATCGATATGGGCATGCCTATGTGCCGTTAGATGAAGCCCTATCAAGAGTAGTCATTGATTTTTCCGGACGGCCTGGATTGTTTTATGAGGTTAAATTCCCGAAAGCGATGATAGGCAGTTTTGACGTTGATCTGTTTCGTGAATTTTTTCAAGGTTTTGTGAACCATGCAGGCGTGACCTTGCACATAGACAGTTTGAAGGGAGCCAATGCCCATCATATCGCTGAAACAATTTTTAAAGCCCTGGGCCGTGCCACACGTATGGCTATTGCAGCCGACCAGCGAATGGCAGGCATGATGCCATCGACCAAAGGCAGTCTGTAAGTCTTATGTCCTCTGTTGCTGTTATTGATTATGGAATGGGTAATTTGCATTCAATTGCAAAAGCCCTGCAACATGCGGTTCCTGAAGCCGATGTCCGAATTGTTTCAGATGCCGATGGGATTCTGGACGCCGACCGTGTGGTTTTTCCGGGCGTGGGTGCAATCCGTGATTGTATGCAGGCGCTTAATCAATTGGGTCTATCTGTAGTTATCCGCCAAGTTGCTAAAACCAAACCTTTGCTGGGTATCTGCTTGGGGATGCAGGCTTTATTAACGGACAGTGAAGAAAACGGCGGCACGGAATGCTTAAATGTTTTTGCCGGGCATGTCGTGCATTTTCCGGCATCTTTAAAAGATAGCGATGGAAATAACCTTAAAATTCCTCATATGGGCTGGAATCAAGTCCATCAGTTGAAGCACCCGCTATGGAGCGATATTCCCCAGGACAGCCGGTTTTATTTTGTGCATAGTTATTATGCGCAACCTGATGCTGCTGTGGTAGCTGCGACAACAGAATACCCGGACGCATTTGCCTGTGCACTGGCTCAAGATAATATTTTTGCCGTACAATTTCACCCTGAAAAAAGCCAGACAGCAGGATTACAACTGCTAAAAAACTTTTTGCATTGGGATGGTCAAGTTTAAAGCTGTCTTTAGCCGTTGAGGATTCACGTTTATGTTGCTAATACCTGCAATTGATTTAAAAGAAGGAAAATGCGTGCGTTTGCGGCAGGGACGAATGGACGATAATACGATTTTTTCCGATGATCCGGTTGCTGTTGCGGGTAAATGGGTTGCCGCCGGCGCCAAGCGAATTCATCTGGTTGACTTGGATGGCGCTTTTGCCGGCAGGCCAAGAAATGCAGAGGTGATTCATGCGATAGTAGCAGCCTATCCGAATGTTCCTGTCCAGATTGGCGGCGGTATCCGTGATGAAGAAACTGTACAAGCTTATCTGAATGCCGGTATTGAATACATTATTATTGGCACTAAAGCCGTTGAAATGCCTTCTTTTGTCAAGGAGATGGCGAGAGAGTATCCGCGGCATATTATCGTTGGACTGGATGCAAAAGACGGTATGGTTGCTGTGGATGGCTGGTCAAAGCTGTCCCGGCATGATGTAATCGATCTGGCCCAACATTTTGAAGAAGAGGGTGTAGAAGCCTTTATCTATACCGATATTTCCAGAGACGGCATGATGTCCGGGGTAAATATTGAAGCAACGGCAAGACTTGCACGTGCGATTCGCATTCCGGTTATTGCGTCCGGCGGTATTACCAATATTGACGATATCAGGGCTTTGGGTGCTGTTGCTAATGATGGCATAATCGGTGCTATTACCGGCAGGGCAATTTATGAGGGAACACTGGATTTTTCTGAAGCAGTAAAATTAGCTGAATCGTTTTGAATCATGGGCTTGGCTAAACGTATTATTCCCTGTCTGGATGTCGATAACGGGCGCGTCGTTAAAGGGGTAAAATTTGTTGATATTCGTGATGCCGGCGATCCCGTAGAAATCGCCCGACGCTATGATCGCGAGGGAGCTGATGAAATAACATTTCTCGATATTACTGCAACTCATCATGACCGCGAAACTATGGTTCATGTGGTTGAGCAAGTGGCCGGAGAAGTTTTTATTCCATTGACCGTAGGCGGAGGAATCAGAACACTGGAAGATATCCGGCGTATGCTTAATGCGGGGGCCGATAAAGTCGGTATTAATAGTGCTGCGGTGTTCAATCCTGAATTTGTGCGCGAAGCGGCGCGACGTTTTGGCTCACAGTGCATAGTCGTGGCCATAGATGCAAAAAAGATCAGTCAGACGGGAGACGCAAATCGCTGGGAAATTTTTACTCACGGCGGACGGAAACCCACCGGCATAGATGCAATTTTCTGGGCAAAAAAAATGGTTGACTATGGCGCGGGAGAAATTCTGTTAACCAGCATGGACCGGGATGGAACTCGGGAAGGTTTTGATTTGCCGTTAACGCGCGCCATCAGCACAGCCGTGTCAGTGCCGGTTATTGCGTCAGGCGGCGTAGGAAATCTGGATCATCTGGCCGACGGTATTATTAAAGGAAAAGCCGATGCGGTTTTAGCCGCCAGTATTTTCCACTTTGCAGAATACAGTATTGGGCAGGCCAAAGAACGCATGGCATCCCTAGGCATTGAGGTGCGGTTAACATGAGCGCCTCTTGGCTGGATGAAATACGCTGGACTGACGATGGCTTGGTTCCCGTTATAGCTCAACAGGCCGACACCGGAAAAATATTGATGTTTGCCTGGATGAATCGTGAAGCATTAGGCTTAACGGTAGCAGAAGGCTACGCCGTTTACTGGTCAAGATCGCGCGAAAAATTATGGCGTAAAGGCGAAGAATCCGGCCACAGGCAAAAAGTTACCGGTTTATTTCTGGATTGTGATGAGGATGTTGTCCTGCTTAAAGTTGAACAAGAAGGCGGTATTGCTTGTCACACTGGCCGTGAAAGCTGTTTTTATCGCCGGCTGCTTGAAGGGCAATGGCAACAGGTTGAGCCCGTGCTGAAAGAGCCTGAAGCAATTTATAGAAAATCATGAGTGAAGTATTGCAGCAATTAGCGCAGGTTCTGGAACAACGTAAGCTGGAGCCTGCCGATAAATCCTATGTTGCGAGTCTTTATGCAAAAGGGCTGGACAGCATTCTGAAAAAAATTGGCGAAGAAGCGACTGAAACGATTATGGCTGCGAAGGACGCCGACAAGAAACAAATCATTTATGAAGTTGCCGATCTCTGGTTTCATTGCATGGTGTTATTGGCCGATCAAGGGCTAGGCCCTGATGATGTATTGCAGGAGTTACAGCGTCGTTTTGGCTTGTCCGGCTTGGAAGAAAAAGCGCACCGTAACAAATAAACAAGTATTTTGAGTCGATTTTAGACGGCTAACTGGAGTTATAAATGGGCATAAGTGTTACTAAGCTATTAATTGTATTGGCCATAATTATTGTCATTTTCGGAACCAAGCGCTTGCGTAATTTAGGCTCAGATTTGGGTGGAGCAATCAAGAGCTTTCGTTCTGCTGTTAAGGAGGGCGAAGGAGAAAAAACCGCCGAAGATGAAGATAAAACCATCGAAGGTGAAGTCACGGCTAAAAAAAATGAAAATGGTTAAAGGTTAAATTACTTTTATGTTTGATATAGGGTTTTCCGAGTTGTGTATGGTTGGCTTGGTCAGCTTATTGGTGATAGGTCCGGAAAGATTGCCTAAAGTAGCTAGGCTTGCAGGCTTCTGGATAGGCAAGGCCCGGAATATGGCTGCTTCCGTCAAGGCGGAAATCAAGGAAGAACTTCATGCCGAAGAAATTCGCCAGATATTAAAAGAGCAGGCTGGCAGGACAGAGCTTCAACAATTACTTGACGAGACGGCTGATACGGCGAATTCAATCAAGTCTTCAATCGAACAACTGCCGAAAGATAGCCTGGAACCGATTAAGCGGCCGCATGAGCCAAAATAATCCTGAAGAGGCTTTTGAACAGCCTTTCATCAGTCATTTGATTGAACTGCGCAATCGCCTATTGCGCGTTGTTTTTTCCGTGCTTGTAGTATTCCTGGCCCTGGCTTCTTACGCCAATGAAATCTATAGCTTACTGGCTGGCCCTTTGTTGAAACATATGCCGAAAAATAGCACGATGATCGCTATTGATGTGGCCTCCCCCTTTTTTACCCCCTTTAAGCTGGCGCTGGTTGTCGCTGTTTTTATTTCTATCCCTGTCATTCTTTATCAGTTCTGGGCGTTTGTTGCTCCAGGTCTTTATAAGCGGGAGCGGCGCATGATTTTGCCGCTGCTGGTTGCCAGTACGCTATTATTTTATATGGGCGTGGCCTTTGCGTACTTTGGGGTTTTTCCTTTGGTTTTCGGTTTCCTGACAGCCGCGGCACCGACAGGTGTGGCGGTAATGACCGATATTACCAAATACCTGGATTTTGTTTTAACCATGTTCTTTGCGTTCGGTGTGTGTTTCGAGGTGCCGATATTTACTATTGTACTGGTCTGGACAGGCCTGGTAACCCCGGCGAGTCTCGCTGACAAACGCCCTTATGTAATTGTTGCAGCGTTTATCATAGGCATGTTGTTAACGCCTCCGGATGCCATTTCGCAAACGCTGCTAGCCATACCGATGTGGATGTTATTCGAGATTGGTTTGTTATTTTCACGACTATTTGTGCGTAAGCCCGATGCCGATTATCATTATCCTGACGATGTCGAGATAGAAGCCAGGCAGAAGGTGATTGAAGAGCAAAAGCATAAATAACGTCAACTTTAAGTTCCTGAGAGAGTTTTTTAGACTATCTAGTTGCCTTCGGTCTTAGTATTTTTATAAATCAGAATGGAGATAAGCCAAAAAAATGTTTTGATTACCGGTGCGGCCAAGCGAATAGGTGCTGCTTGCGCAAGGTTGCTGCATAGCGAAGGCTGTAATGTTATTTTGCATTACAGGTCATCGAAAGCAGAGGCACTGCAGCTCTGTAATGAATTAAATCGACAGCGTTCTGATTCAGCAAAGGTTATACACGCCGATTTACTCAAAATGGACGAGCTTAAATCTGTTGCCGAGGCGGCCAGTGCGGCCTGGTGTGGAGTGGATGTATTAGTGAATAATGCCTCAGCTTTTTACCCCGGAGTTGTTGCGGATGTAACCGAGCGCCATTGGGATGAACTAATGGGCATTAATTTGAAAGCTCCGTTTTTTCTGGCAACATTATTGGCGGGAACTTTAACAAATAATAAAGGCTGCATTGTCAATATTAGTGATATTTATGCCGAACACGGACTGCGCGGCTACCCTGTCTATAGCATGGGTAAAGCCGGATTGGCTGCCATGACCAGGATTCTGGCTAAGGAGTTGGGCCCGGCTGTGCGGGTTAATGGAGTTGCGCCTGGCGCTATTATCTGGCCGGAGAATGAGTTATCGGAGCAGGCCAAACAAGAAATTTTACAGCGAATAATCTTAAAACGCATTGGCGAGCCTCTTGATATTGCCAAGGCGGTATTATTTCTGGTTAAGTATGCTGACTACATCACCGGCCAAATCATTAACGTTGACGGGGGGCGAACTTTATCCTGTTGAAACCCAGTCGGGTTTGATGCGTCTTTGTCGGAGATCCGATTTGTCGAATTTATCCCAGAGCTCGGCATAATTTTTGTGGCTGACGGGATGATTCAGAGTCGGGGCAATTTCAGCTAAAGGCTCAAGTACAAAAGCATAACGTTCTATCTCATCCCGCGGTATCTTTAAAGAGCCCTCATTTATAATAAGATCGTCATAAAGAATCAGATCCAGATCGAGGGTTCGGGAAGAAAATTTTTTGCATTCACGAGTGCGGCCATGATTCAGCTCGATTTGCCGAAGTTGTTTGGCAACTTCCGGCACCTCCAGGTTCGAATCAAAGCCGACAACAAGATTATAAAAAGCGTCGCCTGAAAAGCCTACCGGCTCAGACTCATAAATACTTGAAACGGTCAGTTTGCCAAAGTGTTGCTCAAGCGCCTTCAAACTGGCAGGGATATTGTTATCCTTGTCTATATTGCTGCCAATACTGATATAGCCTCTGGGCATGGGATTATTTTTCGCCTCGTTCAATGACAATGCCCACGTCGCTGGCGCCGCGGATAGCGCCTTTTTTATTGAGGGTTATTTTTACCCAAGGGACATTAAATTCATTTCGTACAATATCGGCTATTTCGGTAATCAATTTTTCTACCAAAAAAAACCGGCTTTCCTCGACAAAAGAAATGATGCGTTTGGAAACTGTTTTGTAATCAAGCGTATATTGAATATCATCGGTTTCAGCGGCTTTCTGAATGTCAAAAGCCATCTCTATATCAAGTACGACAGTTTGTTTGGTTTCCCTTTCCCAGTCATAAATACCGAGGATTGTTTCAATTTCAAGTCCGCCTAAAAATATGATATCCATTGTTATTTCCAGTTATGATGTGCGCTTTTAAAAATCTAAGTATCAGGGAAATGAGCCTGGCTTACAAGGTCTGAATAATTAAAAAGGTATACAATGATTCAATGGTTGCTCGTTCCGGTTGCCTATCTGGTAGGCTCAATTTCCAGTGCAATTATTATTTGCCGCTTGCTGGGATTACCCGATCCCCGCGGTCAGGGGTCGGGTAATCCCGGCGCGACCAATGTCATGCGTATTGGCGGAAAAAAGGCAGCAGCTACCACGTTGGCAGGTGATTTGCTCAAGGGTTTGATTCCTGTTTATATCGCGAAGCTGTTGGAAGTGCCGGCCGAATTGCTGGCATTAACCGGACTAGCGGCATTTTTGGGGCATCTGTATCCGGTATTTTTTGGTTTTAAAGGCGGTAAGGGAGTTGCGACTTCTATGGGGGTTTTACTCGGATTTTCCTGGGTATTGGGCGTTGCTTTTATGGCTACTTGGCTACTGATTTACAAAGCAGGTAAAATTTCCTCTTTATCAGCGTTAGTTGCTTCAATTTTATCGCCTGTTTATGCCTGGTTTATAGTTGGAAATATTTCGATAGTGGCGGTTTCGTTGGTGATGACATTGTTATTGCTATGGCGGCATAAAAGCAATATTCAACGCCTGCTTGCTGGAGAGGAAGGTTAATTAAAGACCTGATAGCTCGCTGATAGGCCAGCGAGGGCGAGCAACAATTTCCAGCCCTTCCCGTTGGCCGGCCAGTAAGCGTTGACAACCCGCATAAGCAATCATGGCGCCGTTGTCAGTGCAGAATTGGAGTCTGGGGAAATATATCCAGGCCTGTTCTTTAATGGCCATTTCAGTTAAAGAAATGCGGATTTGTTTGTTGGCGCTGACACCTCCCGCCACGACCAGTTTTTTCAAGCCGGTTTGTTTTAGGGCACGTTGACACTTGATGCTAAGCGTGTCGGCAACGGCATTTTGAAAAGCAGCTGCGACATCCGCTTTGTCCTGATCAGTTTTTTGACTGGCGTTGAGTGTATTCATAGTGAACGTTTTTAAGCCGCTGAAACTAAAGTCCAATCCGGGCCGGTCGGTCATAGGACGAGGAAATTTAATTTGAGGATTGCCGTGCTCGGCAAGAGCGGACAACTTTGGTCCGCCCGGATAACCCAGGCCCAGCATTTTTGCAGTTTTATCAAAAGCTTCGCCGGCCGCATCATCGAGTGACTCTCCCAGCAACTGGTAATGGCCGATGCCTTTGACGTGCACAAGCAGTGTGTGTCCTCCTGAAATCAGCAAAGCAACAAAAGGGAATTCCGGCGGATTTTCTTCGAGCATAGGCGCAAGCAAGTGTCCTTCCATATGATGAACGGCAATGGCAGGAATTTGCCAGGTCCAGGCTAGGCTTCTGGCGATTGCTGCGCCGACCAGCAGTGCTCCCATGAGCCCTGGCCCTGCTGTATAGGCAACACCGTTCAGGTCACGGCTTTTCAGATGACTTTCCTGCAGGGATTGCTTGATTAACGGCACTAGTTTGCGTATGTGGTCGCGTGAGGCCAGTTCAGGAACGACGCCGCCATAGTCGCTGTGCATTTCAATCTGACTGTATAAAAGGTGATTACACAAGCCTTGCTCAGCATGGTAAATTGCGACACCGGTTTCGTCACAAGAGGTTTCTATGCCTAAAACGTACATTGGTTTTTGAAAATTATAAAAATAAGGTATAATTGAGAGTTCTGTTTATTAGTAGATTACAAGCCTTCAATTTTTAAATATTAACATATCTGGATCATTATAATGCCGTCAGTGAAAATTAAAGAAAACGAACCTTTCGATATCGCGATTCGCCGTTTCAAGCGTGCCTGCGAGAAAGCAGGTGTATTGGCAGAAGTGCGTCGTCGTGAGTTTTATGAAAAACCGACGGCAGAGCGTAAACGCAAAGGTGCGGCAGCTGTTAAGCGCCATTTGAAAAAATTGGCCAGAGAGCGTTACGCCTTGAAAAATTTACGTCGTGGACGTCCTGCTTTATAAGGTAAGGTTGATTCTATGGATTTATTAACAGATCGTATCAAGGATGATATGAAAGCCTCCATGAAAAGCGGCAATAAATCAAGGTTGGGCGTGATTCGCCTGATCCTGGCCGCCATCAAGCAAGTTGAGGTTGATGAACGGATTGAGCTGGATAACGATCGGGTTATCCTCGTGCTTGACAAAATGCTCAAGCAACGCCGTGAATCTATCCGGCAGTTTGCAGATGCCGGTCGAAATGATCTGGTAGATGTTGAAGAGGCTGAAATTCTGGTGATTCAGGATTTTCTGCCTCAAGCGCTTACTGAGGCAGAAATTGATTCTATGGTCAACGAAGCAATAGCTGAGTCCGGTGCGCAATCAGTCAAGGATATGGGCAAGGTAATGGGCTTGCTTAAAACAAAAATGCAAGGTCGTGCTGATATGTCAGTTGTCAGTACAAAAATCAAGGCTGCGTTAGCTGGATAATTTCCCTGGCCGGGTGAAAAATGTCCGGTAGAATCCCTCGCCAGTTTATTGATGAGCTGTTGGTACGGGTTGATATAGTAGACTTAATCGACTCGCACGTTCCTTTAAAAAAAACGGGTACAAATTTTATTGCCCGATGCCCTTTTCATACTGAAAAAACGCCCAGCTTTTCTGTAAACCGCAATAAACAGTTTTTTCATTGTTTTGGCTGCGGAGCCAGTGGCAATGCCATTGGGTTTCTGATGGACTTTAGCCACCTCAATTTTGTTGAAGCTGTTGAGAGTCTGGCAGCCTTTGCCGGAATTGATATTCCCAGAGAATCATTCGAATATAAAACGGCGCCAAAGAAAGAGGATTTAAATAGTCTATACGTTGTTATGGAGCAGGTGGCGGCTTTTTATGCGGAGCAGCTGGGGTCTGACGCTAAGGCAGTGGATTATTTAAGAGCGAGAGGTCTTAAATCCGAAGTTATTCAGGATTTTATGTTGGGCTACGCACCTGATAAGTGGAGCGCCTTAACCGGCCGATTTAGTCAAAACCTATTGGTAGAAGCCGGGTTGATGGTCAATAAAGGCGAGGGAAATGCGTATGATCGTTTTCGGGGCCGGATTATCTTCCCTATCCGGGATAAGCGGGCACGGATTGTAGGATTCGGCGGACGAGTGCTTGACAATTCTTTGCCCAAATACTTGAATTCTCCGGAAACGTCACTATTTCATAAAGGTAAGGAAGTCTATGGCTTATATGAGCTGCTGGAAAAGAATCCTAAGCCCGAAAGAATAGTAGTTGTTGAAGGCTATATGGATGTTATAGCCTTGGCTCAGTTTGGCATTCATTACGCTGTGGCAACATTAGGGACGACAGTATCGCAAGCTCATCTTGATTTGCTGTTCCGGTTTTCATCTGAACTGGTATTTTGTTTTGATGGAGATAAGGCGGGTCGTGAAGCGGCATGGAGAGCGATGGAGCCGGCATTTTCCAGGCTCAGAGACGGGCGAAAGATCGGCATTATGCTGTTACCCCAAAATTATGATCCTGATTCGCTGGTGAGAGAAGAAGGTATCGATAAGTTTGGCGAGCGTATACAAACGGCTAAAACCTTGTCAGATTATTTTTTTCAGCATGTTTCCGAGACATTGAACTTGTCGAGGATGGAGGAGCGTGTGCAATTAGCTATCAAAGCGACTCCCTATCTTGAAAAAATGCCGGAGGGCATTTTCAGGGAAGAAATGCGGGCGCGTCTCAAGGAAATGTCGGGTTTAACCCGGCTGGATGTCTCGAAGAATAAGGCTACACTTAAAACGCTACAGGATAAGAAGCTACGGCAGGAAAAAAGCCGGCTATCTTCAGCGAGAGTGGCCATTGCTTTATTGCTCCAGAATCCCGGGCTTTCTGAGATAGTGGAACAAAAAGAGATTGATTGGAGGGGTCTGGAGTTTTCAGGTATTGATCTGTTTAAAAATATTCTGCAAGTGATTTTAGACAATAGACCGCCTAATGTTGCTGTATTAGTAGAGATTTATCGAGGTACAGATGAAGAAAAGTCTGTAAAAGCATTGGCATTTTTGGAGTTAATGGTTCCGGATGACAAAGTAGATGCAGTATTTTGCGATGCTTTGGATAGATTGCTTGCCCAGGCCAAATCGACTAGCTTGGATAGATTGCTCGCTAAAGATAAGACGAGCGGATTGGATCAGCAGGAAAAAGAATTATTGCGTAAATTATTGGCGAATAAATAGTTTGATGCAAAATAATAAACGTTTGTAGTATAATTTTTAGTTCAGCAAAGCGTGCTGAATAGAATATTCAGTGAGTATATGATGAATCAAGAACAACAGCAATCCCAACTTAAACAATTGATAGCTAAAGGCAAGATTCAGGGTTACCTGACTTACGCCGAAGTTAATGATCACTTGCCGAGTGATATTGTTGATCCTGAACAAATTGAAGATATCATTGGCATGATTAATGATATGGGTATTCAGGTTTATGAAGTTGCGCCCGATGAAGATTCTCTTATTACTGATTCAGCGGCTGTTACTACCGACGATGAAGATGCCGAAGAAGTTGCTGCTTTAGCATCCGTTGATAGTGAGTTTGGCAGGACTACAGATCCTGTGCGCATGTATATGCGCGAAATGGGTTCAGTGGAGTTGTTAACCCGGGCCGACGAATTAAAAATTGCCAAGCGAATTGAAGAAGGCCAGCAACAGCTTGTCAAAGCTATTGCCCGGTCTTATGTTGTCGTAGAGGATTTTTTAAATTCCTTTGATGCTATTTCGGAGGAAGAAAGTGGCATTCGATTGACAGATTTAATTTCGGGATTTATTGATTTAAGCGAGCCCGAAGTTTTTGCTGTTTCCCAACCAGCCCCTGACATTATTGAAGAAGCCGGAGCTGAAGAAGAGCTGAAAGGACTGAATCATGCGGAGGTTAAGGAAAAAATTGAATTGCTCAGAAAGCAGTTGAAAATGGCTTCTGCAACCGTTAAAAAGCATGGCTATGCCAATGATAAAACAGAGAAAGCATTTGAAACTTTAGCTGAATTGTTTATGGAGTTTAAATGGACACCCCAATATTTAAAGAAACTCACCGCTATCATACCTCAAGAAGTCGCAAGTGTTCGTGAGCAGGAAAAGCTAATTCTGGATATTTTCGTTAAAAATGCAAAAATGCCGCGCAAGGATTTTATTGCATCATTTACGGAGAATGAAACCAATCCTGAATGGCTGGATCAGTATTTGAATGAAGGCAATAAGTATGCGGCAGTTTTGAAAGGGCATGAAAAAGAAATAAGAAAAGCCCAAAAGATTCTGGCCGATATTGAGACTGAGTATGGATTAACAATTAGCGGATTAAAAGATATAAACCGCCGCATGTCCATTGGTGAAGCCAAAGCAAGACGCGCGAAAAAAGAAATGATCGAGGCCAACTTAAGGCTGGTTATTTCAATTGCTAAAAAATATACTAATAGGGGCTTGCAATTCCTGGACTTGATTCAGGAAGGCAATATTGGTTTAATGAAAGCGGTCGATAAATTTGAATATCGTCGCGGTTACAAATTTTCTACTTACGCCACATGGTGGATCAGACAGGCCATTACCAGGTCAATCGCAGACCAGGCCAGGACCATCCGTATTCCCGTGCATATGATAGAAACGATCAATAAGTTAAATCGTATTTCCAGGCAGATTCTTCAGGAAATGGGTCGTGAAGCAACACCTGAAGAATTGGCTGAGCGCATGGAAATGCCTGAAGACAAAGTTCGTAAGGTATTAAAAATTGCGAAAGAACCCATTTCAATGGAAACTCCTATCGGCGACGATGAAGATTCTCATTTGGGTGATTTCATCGAGGATGCAAAAGTATTGTCTCCGGTCGAATCCGCTACTATTGCCGGCTTGCGAGAGTCAACTCAAAATGTATTGGCAGGACTGACAGCAAGGGAAGCGAAAGTTCTAAGGATGCGTTTTGGCATCAATATGAATACTGATCATACATTGGAAGAAGTGGGCAAACAATTTGACGTTACACGTGAGAGAATTCGTCAAATTGAAGCCAAGGCCCTGAGAAAGCTGAGGCATCCGTCAAGATCAGAGCAATTAAGGTGCTTTCTGGATGGCGAATAGCTAGTACAAAGAGGGCCCTTAGCTCAGTTGGTTAGAGCGTCCGACTCATAATCGGCAGGTCGAAGGTTCAAGTCCTTCAGGGCCCACCATACTCACAGAGGCTGCTTTGCAGCTTTTTGTATATTTGGCGTTTTATATTTTAGGAAGGGGATATTGTGAGCAATAATTTCATTTTTACATCTGAATCAGTTTCAGAAGGACATCCGGATAAGGTTGCGGATCAAATTTCCGATGCGGTACTTGATGCATTATTAGCTCAGGATCCGCGATCCCGAGTTGCTTGTGAGACATTGGTGAAAACCGGCATGGTCATTCTGGCAGGTGAAGTTACTACCGATGCCTGGGTTGATCTCGAAGCATTGGTAAGAAAAGTCGTTTGCGAAATCGGCTATGATCATGGCGATATAGGTTTTGACGGCCAAAGTTGTGCTGTTTTAAATGCAATCGGTAAGCAATCTGCGGATATTGCCATGGGCGTTGATGAAGCTGAAAATCATGAGCAGGGCGCAGGCGACCAAGGCTTGATGTTTGGTTATGCAAGTAATGAAACCGATGTCTTGATGCCGGCTCCCATTACTTATTCTCATCTTCTGGTAAAGCGTCAGGCGGAAGTACGTAAAAATAAAACCTTACCTTGGCTGCGTCCTGATGCAAAGAGTCAGATTACTTTCCGCTACGAAAATAATAAACCGGTAGCCATTGATGCTATTGTTTTATCGACTCAGCATTCGCCTGATATTAGTTCCAAAGTCTTGCAGGAAGCGGTGATGGATGAAATCATTCTGCCGGTATTGCCTAAAGAATGGTTACATCAGGATACCAAGTATTTTATTAATCCGACCGGCCAATTTGTCATAGGCGGACCTGTGGGTGATTGTGGATTAACCGGACGCAAGATTATCGTTGATACCTACGGCGGTATGGCAAGGCATGGCGGCGGCGCTTTTTCGGGAAAGGACCCTTCGAAAGTTGACCGCTCGGCAGCGTATATGGCGCGCTATGTAGCAAAAAACATTGTTGCAGCCGAGTTAGCGGAGCGTTGTGAAATTCAGGTTTCTTATGCAATTGGCGTTGCTGAGCCGACTTCAATCAGTGCGGAAACTTTTGGTACGGGTAAAATCAGTGAAGAAAGGCTGGTTCAGATTATTAGAGATAACTTTGATCTCAGGCCAAAAGGTCTGATTGCCATGCTGGGTTTATTAAAACCCATTTATCAAACAACTGCGGCTTATGGACATTTTGGCCGGCTTGAAGATTCATTCAGCTGGGAAAAAACCGATAAAGTTAGCGCTTTAAAAGATGCAGCAGGTAAATAACATGAAACTGAACAGAAAATACATGAGCCAACAAGATTATAAAATTGCCGATATCGCACTGGCAGAATGGGGTCGTAAGGAAATCAACATCGCCGAAACAGAAATGCCGGGCTTAATGGCTCTACGTGAAGAATTCGGTGCAGAACAGCCTTTAAAAGGCGCTCGCATCGCGGGCTGTTTGCATATGACGATTCAGACAGCTGTATTGATTGAAACCTTAACAGCATTAGGCGCAGAAGTTCGATGGTCGTCCTGCAATATTTTTTCTACCCAGGATCATGCAGCTGCGGCAATGGCGGCGGCGGGCATTCCCGTTTTTGCATGGAAAGGAGAAACCGAAGAAGAGGCGGAATGGTGTATTGCCCAGACCATTGACGGTCTTGATGGCTGGCGTCCGAATATGATTCTGGATGATGGCGGCGACTTAACCGTTATGATGCATACAAAATATCCTGAGTTGATGGCAGATGTTAAAGGGCTGTCCGAAGAAACTACGACAGGTGTATTACGGCTCTATGAAATGGTCGTAAAAGGCACATTAAAAGTCCCCGCCTTTAATGTGAATGATTCGGTGACTAAATCAAAATTCGACAATCTGTACGGTTGCCGCGAGTCTTTGGTGGACGGCATCAAGCGCGCCACTGATGTCATGATTGCGGGAAAAATCGCGGTTGTAAGTGGATACGGTGATGTCGGTAAAGGGTGTGCGCAATCGTTACGCGGTCTGGGCGCCACTGTATGGATTACGGAAATTGATCCTATTTGCGCATTGCAGGCCGCTATGGAAGGTTATCGCGTCGTCACCATGGAAGAGGCTGCGCCTATCGCCAATATATTTGTTACCGCGACGGGTAATTTCAGTATTATTACTCACAAACACATGCTTGCCATGAGAGACCAGGCAATTGTTTGTAATATTGGTCATTTTGATGCGGAGATTGAAATTTCGTCATTACGTCAATACCAATGGGAGAATATTAAACCACAAGTTGATCATGTGATTTTTCCTGACGGAAAACGCCTGATTATTCTGGCGGAAGGCCGCTTGGTAAATTTGGGTTGTGGAACCGGGCATCCAAGCTTTGTAATGTCTAATTCATTCTGTAATCAGGTTCTGGCGCAAATGGAGCTTTGGAAAAATGCAGCTCAGTATGAAAACAAGGTTTATATCCTGCCCAAGAAACTGGACGAAAAAGTTGCCAGATCACATCTTAAGCAATTGGGTGTGAATTTGACTGTCTTAACGGATGAGCAAGCTAAATATATTAATGTTCCGGTTGATGGGCCTTTCAAGGCAGATCACTATCGTTATTAGAAAGTTGGCAGGGACTTGGGTTATGTACAATAGCGCAACTCATTTCCCGGAATTGAAATAGACCCAAGTTAAGAAATAAAACCACAGGGATCGGGTTAGCGAAATATACCCCGGCATTCTGCCAAAGTTGCTGGGGCATACGATGCTGATAATCTACAAATACTAAAATGCACTCAAAAAACACTCCCTCGCAGCTTTTCAGTTTTGAATTTTATCCACCGAAAACGGAAGAGGGTGCTGTAAATTTACAGCTTGTTCATGATCGACTCGCAAAGCTCAATCCTGATTTTTTTTCAGTCACATTTGGCGCAGGTGGATCAACCCGCGATAAAACTTTCGATACCGTCGTAGATATTCAGGCCAAGGGAATTTCTGCAGCGCCCCATTTATCCTGTGTCGCATCAACGAGGGAAAATATTCGCGATATTCTGAACAGCTATCAGGAAAAAGGAATTTCAAAAATCGTAGCCTTACGTGGCGATTTGCCTTCCGGAATGATGTCGGCGGGTGAATTTCGTTATGCTAATGAGTTGGTTGAATTTATCCGTAAAGAAACCGGCGATTATTTTCAAATTCATGTGGCGGCGTATCCTGAAGTGCATCCGCAGTCAGCAAACGGTAATGACGACTTGAAAAATTTCAAGCGTAAAGTCAATGCCGGTGCTGATGCTGCAATTACCCAGTATTTTTACAATGCGGAAGCCTATTTTTATTTCGTTGATGCTTGTGAAAAAAACGGTATCAATATTCCGGTTGTCCCCGGCATTATGCCGATCACTCAATACACTCAACTGTTTCGCTTTTCAGAAATGTGTGGGGCCGATATACCCCGCTGGATGAGAAAGCGGTTGGAAGGATTTGGAGATGATCGTCAGGCCATCCAAGCTTTTGGCCTGGACTTGGTATCCGAGCTTTGCCGGCGATTATTGGATAATGGCGCGCCAGGCTTGCATTTTTATACCATGAACCAGGCAGCGCCTACTTTGGCAATCTGGGAAAACTTGAATTTGTAAATTAACATTTAAAATTATTAGTTCAATTATGAAGGGCGCATAGTTGTATTACAGCTTCGCGCCCTTTATGGTTTATACGGATTAGCTTCTATGACTAACCAGGCATTTTCTGATCGGGACTTGGCCGTTTTGTGGCATCCGTGTACGCAAATGAAAGATCATGCAACTTTCCCGATTATTCCCATAAAAAAAGGGCAAGGCGTTTGGCTGGAGGATTTTGAGGGGAATCACTATCTTGATGCCATAAGTTCCTGGTGGGTCAATCTATTCGGGCATGCAAATCCTATAATCAATAGCGCCTTAAAAGATCAACTGGATACGCTGGAGCATGTGATCTTTGCCGGATTTACTCATGAATCCGCTGTTAGACTCGCCGAAAAACTGATTGAAATCACCCCGGATGGATTAAGTCGCTGTTTCTATGCGGACAATGGCTCTTCCGCTGTTGAAGTCGCGCTAAAAATGAGTTTTCACTATTGGCGAAATAAAGGTCAAGCCAAAAAGATAAAATTTATCACTTTGGAAAACAGCTATCACGGCGAAACTTTAGGGGCATTAGCCGTCGGTAATGTGCCGCTCTATAAAGAAACTTACGCACCGTTATTAATGGATGTGATAACGGTGCCCGGCCCTGATTGTTATTATCGCGAACCGGGTGAGTCATGGGCGGATTACTCAATTCGTCGATTTGCATTAATGGAACAGACGCTACAGCAACATGCTGAAAGCGTCAGCGCCGTCATCATCGAGCCTTTAGTACAATGCGCCGGCAATATGCGCATGTACGATCCAGTTTATTTAAAGCTGCTACGGACTGCCTGTAATAAATATAACGTGCATTTGATAGCCGATGAAATCGCCGTAGGTTTTGGCCGGACGGGGACTTTATTTGCCTGTGAGCAAGCTAAAATCAAACCTGATTTTATGTGTTTATCCAAGGGACTGACCGGGGGTTATTTGGCGTTGTCCGCGGTATTGACAACCAATGAGGTCTATCAGGCATTTTATGACAATTATCAGAAGTTGACTGCATTTCTGCACTCTCATAGTTACACCGGCAATGCCCTTGCTTGCAGGGCGGGAGTGGCTACCATTGGAATTTTTCAAGAGCAGAACATAATAGAGAAGAATACGAAATTGTCCAAGGTCATGGGTAAGGCGGCAGCGCGCTTTATAGATCATCCTCATGTGGCTGAAGTCAGGCAAACAGGCATGATATTGGCTATTGAAATGGTCAAAAACAAACACACCAGAGAGCCTTATCCCTGGCAGGAACGCCGAGGGCTTAGAGTCTATCAATACGCGCTATCCAAGGGTGTATTATTGCGTCCCTTGGGCAACGTTATTTACTTCATGCCGCCCTACATTGTTACCGAGGATCAACTTCTATTAATCGCCGAAGTGGCGTGGCAAGGCATACAACAGGCGGTTAAAGACTGATTATGCGAATTTCCAGATTATATACGCCGGCCCCGCTGGTTACAGGCAAGCTTATCGAACTGGATGCTGACAACGGTCACTATGTCAGAACGGTATTGCGGCTAAAACAAGACGCCCAAATCATTTTATTTAACGGGCACGGCGGAGAATATGTGTGCACGGTTGCCGAAGTCAGCCGAAAAACCGTACTGATTAATATCGAGCAATGGCGTGACCGCAGTGTGGAATCGCCGTTGCAGATAACGTTGGGCTTAGGCATTTCACGGGGCGACAAAATGGATTTGACGGTGCAAAAAGCTGTGGAGTTGGGTGTTAATCACATCACACCCTTATTAACGGAGCGTTGCGTGGTGCAATTCAAAGGCGAAAAAAAGCCGCAACGCTTATTGCATTGGCAAAAAATAGTTCAACATGCTGCCGAACAAAGCGGTAGAACCACCTTGCCCGCCTTGCTGGAAATTGAGCAGCTACAAAACTGGATAAGCAACCGGCAGGGCCTGAAAGTATTTCTCGACCCTTATGCAGAAACGACATTAACGGAGTTAAAACCTGAAGCCATGAAAGTGACTTTACTCACCGGACCCGAAGGCGGTTTTTCCAACCAGGAGCGAGACGCGGCCAAAGCCTCCGGCTTTATTCCGGTCCGTTTAGGCAGTCGCATATTAAGAACAGAAACCGCATCGCTTGCCGCCTTAGCCGCCATCCAGGTGTTATGGGGCGACTTTGGCAAAATTACAAATGCGGAAGTTGGAAGCCAACGATGAAACGATACATTGCTTATTCAATAGTGCCCTTGCTGGTCTTGCTGGCAGCCACGTCAACGGCCTGCCTGTTAGGCTATTTGATCGCGCTGGGACTGGACGATCCGTCTGTATTACGAAAACTAATCACTCGCTTGACGCAGATACTCCTGGTACTAAGTATTTTCCCGACAATGGCTTATCTAAACTTCAAAAAAGAAGACTTGGGATTTACCAATCTATCGGCTTTTTTAAAGCAGCTGCCGCAAGGGTTCGGGCTTGGATTGATTACCCTGATGCCGATATTTATTATGTTGTATGCGCTGGGCATTAATATTATTGATCAGTCGCAGCCATGGACGATTGGTTTCATGGCTGAAAAAATGACTCTTTCACTATTGCTGGCACTGTTAATTGCAGTGGTTGAAGAATCGGTTTTTCGAGGGATGCTGTTGGCTGCTTTAAAAAAGAACATGCCGGTTGTGGCGGCAGTTTTGATCAGCTCAGCGTATTTTGCGGCTCTGCATTTCCTGGACACCAAAACCGAAATTCCCCAACAGGAATTTAATGTATTAAGCGGCTTTATCTTATTAGGTGAAGCGTTCGCCAATGTGCTGAATCCACACAATATATCGGCATTTTTTTCATTACTGGCGGTCGGTATTTTTCTGGCTGTACTCAGAACCCAAGTAAAAGAAGGCTTAGGTCTATGTATCGGCTGTCATGCCGGCTGGGTGTGGCAAATAAAAATGAGTGGAAGTTTGTTCAATACGGATTTTAACTCGGAATATCTTTATCTGGTCAGCAGTTATAATAATGTCGTAGGGCCTTTAGTTACCGGATGGCTCAGCTTCGCCATCATCGGCTATTTTATTTATAAAAAGGTGTGAAGATAAATTCACTGCCGGTTTATTCCCTGAAATTTTCAAACTGCAGCGGCATTTCCAGCTTTTCTTCCCTCAACATTTTAATCACATCCTGTAAATCATCCCGATTTTTGCCGGTCACCCTAACCTGATCGCCTTGAATGGCGGCCTGGACTTTCAGTTTTTTATCCTTAATCAGTTTAACGATTTTTTTAGCCAGAGCCGAATCCAGCCCCTGCTTCATGAGGATTTCCTGGCATACCGATTTGCCGCCGGGCTTGGGGTCGCCAACCTCCATGCAAGCTATATCCACGCCGCGTCGACTGAGCTTGGAACAGACAATACTGAACATTTGCTGTAGCTGAAACGTCGATTCAGAGGTCATAATCAATTTATCGTCAGTCAATTCAAAGCTTGAGTCAGTACCCTTAAAATCAAAGCGTGTAGTAACTTCTTTATTGGCCTGGTCGATAGCATTTTTAGCTTCGTGTTTGTCAAATTCCGAAATGATGTCAAAAGAAGGCATGGTTACGATTTCCGGGAGATTACAAAGAAGAGATAGAATTCGAATGCATTATACATCTGTTTTTACAGGGAAAAATAGCAAATGGAGGATAAGTCCATTAGGCTTTAATAAATTCGGTAATTGCTTTAATTCTTAAGCGGCGAATGGCAACTGCGATTTTAGAACCTTTAAGATCGCTTTGCAGAATAGGCGCAATATCAATCGAGGCAGCTGCTTTAGCCGTTTCGCGCAGTCTTTCCGCTTGCGGGTAGGGCCTGTTTTCAAATCCGGTTCTGCCTTTGGCATCGGCTTCGCAAGCCATTAAAAATTCCTGCAGCGTATTGGCAGGTTTAAACGCTCCCAAAGCGGTCAATAGGTCAGTTAAAGTTGAGGCGCGCAGTTCAAAAGCCTTATGGCAGAGAGTGTGATATTGCATAACCTGTATGGCCAGTGACTTAAACGAGTTAGGCGCACGCAAACGGGTGCATAAACTTTCCAAAACCTTAAGGCCGCTTTTTTCGTGACCATAATGATGCGGCCATTGCTCTTTGGGCGTTATCCCTTTGCCAAGATCATGGACTAATGCGGCAAATCTGACTTTGGGGCTGGACGATAAAAGAGCCGCCTGTTCCAGACTGAGCATCGTATGTAGGCCGGTATCGATTTCAGGGTGGTGTTTTTCCGGTTGCGGCACACCAAATAAACGATTTATTTCCGGAAAAATTTTTTCCAGTGCGCAGCAGTCTTTTAAGGTATAGAAAAAGGCGGTGGGCGATTTCTCATTAAGCGCTTTAAATAATTCTGCCCATACACGCTCGGGAACGAGATGGTCAATTTCTCCGGCGGTGACCATTTGCAGCATCAGATTTCTGGTTTCTTCGGCGAGAGTAAAGCCTAAATGAGCGTATCTTGCAGCAAAACGGGCAACGCGCAATATCCGAACCGGGTCTTCGGAGAATGCGGGTGAAGTATGGCGGAAAATCCGGTTTTCAAGATCATGTTGTCCGTCAAAGGGATCAATGATCTGCCCTTGCGGGGTCATTGCTATGGCGTTGATGGTTAGGTCGCGACGAATTAAATCCTGTTCCAGGCTCACATCAGGCGATGCATATACGGTAAAACCTTTATAACCGGGCGCAGTTTTTCTTTCCGTTCTGGCCAGTGCATATTCTTCACGGCTGTGGGGATGCAGGAATACCGGGAAATCTTTGCCTACCGGCCGGAATCCCTGTTTTACCATGGACTCCGGGGTTTCGCCTATAACCACCCAATCTTTTTCCTTGACGGGATAATTAAGTAATTTATCGCGGACAGCACCGCCAACAAGGTATATTTCCATAAAGTTACACAGCTTGTGCGAATGTTCGGCTTAGAATAGCACGGCTACATTGAAAAAAGCATACTGTGCAGGTTTTGGTTATGATTATGTCGGTGGCCACCTTACCGGCTACGATAATTTTAACTTCAATGGCTTAGCTGCCGGCACATCATCGTTTGGGCTCTGTAGAGTGGGATAAAGTATTCCGGTTAGGGCCTGGTATCATGGTCGGTGCTGTTGTTTGAGCAGTGATCGCAAACCATGTGGCTATGGAGGATGATATTGCATTCCTGGACATTGCAATTGTGCTTAATGCTGCGAGGGTTTATTCGGTGCTATTCTAATTTTTCTATATGATACAATGTCTTGCTTGGTATTTTTGAGCGTTGCTCGTTACCCAGAACAGCGGCGGTGTCATCATAAACAACTTTAATAAATTGCGTCAGCTTGGCTCGGCATTGGCTCTGCATGTGCTCATCCGGGTTATTCCATATATCGTCTATCAACCGCTTGGCATGCTGGTGTATGACTAATGCCATTACTTTGGGCATGTCGGGATAAGGCTCGATAATTTGCCCTTTCATTTCGTCAATCATATCCAGAAACTCTTTATAATCCTGAGTGGTGCGGGTCTCCCTTGCTTTAGTCCTGAGCAGTTGCTCTGAAAATTTAATTTTCATCAGCTCAAGTTCGTAAGCTATGCGCGCGTTATCCATGGCCTTTTGTTGTTTTAACTGGGCATTTTCCCGCAGCGATTTTTTTCGTGCCTCGAAATTCCTGCCAAGGGCTAAGTTGATAAAGTCTATAAATTTACGGGCAAATTGAAATGGCATGAGATAATTCGATAGGGGATAATTTGAGGATTAGCCACCTGAGTTTAACCGCCATCAAGCAATTCGCTCAGCGTAGAATTTAATAAGGCAGCATCCGTATCGACAACAATTTTATGGATGCGTAAGACCTTATCAAAATCGCGGGCATAACGGCAACTGTTAAGCATGTTTTGAATTTCCAGGACTATGGCCGGATCAAGATGAGCTTTGCGTAAATTAATTTCTTCATTAACCAGCATGACAAGATGCATTATATTTTTCCGATCAACGGTATTGGAGAATGTTGTCCGTTGTCTAATTCCTTCCTGTAATAGCTTTTCCCTATGGCGCTTGAATTTCCGTTGCAGGCGCAAAACAGTTGCATCATCGGAGAATAGCCAGACTAACCGGTAAAAAAAATAAAACAGTGTAAGCAAGTAAAGCAGGATCAATACGGTACTAAAAGTTACAACCGCAAGCCAAATTCCACCCAGTAATTTGGCAAAAATAAAAGCGCCTTTTATACCTATAATCATCATATCCTATTGGAATTATTTTAAATCCATTGAGTATTTTACAGGCTACCTAAAGTACTTAACAGTGGATTGGGTTTAGCAGGCTGTTGATTTTATCTCCCCCGCAAGCCGCATTGATCCGTTGAAGCAGATGCGAGAGTAATTCATAAGATATTGTTATTCATGATAAAATAGTTCTATCTCCAATCTATTGCATTGACCT
>JAQUOU010000015.1 GCA_028716975.1 Methylobacter sp. | reverse complement strand
CCCTGCGCTTGCCGGCAACACTATCCGGGCGCGTTGCACCAAGCGAGGGGCGCTTCGCGACTCCGCGTGATCGTTTGTAAAATTTCTTGTAACTCAATATTCAGTTTCAGTGGAAGCAACGGTCGCGACAGCTGTTGTAATGATTTTTATTTAAAACAGAGCATTATCCCATATATTTCAAGTTGTTTGTACTAGGGGGCATCGGCGCAGAAACATACGGTTTGAGCAAACGCAATATCATATATTAATAATAAACAATAAGTTATGTTTACAAGGTACGACAATAATTTGTCATTATAGTAGACAAGATGCCGTTGTATCTTATTGATAATACTTGCAAATAAAGCGTAACCGTAATTTTCTGCGCCGATGCTCCCGCTAGTCCCACATAAAGTATTTCTGCTTCGAATAGCGCACCTCTAGGTGTGACAGTGATAGGTAGATAAACCAGGAACAGCCATGGTTCACGAAACTGATGAATTAGAAGAAGATAGCATCGAGCTATCGGAAGAGACCAAGGTCACGGCTGCTGCGCGGAAAGTCGTACAAGCTGGAATCTGGTTGATCCGTAACGGATAGGGACAGATGGGCATCCTGCCCTATGCATCACCGTCAGGTTGCTACTGGCGGTGCGAGTTCTATCCCGCAGGCCGTCCCAGCAAGGCTTTTTATCGCTATTCGACGGGGTGCGGCAGAAAATACCTCCTCCAGCATTGTGGCGGCTCCGTTCGAAGCACTGTGAGCCCCCAGAAGCTTGCTGAAGCCATCATGGTCAGCGTTCCAGAAGAGATGAAGGCGGCATGTGCTGGCGAGACCGCCGTGGAAATGCTTCGATGGCTGGATGAATTGGAACAGGCATTGGACCGAGGATATGTCCCGGAAGCTTTCCGAGTACACGAAAGATTACAGCCGGTGGGCTTTGGTCAACCTCATGAATATGTCGGCTCCCACGATGGCTCTCCAGCCCGGATATGTCCCGCCTGGACAAGAAAAGACATGCCTTAATGAGCCCTACTGGCATGAGGCGGAAACCTCCTGGCAGGCGCTGTCAAAATCTTCCGCGATCATGCTCCAGACAGCTACGTTGACTGACGACCACTTCTGTTTCGAGATGGCTGACCGGCTGTCGACGAAACTGCTCCTGTTACTCGCCCGATTTCAATGGCCCCCAAGCCAGTACCATGGTGCGCCCGGGAGGGCGCCTGCTGGCGATGGTGCACGAACTCCACAAGGCGGGATACCAGCGTCTTCGCGTTTGTGCAGGCATGTCCCTGGACGGTAAAAAGTGGCGCTGCCGCGTGTTGCCTGCCTCACAGGTCAAGGCCGATGGTTGGTCGCCTGCTGGAGATGGGCACCAGTACAGTTCTAACCAGGGCAAGCAGTTTTTCGGCTGGACGGATACCGAGAGCGACGATGCACGTACCTTGGCTCGAAAGTTCATCGAGCGCTTCCACGCCATGGTGAAGAACGCCGCCGGCGCCGACTGGGCTTACGCA
Organism: Methylobacter sp.; assembly: GCA_028716975.1. GTDB lineage: Bacteria > Pseudomonadota > Gammaproteobacteria > Methylococcales > Methylomonadaceae > Methylobacter_B. The sequence continues at coordinate 80,076 of JAQUOU010000015.1, read as the reverse complement.
GGTTGGTTCACGGACTTGTTAGGCCGTGTCGAAAACGGCGAGCTGCCAGTCTTCTATCAGGGGTTTGACCTTGCGCCGGGCACTCGGGAAGCGCCCCTACCCCCGCCGCCGATTTACCCGTCCCGCCGAGAAACCACGACCCCAACTGGTTATCCACTTATCCCCAACACAGCCCTGACGCGGGAGCATTCGCCGCTCAGGAGGGCAGACTACGAGAAACTGTGCCCCTTCTGCCTCTCTTTTAATGGCTACGCTGGCGGGCTGAGATCGATCGAAGATTGCAACTACATTGCGGAGTCGATCGAGGCTAAAGGACTTTCGAGCGCGAGTATTGAAAGCCTCCGGGTTGCCGCCTTCATTCACCAGCGAACGATCAAGTGGCAGGACTGGAGGCTACCCGATGAGCGCCTGGTTCAGCGTATCCTGGACGTTATGGAAGAGTTGAGAAGGCGGTTGGACAGATGATGTGGTTACTTGATCGAATCTTCCGTTCCAGGCTGACTCAAGAAGAGGAAACCTTGTATCTTAATTTCCGTTATGTTAGCGGCCATAAAACTTGAGGCAGGAGCAGCTTGGAGGCATCCTGAAGGAATTAACCTTGTCCGTAAGATCAAGCCTTCTGTCTCGCTTCTGACGCCAATCATGACACTGAACGGTAGCCAAGGGCTTTTAAGCCTGTATGCACAAGGCAAGTAGGCTCAGTTGGATAATTTTAACGCCATTATTGCGAGTTAGTTTATGTTTTTCATTGGTATAGATGTTTCTAAAGCTAAATTGGATTGCAGTCTGTTGCTGGATGTTGCCAACGGAAAACGCAAATCCAAGTCGGTTGCCAATTCTAAATCAGGTATTACTGATCTGTTGGCTTGGTGTGCTAAGCAATTTATTGCCCCTGCTGATCTGCACGCTATTATGGAGGGTACTGGTGCGTATCATGAGCGAGCGGCGATAGCTTTGTTCGATGCCAACGTGACCGTTTCAATAACCAACCCAGCCCACGTCAAGCAGTGTGGACGTAGCCTTGGCATCCGCACAAAAACGGATGGTGTTGATAGCCTCATTTTAGCCAAATACGGTGCTTTAATCAGCCCAAAATCTTGGCTTCCACCTGCCTCGGAAGCTCGTGTATTACAAGCGCTCTTAGCTCGGCGTGATGCAGTTTTCCAAGACTTGCAGCGGGAACGCAACCGACTTGAAAAGGCAGAGGTCACGGAAGTATCCTCGCTCATTCACCAGTCCATACTCGATACGATCGCGTTCATGGAACAACAACTCGCTAAGCTTGAAGATAACCTCGACCAATATATTAATAATCATCTCAACCTGAAGGAAGACCGTGACCTGCTCACCAGCATGCCCTCAGTTGGACCGCAAGTCGGCAACCAGATGTTGTCCATATTGCACAACCTCTCGTTCCGTTCTGCCGAGCAGTTCGCCGCTTATTTGGGCTTAGTGCCAGTGGAGCGTCAATCCGGTTCGTCCATTAAAGGCCGACCAAGGCTATCTAAAAACGGGCCTGCACACATCCGCGCAAAACTCTATATGGCGGCTATTGTCGCAACCAGGCACAACCCACACCTTAAAGCCCTGTATCAACGATTGCAAGCTAATGGAAAATCAAAAATGTCCGCCCTTGGTGCTGTGATGCGGAAATTGGCTCACATTTGCTTCGGTGTACTTAAAACCCGCATACCTTATCAATCCGACTATGCTGTTTCTTGTTGGCTTTTAAGACGGTATCTGAGCCTGTCGAAGGAAGCCTGTCGAAGGATTTAATCAGCGCTTCCCTAAGTGTTGCCGGTTTACTAACCCGAACTGCATTGATTTCTCATTGTGTGGCTATTATAGGTTTAAAATCAGAGTGTTTTTCGATGCCGTTTAAAAATAATTACATGCCGAAGCAGCTTGTAACAACAAAATTAACCTGCTTCAAACAAGCTCAGCCAATGCACCACAGGTATTTCACTGGCCGTATTCAGATGGGTTAAGCAGCCGATATTGGCAGTGGCAATAACTTCCGGCCGGGGTAATTGCAAATGCCTGAGTTTGCGGTCGCGCAATTCTCGGGCTAGTTTGGGCTGCAGGATGGAATAAGTGCCGGCGGAGCCGCAGCATAGGGCTGTCTCGTTCACGGGCAACAACTCAAAACCGGCACGTTGCAATACCGCTTCCACGCGGCCTTCAAGTTTGAGCGCATTCAGTAAGCTGCACGGCGGGTGAAAAGCGACGCGGCGGCCTTTACCCACTATGCCTAATGGCAAGCTCTCCACTATTTCCACCGGATCGCGGCAAAGTGCCGCCACTCTCGCGGCTTTTACCGAATATGACGGGTCTTCGCGCAGCAGGTAGCCATATTCCCGCAGCATCGCACCGCACCCGCTGGCGGTAATAATAATCGCCTCAATGCCTGCTTCTATATGCGGCCATAGGGCGTCAATAGCGGTTTTGATACGGGTACGGGTTTGTTGTGACGCGCTTAAGTGATGGCTTACCGCGCCGCAACAACCTGGATAAAGAGGAATTGCGGAAATTCCATGCTGATCCAGCAAACGTGCCAAAGCACTATCAATGCCGGGCTCAAGCACCGGTTGCACGCAGCCGGCCGGAATCAGCATGCGTCTTGCATGGCGGGCCTGGGGCCAAATGCCTGGAGATTTGGCTACCGGAACATAGCGTTTCAAGGCTGAGGGCATTAATGGGCGCGCGGCGCGAGCCAGTTTCAGAATAAGTCCAAAACGCCCGGTCGAAGGCACAAGCCAACATAAAGCCGAACGTGCCAGGCGTTGCGGCAAGCTACGCGGAACGCGCTTTTCTATTTCGGCGCGGCCAATATCGGCAAGCTTTGCATATTGCACGCCTGATGGACAGGCTGTTTCACAGGCGCGGCACGTTAAACAGCGGTCGAGATGCAATTGCGTTTGCCGGGTAACGGCTTTACCCTCGAACAGGCTTTTTATCTGGTAAATTCGACCGCGCGGGCCATCCAGTTCATTACCCAGCAACGTATAGGTCGGGCAAGCTGAATTACAAAAGCCGCAATGCACGCAGCTGCGTAAAATGGCGTCAGCTTCCCTGCCTTCTGAAGTTTTGATGAATTCAGGCCCGAGCCAAGTCTGCATCAGGCGTTTCCTCTCATTATGCCAGTCCCATTACGCCGGGATTAAAAATCCCATGCGGGTCAAAAGAGTTTTTCAGGCGTTGATGCAGCTTCAGCAATTCGGCAGGCGGTTTGGGTCCTATAACCGGCGCTATATCGCGGAATAAATACGCATATCCGCCTTGCTTGCGCGCGATCGCCTCAACCTCTTCGGCAGGCTTATCTGTATGCCACCAGCGCAGGCCGCCGCGCCAGTCTATAGATACCTCTTTTTCAGGTATGAACACATCTGAAGCGGGAGGCAGCGACAGCCGCCAAAGTGGCTGATGATGACGAAAGAAAGGGTGGGTATGTTCACGCAGCCCGTGCCAAAAATTTGCACTATCGGCAGCAATTTCTCCTCCGGTTTGTGCATGTGCGGCGCGGACAGCCGTTTCTGTTCCCGCCAATCTAAGGAAGATATAACCATCGAACCAGGCCAGTGCCGACACCGGCAGGGAGCGGAGAGCGAAGCCGGACATACGCTTTGGCGCATCGGCCGGCGGACATTCAAACAGCAGAGTTTCTTCACATTCCGGTTTGGGCAGGACTTTAATGGTAATTTCCAGTAACGCACCCAGAGTGCCGCGCGCACCGGCCATAAGCCTTGAAACATCAAAGCCGGCCACATTTTTCATTACCTGTCCGCCAAATTGCAGTAGCTCCCCTTCGCCATTGAGTATTCTCACACCCAATACATGATCGCGCAGACTGCCTGCAAAAGGCCGCCGTGGGCCGGAGAAGCCGCAAGCCATAGTTCCGCCCAAGGTAGCCTGCTTTTCACCCTTGCTAAAATGCGGCGGCTCGCTGGCCAGCATTTGGTTGTGAGCGGCGAGCAGGTTTTCAATTTCGGCCAGTGGCGTACCGGCGCGTGCTGTAATAAACAGCTCGCCGGGTTCGTAACCCAATACGCCTTTGTGGCTGGCGAGATTGAGTTCAGCATCGGCTTTTGCAGATTGCAGAAAGCTTTTGCTGCTTCCTCCTAATATCGCCAGCGAATACTTTTTTGCAAGGGCCTCTTTTACAGTAGCTTGCAACAGTTGAGTCAAATCCTTATTCACCTTAGAAGCGCTCCAATTCCGGGAACGGCAGCTTCCCCTGGTGAACATGCATGGCGCCGAGTTCTGCGCAGCGGTGTAATGCAGGCACGGCTTTCCCGGGGTTGAGCAAACCGTGAGGGTCAAAAGCCGCTTTAACAGCAAGAAACTGGCTTAATTCAGGAGAATTGAACTGCATGCACATGCCATCCAGTTTTTCCACGCCCACGCCATGCTCGCCCGTAATCGTTCCGCCTACCGACACGCACAATTCAAGAATACGGCCACCCAAGGCTTCAGCTTTTTGTAACTGGCCTTCCTGATTGGCATCATAGAGAATCAGCGGGTGCAAATTACCATCACCTGCATGAAAAACGTTGGCGACGGGCAAGCCGAATTCCTCCGATAGTTCTACAATGCGGGTCAGCACTTCGGGTAGTCTAAGGCGCGGAATGGTGCCGTCCATGCAATAGTAATCCGGCGCCAGCCGGCCGACAGCCGGAAACGTTGCCTTGCGGCCTTTCCAGAACAGGAGGCGTTCAGCTTCATCTTTTGCCGTGCGCACTTCAAAGGCGCCGGATTCAATCATAATTTTCCGCACACGGATGATATGCTCGGCTACTTCAACAGCCGGTCCGTCCATTTCGCACAACAAAATAGCGGCCGCTTGCGTGGGATAGTTTGCGTGAACAAAATCTTCCGCAGCCTGGATGGCGAGTTTATCCATCATTTCCAATCCTGCCGGGATAATGCCTGCCGCAATGATGTTGCCGACTGCCGTGCCCGCCCTGGCCACCTCATCAAAGGCTGCCAGCACTACCTGCGCGGCTTCCACGCAGGGCAGCAAACGCACAGTAATTTCAACTACCACGGCCAGTAAGCCTTCGGAGCCGCACAGCAACGCCAGCAAATCATAACCCGGCGTATCCAGAGTTTTACCGCCGATTTCCAGCAGCTCCCCTTCTATCGTGACGATTTTCAGGCCAATCACATTATGCACGGTGAGGCCGTATTTCAGGCAATGCACGCCGCCGGAGTTTTCCGCCACATTGCCGCCTATCGAACAGGCGATTTGCGACGATGGATCAGGCGCATAATAAAGCCCGAACGACCGTGCTGCTTCGGATAAAGCGAGATTACGCACTCCCGGCTCAACCCGCGCGCAAAGATTGTGCGGGTCAATCTCCAGAATACGGCCAAGCTTGGTTAACACCAGGAGAACCCCGGCACTGTCCGGCAAAGCGCCTCCTGAAAGCCCGGTACCTGCCCCGCGGGGTACAACCGGCACTTTTAGTTCGTGGCACATGCGCATCACAGCCTGGACCTGTTCTACAGTTTCCGGCATGCACACAATAGCGGGCAACTGGCGATAAGCCGAAAGGCCGTCACATTCATAAGGCCGCATGGTCTCCTCCTCATTTAGCAGCGATTCTCGCGGCAGTACTTCACTCAGGCGGGCAATTAGGATATCGCTGGTAGTTTCCGATAATGGCATGAGCTTGAATCAACGATAAGATCAGCAACAGATTTGCTATTAAGCAGAGAATATCATGGAATAGTGTAGTACCGTAGGCAAGCATGATCAGGATGCAGATTTACAATTTTTTAAAACCGCTTTTTCAGCATTTGACTTAAATCGCGAGAATTAGTTTTTATTAAACAAACTTTAAGCTTTTAATATGAATAAGGAAACTGAAACCGTTTTAAATTACCACGAACGCACCAAACATCGCTTGGCGCGTTATGCAAAAGGCCCGGAATCACTTGATTGGGACGATCAACCCGATCCATTCCGGCGCTTTTCCGGCTGTGATATTGTCGCGTTGCCAACGCCAGGCGCTGAGCTTGACGTATTGTTTGCGGATCTGGATAAGCCTGAATTAATACCGGCAAAACCTTTAAACCGGGTCAATACGGGATTATTGCTGGAGTTAGCCTTTGGGCTGTCCGCCTGGAAGGAATTTGGCCCAAGCCGCTGGGCCTTGCGCTGTAATCCTTCCAGCGGCAACCTGCACCCGACTGAAGCCTACCTGATTAACACGGACAACGATTTGTTTGACGCCGGGGTTTATCATTATGTCAGTCATGATCATCATCTGGAAAAACGTTGCGCCGTCACGGGGGAAATAACCGGAACAGGTATTTTGATCGGTTTAACGTCAGTCCATTGGCGTGAAGCCTGGAAGTACGGAGAGAGAGCTTACCGTTATTGCCAGCATGATATTGGTCACGCTTTGGGCGCGCTGCGTTATGCCGCGGCCATACTGGGTTGGTCGGTAGAATTACTGGCTGAATGGCCGGATGATGATATTGCCGCTCTGTTGGGCATTAATCGAACCGATGATTTTCACAAGCATGAGTATGAATCTCCCGATATTATTTGCCGGATAAATACCCATGCAGACAACAGCAGTTCTTTAAATCCCGCGGCTTTACTGGAAAGCTCACGAACAGGCGCCTGGTTTGGAAAAGCCGATAGTCTTCGCGCCTATCACTTATATAAATGGCCGATCATTGACGAGGTTTCAAAAGCCGCCGCAAAACCGTATACGGAAGAACCCCATTGGCAGCCGATTCTGGAGCCGGCAATAAAGTCATCCTGTAGGCAAACGGCAACGGGGATTATCCGTCAACGCCGCAGCGCTCAACATTTTGACGGCAAAATGCCGCCGTTGCCGCTTACTGACTTTTACCGGATGCTGGCTGCCGTTTCACCGACCAGCCAACTGCCTTTTGATATGTGGCGCTGGGCGCCAAAAATTCACTTGTTTATTTTTGTCCATCGCGTTGAAGGCCTTGACCCCGGTTTATATGCACTGCCAAGACATCATGATGACCTGGAAAAATTGCAGGCTGCAACTCTGGCTGATTTTGAGTGGCAGAAAGTGGAGATTTTGGATGATAATATTTTTACGGCAATACCGCTTTATCATCTGTATTCAGGAAATTTCAGACAGCTTGCCAAAACGCTTTCCTGCCATCAACCGATCGCCAGCGATAGCGGCTTTAGTCTGGCAATGGTTGCAGAATTTAGTGAAGAACTGGATGCAAAGCCCTGGATTTACCGGCGTTTATTCTGGGAATGCGGCCTGATAGGGCAAGTGCTGTATCTGGAAGCAGAAGCAATAGGGATTCGCAGCACAGGTATCGGTTGTTACTTTGATAATAGCGTACATGAAATTCTTGGGATCAAAGACCATAAATTTCAAAGCCTGTATCATTTTACGGTCGGTAAACCTCTTGAAGATAAGCGGATGCAAACGCTGCCTGCTTATGCGCATCTGTTACGGGAGGATGCAATAAACTCATGAATTACCTATTTTTTAATGCCAGAGACGACAGCAATATGTTGTTTGGGGGCTCTTTAGTCGGGTTCTTCGGCATTACCGATTCATTAAAGTTCTATTGCCTGAAAACTTTTTACCTTTTTATATACCTATACCGCTTCATTCGATTATCAAATAAACCTGTTAAAGTTATTTGTAATGCGCCACTGGAAGTGGGACTTTTAACCATCGCACTTGAAATTTAAATCATGCTTTATTCAGCAAGTACCGGTTTAGGAAATACCTTCAGCTCAACGCCGATGATGGCTCTGTTCAATATGCCAAGATTTTTTTCTTCATTGATTTGCATGCCCATCACATAAAAAATCGGCATCCATAGCGGATTGATTAAAAGCCCTCCCAGAGCGCTTTTGAGGGTTCGTTTCAAATTCTTGTTCTTGAAAGGATTGAACGACTCCGTCAGGGAATCCATGGGATATTCTGCAAAAACGGCGGCAATAGGGCGGAGCAGGGCTTTATCATGCCCGTCAAGCTGCGCCATGGATTCAGCAAGCTTTCGTTGCATATTGTGATAATTTTTTCGCGCCAGGCCTGCTGTAATAGCAAAAGTAAGCGCTACCAAGGGCAGAAGAATAATGGGCGGCGCAACAGGTGCGAAGGTTGAAGACAGCATCACCAGGCCAAGACCCAGCATAAGCGTGTCTTCGCCCTTTTCTACATCGCGATCTATGCCTTTGACAATAGCGGAAACGGCATTACCAAAGGGACCTTTTAAATAACTTTCTTGACTCATGACTTTCTCCTTCCGGACATAGCTTTATAAAATACAGCCTGCGTATTTCAGTGAAATTGCTATCCCTGGCGAAGCAAAGTTACGCAGGAGATTTTCCTTTTACTCCATTTTGCCGGTCGCCGTCAATCCGCTTTTCAACATAACTTAATCTTAATAAAAGTAGCATAAAGCAGCACCCGATTATAAGCCCCGTAGCAACTTCCTATTTTTTGAGGCTCTGTATACATTAAAGGCTAAGGATGGAATTGTTCCGGTCTTCCAATAGTCAACAGGTCATTTAGATTCTATTCAAATTCATATAGAATTCCAGTTTCAATTAATATAGTGGAGAGAAAGTTGAGTATTCTAACTATTCTTGAGTTTCCGGATGAACGGCTGCGTAAAAAGGCTGCGGTTGTGCAAACGGTCGATGATAAGCTCAGAAAATTAGTCGATGATATGCTTGAAACAATGTATGAATCGCATGGTGTGGGACTGGCTGCTACGCAGGTCGATGTACATCAGCGGGTTGTCGTTATCGATATAAGTGAAGAAAAAGATGCCCCCGTGTGTTTAATAAACCCTGAAATTCTTGAAAAAGACGGGGTTGAAGAGTCCGAAGAGGGTTGTCTTTCCGTACCGGGTTTTTTTGAAAAAGTGAAACGGGCTGAACATATCAAGGTAAAAGCGCTAAATAGAGAAGGACAGTTTTTTGAATTTGAAGCGAGAGACTTGCTTGCCGTTTGCGTACAGCATGAAATGGATCACTTGAACGGAAAATTATTTGTCGATTATATTTCGCCGTTGAAACGGCAGCGGATTAAGAAAAAACTGCAAAAAATTCATAAACTGGAACATAGCTGATCATGAAGATTATTTTTGCCGGTACGCCGGACTTTGCCGTGCCTGCATTGCAGATGCTGCTGGATTCGGTGCATGAGGTTTGCGCCGTTTATACCCAGCCCGACCGTCCGGCGGGGAGAGGACGCAAACTCCATTTAAGTCCGGTCAAGGAACTGGCTTTAAGCGCCGGAATTCCCGTTTTCCAGCCGCTTACCCTGAAGACCGATGAAGATCTGCGGCAAATGGCCTCATTTAATCCTGATCTTCTGGTCGTTGTCGCCTACGGCATGATTTTAACGCAAACAATACTGGATCTGCCCAAGCTGGGATGTATTAATGTGCATGGCTCACTGTTGCCGCGCTGGCGCGGTGCAGCGCCGATTCAGCGGGCGTTGATCGCCGGTGATGAAAAAACCGGCGTCACCATTATGCAGATAATTGGAAAGCTGGATGCCGGCGATATGCTGCACAAGGAGGAGTATGTCATAGGGCCACATGATACTGCAGGCGATTTATATGACAAATTGGCTAAACTGGGCGCATTGGGCCTGGAAAAAGTATTGATGCAAATAGCATCGGGCACTGGGCACGCTGAACCGCAGGATGAAGCTCTGGTTACTTACGCCGAAAAACTGGAAAAGAGTGAAGCCATTATTGATTGGACGCAACCGGCAATCTCCATAGATAGAAAAGTTCGAGGTCTGTATGGATGGCCGGTTGCCCAGACTTTTTATCAGGGCAATGTATTGCGAATCTGGCAAGCTGAAGCGATTGAAGGTGAGACTGATAATGAGCCCGGCGTAGTTACCTGCTTTAATAAAAATCTCGATGTGACAACAGGAAAAGGGCTGTTGCGGCTGCATGAAGTGCAGTTGCCGGGGGGGAAGCGTATGCGGGTAGACGCTTTCATTAGCGCGCATGATCTCAATGGAGTCAAGCTAGGTTGAATACTCAGTGAACGCCAGATTGATCGCCGCCCGCGTATTAACAAAGGTTTTTAAGGATGAGCAGTCCCTGACGGCAGCTCTTGATCATGCTTTCCGGAATCCGGAATGCGGAAAAGACAAGGCATTCATTCAAGCATTATGCTATGGCGTTTGCAGGCAATATCACCGATTGGATTTTATTTTAAGCGGGTTACTGCATAAGCCCTTAAAAGACAGCGATGTTAAAGCATTGGCATTAATAGGGTTGTATCAGCTTAAATATATGAGAGTTAAGCCGCATGCGGCTGTATCCGAAACGGTTCTGGCGGCGCGCCAAAAACCCTGGGCCAAGTCCCTTGTCAATGCTGTGCTAAGAGCTTATTTAAGAGATGCGGACAGCCTTGAAGATAAGGCGGATAAGAATCAGTCTGCGGCTGTTAGCCATCCTGACTGGCTTATCAAGCAAGTTGAACAGGATTGGCCGCAACAGGCGGCTGATTGTTTACTGGAAAACAACTTGCAGCCGCCTATGGTGTTGCGCGTTAACCTGGCGCAAACCAGCCGTGAGCAATATTTACAGACACTCGCTTTACAGGATATGGAGGCGGAAGCAGTCAGCTTTTGTCCCTCGGCGCTTATCCTGGATAAACCGGTAGCGGTGGAATTGCTGCCCGGTTTTGACCAGGGATTAATTTCAGTCCAGGATGCCGCCGCGCAACTGGCCGCCAACTTGCTGGATGTGCAGCCCGGGCAGCGGGTCCTGGATGTTTGCGCGGCTCCTGGCGGCAAAACAGCGCATATTCTTGAAAGTCAACCACAACTGGAAAAGCTCGTAGCTGTAGATATTGATGAATCCCGAATGCAGCGGGTCAATGAAAATCTACAGCGTTTAAAATTACACGCTAATGTGATAGTGGGCGATGCAGCAAAGCCTGAAGACTGGTGGGATGGGATAGCTTTTGACCGGATTTTACTGGATGCGCCCTGTTCGGCATTAGGTGTCATAAGGCGGCATCCCGACATTAAGTTATTGCGCCGGGCCGAAGACATTAAGCCGCTTCAGGTTTTACAAAAAAATATCCTGCAAGCCGTCTGGCCGCTTTTAGCGTCCGATGGAGTCTTGTTATATGCGACCTGTTCAATTTTGAAACAGGAGAATGAACAGCAGATCCAGGCTTTTCTGGCAGAGCATAACGATGCAGCCGAATGGTCTATTGATGCAGGCTGGGGTTCTGCCAGGCCATATGGCCGCCAGATTCTTACTGGAGAATCTGCAATGGACGGCTTTTATTATGCGCGGCTCCGTAAATCTTAAATTGCCTCTGTTATATGTATTTTTGAGTTGCTTTTCTGCATGGCTATTGCCGGTTTCGAGCTATGGCGACTCGTTTGCCGTTGACATAAGAAAAGCCGAAATTATTTTACAAAACGATAGTTATGTTTTGTCAGCAGACATAAGCTATGAGTTAAGTCCCCGGGCAATGGACGCGTTAAAAAACGGCGTTCCCCTGTTCTGGGTTATGCAGGTTAAGGTTCAGCAACAGCGTGATTATCTGTGGAATAAGACAGTAGTTGATCGCAATATCCGCTATCGCATCCAATACCATGCCTTATTAAATATGTACAGGGTCAGAAATGAGAACCGGGGTGATGTTTTTAATTTTTCTACGCTATCCGCCGCGCTGGACTTGATGTCAACGGTACGGGATTTTCGTATTATGGATAAGACTGAAATTGTTTCAGGAAAAGATTATCTTGCCAAAATGAAAGTAAGGCTTGATCGGGACGCACTGCCTTTGCCGCTGCGTCCGGTTGCCTATGCTAATCCTCAATGGTATTTATCCAGTGACTGGTATGTATGGCCCCTGAAAAAATAAAGCCTCCCCTAAGCGTGTCTGTGGTAATTCTATTCGGCCTGATTCTGCTGTCGTTACAGCTTATGAGTTCAGCGACACAGGAATCTTCAGAACTGAGTGCGATGTATTCATGGCTGCTTTTAATTAATGCATTAGGGTCGGTCGTGCTGCTGGGTTTGGTCGGGGCCAATATTTATTCCTTAACACGGCAATTAAAAAAACGGGAAGCGGGTTCAAAGTTAACAACCCGTATGGTATCCCTATTTGTTTTACTGGCATTAGCGCCTGCCGCTATCGTGTTTTATTTTTCCATGCAGTTTCTGCATCAAGGCATAGATAGCTGGTTCAATGTAGAAATGGATCGGGCGATGGAAGACGCGCTGGAACTCAGTCAAGCATCATTGGATCAAAGAATGCGCTGGCATTTAAGACAAACCCAGCAACTGACCGGGAAACTGGAAGAATTATCAGAACCTCTTGCAACGCTGGAAATGGAAAATCTGCGCGCGCTTTCGGAAGCGTCCGAAATGACATTGTTTTCCCGCCAGGGAAGAATAATTGCATCAAGCAGCAATAACCCCGGCGATATCCTGCCCAGTCTGCCTGATGAGCATGTCCGCCTGCAATTACGCCAGCATCCCGACTATGTTGCTTTAGCGCCGGTGCGAGAGGACGAGTTAATGATCAAGGTGATCGTTACTGTAAAACCCATAAATACCCAGGAGCCGGAATATTTACAGGCATTATATCCCGTGCCCGTAAGGATTGCCGATTTGGCGGATTCCGTGGAATTTGCCTTTGTGCGTTATCAGGAAATGAATTTTTTACGGGATTCATTGAAATTGAGCTTTTCCCTGGCTCTGTCGCTGGTCTTGTTAATGAGTTTGCTGGCGGCCATATGGATTGCCTTTATCAGTATACGTAATATCGTGGCGCCGGTAAAAGAACTGGTCAAGGGTACGCAGGCAGTAGCTTCAGGCCATTATGACCAACAGTTGCCGGTTATTGCGCAGGATGATCTTGGTTTCCTGGTTGAGTCATTCAATGAAATGACCCAGCGCATCGCCCGAGCTCGCGATGAAACCAGAATGGCGGGAGTTGAGGTTGAAAATCAACGGGCTTATCTGGAAACGATCCTGGCGAATTTAACGGCGGGGGTGATTAGTTTTGACGCCGACTATACAATCCGTACCGCTAATCAGGCGGCTTACAGAATTTTTCGCATTCATGTTAATCATTTTATCGGTCAAACATTAGCGGGACTCGCCCAGGGATATTCTGAGCTGGCAGAGCCGTTGAAATCAATTCAGCGATTATTGGAGCAAGCGGATGATATCTGGCAGCAGCGCTTGGCTTTCTTGGGTGCAAGCGGCCGTCAGGAACTATTGTGCAGAGGCACCCCTCTTTATTCCCAGGACGGCGCGCGGGTTGGGGCTGTCGTCGTATTTGACGATGTAACGGATTTGATTCAGGCACAGAAAAATGCGGCCTGGGGTGAAGTGGCGCGAAGGCTGGCCCATGAAATCAAGAATCCGCTAACGCCCATAAAGCTGTCGGCGGAAAGATTGCAACATAAGCTGGCGGACCGGCTGGAGCCAAAATATGAGGATATTTTGCAACGTTCGACCCAAACTATCGTGCAGCAGGTTGAAGCAATGAAAGAAATGGTGGATGATTTCTCGGAGTATGCAAAACCTTCCAAAAAACAAACGACAAATATTGATTTGCCTGAGTTAGTACAGGAAGTGTTAGCGCTTTACGCGGTTCACTCGGGGGTTGAGTTCAAAGCCGATTATGAGAGCGGCGGATTATTGATGATTAATGGAGATCCTGTCAATATCAGGCAGGTTCTTCATAATATGATAAAAAATGCACTGGAGGCGATAGATGCTAAAGGGCAGATTGAAATAAACTTGCACAGGGTGCAGAAAAACAGCGCTGATTTTATAGAAATAGCACTTTATGATGATGGCCCAGGCATCAAGGAGCAGCAGATTGAGCAGATTTTTGAGCCTTATGTTACTACCAAAACCAAGGGAACAGGTCTAGGATTGGCTATTGTAAAAAAAATAATTGAAGAGCATGGAGGAGCAATCTGGGTGGACGCCAGCCGTAAAGTAGGAGCCGGATTTATAATTCAGCTCCCCGCTATTTAACTTTAAGATATACCGAAAAATATGAATACACAGACAGCTCGTATATTAGTCGTAGATGATGAACCGGATATTCGCCGCCTGGTAAGCGAAATTCTCGAGGATGAGGGATACACGGTCGCTATGGCTGAGAATGCGAGCGAAGCCCGACAATTAAAAAAAGCCTTTACACCCAATTTAATTCTGCTCGATATCTGGATGCCGGATGCCGACGGCATTACATTGCTGAAAGAATGGGTTGCAGAGGACGCGATGATGTGTCCGGTAATCATGATGTCAGGACATGGATCGGTAGAGTCCGCTGTTGAAGCGACCAGGCTCGGAGCTTATGATTTTCTGGAAAAGCCTTTATCTTTAGCAAAATTATTATTGATTGTTGAAAGGGCTTTGGAAGCCGGTAATTTACAAATAGAAAATGCGGGTCTCAGACAATTGTTGGCAACTGACATTGAGCCGGTAGGCAAAAGCGCCTCAGTTGCTAGAACCAAGGATCAGCTAAAGCGCTTGGCTCAGCATGATGCGCGGGTATTGTTTGTGGGTGAAGCCGGCGTCGGCAAGGAATTGTTTGCCCGTTTCCTGCATAATAATAGTGCACGTCGAGATGGGCCTTTTGTCAATGTAGCGGTAGGCAGTATAGCCCCGGAAAATGCCGCAGTAGAGTTTTTTGGCAAGGAAGGGTCAGGTAGAGTTTACCCGGGTTTGTTGGAGCGGGCCAATAAAGGCACCCTGTTCCTGAGTGAAATTGGCGGAATGGATAAAGAAACCCAGTTAAGATTGCTGAGCGCCTTGGAGTCAAGCTCATTCTTGCGGGTAGGCGGCAGCGAGGCTGTTCAGGTTGATGTCAGGGTAGTGGCGTCAACGAGAATGGCGTTGGATGAGGAAGTGAAATCGGGCCGTTTTCGCCAGGATTTATATTATTTGCTTAATGAAGTTATTATTAATATCCAGCCGCTCAGGGAGCATAGTGAAGATGTGCCGGCACTGCTGAGTTTTTATGTGGATTATTTTGTCAGCCAGGATAAGCTTTCTTTCCGGAAGTTTTCAATGGCGGCGCAGAATTTTCTGCGTAATTACAGTTGGCGTGGAAACGTACGAGAATTGAAAAATCTGGTGCAGCGGCTGATGATTCTTGGTGTGGGAGAAGATATTGAATTAGATGAAGTGAAGTCGGCATTGGGTTCGGTTATAGGTGATGTCGTCGGTCCGGCATCGGTTCCTGAATTTTTTAATTTACCGTTAAAAGATGCCAGGGATCATTTCGAGAAAGCTTATTTGGAATATCATTTTGAGAGAACGGGCGGCAGTGTGGCAAAATTATCGTCTGCTGTAGGCATGGAGCGAACACACCTTTATCGTAAATTACATTCATTAAATATTAAACTGTAATTCAGAGTCGGGACACGTGCGCGTTGGATTTATAAATTAAGTTGAAAAAATTGACAATGCCTAGTAAAATTCCATCTCTTTTATTGAGCCTTAACAGTAAGACCAAGTAACGATGAAAACATTTAGTGCAAAACCAGCAGAAGTTAAGCGCGATTGGTACGTAGTTGATGCAGAAGGGAAGACGCTTGGCCGTCTTGCTTCTGAGATTGCGCGTCGTCTTCGCGGTAAACACAAACCAGAATATACGCCGCATGTTGATACCGGTGATTACATTATTGTAGTAAATGCGGAAAAAATAGGCGTTACAGGCAATAAAGAAAAAAACAAACTGTACCAGCACCACACGGGTTATATTGGTAATCTGAAAACGGTCAGTCTGGGAAGATTAAGAAAAATTTTTCCTGACCGTATTCTCAATACGGCAGTTAAAGGGATGTTGCCTAATAATCCATTAGGCCGCGCAATGTTCAAGAAATTGAAAGTTTATGCAGGTCCTGAACACGATCATCAGGCTCAACAGCCAAAAGTTTTAGAATTATAAACAGGTAGATAGACCATGGCAGCAGCTCAGTATTATGGTACCGGTCGTCGTAAATGTGCGATAGCACGTGTTTACGCAACAACAGGCACTGGAAAAATCACTATTAACAAACAAACTATCGAAGACTATTTTGGCCGCAAAACAGACCAGATGGTTTCTCGTCAACCGCTTGAATGTGTTGACATGGTAAGCAAATTCGATATAAATGTAATCGTTAAAGGCGGGGGCCCTTCAGGTCAGGCGGGCGCTATTCGTCACGGCTTGACACGGGCATTAATGGCGTACGATGAAGCCCTGCGTCCGGCGCTTAGAAAAGCGGGCTTTGTTACCAGAGATTCACGTATCGTAGAGCGTAAAAAAGTTGGCTTGCATAAAGCCAGGAAACGTCCGCAATACTCCAAACGTTAAAGAAATATCTCATTATGAAGTGACTCGCGTTATCCATAATGAAATAAAAAAAGGGTTGCATTCGGGAGAATGCAACCCTTTTTTTATGAGTTTTTAAGCTTTCAGGGTTGGAGTAACTGTGAAGATTTCGATTATTATTCCTGTACATAATGAAGCGGACAATATTATTTCTCTTATTGACGAGATTGTTACAGCTATGAGTGAGGCGGAAGAGTATGAAATTATTTATGTTAATGATGGCAGTAATGACTCCACAGCGGCTGTATTGAAACAGGCGCAACAATACTATAAAACGCTGAGGGTAATTCAGCATCAGCAGAGTTGCGGACAAAGTACGGCTATTTATACCGGCGTAAAGGCTGCGCACTATCCTTATATAGCAACGCTGGACGGAGATGGCCAGAATGACCCGGCTGATATTCCTCGTTTGTATAATGTACTGAAAAACCAAAGCCAAACTATAAATAATTTATTTATGGTTGCGGGCTGGCGAAACAAACGCCATGATTCAGCCTGGCGGCTTTTTTCATCTAAAGTAGCCAATACGGTTCGTGCAGGGCTATTAGGCGATAATACTCTCGATACCGGCTGCGGATTAAAGATTTTTTTAAAAGATAAATTTCTTGAATTACCTTATTTCGATCATATGCATCGTTTTTTACCGGCCTTGATGATACGGGCAGGAGGCCGGGTTATTTCTGAGCCGGTTAATCATCGTTCCAGAGATCATGGAAGCTCGAAATACGGCACACTGGATCGGCTTTGGGCAGGAATTATAGATTTATTGGGTGTAATTTGGTTACAAAAACGGGGAAAACTGGCCATGTCAAAGGAAATTGAACATGAGTAAGGAAACAATTTGGCTGGCTATAGGATTTGTAGGGCAGGCGTTATTTTCAGCTCGTTTTCTCGTGCAATGGCTTAAGAGCGAAAAAGAGAAAAAAAGTGTTTTTCCTATCGCGTTCTGGTATTTCAGTATTGCCGGCGGCATTACGCTTCTGGCTTATGCCATTTACCGGCAAGATCCGGTTTTTATTGTGGGACAAGCTACCGGTCTGTTTATTTATTTCCGTAACCTGTACTTCGTACTTCACGAGCGCAAAAAGCTGGAAGCCGAATAATACTCAAGCATAACTCTATGTATCGCCTGTTGCCTAATAGACTTTGGATTGTTCTCATTTGGGCAATACTGATTGCTGCAAGTCTTTCTGCCCGCCCTTTATTTCCTATCGATGAGACCCGGTATGCGGCGGTCGCGTGGGAAATGTGGGTCAGGGATGATTTTGTCGTGCCTTATTTAAATGGGGAGGCATATAGTCACAAGCCGCCTTTGTTATTCTGGTTAATGCAATTGAGCTGGTGGCTGTTTGGCGTCAATGATTGGTCGTTACGGCTTATTGCCCCTCTTTTTTCTTTGGCAACCTTGTTTTTATCCTCGGCAGTAGCCTGTATCCTGTGGCCTAAGCGAAAGCAAGCTCAAGAATTGACGCCGCTGATATTGCTGGGATTCTTTATCTGGATCGTTTACAGCACATTAACCATGTTCGATATGATGCTGGCATTCTTTGCATTGCTGGGTATCTACAGCCTGTTAAAACTGGCATCTTCAGAATTGACATTCAGACGCTGGGCATTATTGGGAGTCGCCATAGGCGGCGGCATTCTTACCAAAGGCCCCGTTATATTACTGCATCTGCTGCCGGTCGCCCTGCTTGCACCGTGGTGGCTGGGGTCACAGCCTGTTAATTTTCGCTGGACGCATTGGTATTGGGGTCTGATTTCAGCCATCTTAATCGGGGCTTTAATCGCTTTAAGCTGGGCAATTCCGGCCGGCATTGCGGGCGGGGAAGTTTACCGGAAGGCAATTTTTCTAGGACAGACCAGTGGACGCCTGGTTAAGTCATTTGCCCACCAACTACCCGGGTGGTGGTATCTGGAAATCTTGCCGCTACTCTTGTTGCCGTGGCTACTGTGGAAGCCGCTATGGACTGGACTAGGACAACTGAATTTCCAGGATACCGGCATCCGTTTCTGTCTAGCCTCGTTTATGCCTGTTTTTATTGCCTTTTCGCTGGTTAGCGGAAAGCGCATCCATTACCTCTTACCCCTGATGCCTGCCTTGGCCTTATTGTTGGCGAGGGCTGTCGATGAAATAACTGATCCTGTTTGCTGGAAACGGGCACATCTTATTATCGCCGCAATTTTTAGCTTGCTGGGAGTGGCTTTAGCGTTACTGCCCTGGTTAAATGATTATTACCATTGGCGGAATGAATTGTCATCGGTTTCACCTGTTTGGGGTGGCTTACTGTTCATTGTTTCTGTTGCAACAGGTGCAGCCAAGGCCAATACGGCACAGGACTCGGTTTTATCTGTTTGTATTATTTCAGTAACAGCATTAATAGCGGTCTCCTGCGGTTTCTTTGAAATTAAAGCTGACCGTTATGATACGACAGAACCTTCCCGAAAAATTGCTGCGTTAATGGATGAAAACAGGGATATTTCCTATTATGGAGGTAAATATTACGGCCAGTATCATTTTATGGGACGACTCAAACGCCCCATTGCCGTATTGTCAAATCCTGATGATTTATACAATTGGGCCGGGCAGCACAAGACGGGTTATATTATTGTCACCTATAAGGACTCAGAGCCTTTGCCTGAATCAATGATCCCCTGTCATTATCCATTTAAAGGCCAAAACATAGGCTTGCTGTCATCCAGGATACTGCTTGAAAACCCCGGCCTCCGTTCTGTTTTGTTATATCAGTGAGAGTTTTCTCAAGCTTTCTACATGCTTCTTCTGTGTATAGTTTGCGCACCTTACCCAATCTACACTTTATTAATACTGCAGACTAACCTGCCTCATAAACGTACGTGGTTGCCCAAAGTCAACATAAAGCTGGTTACGGCAAGATCGGTAGTGGCTCCTGAAAAGTAGTGCTTATCCAGTAGATTGTTGATATTCAACTGGGCAGTGACTCGGGTCTTGCCTACATCGAGGCTAAGCAGCCAGCAAATCGACGGCAGCATAGCCGGGGATTTTGAAGGCCGGCTTGTCGCAACAGCCTGTTAGCCCATCACGAAGGGTTCTACCAATCCTAATAAATTCTTATGCCATGCCTTCAAGGTAGTAATATCGGTTACTTGAGCCGGTTGAGTTTGTTACAGCTCCAGCACTACAGTCGCGTTAGCTTTGAAACGATACTGGATACCGCTGTCCGCCAGCAGCAGAGCCAATGCTTCCGGAGAGGCATAATTTCCTTTGAGTGCGGAACTGCGCAAGTCTTGCACCCATTCGCTGCGGTAGGCGAGGGTTACCCCGGTCTGTTTGGCAAATTGCGTGAGTGCGTTGCTCAACGATTGTGCCTGAATGTTAAATGGCACGGTATGAGCGGCTTTTCCCTGGTGATCAGGCCCCGCTTGGGCGGTTGAAATCTGCGTTAAACCTAGCGCAGCCCAAGTCTCGATGACTCTGCCCGACACATTGGCGGGTGGTAATTTTAGAAACGATGTCATGATTTTCCCTGTTGTAAGGTTTCAATACACACCTGATTACAGCATTGCCATTAAGGCATCTCTGACCAGTTTTAGCCATGCTTCCTTCCACAGACTCAGGAAGAACGGTTTATGTTGTCTGTTCATGGTAAGCCCTTAGCTTGCGCTTAGGAGAGTCTTATCGGACCATGAGCGGAATCAGCTTTCTCACGTTTCAACTGCGGTTTTTAGGATGAAGAAGGCCGGATATGGATTTCACAGCGTGAAAGCTGTAAACATTAGGTTAAGAAGCCGGTAAAACTGATTAATAAATTCCATTACGCAATACCTACGGTTTTTTTGCTGATTATTTAACAAGTAGAGGCTGGTGTTGTACTATGACTTATTAAACGAAAATCAGTTAAACGAATTTAAGGACCTGATCTCTGACCCTTTTTAGCAGAAGAGACAGGATAGCTTAAGCTTAACCAATTACCGGAGAAATAAATGACAGTTAGTGTGGATGATTTTAAAAAAGCCCTGCAACTATGGGCCAGCGGGGTAACCGTTGTTACCACACACTCTGAAAAATTCGGTGTTCAAGGCATGACAGTGTCAGCATTTTCCAGTGTCTCAATTGATCCGCCTCAAATACTGGTTTGCATCAATGAAGCCGCTGATACCGGTGAAGGCATTAACACAAGCCAATGCTTTGCGGTCAATATTCTAAACTCCGGCCAACAAGACGTTTCCAATCGATTTGCAGGAGGCAGCAGTCAGCAGCAACGGTTTGAAAATATTTCCTGGAAAGCGGGTAAAACCGGGGCTCCTATCCTGAATAACAGTCTGGTATCCCTTGAGTGCAAAGTCATTGAAAAAGTCCGCGCCGGTTCGCACTGGATTATTATTGGGGAAGTGGAAGAATCCGTGTGCCGCACAGGAACGCCGCTTTTATATTATCGCGGGGCCTACCGCAATCTTGCCTCAGACCAATAAAAATATTCATCATTTCGGCTTGGAATTGTCTGAATGCCCAGGCATTGGCTGGCCTGGGTAGCCAGGAATGTTAATCCTTATCAAGCCTGTTTTGGAGCACGGGTTCCAACTATTCGCTGAATCTCATGTCTTGCTTCGTCGGAGTCTTCCGCTATAGGACTGAAGCTGATTTCCCGCTGGATAAAGTGAATGGCAATATTATGTTCACGCAAGGCTTTTTCTAGCCGAACATTCACAGCATGCGTTGCAGGCAATCGATTTGCCAGTTCACTGACAAAAATAAAAATCGAGAAATTGAGCGAACTTTCGCCAAAGCCAATAAACCACACACTGGGTTCAGGCTCTGTCAATACCAAAGGTGTTGATCGCACGGTATCAATTATCACTTTATGCGCCAACTCAATATCTGAACCATAGGCAATTCCAATGGGTATTGTGACACGGGTTATTGTGTCGGTTAAAGTCCAGTTTACCAGCTGACTGGTAATGAAGGTTTTATTGGGGACAATGAGATCTTTTTGATCCCCATCGATGAGTGTTGTAGCGCGCATTTGAATACGGCTGACTTTGCCGCTGACACCGCCGATGGTAACCACATCGCCGACTCGAATGGGGCGCTCGAAAAGCAGGATAATGCCCGACACCAGATTGGCAAAAATTTCCTGTAAGCCAAAGCCTAAACCGACGCTGAGTGCGGCGACCAGCCACTGCACCTTTGACCAGCTGCCGCCCAGCTCATTAGCCACGGCAATAAAACCGATGGTAATTAAAATATATTTAGCCAGTTGATTAACGGCATAACGGCTGCCCGGTGCAATCGACCAGCGGCGAAATACAAATAACTCCATAATACCGGAAAAATTCCGTACGCAGACCACGGCAATAAATGCATACAATCCGGCCAGTAACAAATTGGTTAAGGTTACCGGCTTGGAGATTTCCTGATTATCAGTGTTAACAAGGTATTCCCAAAGGACAATATTTTCCAGAAAAGAAAAGGCAGGCAGTATATTTTTCCAAATCATCCAGAAACCGATTATCAAACTGAAGCCTATAAAAACATTCAGCAATTTTATGGTTTGCGCATTTATTTTAGGGATATCGATTTTTTGTTCTTCAACGGGCAGGACAGGATCTTCCGGCCCCGCTTGCGGTTTTTCCTTGAGCGCCATTGCTTTGCGTTTCTGCCTGGCATTTTCCAAAGCCAACTGCCGGTTAACAAGCGTTAGCCAGCGAATCACCACTTCATGAATAAGAACGACGATAAATATTACACGCAGGGTAATAATTAATTTTTGCTGTAACTCCAAGGCGCTCATGTAATAGCCTGCAACAGCAAAACCAATGACTATTAACGGCATAAGAATTGCCGCCGGGTACCAGATATACCGCAATCTTGTAATCCACCCGAAAGGATGAGCTTTAATGGTATTTTGCAATAAGCCGCTGCCGGGCTTTAGCACATAGCTTAAAAAAATGGCTATTGCCGTCATTAGAATAATAAGTGCCAGCCGCCCGAGGTAATCGCTATGGATAGAAAATTTTGAGGCTCCGGTCGCCGTGATAATAAAGACAGCCGGTACCGCAATAAAACGCAGCCATGCAATCTGTGTGCGCAATAAACCGGTGGAACTTTTTTGCCATTGAAAATGTTTACGGGCTATACCGTCGGAAGCAAAGAGGCGGTAAAAAAATTGCAGCATAAAGAGGGGAACCGCCGCGCCTTGAAAACCCTGTCCAATGGCTTTGGTGAAATCCGCAGCACGACCGTCAATATTCAAAAACCATCCCAGATAATAGATAAGCAGCGGTAATGGTAATACCAGGACTAAGGTGTAAACCAGGGCTCGTAAGGTATAATTAAAATTATCAGTAAAAGTTTTATCGATTTTGTCAGAAATAACTGTGAGTTGCTGTTTCGCCCACTTTCTGCAATACGGCACAATAATTAAACTGAATAGGGCAATTAGGGTAAGGAACAGGTTTTGAAATGCAATTCTAAGAGTGTCTGTTATCAGTGCCATCCAGTTAAGCGGGGATAGCAGCCATTGCACTGAATGATAAAGGCCCACTATATATTCGGAATTGATGGGCTCACTGCTGGGCACCCATAACAGGCGTTCATCCAGATACACAGCAAATTTATCTGCCTTGGCAATCATTTGCTGACGGGCAAAATCGAAATCACCCAAAATTCGCAGATAAGTCGTGTAAGTAGCCGATAGTTTATTTAATACTTCTTTCTGCGCATTGAGTAATACGCGCAATTCGGCTTGTATCATCATGCGCTGATCCGCGGGCAAAGCCAGATCAACCTGCTCCTTCATTATTTTGTGCAAGGCTGCATCTACATCCGAGAGCTGTTTCAACTTGTCTTCAATTTTAAACTGCTCAAGGCTGGTTAACGCTGTTTCATTCTGGATGGTTTCTGACTGCTGATTAAATTGATCTTCAATGGATAAATTACGGCGCTGTTCACGCAGAATTTTACCAAGCGCCGGGCTTAAACCTGCCAGGCTGATTTTCTTTTCCGCACTTTTAAAGTCCTCATCAATTTCGTTAGCCTGTGCCTCTACCCTGGCTTTTTGGTCAATGTATTGTTCAATCTTGTCGGTAATATTTTGTAAATCGCGGCTATATTGAATATTCTCCAGAGTAATGGATTGGATCAGGGGATGCTTGCCGGACACAGCTTTTTCCGCTTGGCTAAGAGCATCCTGCATTTCTTTTGCTTCCTGCTGCCTGCGATCGGACACAAGATTTTCTATAACACTAATAACGGGACTTAAGGCATTCTTTTGAATATTCAGCAACTGAAGCTCGGTTTTAAGCAACTCGACCCTGGCAGGATTGCTGATAGCCTCGACATCCAGCATCTTTAACTCAGCAATCCGTACATCAATTAATGTTTTCAGGTAACTTTGCCTGGCTTCAGTTTCCAAAGCTGAGCCCGGAATAGCCAATAGCGCCTCAAGCTTTTTCTGGGCTGCTTCGAGGTCTTGTTTTGCTGTTAAAGTTTCTTGCCGGATAATTTGCGGACGGCTGTTTTGCAATACCAGTTCACCTTCCTTGTTTTTTATCTGTTCATCCAGATTACTGATTTTCTCTCTTTCAATAATAAGCCGCTGCTCCAGTTCTTCAACAGGAATCCGGTTAAAATCCTCAAGTTTTTGTTTCTTCAGTTTTAGCTGGTTTTGATCAATTTCTTTTTGCAGTTTTTTAGTTTTTTCAGGAGCTAGCTGAATCGCTTTCTTGAAATCAGTTGCCTGTATCTTAAGTACTTCCATGTTGTCCAGGTTATCCTGGGCCGATTGATACAGTTTTAGTATTTTGGTTTTTGTTGCCTCATCAATTCTTTGCCTGGCATTAATGGCCTCAATTTTGGCTTGAACAGTATCTTTAGTTTCAACCGATCCGTTTTTGGGTTCGTTTTTCGGCGCAGCAGTGGCCGCCCATGATCCGGCTGATCCAAAGATAACAATTAGTAATACCGGCAGAAGAGTATGAATCCTCGAATTCACAACACTAAGATCAATAGTTTTCATTAGATTTAATTAAAGCTGGAAAGGAGTAAACACATAGGGTGGGGCTTTACAAACAAAATACCTGCTCAAACTGACTAGGCCGGGATATTTTATTATTTGGACTGGAAATGCCTATATTAGCAGAAAATAGAAGGAGCTATTTTGATATGGAAAACTTACGTATAACTTATTTCAATAATTGACCGCAACTGTTTATTGAGTTTTAGCCAGCCTAAAATGACTAATTTGCTAAAGCCGATAATTTATTCGTTAAACCAGTTCGTAGCAGTTTGAAATCAAGGTTTTGTCTATTGAAACCAGAAATCGTTCTTTGCGTTGCCTGAAAGTGAACTTCCACACCCTTTTATGCTCCATGAGTTCAAAGTGGTGAATTTTAGGGTAATTGCTCTATAAGTTACTGAATCTTTAGCTATTTAATAGTTGAGGGGAAAATTATGAGTAAAGCAGGAAATGTTGTTTTGCAAAAAATGAACAGTCGACGCTATGCAATATGCTCACAGTACCGGAGGGTGGCGGCTATTCTGCCTGATTACCGCAGCGGCTAGGCTTATCCAATCCTTATTCTGTTGATGAATTAATTGCAGGCACTATCCCACAGTAAAGCTAAAAATTAAGTATAATATTAAACAAGCGATACATTGTATGAAGCTGATTATGCTTATCACTATAAAATTATCCTTCCAGCAAAAAAACGATTGTAAAGTTTGGCTACAGCACTATGCGTATCGTGTGCTGCTATTCCTTTTTTTAAGCCTATCCATACAACAGCCACTGTTTGCTGATGAAGCTAACGCTACGGCATCCAGTCTAGCCCAGGAAATTACTGCCATTATTACTGCTAAACAGCATCCGTATTTAATGCTGTCGAGTTTCCGTAATCGGGGGGAAGATATGGAAAGTCTTTATAAAATGGCGGATTATCGGTTGCTTTGGCTAGGCAACGAACATTCAGAAAAAAATATCGCCGATGCCCTCCATTTATTGGCAAATGCATCTGACCATGGTTTGAATCCGATAAATTACGATACTGAAACACTAGGGCAGAAATTAATGCAGGCGTTAAGTCTTGCGCCGGATTCTTACAAAGAGCTGGCTCTGTATGACACAGCGCTCAGCATATCTATGTTACGTTTCGCGCATGATTTGCATTATGGCCGGGTGAACCCGCAAGGAATAAACTTTAAATTAAAATTAAGGGAAAAAAAGCTGACGGATTTAGCCTCATTGATTAATTTCAGTTTGAAAGAGGGTACGCTACTTCATTTGCCGGAATTAGTTGAGCCCAAATTTAAACAATATCGAAAGTTGAAAGCGGCATTAGCCGCTTATCGTCAACTTGAAGCAAAGTCCCCGCTTTTTGGCCTGACCATTAATAAACCTGTCCGCCCTGGCGATCTACTGCCGAAAGTTGCAGAACTCCGCCGGTTTTTAATTACTGTAGGCGATTTACCCCCGGAGAAAACCGACAGCAATAGCGAAAAATCTCACGTTTACACAAACAAAATTGCTTTAGGCGTTAAAAAATTCCAGCACCGGCACGGTTTGACCGCTGATGGCGTTATTGGTAAGGGAACAGCCGCCGTACTCAGCGTACCCTTAAAGGATAGGGTGACGCAAATTGAATTGGCGATGGAACGGCTGCGCTGGCTTCCTGAACTCAGTGTCGGGGCATCGATTATTGTTAATATCCCAGCCTTTCAATTATGGGCGATTGATGATTTGAGCGGGATCAATGCTGAGATAGTCAACATGAGGGTGGTGGTGGGCAACGCGTTAAAAACCCAAACTCCTGTGTTAATGGCGGAAATGCGCTTTATTGATTTCATGCCTTACTGGAATATTCCTTACAGCATTACCAAAAAAGAAATATTGCCTAAACTAATTCAAAATACCAATTACCTGACTACAGAAAATATGGAACTGGTCTCCAGCTTCGGTAATGAGGTGCTGCCCGTACCTTTTACAGGAACATCAATTGCTCAGCTTAAAGAAGGCACATTAAAGGTAAGGCAAAGGCCGGGGTTAAAGAATGCGCTAGGCAGGGTAAAGTTTATTTTTCCGAACGAGGATGATGTTTATTTACATGATACGCCGGCCAATTCGTTATTCAGCAAGTCTCGTAGAGATTTTAGCCATGGCTGTGTGCGAGTTGAAGATCCGGGGAAGTTGGCGGATTTTGTTCTTAAAAATCAGGAAGGATGGACTACACAAGCTGTAGAACAAGCGATGAAAACACCTAAAACTCAACGGGTCATTTTGAAAAAGCCAATACCCGTATTGTTTTTTTATACTACATCATTTTTTGACCAAAACGATAATTTAGTGTTTTATCCGGATATTTACGGTCATGATGCTACTTTGCTGGGAGCTCTTAAGAAACCCGAAGACGTATCAGATCAGTCGCTTTTTATCAGCAAAAACAGTTCGCCTGTAGAGTTAGGGAAATAATTTTTTACCAGGTTCTAAAGTTACCCGTATCCAGGTGGACAAAATCTGTTCGCGGGTAATAACCCACACCGCCACTCTTCATGGCGATCGCAGCATTTCTGATTCGTTTTGTTTCCACGCCGGCAATCTGTATATCTATAGCTCTGCCTTGCATGTGGAAGCTGTTTTTGGCAACGCCGTGGCTTTCTCTGCGTAATCTGGCGTTAGTAACGGGAGAGCGATAGCCGGAAATAAGGTGAAATGGCTTTCTGACGCCGAGAATAAGTTTCAAATCATATAATTGATCTAGTAATGCCGGGTCAATGGGATGGGTATCGCCGGTATGATAATCGCGGAACAAATAACTGATTTCCTGCAGAGCATCTTTAATATAGCTGCCCGCTTCAAAATACGTCAGTTTCAACTTGTCGCCGGTATGCATATTTTCCAGGGCGAGCGATTTAAAGGAGGGGAAATGCAGAATACCGGCATTGGCCATATTAGTCCCCCCAAATGCTAACAAAGAGCCATAGGCGATATTTTTCAAGAACCTGCGTCTCGACGATACTAAGGAATCTTCGTCGTCAATGATCACGTTTTTGGATGTAAATTCATTCATATTTTATTTTTCTTGACGTTTTGATTTTATTGTCATTGCTTAATCTTAATTTAGACTTAAAAAACTGACGCCTTTATGATTTATTTTATTCGTACATCGTAAATAATAGAAAAGCTTGGTAATCAATAATGAGGAGCCCACAATCATGCGTGTTAAATCGTTTGTAATATTTGAGTAACTAGTGGACGTATAAATTTTTAGATTATCAGGAAGTTTATTGATGAATATATCCGTAATGGTCCTAATTGCGGTATTTATACTGATTGCAATGAGAAAAATCGGTCATTTTCATATAAAAATCTGGGAATCGATGACTGCGGCGCTGCTATTATTTCAGCTCCGCTAATGAATGATACGCTCGCCATAGTGAGTACTCCGCTGGTTCTGCGTTTGGGAAACGAGAGTCATGCAACAGATGGTTAGCCATTTGCATATAGACCTGACAATAGTTCCTGCTATTATGCTGCTGAGTGCTTTGCTCAGTCAGTAAATTTCTAATGTGTTGCGCTGTATTGCCCATGCTGGCCAATCCGGACGCTCAATCGTTAATGGCTTTAGCGGCCGGCAGCACTATCGCGGGCAATTTACTGATTCTGGGCGCAGCCAGGAATGTCATTATTATTCAACATGCGGAAAAACATAGTGTTACACTCGGTTTTTTGAATTTGCTCTTGTCGGAATTCTATTGGGCTTTCTTAATCTGTTGATATATTGGCTTTGGTTCTGATATTGGTATGGCTGATCCTGGCAAGATTATTTCTTTTTGAATATTGCACCGCTAACTGACGACACCCATGCGTAAAAAAACCATCAAACCATCCGCTTATCTGACTGAAGTCAAAACGCTTTCTGATCGAATCGTCAAGGCTCAACAACCCATCCGTATTCTGGATGCCATCAAATGGGATGACAATATTAAGCAGGCTTTTTTTAGGGATAATTGTAAAAATTTACCGTTAGTGACAACTGATTATTATTTAAACCGGCCGCTAGGCTTTGATCCAAAGGAAAAAAAGCACGAATTTTACCAGATTGAGCGGGACTTAGTGCGCAAGCTTGGCCAACTCAATCCGCTTAGCGTCATCATGCGCCGGATTTGCCGCGAGTATCAGGACGTTGTCAATATGCTTGAAGCCAGAGGCACCCCGGTATTTTCTAATATTTCCCAGGAATTATACGGTTCGTCCCAGGATGTCTTTCATGTTGGTGATCCGACGCTCGCCCATTTAGGGAGCATGATGGAAGAAACCTTATCACAACTGCTGAAACTTGACTTCCTGACCGAAGAACCGAAAACTATTAAAGCAAAAGATGCTGTCGCCATTCTTAATGAAAAAATAGAAGGTCTGTTTCCAGGCGATGGCCTGCGTGCCATGATCAGCGACGGTATTTTAGCCGATGCTGCAGCCGGTACCGATTACATTAAACTGCGCGCTGATGCCTTGTTTAATATGCGCGATCTGCGTGTTCTTGAAGTTCATGAAATATGGGTGCACTTGGGCACCACGCTGAATGGTTTGGCCCAGCCGTATTGCACGTTTCTGGGTAAAGGACCGCCTTCTGCCACTATTACCCAGGAAGGACTGGCGGTCTTAATGGAGATATTGACGTTCAGCTCCACGCCGAACCGGCTGATGCGCCTGATTAACCGCGTGCGCGCCATCACGCTTACCGAAGAAGGCGCGGATTTTATGGATATATTTACTTTCTTTAAGGAAAAAGGACTAGATAATGAAGAAAGTTATACGCTTAGCAGCAGGGTATTTAGAGGCAGTAGTCCGGATGGCATGCCGTTTACTAAGGATCTTACTTATATCAAAGGTTTCGTGCTGACTTATAATTTTATGCGTCTTGCCGTCAGCAAAGGCAAACCGGATCGCATTCCCTTGCTGTTCTGCGGCAAGACTATGATTGAAGATATGAAAGTCCTGGTGGACCTGGTTGAAGAAGGCACCGTAATCGCGCCACGCTTTTTGCCGCCACAGTTCACCGATTTAATGGGGCTTTCGGCTTGGCTGAGTTTCAGCCGTTTTATGACATCAATGAATTTCCGGCAACTGGAGCAGGACTACGCAAATGTTCTGTAATAAGTACTTAAAGAAAAGACACCCAACACTAATGATCAGGTTCACGACAAAACAACAGGCGGAGATATTAGGATTGCTACTATAGGCGTGGATTTGTATCTGAGTCGGCAGATTTTGGCCAAATCAGCCGGAATATTTATATCGGCTCGGCTCATTCTTGGCCTATTAATTAATGCTTCAATTTTTTAGAAAAAATAATAGCTCTTCCGGCCAATATACTGAACCTTTTCCTGAATCACAGGAATTTATATTGTGCAGGTAATGTTTCCTGCGTTGTAAGGGAGAGTGATATGTTAAATAATCGTTTTAGTAATTTCAGCTCATCTTTGCTGATAACACTTATATTTTTAATGTCCACCGGAATTTCGTATGCAGCTCCAGGCTTTCAACTGACGGGCTACCGGGTTCATAATTTAGTCTCTGATATTCCTAATGAAGCTGATCATATGGACCCTGATCTCGTTAATGCCTGGGGGATCGCTTTTAATCCCGATCTTTATGTTTGGGTTAACGATGGCGGTACCGGCAAATCCACTTTGTATGATGGGAATGGGATAAAACAAAGCCTGGTGGTGACAATTCCAGGGTCATCAGGTCAGCCATCCAAGCCTACAGGCATAGTCTATTTTGGAGGTAACAGTGATTTTAAAGTCACAGCTAACGGCACGACCGCATCCAGCCGTTTCATTTTTGCTACGGAAGACGGCACAATTTCAGGCTGGGCGCCTTCTACAGGCACCACAGCTATTGAGGTGGTGCCTAATTTAGAGCCGGAAAACGGACCTATCTATAAGGGTTTGGCTCTCAGTGCCGATGGTATACGCTACCTGCTTTACGCCACTGATTTCCATAATGGCAAGGTGGATGTTTTCGATGGTAAGTTTCAGCCGGTATCACTGGATGTAGATGCATTCACAGATCCTAAAATTCCGACAGGATTTGCGCCATTCGGGATTCAGGCTATCAATGGGGTCATTTTTGTAACATATGCCAAGCAAGATGATGATAAAGAGGATGATGTGGCTGGGCCGGGGCTTGGTTATGTCAATGCCTATGATGCCAGCGGCCATTTGCTCCGGCGCGTTGCTGCGCGCGGTAAACTGAATGCACCGTGGGGCTTGGCGCTGGCGCCGGCCGATTTCGGTAAATTCAGTAATCATCTTCTGGTGGGTAATTTTGGCGATGGCGCCATTATTGCCTATGACCTCAATAACCATTTTTATAATCCGGGTGCAAAACTGCGCCAACCCAATGGTACTCCCATTAATATCGAAGGTTTATGGGGTATCAGCTTTGGTAATGGCTTGAAGCAGCAACCTACTAATGTCCTGTTCTTCGCCGCAGGGCCAAATGATGAAGCAAATGGTTTGTATGGCAAAATTGAGGTAGTTTCAGATCATTCCGATGATAACAATAATTAAAGTAGCAGTCATTAACAGGAGTGCTCACATCGATGAGCCTGTCATTTTTTATAAGCCGGACTTTGGACAGCCGAACCTAAACAGGACAAAACTGCTTGAAGCTCAGAAAAAGTCAGTGAATTGATATAGCCTGCTTTTCTTGCCGCAATTCACAAGTATATGTGACATCTGGTTCGAGTTGATTTCTATAGCGGATAGAGGCATTAAGGGGACTTGGGTAAGCACCTCAGTGCTTACCCAATTTTTTGCATGGAAAAAACTATAGTGGCAATTCAACCCTGAAGTTCACTTTAAATAATGTAGCCGGTCTTGGTATCAAAAATATACCTGCATAAGCTTACCCTACTATTCGCAAAACTGGTCAGGTTGCCGGGGTATAAACAGCGCTGGTTAAACCGATTCAGGTATAATTCCGCACTACACCCGGAATTACCTCATTAATTAAATCAAAAGACTCCCTACCCATGGGTATTATAAGAAAACTCGCGTCTCAAACTGCGATCTACGGCATTAGCAGCATTTTTGGCCGATTTCTCAATTACCTGTTGGTACCGCTGTATACCTATCACTTTTCGGCGGCTGAATACGGGGTGGTGTCGGAGTTTTATGCGTATGCCGGATTTTTTTCCGTGCTGCTGTTATTCGGTTTTGAGACTGGCTATTTTCGCTTTCGCGACAAGCAAGCAACAGGCAGGGATGTTGCCTATTCAACAGCATTATTGTTTGTCGTGCTGGTCAACCTGGGATTTCTTCTGCTTATAGTAGTAATTAATCCCAGGCTTTCAGCGTTATTACATTATTCAAATCATCCTGAATACGTCTTGTGGTTCGCCATTATTTTAACCCTGGATGCGATTGCCGCCATCCCTTTTGCGCGTCTGCGGGCGGAAAACAAGGCGCTGCGTTTTGCCGGCATAAAAATTACGGAAATTTTGGTAAACGTATTGCTAAGCCTGTTTTTTATCGTCTATTGTCCGAAAATTTATGCGGAAAATTCGTATCCCTGGATAGCAAGGATTTATGATCCGGCCATAGGGGTAGGTTACATATTTATAGCCAACCTGATAGCCAGCATACTCAAGTTTCTGCTGCTGGCGCCGCAGTTAATCGGGCTTGTATGGGGATTTGATAAAGGGTTATTCGGGCGCATGATTCGCTATTCGCTGCCTATGGTAGTCATCGGTTTCGCCGGGATCATCAATGAAATGCTCGATCGGGTCCTGCTAAAATACCTGTTGCCTTATGATTTTCAGACCAATATGAAAATGCTGGGTATTTATAGCGCTTGTTATAAGCTTTCCATAGTAATGTCGCTATTCATCCAGGCGTTTCGCTATGCCGCCGAGCCATTTTTCTTTGCCTATGCCGATCAAAAAGATGCCCGCAGAATTTACGCTGACGTGCTCAGGATTTTCGTCATTTTTTGCGTGTTCATCTTTCTGTTGGTGACCTTATTTATTGATTTCTTTAAATATTTTGTCGGCGATGAATTTCGCGCAGGGCTTGAAGTAGTGCCGATTTTATTGCTTGCGAATCTATGTCTTGGCATTTATGTAAACCTGTCTATCTGGTACAAGCTCACTGACCACACGCTAATGGGAGCCTTCGTATCATTAGCCGGAGCAGTGCTGACAGTCGTGCTTAATGTCTGGTGGATTCCTCTTTTCGGATATGCGGGTTCGGCTTGGGCGACGCTGGTCTGTTATGCTAGTATGGCACTGGTATCGTATTTACTGGGGCGGAAATATTACCCGGTCGATTATGATGTTAAACGTGTTATCGGCTATATCGGCTTGGGTATCGGTTTGTATTTCCTGCAGGAGCAACTGCGAATTTATCCTGAAAACAAGCCGTGGCTATCCGGCGGTGAACTGCTGTTGATTTATAGCCTGGTTATTGCCCTGTTTGAAAGTCGCAAAAAAACTTTACCGGCCGCGAATTAAAGCCGGCTTTCATATTTAAACAGGTGGATTCTCAGGTTTTATATCTCAAAGTTTAGTCCGGACAGGCTCCGTTTGAACGTTTTCTTCCCGCAGAGTTCTACAATTTTGACTTAACATAATGAAGTAGCTTTATTCAGCACGTGTTAAGATTTTATTGGTATATTTTCTTTGCCAATATTTGTATAACTTGCCTAAGGCTTTGAATTTATGAAAAAAAAATTATTAATTGCCGGTATAAGCTCGGTGCTTTTGACAGCGTGTATTACTGATCCTTATACGGGGCAGTCGACTATCAGCAATACTGCCAAAGGGGGTGGAATAGGGGCGGCTGTTGGCGCGGGCGCCGGCACCCTGTTTGGCGGCAATGATCTTAAGAATGCCGGTTTTGGGGCTTTAGCAGGTGGTGCAGTGGGCGCGGCTGTTGGCGCTTATATGGATCATCAGCAACAGGAAATGCAGCAATCATTGCAGGGAACGGGTATTGAGGTTCAGCGTACGGCTGAAAACACGCTTAATTTAACTATGCCCAGTAATATTACTTTCGGGTTTGATTCTGCAAATCTAACCCCGCAAGCTCAAACTGCCCTGGACTCGGTAGCTAATGTATTAAATCAATACCCGGATTCGAAAATTACTATAACCGGCCATACGGATGATAGTGGCGCTGATAATTATAACCAGAAGTTGTCTGAACAACGTGCTACCAGTGTTTCAAGCTATTTATCTCAGCATAATGTAAATTATTCCCGGCTTACTCAGCAGGGCATGGGCGAAAGAATGCCGAAAGTTCCTAATACCAGTGAGGCTAATCGGGCACAGAATCGCCGTGTGGAGTTAGCTATTGTCGCCAATCAAAATGCAGGCTCCCAGCAAGGTAGTCAGCAGCAACAGCAGGGCTATCCGCAGCAACAAGGTTACCCGCAGCAACAAGGTTACCCGCAACAGCAGGGTTATCCTCAACAACAGGGTTACCCCCAGCAACAGGGTTATCCCCAACAACAGAGTTACCCGCAGCAACGAGGCTATCCCCAACAGCAAGGTTACCCACAACAGTAGGGCTATCATCGGGAAATTCAAGTACGCTGGCTTCCAATAGCTTTGTATCAAAACATGAAAATTTAATTACCGGCCATTCCTATCAATGCGTAGAGATTAACGGGCCAATATTCCCTTAATCTTGCGCACTTTTGTCATATCAAATCCATGCGGCGATCGATAGTTCAGGCAGGGTAACTGATATAACTTCGATAGGCCGCAAAAACAGACAAAATCAGGAAAATGGTTCCGCTGATTTTGTGTAGCAAAATTAAAGGAATTATCTTTAAAAAAGCACGTCCGGTTACAATTCCCAGGGCAGATATTGAGGCCAATGCTGCTGTAGAACCTAGCCATACTGCAATAGGCACTGTAGCACTGCTTAATGCGATGACTGCAAGCGGAGTTTTATCGTCGAATTCAGCTACTGCAATCAATAAAAAAGTGGTAAAGAAAATACCGTGGCTACTTTTTTCTTTAACCACCTTATTTCCTTTGTATTCGATAAGACGTAAAGAATGAATGCCGAAAATAACAAATAGCAAAGAAACCGTTGCCGCAATTAGATAATGCGGCAGCCAAGTGGCAATGGCGGCGCCAAAAATCATGGCCAAAGTATTTAAAAAGGCAAAGGCCGTTACAGCGCCAAGCATAACCGGTAAGGCTCTATGGCAGGATGAAAGGGTCATGCAGACCAACTGGCTTTTATCACCCATTTCAGCAGCTGCAATCAAGGCAAAACTGCTCGCAGTCGTAGTCGAGATTTCGCGAATATTTCCTGTAGTCAATACCGATAAAAAGCTTTGTAAATAGAAGTGAAGATTGTCCATTTTGATCTCCGGAAACAGTTTGATTTATTTGAATAAGTAATACTGTTGGCTCTGCAATGCTATTCAAAGCGAGCTTGACGCCGTTATACTATAGGCAAATAGTATTAAAGATTAAATTGGCCTGATAAGTCAAAATAGTATAAGAAAACGTAAAAAGGTACGGGAATGTCGGAATGGGTAGATGTTATAGATGAAAGCGTATTAGCTGATGGAGAAAATGTGGTCGTTGACGTCGATGGAACAGACGTTGCCGTATTTAAAATTAAAGGCGATTTTTACGCTATTGAAGACGTCTGTACGCATGATGGAGCGGAAATCGCCAGCGGCATACTGGAAGGCGACGAAATTATCTGTCCGCGTCACGGCGCGCGTTTTTGTGTGAGAACCGGCGCAGTAAAATCCCCACCCGCTTATGAAAATATTCATTCTTTTCCAGTGCGAATTGAGAATGGAAAAGTACAAGTGCGGGATAACCGGTGGGATTAACTTTTTCATTAGTTAATCATGAACCTCAATGACTCTGGAATAATTGATAGTCGTGACTGCCGGTTTTGACGCCGGTATTTTAATTCGATTGAGCTGCTCATGAATGTAACATGGGAAAAAATGGTTAAGTCCCAATTCATTCATACGCTAACCGCGCTTTACTGTCATTTAATGCTTTCAGCAAGTTCTGCATGAGGAGGGCTTGGTAATAGTTTATAATCTGTCTTTTTTAAGTTTCATCGGCCCGAGTTTACAGATAGCTTGGGTGCTGACCGTCATTAATTAAATCCTATGCAAGAAATAAATCCCATTAAAAATAAAATAGCCGACCTGAAAAACCGTGGTAATGCCCTCAGGAGGTATCTTTGACTTTGATGTCAAGAGTGAGCGGCTGGTTGAAGTATTAAGAGAGCTGGAAAATCCGAAAATTTGGAATTACCCGGAAGAGGCGCTAGCCTTAGGCAAGGAACGCGGACAATTGGAAGTTATCGTTAATACGATTAATGAATTGGAGCGCGGTCTGGATGATGCCGAAGAACTGCTGATGATGGCGGTTGATGAGGGAGATGATGAAACCGTTAATACTGTCGTATCCGATTTGGCTCATCTTGAAACAAAAGTGGCGGCTCTTGAATTCCGGCGCATGTTCTCGGGTGAAATGGATGCCAATAATGCGTTTCTGGATATACAGTCCGGCTCCGGCGGTACGGAAGCGCAGGACTGGGCAGCCATTATTGAACGCATGTTTTTACGCTGGGGCGAGCGTAAGGGTTTTAAAACCGAGTTGATTGAAGAATCGCAGGGTGATGTGGCCGGCATCAAAAGCGCCACGATAAAATTCGAAGGCGACTATGCCTTCGGCTGGCTGCGTACCGAAACGGGCGTGCACCGTTTAGTCAGAAAATCGCCTTTTGATTCGGGTAATCGTCGTCATACTTCATTCGCCTCGGTGTTTGTCTCGCCGGAAATTAATGACGATATTGATATAGAGATTAACCCGGCTGATGTCCGGGTGGATGTGTATCGCGCCAGTGGCGCGGGCGGCCAGCACATCAACAAAACCGAGTCCGCCGTGCGTATGACCCACAACCCGACCGGTATCGTCGTGCAGTGTCAAAGCGATCGCTCGCAGCATAAAAACCGCGATACTGCGATGAAGCAATTGAAAGCTAAATTGTATGAGCTGGAAATGCGCAAGCGCAGTGAAACGCAACAAGCCCTGGAAGATACCAAATCGGATATAGGCTGGGGCAGCCAGATACGTTCTTATGTGCTGGATCAGTCACGCATCAAGGATTTGCGCACCGGCGTGGAAACCGGCAATACCCAGGCGGTACTCGATGGCGATCTGGATCAGTTTATTGAGGCCAGTTTGAAGAGCGGGTTGTAAAAAAATTAATACCACGAAAGTGGCGAAGAGTACGAGATCTGTTTTTCTCTTTCTTCGTGGCCTTTGTGTTTTCTATGGTAAAAATAAACAGCTAGTTATTACAAATGTCAGAAATTGAGCACGACGAGCAGGAACAAATCAAACAGCGCCGCAGCAAATTAAATGCCTTGCGGGAAAACGGCATTGCTTTTCCTACCGATTTTCGCCGCAATGTGATTGCAGGTGAACTGTTAGCCGAATACACAGAAAAATCCAAGGAAGAGCTCGAAGCCGAACCGGTACGTGTGAAATTGGCTGGGCGCATAATGACCCGTCGCATCATGGGTAAGGCGAGTTTTGCGCATATTCAGGACATGTCCGGCAAGATACAGCTTTACGTGACCCGTGATGCGCTGGCTGAAGACTTTTATAACGATCACTTCAAGAAGTGGGATATTGGCGATATTGTCGGCGCGGAAGGTGTGTTGTTTAAAACCCAGACGGGCGAGCTCAGCGTAAAGGTGGATGATATCCGCCTGCTGACCAAGGCTTTGCGCCCCTTGCCGGAAAAATTCCATGGTGTTGCCGATCAGGAAATCAGATACAGGCAGCGCTATCTGGACTTAATTATGAGTGAGCAATCGCGCAACACTTTTTTGATGCGCTCCAGGGTTGTTGCTTATATCCGTCAGTTCCTGATTGAGCGCCAATTTCTGGAAGTTGAAACGCCGATGATGCAGGCGATTCCAGGCGGCGCGACTGCCCGGCCTTTTTCCACATATCACAATGCCCTGGATATGGGCTTATACCTGCGCATTGCGCCGGAATTGTATTTAAAACGGCTTGTGGTCGGCGGCTTTGAGCGGGTTTTCGAAATCAACCGCAATTTTCGTAATGAAGGTCTTTCAAGCCGTCATAATCCTGAGTTTACCATGCTGGAATTTTATCAGGCTTATGCTGAATATCAGGATTTGATGGATTTAACTGAAGCCATGTTGCGCGGTTTAGCGGAAGAAGTGTTAGGCCGGACGGTTATCTCCTATCAGGGCGAGCAATACGATTTCGGCAAGCCGTTTGATCGAATGACGGTATTTGATTCTATTTTGCATTTTAATCCCGCGTTACAAGCCAGGGATATAGATAATCGCGACTCGGCAGCTAAAGTTGCTGAAAAGCTTGGTCTTCCGTTAAAAGAAAACTATGGTCTGGGTAAGGTACAGATCGAGATTTTTGAAAAAACCGTTGAACACCGCTTAATGAATCCAACTTTTATTACTGCTTATCCGGTTGAAGTCTCGCCCTTGGCAAGGCGTAATGACGATAATCCGCATGTAACCGACCGGTTTGAATTCTTTGTTGGCGGCCGTGAAATTGCCAATGGGTTTACCGAATTGAATGATGCCGAAGATCAGGCGGCGCGCTTCCAGAAACAGGTGGAGGAAAAAGAAGCCGGTGATGATGAAGCCATGCACTTTGATGCGGATTATATTATTGCTTTGGAACACGGGATGCCGCCGACAGCAGGCGAGGGCATAGGCATCGACCGTTTGGTCATGTTGTTTACCGACGCGCCGTCAATTCGTGATGTATTATTGTTTCCGCATATGAGACCGAAAGGCTGATGATTTTTAGCATTTGACCGGCACGGAGTACATGAGATTTTCTCCTATTTCCTGCTCCGGCCGGAATACAGATCAGCTAATTAAACCAGGATTAGAGGATTAAGACATGACACAATCAGCTTATCGCTTGGCAACTTATGAAGATCTGTTCGATTTGCCCGACAATCTGATCGGCGAAATCCTGCACGGTCAATTGATCACTCAACCGCGTCCGGCGCCTAAGCATGCCCTTGCTGCCTCTGTTATAGGTGATGAATTTGTCAGTCCCTATCAACGGGGAATAGGAGGTCCGGGCGGCTGGTGGATATTGTTTGAACCCGAATTGCATCTGGATAAACATATTCTTGTGCCTGACTTGGCCGGCTGGCGGCGCGAAAGCTTGCCGCAATTTCCCGAAGGAGCCTATTTCAGCGTAGCGCCGGACTGGGTGTGCGAAATTTTATCGCCCGCTACAGCGCGCACCGACCGTGCGGTGAAAATGCCTATTTATGCTGAACAGGGCGTCAGCTGGATATGGCTGGTTGATCCGGATTGCCGGACTTTGGAAGTGTATAGCCTGCATCAAGGACATTGGCTGCTGGAGCACACCTGGCAGGAAGATGAGCGGGTACAGGCGCCGCCATTTAATGAAATAAGTCTGGTTTTAAGCGATCTATGGGTGCCGGAATCTTCGGGTAGCCAATAAATCTGAAATTTTCATTTTTAGATCAAAACGAATCCTTGCGTTTTCTCAGCTCGGCAAAGACCTGAGCAGGTGGTTGATTGTGCATGTTCAGGTTTTTTTGAACCGTTAAACTGTCAGCTCTGAAAAACGGATTCGTTGCTCTTTCCTGTTCTATCGTCGAAGGCACGGTGGGTGTGTTTTCTGCTCTGAGCCGCTGTATCTCGATCATCCTCTGTTGCAATGCAATGTTATCGGGTTCTACACCTAAAGCAAATCGCCCATTTGTCAGCGTGTATTCATGCGTGCAATATAGCCGGGTTGATGCAGGCAGGGCTTTCAATTTCTGTAGCGAATTCCACATTTGTCCGGCAGTCCCTTCAAACAGGCGGCCGCATCCCATTACAAATAAGGTATCGCCGCAAAACATCGTATTATCTTCAGCAAAATGATAAACAATATGTCCGCTGGTATGGCCGGGAGTTGAAATGACTCTGGCCGATTGCTTGCCGACTGATATAACATCATCTTCCTTAACGCCGATATCAATGCCTGGAATTCGATACCGGTCTGATTCAGCAGCGATAATTTTACAAGCGGTTTTCTGTTTCAGTTCCAGATTGCCGCCTACATGATCCCAATGATGATGCGTATTAAGAATATAGGTCAGCTTCCAGTTTTTTTTATTGAGAATATCCAGAACCGGTTGGGCCAGGGCGGGATCTACAACCGCCGTTTCATCGGATACCGGTTCATGAATAACATAAATGTAGTTATCGGTTAAGACGGGGAGTGGTATTATTTCTAACATAACTTATTAACATAGTTATCCTGCCGGGATTATATTTCTACCACAAAACCCGCGGAGAACAAATATCCATCGTAAAATTTGGAGTGAAACAGAAATGTTTAAGCACAAAATGTTTCAATCCGGGCAATAATGCCTGGAGTATCAAGCCCGCAGATAGCCAGAAGTTCCTCCCGTGTTCCCTGATCAACAAAGCTATCAGGCAGGCCGATGTTTAATATTGGCATCAGGATCTGTTGGGCTTGCAGGAACTCATTGACGGCACTACCCGCGCCACCGGAAACAACATTTTCTTCTACGGTGATGAATATTTCATGGCTTTTAGCCAATTCCAGGACAAGCGTTTCATCTATCGGTTTGACAAAACGCATATTTATAACGGTCGCACCCAAATGTTTGCCCGCCGCCACAGCCGGCGTTACCATGCTGCCCCAGGCTAAAATGGCGATGCGGCTGCCTTGATGTCGCAGTTCAGCCTTGCCGATCGGTAGCTCGGTCAGGACTTTTTCTACGGTAACTCCGGGCCCCTTACCGCGCGGATAACGCACTGATGCCGGACCTTGATGCTTAAAGCCGGTAGTCAGCATCTGCCGGCATTCATTTTCGTCAGCTGGAGCCATAATCAGCATATTGGGCACACAGCGCATGTAGGTGTAATCAAAACTGCCGGCATGGGTAGGGCCATCGGGGCCGACCAGACCGGCGCGGTCCAGCGCAAACAGGACATCCAGGTTTTGCAGCGCGACATCATGTATCAACTGGTCATAAGCCCGTTGCAGAAATGTGGAATAAATGGCGACTACGGGCTTGGCGCCCTGGCACGCCTGGCCGGCAGCCAGTGTCACTGCATGCTGCTCGGCAATAGCGACATCGAAATAACGTTTTGGGTAACATTCCGAAAATTTGACCAGCCCCGAACCCTCGCGCATGGCGGGGGTAATCGCCAATAAACGCTCATCCTGTCTGGCCATATCGCACAGCCAGTCGCCAAACACTTCCGTATAAGTAGGATGCGGAGAAGGCGTAGATTTTGGCAAACAATCTTTGGTCGGATCGAAAGCCGGCACGCCATGATAGGCCAAAGGATCTTTTTCAGCCGGCGGGTAACCTTTACCTTTTCGGGTGACAATATGTAAAAAGCGCGGGCCGGAAATAGCTTTAAGGTTTTCCAGGGTTGGCACCAGCATATCCAGGTCATGACCGTCAATCGGCCCAATATAGTTAAAGCCCAGTTCCTCGAATAAGGTGCCAGGCACAATCATGCCTTTCATATGTTCTTCCGTGCGTCGTGCCAGTTCCCAAACACTGGGCATTTTACTCAACACTTTCTTGCTTTCTTCGCGTACTGATGAATACAGTTTACTGGATAAAATCTTGGTCAGATAATTATTCATGGCGCCGACATTAGGCGAAATCGACATGTCATTATCATTCAGAATGACCAGCAAATTGGCGTCAATACAACCGGCATGATTCATTGCCTCATAGGCCATGCCGCCTGTGATGCTGCCGTCGCCGATAATGGCCACCATTTGTTTGTCTTCGCCTTTCAACTCCGCTGCTATCGCCATCCCTAGTGCCGCACTGATGGAAGTACTGGAATGCCCGACACCAAAGGCGTCGTATTCACTCTCTGCTCTGCTGGGGAAAGCGGATATGCCGCCTCGGGTGCGGATCGTCGTCATCCGGTCTTTGCGCCCAGTCAGAATCTTGTGCGGATAAGCCTGATGACCGACATCCCAGACCAACTGGTCAGTCGGCGTATCGAATACATAATGCAAGGCTACGGTCAGTTCGACGGTACCTAGCCCTGCTGAAAAATGGCCGCCCGAAATACTCACCGACTGTGTTAAAAACTCACGCAGTTCCTTGGCTAAGGGCTTTAGCTTATCTTTCGGTAGCTTGCGGATATCGGCAGGGATGTGAATGTTTTTAAGCAAAGGATATTTATTTGATGTATTCATATTAATAAAGAGGTTCGCGATAGAACATCAGGATGAGTCCCATCTGAAACAAGGCGACAGCAGAAATAAAACCGGCAATATCCTTAGCGGGGCTTTCCAGTTTTAATTCCAGCCAGCGGCCACAGGCCAGAATGAGGGAAAAAATACCCATTGAGGTGTGGCCTACCTGGATAAGGAATGCGCTTTTAGGTTGAAATCCGATATGGGAGTGGGTAAGCAGCATTAATCCGCCAAAAGCCGCCAGGACAGGGAAGGCAAAAGGTAGTTTAGCGTGTCTGTTCTGGTTCATTCTGGCGCTTAGTTCCATGAGGCCCAACACAAATACCAGTAAGGTCGCAATTCTATGCTGCAATACTTCGCCATTATTAAAAGTACTGTCCCAGAATCCTATAGGGCCTAATGGCCAGGTTTCAGCATCACTTCGGAAAAACAGGAAAATACCCAAGGTGACAAAACCCAGCGGCCAGTATTGGGTCCAGGCCAGAAACTTATCAAGAGCGGAACCACCTGACCGGGCATACGACAGCATGGCAAAGAAACTCATGACTGTCAGAAAAATTCCGGCGATATTATGATTGTAGTTTGACCATTCCGTTGCCGCTAATGAGGGGATTTGACCTACAATGGCAACACGGCCTGCTTCGCCGGCTATTAAATCTTCGTGAGTGGGAGAGTTTGTCAGCGGGATTTGCGGGCTAAAAGCGTTTAAGACTTCCCGCCAGCTTGCAGTCAGGTTGGCAATATCAATGGCCGGAGGTTGCGAGGCCAGACTGGCGGCAGTAAATAGCAAGGTGATTAATACAAACGTTTCCGCTTCAATATAATAAGGGACGCAATGGTTTAAACGCCGGGTGTTACCTGAAATGCCAAATTCCAGAACTGCGGATTTATTTAACCAGGCAAACCCTAAAGCCATTAACAGTAATGTTATTTTTACCAGCAATAAATTGCCGTAGCCGGTACCGATAAGGCCATTCCATGAGTCGATATATTGCAAGGCAATAGGCACCCCAGAGATTAAAATCATGGCGACTGAAGCTATGCCGAAAGCAGAGAACCGGCGTAGTAATATAGGCCATAGTTCCGCTGGAATATGTTTGCTGGAATGTAAAAACCACAGATTAACCAGTTGAAAGACCCCGCCAATCCAGGCAGCCGCAGCCAATTGGTGTATGACTGTCAGTGACATCAGCATAAACTGATTGTCAAAACGTCCGGCTGCATGTACCAGCCAGGCGCCGGAAATAATCATAGGTAAGGCCACAATGGCAGTGGTTACCCAATGATATTGGGAGAAAGGATTTTTACGCAAATATCCATAACAATATCCTGCCAGGAGTAAAGTCAGCACCATGCGCACAGTGCCGCCCAGGAATTGAGTTGTGTTGGCAAATTCAGGAAAAGGCCACCTTTCGAGCAGGGCCGTCATTAACCAAATTTTAAGGATAATTTTTAAAAGTTGGGCTAAGGCCAGCGTAAAACCGCCTTTATATAAAAGAGCCACGGTTTTTTGCATCAATACTGCATTGTATTGATTGGCGTTATTCCATGGACGTAAAACAAAAAGCCCCCAGAAAAGACCGCCGATTATCAATGAGAAACAAATCAGATCAAATCCGCCAATCAGTGAATCAAGAAAGTCAGCTATCCCAGCCATTGTTAGAACCTGTTGCTATTTGCGTTGTGGCCGGGAGTTTTTGCTTCAGAAGGCAAGGCATCGACAGTAAAATGAATAACATCCTCTGTTAAATGGCCGTCGGCGGCAAAAATTTTAAACCGGAGGGCATATTGGCCGGATTTTAACGGGGGGATATCTACGATAATATGGCCTTGCCTATTGCCTTTTACTGCATGCAGCAATTCATGTTTATCACCCTTATGCACCAGAAAAATTTGTGATAACCCCAGTTCTATTTGAGAATTAAAGGTGAGTTCTACCTTTTGTTGCCGCTCAGGCTGTAGTGTGGCGATTTTTAAGGAATGGTCGGTTACAACGGCATGCGCAAAAACTAATTGCGGCTGGATTAATAAAATAACTAATAAACTTAACTGAAATATATTTTTCATCTACCATTACCTGCCTTAATTGCTTTTTTTGCTTTTTAGAGCGTGACCAGCCAAATTCTTGCCCAAATCCCAGATAGAGCCTGGAATCTGATGAGTATCAGAAATGACTTTATTAAATGCGGTAATAATATGATCACGGTCTTTTTGCGTCAGGGTTAAGGGCGGCAACAGTTTAACCACATTCATGCCATGCCCTGCAACCTGGGTCAGCATGTGGTGTTCTTTGAATAAAGGAATAGTGATCATTTGGCAGAACAGGCCTTTATTGGCAGCTTCCAGCATCGCCCAGGCAGCTTTCAATCCCAGGCTTTTGGGTGATTTAAACTCGATGGCAATCATCATGCCTTTGCCTCGAACTTCTTTCAGGAACTCATACTTTTCAGATAGGGCATGCAGGGTATTAATAATATCGGCGCCTGTTTTTGCCCCGTTTTCAACCAGTTTTTCATCTTCGATAACGCGCAGAGTGGCAAGACCGGCAGCCATTGCCATATTGTTCTTGGAAAAGGTTGATCCATGTACCACTGCCCGATCCATGCGGTTAAATACTGAATCCATAACTTTATGCGTCATGGCGACTGCACCGACAGGAACAAAACCGCCCGATAACGCTTTAGCCATACAGATCATGTCGGGTTTGACCTGCCAGTGATCTACCGCCCAGAATTTACCGGTACGCCCTAACCCCGTTTGGACTTCATCAGCTACAAATAAAGTGCCGTATTTTTTACATAAGCGTTCAACTTCAGGTAAGTAGTGGTCATCCGGTACATTCACGCCTTTTCCCTGGACGGGTTCTACAACAAATGCAGCAACATCTTTGGCGCTTAGGGCTCTTTCCAGGGCATCAAGATCGTTAAAAGGAATGGCGCCGCATCCGGGCAGCAGCGGGCCAAAACCTTCGCGAAAAATCTCTTCGCCATTTAAGGATAAAGCGCCCATGGTCAAGCCATGATAGCCATGCTCACAAAAAACGATTCTTTCACGTTTGGTGGCATACCGGGAGAATTTGATTGCGGCTTCTACCGATTCAGTCCCGGAGTTACAGAAAAATATT
This sequence comes from Methylobacter sp., assembly GCA_028716975.1. Taxonomy (GTDB): domain Bacteria; phylum Pseudomonadota; class Gammaproteobacteria; order Methylococcales; family Methylomonadaceae; genus Methylobacter_B. The sequence continues at coordinate 35,320 of JAQUOU010000015.1, read as the reverse complement.
TTGTCCAGGTTATCGGGTGTGGTTTTCAGAATTTCTTTGGCTAACAAACCGCTGAGTATCGAAACATCCATTTGCACCAGATTGGGCAATTCTAAGGTCAAAGTTTCCTTTAAGGCGCTAATAACTGTTGGATGGTTACGCCCAATGGCAAATACACCGAAGCCACTTAATAAATCCAGATACTCGGTATCATTCTGGTCATAAAGGTATTGCCCGATAGCTCTTTTATAATGCCGGTCATAGCCTATGGTTTTTAGCATTCTAACCATTTGGCTGTTTAGATGCTGTTCATGCAGATCAAATTTATCACTGCTATGTTGAGCAATGAGATCGGCAATGCTGAAAGTCATGTGTACCTCAAAAATATGTTTCCTTGCCGTTTATACTCCTTCACGCCGTAGAGAGTACTAAAAGCAGAAAGGACGATTAAAGAACAGATTCGTGTAAAAGAAATGGCTGTGGACAGGAATAAATTGGCGATTGCTTTATCTTGGAGTAAGGTGAAAGCTAAACCGTAAATGCTGTACAGAGCCTTTAAAAAGTCTTTTTTATATAACCCGGAATGATGACGGCGCATGGCATTTATATCGCTGTCGGCGTTAAGTGATCAAAACCAATCACATTATCAAGGTTTTCTGCGACTCGTTTTAATGTCTTCCTTGCGGCATTGAAGTGCATGGCCAGTTTTATTAAGCCAGGTAATTCAGCCGGGTGCAGCAGAGTAAATAACAGTAATTTGCCTAAAAGAACCTCTCCCTGATCATTAAGCGATTGATCAACTGCTTTTGGCAAACTCATGGTAACCGGATCGGCTATGGCCCGGATAGCTAAAAAAGACAGTTTGTGCTGTGTGGCAACTTTAGCAACAGCAATACTTTCCATATCTAATGCGATTGCCCCTGTTTTTGATTGCAACTGTTTTTTGTCCTTGCTGGATGAAACCAGGCTTTTACTTTCAGCTAAGTGGCCGGTATGAACCACTACAAATTCTGATAGCAGATTTTTAGTACTATTGTGCCATAAAGAGTTAATATCAATCCGGACACATTCTGCATCTATCAGTATTTCTGCCAAGGTCAAATCCCCCGGTTTTAATAATGGACTGAGGGCGGCGGCACAGCCCCAGCTTATTAGCTGAATTACGCCTTTGGAAACAAGAAGCTCGGCAGCCATTTGCGCATTTTCAGGGCCGGCTCCTGAATAAGCGACTAGTATTTTATCAGTAATAAAGAGGCAATTCCCTTTGCCAATTCTTTTTGAGGTCAGGGTGGTAATTTCCTCGGGTAAGGCTACAACAATGCCGGTGATCACTTTTTATTAAGCTCATTGCGGTATCGAGCAAGCGCCCAAAGCGGGAAGTACTTGTCGTAACCGTGGTATTTAAGATAGAAAACTTTGGGAAAACCGGGCGCAGTATAACATTTATCATTCCAGACTCCGTCCGCTCGTTGGCTGCGTAGTATAAAATTAATGCCGGCCTTTACTTCGAGGCTTTGAGCCTCTCCTGCAGCCATCAATCCCAGCAATGCCCATGCCGTTTGGAATGTCGTGCTAAAACGGTACTTTCCGCTATGGCTTATATCATGATAACTGTAATTATCTTCTCCCCAGCCGCCATCTTCACGCTGCATACTTTTTAGCCATTTGACAGCCTTGGTATACAGCGGATCATTTTTAGGTATGGCCATTTGTTCCAGTCCAAACAAAACAGACCATGTGCCATAGATGTAGTTTGTTCCCCAACGGCCAAACCAAGAGCCATTTTCTTCCTGTTCGTCACGAAGATATTCAAGCGTGCGTTCCAAAGCCGGCAGATATTCGGCATGAGTATTCGCCACCCTGGCCATCAGCATAGCGCAGCGTGCGCTTACATCAGAGGTAGGCGGGTCTAATAATGCACCGTGATCGGCAAATGGAATTTCATTCAAGTAATAATGTGTATTGTCGACATCGAAAGCGCCATATCCGCCATTTTTGGATTGCATGCCGGCAATCCAGCGGGTTGCCCGGTGTATTGATTCGTCCAGATCCGGCAAATCCGAATCCGCCATGGCAAAGGCGACGACCGCCGTATCATCGACATCAGGATAGTGCGGATTATTAAATTGGAACGCCCATCCGCCTCCGGCCAGGTTCGGTCTGGAAATTTGCCAGTCGCCGGGTTCATTAGATAATTGTTTGGATTTAAGCCAGTCATATGCGTGAGTCAGGCTTTTATTATTACCTGTTTTGTCGGCTTCCTGTAAAGCAAGGGCTGCAAGGGCAGTATCCCAAACCGGAGAAAGACAGGGTTGGCAGTAAGCGTCATGCTCATGGGTAACCAGTAACTTGTCTATGGCTTTGCGCGCCATAATGACATGCTCATGTTCTTTAGGCATGCCTAAAAGCAGCATGGCTTCGTAAGAGTTTATCATCGCCGGAAAAATACCGCCCAGACCATCTTCGCCGTTCAGGCGTTCAATAAACCAATCCTTAGCTTTTTTAATAGCAAGTTCGCGCATTTGTTTTGGAATGAAGGGGCCGATGGCGCGGCCCATATTATCCAGCCCTAGAAAGATTTTATTTAATAAGGTTCTTTGAGGAAAGTAGTGTTTTTCTTTATCAGGGTGAGTAACAAAAAGTTCCAGTATATCGATGTTATTGGGATTTTTGGCGGTTGCTTTAAGAGTGCAGAGAATAAACAACGGCACCATCACCGTTCTGGACCAATAAGATACTTTGTCCAGATGAAATGGAAACCATTTAGGCAACAGCATGATTTCTACAGGAATATAGGGAACGCCGCGCCAGGGTAGCTGTTTAAAGATGGCCAGGGCAATTCGAGTAAAAACATTGGCTTTAGCTGCGCCGCCCTGATTAAGAATATAATCTCTTAAGCGGGTCATATGGGGCGAATCAATCGAGTCACCCGCCATTTTCAAGGCGTAATAAACTTTAACACTGCAGCTAATGTCACTTAAGCCGCCGGTAAATAGCGGATAACCACCTTCCTCAGATTGCCGGGGTCTCAAGTAGTTCGCAATTTTAGCCTGAAGTGGTTCGTCTATTTCACCTATGTAATGCATCATCATGATATATTCAGATGGAATCGTACAATCTGCTTCCAGCTCAAATACCCAAAAGCCCTCTTTATCCTGAAGGTTTAATAACTTATCCTGGGCTTTACTTATGGCTTTATCAAGGTCAAATGCATGTGAACTAATAGCAGTCGACGAACTTGATGCACGGCTGGTATCTATATGTGTATTTGCGTCGGTAAACATTATTATGTCCTTAAATATCTGATTTGACTTTTGACGGCTGCCTAACTTTTGTCCCGTCAGATGATTGAGCGACATTAGCAGCAAGGTCTGAAGCGCAATTTGAAGAGAATGGGGAATATGTCCAGCCGGGACATGCCAGTCCGCGGCTTGCGAACTTAAAAAGCAGAGATAACATCATATTGCTGCGGCCGGTTAATCTGGTTGCAAGAATAGTTGCTTTAACACTGTTGCGCGTTATCTTGACCTGGTCGGATCTGTGGAATTCCAGGTTCTGTTTGATTTTTTTCAGGGTCAAAACAGCCATGCCCAAAGCCCATAAACAGAAATTACGGATGCCGGTTTCATGAGCAGGGATTAATTGTGTATAAACCAGGGCGTTATGCAAATGGTAGTAAGCAATACTGATTAGATGTTCCAGGCCTTTTCTAAAATTTTCCTGGTTAGTTTCAGGAGTCAGGGTTTTAAGGTCAAATCCTGTCTCTGTAAAAATGTCCTGAGGGAGCCAGCAAACGCCTCGTTCAGCATCATCCCAAATATCTTTTAAGATATTAGTCATTTGCAGTCCTTGTCCAAAAGAAACGGATAAACTAAGGAGTTTATCTTTATGCTGTGCGATTTCCGGCGAGTAATGGCAAAAAAGCTTAGCCAGCATTTCTCCTACGCAGCCTGCGACGTAATAGCAGTATCGGTCCATGTCTTGGAGAGTGCCAAGACCATGATGCAGGTTTTGCGCCTGAAATAACGTCATACCCTGAGCCATGGTTTCTACACAAGTGGCCAAGGCATCAATCTGATCGGGATCAAATTGATGGGTGATTTGTATAACTCGCGGCAGTACATTGATTAATGTGTGTTCTGCTGGAAGAGTCTGGTCTGACAGTAATGGCGCTAGTTCTACAGCGAATGGCTCGGAACCGGCTCCGGTTTTTACTATGTCAATAAATTCTGAACAAAAATATTTTTTTTGCTCAGAAGAGAGTGAAATTTCATCTTCAATTGTATCGACTATACGGCATAACAGATAAGCATTGGCTACGGCGGGATATAGTTTAGCCGGTAATTGGGGAATGGTTAGGGCAAATGTTCTGGATACGCCTTCAAGCAATAGTGCTTGAAAGTCATCATCAGATAACTGATAGAGTGATTTGGGGTTGTTCAACGATATTTGAGTTTTGCTCATGATATTTTTGATTCCGACCCACATTTGTAGTTTAAGTTAATGATGATTTAGGGCAATCATAGCCTGTTTGTTGGTATTTTGCAAAGCAATGTTGTTTTGTTGATAATGCTTTCATTTTACAGGGCTTCAATGTTATTTATTAACAATAAAAACATAAGTTTAAGTTCAGTTTGTTGTATTTATGCAAATTGTAATAAAATTGCGAATTCGATAACGATTTAGAGATAATTTAGCCTAAAAACTGGAGTCATCAGATAAAAGATAGTATTCTACTCAACAATAGGTAAGCGATTGTATTATATAAACAGGCCTCTGAGTATCCTTATATTTTTGAAGCTAAAAAACCTAACCAGGTTTAGCCGGATATATACTATTGGACTGTTGTTTTATTGCTACACGCTTATTATTTCGTATGTTTTTGAATCTCAGGGCGACCTTTTTTGTCTGGGCCGCTGTTATTAAATTTTTTGGAGGATTTGCGCATGGGAGTTCCTTTACGTCAACAGTTGACTGTAGGCAGTTATCTGATTAAGCAAAAGTTAAAAGGGGTTAAACGGTATCCGTTGGTTCTGATGCTGGAGCCTTTGTTTCGTTGCAATTTAGCCTGTGCAGGCTGCGGTAAGATAGATTATTCAGACGAAATTCTCGACAAGCGGCTTTCCTTTGAAGAATGTATGAAGGCTGTAGACGAATGTAATGCGCCCATGATTTCGATTCCCGGGGGTGAACCATTAATACACAAGGAGATGCCCCAAATTATTGCCGGTATCGTTGCGCGTAAGAAATACGTCTATCTTTGTACTAATGCCCTCTTATTAAAAAAGAAGATTAAGGATTATACTCCCTCTCCTTATTTGACTTTTTCAATTCATCTGGACGGCATGCAGGAAAGACATGATGCTTCTGTCTGCCAGGAAGGCGTTTTTGACCGGGCAGTCGAAGCGATAAAACTGGCGCTGGAAAAAGGTTTTCGAGTCACAATAAATTGTACGCTTTTTCAGGGTGAAAACCCTAAGGAAGTGGCCGAATTCCTGGACTATGCGATGGAATTGGGTGTTGAGGGCGTAACTATCGCACCGGGGTTCAGCTATGAGCGCGCGCCGCAGCAGGATGTGTTTATTAAAGGTAAAGATGTTAAGGATTTATTCCGGGGCATTTTTAAAATCGGTAAAAGCCGCAATTGGAAACTAAACCATTCATCGCTTTATCTTGATTTTTTAGCGGGTAATCAAAACTACGAATGCACTCCCTGGGGAAATCCCACGCGTAATGTATTCGGCTGGCAAAAACCCTGCTATTTACTGGCTGATGAAGGCAATGCCTCAAGTTTTCAAGAGCTTCTGGATACCACTCCCTGGGAAAAATACGGCACCGTTAATAATCCCAAGTGCGCAAGCTGTATGGCGCATTGCGGCTATGAGGCGACCGCTGTGGAAGATATGTTAAAACACCCTCTAAAGGCGCTTTTGACTTCTATCAGAGGTCCACGAACCGAAGGTGATATGGTCCCCGAACTTAAACCCCGATACATTACTGAAAAACCCTTGCCGACACTTTCAGGCATTCCTATCCGGGTGGAGATGATGGATAAAAATGCCAGCGCCTGAACTTTTAGCGAGCTAAGGCATAATTAGCCGTTTGATTTGTTCTTTGTTGATGAAATACAAATTATTTTTCTACATCAAGTGTCAAATATTAAACGTGAGATTGCCGGCATGATCTAAAGGGCCGGTATTTGCGTCGGATAATTCAGTATCATGTTGATCTGGATTTTCCCGTCCCAAGAATATATACACTTTAGGTTTCACGAGGCTTTTGGGTTATGGTTTTAAAAAATATGAAGTTAGCGGTTATTTTTATATTCTGTCTATTGGGGACGGGAAACGGTTTCGCCGAGGATGGAAAAGGAGCAACTGCAAGACAAATAATTGAAAAGTTCCAGGAAGAACTGATTCAGGTCATGAAGAATGGCAAGCAATTAGGCTTTTCCGGAAGATATGAAAAACTTTATGAGCCAGTTTCAAATAGTCATGATTTGACTAAAATTGCCCGTATAGTGGTCGGAAAAGAATGGGAAAAATTATCTGAAGAACAACAAAAAAAGCTGGTTGATGTATTTAGCCGCTTTAGTGTGGCTTCCTATGCGCATAACTTTAAAGATTATGCTGGCGAATCATTTAAATTTGATTCAGAAGAAGAAACGGCAAGAGGAGGAGTTGTCGTACATTCTCATCTTGTTATCCCGGATGAAAAACCGGTGAAGTTTGACTACATGCTTAAGGAAAAGGGAAATAGTTGGAGAATTATTAATATTATTGCAAATGGAGTGAGTGATCTGGCCTTGAAAAGATCAGAATACACCACCATTTTACAACGTGAAGGTTTTGATGCTTTAATAGCAAAAATAAACGAAAAAATTGATAATTATTCAAAACTTTAGTTAAAGGTTTCCTATGTCAATAAACAAACTCGGCAGTCATCGTAAAGGTATACATAAACAAGCTCTCTTCGGTATCTTAATTTGGACGACCATGATTCTCGGCGGATGCGCAACAACAGAAGTTGCAGAACAACAGAACCAGGCTGATCCCCATGAGAATATTAACAGGAAAATTTATAGCTTTAATGATACGGTTGATAACTATGTTGCCGAGCCTATTGCCGATGCGTATAAATGGATAACGCCTCAATTTGTGCAAACGGGAGTATTTAATTTCTTTAATAACCTGAAAAACATCAATATAGTTCTTAATGATGTGCTGCAAGCAAAGTTTAAACAAAGCGCTCAGGATACAGGACGGTTTGCGATTAATTCCACAATTGGCTTGGCGGGTTTTGTCGATGTCGCTAAGGATGTAGGCCTGGAGCAGAATGATGAGGATTTTGAACAAACGCTGGCGGTATGGGGCGTGCCTCAAGGGTCTTATCTGGTATTGCCGCTATTAGGGCCATCTACTGTCCGTGGTATTCCCGGCGCTATATTCGACACAGCGGCAAACCCTTCCAGCTATGTAGGCGCGCCGGTACAGCTTGTGTCTTTGCTGAATGCCAGGGCAAATGCCGAAGGAGCATTGAAATTTATAGATGAAGCTGCTTTAGACCCTTATGTATTTACCCGCGAATCTTTTCTGCAGTGGCGTAATCATCTGGCTACGGATGGCAAGTCTCAGGCGGCCTCTGATTTAACAGATTTTGATGATGAATTGTCTGGAAATGATAAAGAAGATGCCGCTGGTGCAGCAAGTTTGTCAGGAGCTGGCGGAAAATCAACTGAGACTGAAAACCCGAAAGCAGGACTTATTCTGCGTTTAAGTGCAGATACCCGGGAGTTTGAACAAGTTTCCCATTCATTCCGCAGTACTGCCCAGTCATTTGACGAAACAGCACAGTCATTTAAAAACGCAGGCACTAAAATAGATAAGTTAAGGAAATAAAATAAAACGTAAGGAAATACAAAGAGACGCGGATATATTCGCGTCTCTATTAAAAATGCAATAAAGAATATACTTCGTAATCCTTAAGTTTTTCGCGTCCCTTCAAAAAGTCAAGTTCTACTATAAAAGCACAGGCTACTACTTTTGCTCCCAGCTTTTCAACTAATTCGCAACTTGCTTTGGCTGTCCCCCCGGAAGCCAATAGATCATCAATTAATAAAACGTGATCAGTCGTTTCAAAAGCATCGATATGCGCTTCGAGAGCAGCGGAGCCGTATTCAAGGTTATAAGAAACACTTTGCACATCGTAGGGTAATTTGCCCGGTTTCCTCAGCGGTATAAAAGGAAGCCCTAACTCCCATGCGACTAATGAGCCGAAAATAAAACCGCGCGCTTCCATACCTGCAATCGCTGTAATATTTCTGTCGAGGAAAGGCTTTAGCAATTGATGAACAGCATATCGTAATGCAGCCGGGTCTTTCACCAGCGGGGTGATATCTTTAAAGATTATGCCGAGTTTGGGGAAGTCAGGAATGTCTCGGATTTTGTTTTTTAGTCTGTCCATTGTCCAGGTATGTTTAATTAACGTTCAAGGTTTTAATTATTAACTATTTGTTCACCAGCGTTGGATTCACTCGTTCGCATGCCCGGTGCTGAAAGAAGATTCTGGCCTGAACATTTCGACTCGAGTAACAATCCAGGATTAATCAGTGATCTCGCTGAATTATATAAAGCGATAAATCGCGCAATAGATCTGCTTCCGGGCCAAAAATGCCCAGGTTGTCCATTGCCTTCTCATGAAGCTCCCGTGCTTTTTGTTTGGCTCCTGACAGACCTAATAGCGCGGGATAGGTAGGCTTGTTATTGTCTTTGTCCTTGCCCTGGGTTTTACCTAAAGTGGCTGTATCGCTTTCTTCGTCAAGAATGTCATCCTGAACCTGAAAGGATAAACCTATGCATTTAGCATAATTATCAAGTTTTGTAGCAATAGCCGGATCTATATCTGCTTTTGCCAGCGTGGCCATATTAACGCTGGTGCGAATTAATGCGCCGGTCTTATGAATGTGCATGTTTTCCAATTCAGGCAGAGTTAATTGAGTCCCTACCGAGTCCAGATCTATAGCTTGGCCGCCAACCATGCCTTGAGAGCCGCTAGCCTTTGCTAATACTGTGATCATTTTCAGGCGGCTTTCAGCGGATGCCGTCATGCTCGGATCATTTGCCAGTATTTCAAAAGCCAGTGCCTGTAACGCATCACCGGTCAAAATAGCGGTCGCTTCATCAAAAGCCACGTGACAGGTTGCTTTTCCGCGTCTAAGATCATCATCATCCATAGCGGGAAGATCATCATGAATCAAGGAATAGACATGGATAAACTCAACAGCGCAAGCCGGGCCATCCAGTGATTCCGGTGCAATACCCAAGGTTTTACCGGCGCAATAAGTCAGCAGAGGGCGCATTCGTTTGCCGCCATCCAGCACGCTGTAGCGCATCGCCTGATGAAGTCTTTTCGGTAATAAATTTTCATTGGGAAGACGAGCCTCTAAAGCCTTTTCTACACGGTTTTGACAAAAATCAAGGTATTCTTTTAATGCATTACTCATCGGTAAAAGGCTCCAGGGTCTGAGTGCCGTTTTTTTCAATTAAAATCTGAACTTTCTGTTCCGCCTCTTGCAAGGCTTTTTGACATATTCGGGTAAGAGTAACGCCGCGTTCAAAAGACTTTAATGACTCTTCCAGCGAAATATCTCCCTGTTCGAGTTGGTTAACCAATTGTTCAAGTTCCTTGAGCGAGTCTTCAAATAAAGTCGCGCTTTTCTTTTTTGACATATGATAAAAATGTTTAAAGTATTAAGTACGGATTAAGTAGCTTAATTATATGATATTGGACTGCGAAAATGGAAAGTAGATGTACTCAATATAAGCCGGTTATGTTGCATGTTCATTCACAATGGGCATTTAATCTGAATTTGCAATAATAATAGCCCGTTTTGGAGCTGGCAGGCCCTCACAGGTAAGCTGTGGATTTTTTGCATCAAGAAAGTCTTTCAGTGAATGAAAAGTCATCCATTCCGTAGTTCGTTGTTCATCAATACTGGTTGTCGTAACATCGACCAGCCTGATATTTATAAAGCCGCAGCGTTTTAACCAACTGAACAAGGTTTCACAGCTGGGCAGAAACCAGACATTACGCATATTGGCATAGCGTTCTTCAGGTAATAATACTTTACCTGGCCCGCCGTCAATGACAAGGGTTTCCAGTATTAATTCGCCGCCGGGCTGAAGACAATCTCTTAATTCCAGCAGATGGTCAATAGGCGAGCGCCGATGATAAAGCACGCCCATGGAAAATACCGTATCAAAGGCTTTCAAGCCATGAGGTAGCTGTTCCATGCCCAGCGGCAAAACATAAACAGGTGCTTCTCCATACAGTTTTCTTATCATCTGAAATTGCAGCACATTGAGCAAAAGCGGATCAATGCCAACCACCATTTTTGCATGGGCTCCCAGCATACGCCAGCAGTGATAGCCATTGCCGCAGCCTACATCCAATACCAGCCGATGTTTAAGCGGCGCAATATAGTTTTTCAGGCGGTTCCATTTCCAGTCTGAACGCCATTCGGTATTAATTTTAATGCCAAATAGATCATACGGACCTTTGCGCCAGGGATGTAAGGCTTTAAGTTGATTTTCCAGTAGCGCTCTTGCTTCATCGGATACGTTTTTCGTGCCGCCAATCTGCACCGTATCAGCATCCGCTAAACGAAGCGTTGGCGTCAATTCCGGCAGGTTATCGACTAGCGTTTGCCATCCGGCTAAATTGCCATGTTTGGTGCAATTAAATGCAGTGGCCAGTTGTTGCGGCAAAATCTTTGTCCAGGCATCCGCTTTTGCATTGAGCAGTGACTCATATAACGGTTGATAATCAATCATTTCAGGCCCTTGATTATTGATTGAATCATATATCCTCTAGTGACGGGATTACAGCATTCGAATTGAGAGAAAAGGGAGGTAATGAATGTGAAGTCAGTAGGACTAAAATTTGCACAGCACAGTAACTAACCCTGCCATTTATGGGCTGGGTTAGTTATTTTTTAATAATTATGAATTTTTTGCTGCAAGTGCTTCGGCATTACGTCTAGCCAAACCATCAATAACAGCATTTAATGAACCCTTGGTTTTAACTTCGTTGCTAAAAGTGGTGCGATAATTAGTAACCAGACTGACCCCTTCAATCAAAATATCGTAGGCTTTCCATTGGCCGTCACTTAGCAGCATTCGGTAATTTACACTGACAGGCTGTATTCCCGGTTGTAAAACTTCTGTCTTTACAACGACTTTTGTCGCACCGGTTTCCATCTCAAGCGGCAAATAGCGAATCGACCAATCCTTGAATTCCACAAATGCCCTGGAATAAGTTCTTACCAGCAGAGTCTGGAACTCTTCTTTAAAACGCTCCCGTTCCTGCGGAGATGCTGTTTTCCATAGTTTCCCCAGCACTAATGCTGCAATTCTATCGAAGTCGGTATGCGGATAAATTACTTGCTTAACAAATTGGGTAATTTGGGCAAAATCCTTGGTAAAGGATTTCTCCTGTAATTTTGTCTGTAATTGGTTGGAAGCAGTTTGTATGGCCTGTTGCGGAGGCAGCAAATCAGCCGCTGTTACTTGAGTGGCGGACATCAAACCGAGTAATACTGCAAATAGTCCAAGTACTGTAAATTGTCTAGCTTTCATAAAACCCTCTAAAATTTAAACTGACGAATGATTTCATTTCAAATACAAGTGACATGCATTCCCTGATATAATAAATCTCTCGAATAAGCCACTGCTCGCAATGGGCTAACCAGTAAGAATGGCTTAGGGAGAGATTCTAATACTTCCAGACCCATAAATAATGGATAAGATGGCATATCATAACATCAATTTTCCTCATACACGCATGAGAAGAATGCGCTATAACGACTTCGCCCGTCGCCTAATGCGCGAGAACAGGCTGTCAGTTGATGACCTGATTTATCCGATGTTTGTCACTGAAGGTTCAAATCGACGGGAACCTATTGTCTCAATGCCGGGAGTGGAAAGACTTTCGCTGGATTTGCTGCTTAAAGAAGCGCAGGCGCTTTATGATCTGCGCATCCCGGCCATAGCGCTATTCCCTGTCATTTCCGCCGATAAAAAATCGGAAAATGCAGCTGAAGCCTATAATCCTGATGGACTGGTGCAGCGTAGCGTAAGCGCTTTAAAAAAAGCCTTTCCTGAATTGGGGATTATTACCGATGTAGCGCTGGATCCTTTTACTACGCACGGACAGGATGGGCTTATTAATGAAAGCGGCTATGTCATTAATGATGAGACCCTAAAAGTATTGACCAGACAAGCGCTTTCGCACGCGGAAGCCGGAGCTGATATTGTGGCGCCATCGGACATGATGGATGGGCGTATTGGCGCGATAAGACAAGCACTGGAAGCGGAAAATCATATCAACACGCTGATACTCGCCTATTCTGCCAAATACGCATCCAGCTTTTATGGTCCTTTCAGGGATGCGGTGGGTTCTGCCGGTAATTTAGGCAAAAGCAACAAATACAGCTATCAAATGGATCCGGCTAATTCTGATGAGGCACTGCGTGAAATTCAGCTGGATTTACAGGAAGGCGCGGATATTGTCATGATTAAGCCCGGCATGCCTTATCTGGATATTATACGCAGGGTAAAAGATCAGTATGGCGTACCTACCTTTGCATATCAGGTCAGCGGTGAATACGCAATGCTCAAAGCCGCCGCAATGAATGGCTGGCTGGATGAAAAACAAGTCGTTTTAGAATCCCTGTTAGCTTTCAAACGCGCGGGTAGCGACGCAATTTTAACCTATTTTGCCAAATCGGTTGCCCAGTGGTTACAAAATTGACCGGGTTATTAATCAGGATAAATTGATCGTTTAGATTGCTGCCGATGCGGTAAATAGAAGCTTTAGTCGCTATAGTTGATCCATTCACAAATTCGCGACTAAAACTTTCCACTTGATTCGACAGATTAGCTTACTTCCCTTTCAATAATAATTCTCGCTCGATTCCCGCTATTCAGAACAGCCTATACATAGCGCAATAACATAACGCGCAATAACTTGTCCCAGTATGTGCCTATAATCCGCGGCCAATTTGGCCGGATAGTCACTGTCAATTCGGCCGGAATGACCGGAATGTTAGATGGCTCTGCAAAATACATGCTTTTAAATACAATAACTTATGATGTGGCATAAATTCTGCTATTAAACTATAGTTGATACACCTTGAATTATGCTAAAAGCATGCATCGGTGGTGTATCGGCATGATTTTCTTAACCAAAAGGAGGTAATTTTTATGTTCTTTCAGACCTATTTAGAAAGTGATTTAAGCGACCAGTTTGAGCGCATGCGTCGTCAAATGGACAGCTTGTTTGGAACATGGCCAAGCTCTTCCAGTATTCGTGCCGTAGCGGCCGGCAGCTATCCGGCTACAAATGTGGGTGCTTCCGCAGAGCGCGTGGATGTCTATATTTTTGCCGCGGGATTGGATCCACAAAGTCTGGATATTCAATTGCAGCAAAACCTGCTGACATTTTCGGGCAAACGAGAGTTGCAAAGGCAGGATAATGCCAGTTATTACCTGAGCGAACGATTCAATGGCGAGTTTCGGCGAGTGTTGAGCTTACCTGAGGATATAGATTCCGAAAAGGTTGAAGCCAATTATCGCGATGGCATCCTGCATATCATCGTCCAGCGGCGAGAAGCGGTTAAACCTCGTCAGATTGAAGTTAAATAAAAATGAGTTAAATAATTATCGTAAGGAGAAGGCGTCATGAGTGAGAGTCAATTAACAGAAGCCAGGAAATCAGAATCACCAAATGTGCAGAGCCAGTCAGACCGCGAAGTGTTTTTGCGCCCGCCGGTAGATGTTTACGAGGATGGAACAGGCATTACCCTGCTGGCGGATTTGCCCGGCGTTTCCCGCGACCGGCTCAATATTCAGGTTGATAAAAACACGTTGACCATTGAAGGACAGATGGTCATTGATATGCCCGACGGCATGGAATCATTGTATGCGGACGTGCGTGGCACTCGTTTCCAGCGCAGCTTCAGCCTGAGCAGCGAATTGGAAGTGGATAAGATTGAGGCTCAAATGAAGGATGGAGTTTTAACCCTGAAAGTGCCGAAACGGGCCGAATTGCAGCCCCGCAAAATCGAAATTAAAGCCAGCTGACCGAGCCCGGTTAGCCAAAGTACCGGATAATTTTGCAGTTTTTATTGCTCAAGGGTATCAACGTTTTCAAGATAATTTAAGAAAAAAGCGATCAGTTCATTCAAATTGCAGGGTGATTTACAGAGTCATCCGTTGATACCCTTAAATTTTCAGGAGAATTTTTTCAAAAGCGCTGTCAAATCCTTTGCAATAAAACTGCTAACGGTAATTGTCCAGTCGCCAGAGGTCACTGTTAAATACACCAGTCCAATATTCAAGCATTTGGCTCTTCTGGAGTTTTTACTTTAGTTAGCATTAAGTTATTAACGTAAGAGGATAAGATTATGAGCAAAACCATTGGAATTGACCTGGGAACTACTAACTCCTGTGTGGCAATAATGGAAGGGGATGCCCCCAGAGTCATTGAAAACAGCGAAGGCGGACGGACGACGCCTTCCATTGTGGCTTTCACCAAAGAAGGTGAGGTGCTGGTGGGACAAACTGCCAAGCGCCAGGCTGTCACCAATCCCCACAATACCCTATTCGCTATCAAGCGTCTTATCGGGCGGCGCTATGATGACCCCGTGGTTAAACGCGATATCGACATGGTGCCGTATAAGATTATCAAGGCGGAAAACGGCGATGCATGGGTGGAGGTAAACGGAAAAAAAATGGCGCCGCCTGAGATTTCGGCCACTGTATTGAAGAAGATGAAGCAAACTGCTGAAGAGTATTTAGGTGAAGCCGTTACCTCGGCAGTCATTACTGTCCCTGCCTATTTTAATGACTCGCAGCGTCAGGCCACCAAAGATGCAGGCCGAATTGCAGGGTTAGACGTCAAACGTATTATTAATGAACCCACCGCCGCCGCCCTGGCTTACGGCATGGACAAAAAACGCGGCGATCAAAAGTTGGCTGTCTATGACCTGGGCGGCGGCACCTTTGATATATCGATTATTGAAATAGCCGAAATGGAAGGGGAGCACCAGTTCGAGGTGCACTCCACGAATGGCGATACGTTTCTGGGCGGCGAAGATTTCGACAAGCGCCTGATGGATTTCCTTGCTGATGAATTCAAGAAAGAACACGGCATGGATTTGCGCGGCGACCCGCTGGCTATGCAACGTCTGAAAGAAGCCGCCGAAAAGGCCAAAATCGAGCTTTCATCCAGTCAGCAAACCGATGTGAATCTTCCCTATATCACAGCAGATCGAAGCGGGCCGAAACATCTTAACGTCAAGCTGACGCGCGCCAAGTTCGAGGCATTGGTGGAGGATTTGATAAAGCGCACTATCGAACCCTGCAAGATCGCATTGAAAGATGCGGGAATGAAAATTTCCGACATTGATGAGGTCATTCTGGTGGGCGGTCAGACACGCATGCCCAAGGTGCAGGAACAAGTACGGTCTTTTTTCGGCAAGGAGCCACGTAAGGACGTCAATCCTGATGAGGCGGTAGCTATTGGAGCAGCGATCCAGGCTGCCGTGCTGTCCGGTGAAGTTAAGGATGTGCTGCTGCTTGATGTCACGCCTTTGTCACTGGGCATTGAAACCCTGGGCGGCGTCATGACCAAGCTTATTGAAAAAAACACCACGATTCCAACCAGGGCGACTGAGGTCTTTTCTACTGCCGACGATAACCAGTCCGCCGTTACCGTTCATGTGCTGCAAGGCGAGCGGGAACGAGCCGCCGACAATAAATCGCTAGGGCAATTTAACCTGGCGGGCATTCCGCCTGGGCCCCGCGGCACCCCGCAGATTGAAGTCACCTTTGATATCGATGCTAATGGCATACTCAATGTTTCGGCAAAAGATAAGGCTACAGGCAAACAGCAGTCCATTGTGATCAAAGCTTCAAGCGGACTATCCGAGGCTGAGGTGAAGCGTATGATTAAGGATGCCGAAGCCCATGCCGAGGAAGACAAGCGCTTTCATGAACTGGTGCATGCGCGCAACCAGGCCGATGCGCTTGTCCATGCCACGCGAAAATCAATGGAGGAGCTTGGCGCTAAACTGGAAGCCGGCGAAAAAGAAGCTATCGAGTCTGCGATCAAGGCTCTTGAAGAGGCGATAAAGAGCGATGATAAATCTGGCATTGAAGAAAGAAGCAAAGACGTGAGTAAAGCTTCGGCAAAAATGGCTGAAAGACTGTATGCGCAGCAACCCGAAGAGAAGGCGTCGAGCGCGGAAGCGGCTTCCGGTAGTGAGGAGACCGTTGTTGATGCCGAGTTCGAGGATGTGACTAAGCACTAACAGAGTCGGCGTGGAAATGGCCAGGCGGATTGACCGCGTTGAATTAAAAGCAATTACAGTAATAGATATTTAAAGATTCAACAGGGGGAAAAGTTGATACTTCAGCATTTTTTAAAGGTTTGTTTTAATTAACTAACGAATAGGAGAACATAATGAACAAAAAAAATGGCCTTCAACTCACCAGTATCCTATTAACGATTTCTCTTCTTGTTCTGAATTCTGCTGTTTTCGCTAGAAATAAGAAGGTAGAGGAACCAGCGGAGAATATCCAGTCTGTACAGCCAGAGGTGACGGCGGAGGCGCAAGGCAAGATCAGTGAAAAGCGCAGGAAGATTATCAGCGAGGCGGTTTCGGCTATTGATGAGACGTATAAAGCGCTGCTGGCGTTGGAAGAGAAAAAAACCGATGACGCTGTTGCGGCTCTGGAAAGGGTCACTGGCAAGCTTGAAGTTATTCTGTCGCGCGAGCCGCAACTGACCCTTGCTCCGCTGAGGGTAAGCGTAGTAACCAGTGATCTTTATGCGTCGGAAGATGCGATTAAAAAAGCCGTCAAGGAAGCCGAAGATTATTTGGAAGAGGGTAAGGTGCAGCAAGCCCGCACTATGCTTTCCGGCTTGATGAGCCAAATTACAGTCCAAGTCACTTCCATTCCGTTAGCTACTTATCCTGCGGCTATCAAAGCGATTATCCCCCTTATTGATCAAGGCAAACTAGAAAAAGCCAAAGCCGCTTTGGAAGTGGCCCTAAATACGCTTGTTGTTGAAGAGTATATCTTTCCGCTTCCTATTATGCGCGCTGAGCTTCTATTGAAAAAAGCGGAGGCCCTGGCGGAGAACAGAAAGCGTACTGACAAGGAAAGCAAAGAACTGACTACCTTCATAGCAGATGCCAGAACTCAGCTCGATCTGGCAAAGGCTTTAGGTTATGGAGATAAAAAAATTCATAAAAATATAGCTGCTCAGATCGATGAGATCGACAAAAGAACAAAAGGTGGAAAATCCGGGCATGGCTTCTTTGACAAAATTAAGCAGTCCTTATCCGATATTAAACGCACTGTGATCAAGTGAAAGGTGCTTTTAAAAATGGCGGTACTGTTAACAGCGCATTAAGTCTTGCTTCAGTGCGTGTCATGGGAGCTTGAACTAAACGTAACCTTTTATAGGAGATAATTTTATGAAAACTAATGAAACTTATAATGAAAATTTTCGAACGGAAACATTATTAGAGGAACTGCCCCGGCAATGGGGTTGGCTATTGGCGCTGGGCATATTAATGGTTGTGCTCGGCACGCTTGGCATGGGCATGGCCTTTTATGTGACCTTGGCTAGTATGCTTATTTATGGCGGCTTCCTGCTCGGGGCGGGTCTATTGCAACTGTGGCACGGTATCAAAACAAACGAAACGGCTTGGTCCGGCAGAACCCAGCATTTGGTCGTGGCGCTATTTTATCTGGCCATTGCCGCTCTTATTATATGGGATCCGATTGCCGCTTCCGCAGGCTTGACCCTGTTTCTGGGCGCTCTACTTGCCGGAATTGGCGTAGTGCGACTTATTGATGCGCTACGTTGCCGACGCGCCGGCTGGCAATGGGCATGGCCACTAGTTGCCGGAATCCTGAACTTGATACTGGCCGCAATCATTCTCTTTAGCTGGCCGTTTTCCGGTCTCTGGGTGATTGGATTGTTTATTTCCATCGAAATGATTATAAATGGCTGGTTACTGATCTTTGTTTCGCTGGAGGTACGTAAAAAAGATCAGAAAGTTGCAGGTTCAGCCCATTAAAGATAGTCCATCCCTTTAATAGGTACTGTCAGATACCAAATGCTAATTTATTATTGATAATTGTGCAGGTTGAATATTACGCCCATTAGCCAGGCGGGAATTCACTTTAAGATAATTCGGTAGAATACCTGCTGAAGAACGAAATAGTCGTAAAAGAATGGCTGCTCATGGATTTTTACAAGCCTTAGCATGAAATACCAAAACAAACAGGAGCTTGATTATGGAAACATTTCAACAATTAAAACACAATATCGGTCATGCTTGGGAACATTTGGCTGAAGGGTGGGAAAACTTAACCCATAAGGCGACAAGCGCCATCACGCGCTTTACCAGCGGTGAGAACAGCGGCAAATCTTCCGGGCAGCAAACTAGCGATCTCGTCGGACGTAATGCCGGTTGGGGAGTTATGGCTGCAGAGGTATTTGATGATGGCGGCAAAATTATCGCTACTCTGGAAGCGCCGGGGCTGGATACCGCCGATCTGGATCTTCAAGTCATAGATGACCGCCTTATTGTCAGTGGTGAAAAGAAAATCCGGAAAGAGCGTACCGAAGGGCATTACTATGTTAAGGAATGTGCCTATGGCCGATTTGAGCGTACTATAGACCTGCCTGATGAAGTCGATTCCGCTACAGCTCAAGCTGAATACAAAAATGGCATCTTACGGGTTGAGTTACCCAAGCCGGCTCATAAACGTCGTAAAATTGTAAAAGTTCAGGTTTCAAAAGCGAATTAATAAAGCGGTTGCTAATTTTCCGGCGGGCGTCGACAATAGACCCCATACCTGTGTAATCATGTGAAAAAATACCAATGCAGTATAAAGATTACTATAAAATTATGGGCCTGTCGCGCGATGCCACCCAGGATCAAATTAGACGAGCCTATCGAAAATTAGCGCGTAAGTATCATCCGGATGTAAGCAAGGAAAAGGATGCCGAAGAACGCTTTAAGGAAGTGGGCGAGGCATATGAAGTGCTCAAAGACCCTGAGAAAAGAGCGGCTTATGACCAGTTAGGGGCTAACTGGAAAGCCGGGCAGGATTTCCGGCCGCCACCTAACTGGAATGAAGGTTTCGAATTTAGAGGGGGCGGTTTTACCGGTGATGAGGCCGGGGTTTATAGCGATTTTTTTGAACAACTATTCGGGCGCGCCGGTTTCGGCGCTGGCGGCAGACGGCAGCATGGCTTTCATGCGCGAGGCCAGGATAGTCATGCAAAAATCCATATAGATCTGGAAGATAGTTTTCGGGGAGCCACGCGCACTATTACCTTAAATGCTCCTGAGACTGATGCGCAAGGTCATGTTTATACCAAACAGAGGTCCTTAAATGTCAAAATTCCCAAAGGTATTAAAGGAGGCCAGCATATTAAGCTTGCCGGTCAGGGTAATCCCGGAGCCGGTAAAGGTCAGCCTGGTGACCTGATTCTTGAAATAGAATTTAACAAGCATCCCTTTTACCGGGTTGCTGAAACGGATATTTACCTCGACCTGCCCACTGCTCCGTGGGAAGCAGCTTTAGGCGCTAGAATCAAAGTGCCTACACCCGATGGAATAGTCGATATGAAAATACCTCCCAATTCCCAACAGGGCAGTAAATTACGCTTAAAAGGGCGTGGACTGCCAAGTAAAACGCCGGGGGATTTCTTTGTCGTACTCCAGATTGTTCTGCCTCTGGCAAATACTGAAAAATCCAAAGAGATTTATTTGGCCATGCAGAAAGAACTTGATTTTAACCCGCGTCAATCGTTGATAATGTAATAGCCATGAAATCAAATGATCTGTCATTAGTATATACAGGCGTCGTTATAGAGGAGGATGATTTAACCCTTGGGCAGTTATGCCGTGCCTGTGATGCCAGTGCCGACTTGATTATCAGTTTGGTTGAAGAAAGTATTGTCGAACCGCAAGGGGAAGATATTCAATTATGGCGCTTTTCAGGAACAAGTTTACGTAGAGCTCGTTTCGCTCTCAGATTGCAGCGCGACCTTGGAGTTAACTTGGCGGGCATTGCGGTGGCGCTCGATTTAATGGAGGAGATTGAAACTTTACGTGCCCAAATAGAAGTTTTAGGCAAGCTCTAAATACCATCTTCAACTGTCAGATTTAGCAAAACTGACCTATAACCCGCTATAGATTCTTACTAACTAATTTTGCCGCCTGCTAAGCTAACCGGTAACCAGCCGACAATCAGGTTTCGTTCAGCTTACGCCGTAAAGTGCGTTCACCAATACCCAGCAATTTCGCTGCCTGAGTGCGGTTATAGCCGGTTTGTTGAAGAGCAGCATCAATTAACAGCCATTCGGCATCGGCCAAAGTCGTACCTTTAGGCATATAAATTCCCTCTTCTGATTGACCAGAGTTTGTAAACGAGGGTAATGCGGAATTCGAAGGTAAGAACTGTTTCAGCAATTTCGGTGTGATTTCATGCCTTCCTTCAGTCAGGCATACGGACAGACGGACCATAATATTACGCAGTTCACGGACATTCCCCGGCCATCCATAATGTTGCAGGATCATCTGGGCATCGATGCTCAGGCTGGGTATAGCAGATTGCCAGTTCATTTCTTTAAGGCTATTAGCCAGGAAATACCCTGCCAGCAGCGCAATGTCGGCAGGGCGCTTACGCAGGGGCGGCAAATGCAGCGGCAGAACATTCAGGCGGTAAAATAGGTCGCTACGAAACTGTCCCGATTCGAGCAGTTCTTCCAGAGAGCGATGAGTGGCGGCTACAACCCGGACGTCCACATTTACCTTGCCCTCAGCACCAATGCGTTGAACCTTGCCTTCTTCCAATACCCGCAGCAGGCTCACTTGCGCCGGCGGCGGCATTTCGCCAATTTCATCGAGAAAAAGTGTGCCTTTATGCGCCTGCTCGAAATATCCTTTATGCATGCGATTGGCATCCGTGAAAGAGCCTTTTTCATAGCCGAATAGTTCTGCCTCCAACAAATTCCCCGGTATAGCTCCGCAATTGACGGTCACGAAAGGACCATCAGCATGAGATCCCAGTCCATGTAGTGCTTTCGCTACTAGCTCTTTACCTGTGCCTGTTTCCCCTTGAATCAAGACAGGCAGGCTATTTGCCGCGAAGGTCGGCAGTTCAAGAAGTGCTTCGGCCATGACCGGATCCTGGAGGATTAAATAAGGGGCCAGTTTTTCGGCCAAGCCTTCAATGGGCATTTTCGAGCTCAAATCAGCGACAAGCCGTTTTGCGAGGGCGATAGGATCAAGCGGTTTTTTAAAATAGCCGCGTACGCCCTTTTTAAGGGTATCTACTGTGTTCGTGCTAAAATAGCTGCTGTCTCCGGTTAAATAAAAGCTCCCTTCCGGGCACCGGGTCTGGTAATCGGGCAGAAGATCAAGGCCAATGCCGTCCTTGAGTTGGAAATTGGATACTACTGCATCATGCCAGTGGAAGCGAAGAGACTGACGAGCTTGGCGCAAACTGCCCCGTCCAGTCACCGTTGCACCCAGATTCTGGAACACATGTTCCAGCGTTCGCAAATTGCTCTGGTCGTCGTCCACCACCATCAGTGAAAGACCGTGTAGATTGAGATAAGTGTGGCCTTGAGTATTCTCCATCGCAACGACTCCTTTGGTAAATGAGTTATAGGGCGGTGATCGGACAAATGGACATTAATCAACTTATTTCGTTGCAGTTCAGTAATCTAAAGAAGTTCTTTATGAAAAATTATAACTATGGATATGAGATCTATCTGTTCTTTCTCGTACAAAGGTGGTTAATACAGAGATACAAGGCACAGAATGAATTAAAATAATAAATGCCAAAAGCTTAAATTTAACTGAAAGCGTTGATATTTATTCCAAAAAATATTCGTATCGGAGGGAGGATTGGCGTAAATTCACATCAAAAACGAAAAATTTATCCTGAAAGAATATAGCACTTAAGTAGGAATTTCCTTGTACTATTTAACTAAAGCACAAGCTAAAGAATGAGCAAGGAAACTGCC
This sequence comes from Methylobacter sp., assembly GCA_028716975.1. Classification (GTDB taxonomy): domain Bacteria; phylum Pseudomonadota; class Gammaproteobacteria; order Methylococcales; family Methylomonadaceae; genus Methylobacter_B. The sequence continues at coordinate 13,216 of JAQUOU010000015.1, read as the reverse complement.
TATTCGAGCTATATAAATTTGAGATTATAAAAACGAAGAGGAGTTGAGATAAACTCAGAAACAAAAGCAATAGAATGGTCAAATGACCGTAGAGAATACCCCCCCGATGGGATGATGCGGGGGGGTAGTATTTTAATTTCCTTCGTTTCCAGTCACGTTGCTGGTATGTCTTTTTTCTATTTTAGAGAAAGTTTCGTTTTGAAGTTGTTGAACAGCACCACTTTGTAAATGCCTGGTTTCATCTTTCTTTAACAATACAACTAAAAGAATAATTGATGCAATAGCAACACCAACAATTATCCACGTGTTATCTTTTTCTTGTGCTTCAGCCATTTCTAAATCCTCTATAGTTAATAATAGTTATTAATATTTTTCCCCTCTCCTCAAAGGAGCAACTCCAAAAATAAATCTTTGGGAGTTGGTTGTCGTATTATTTTTTAAACAACGATGTAATTTTTATCATGATATAAGGGGTTGTGTCAAAACTATAAGCAAAAAAAATGTTTTTATAATATAAGATATTGTTAAATATATACTTAATTTTTTGCTGGAAAAGAGAATGAATGTGATTTAAGGTAATCAATATAAATTTTATCCATGATTAGCCAGCCAAAACAGGAAACAATCCCTTTAATCCGCTGGCAATAAATTCAACGGCAAGAGCAGAAAGAATCAGCCCCATCAACCGCGTAAATATATTGATGCCGGTCTGGCTCAAATGTTTGGTCAACCAGGGAATACACCGGAGTGTTACCCAGAGGATTAATGCCACAGCAATAATATCCACACTCATTATTAAGTAATGATGAATGTCAGTTCCTTGATTTGCATACAAAATTACTGTGCTGATAGCTCCCGGCCCCGCCAGTAAGGGCATAGCTAGGGGGACCACTGCAATGGACTGCCTGCTCTCACCTTCAAGCCCTTCTTCTTTCGTATGCACGGTTTCACTGATTTTAGCTTGCAACATTGAAATCGCCATCAGCATTAGCAAAATGCCGCCGCTGACCATGAATGAGTTAATGCTGATGCCAAAAAAAACCAGAAGATCTTCGCCTAAAAAAAGCGCGAGCAGAAGAATCACCGTTACTGATAAAACGACTATTTTTTCAATTGATTTGATCTCTGAGACCTTAGAGCGTGATGTCAGCGTAGCAATAATAGGCATACTGCCTAATGGATCAACAACAGCCAGTAAAGCGATAAATATTTTTATATAATCGGTATATTCAAGCATAATAAATTTTCCACAAAGGCCAGAAAAGCTATTGTAATTTGAATCTCTTCCCAAGAAATTTACTGGATTAAGGCTTTACAAACAATGACACCATTATCAATGTTAGGCTGGCGCGAATGGGTAGCCTTACCGGAATTTAATATTAATCAGATTAAGGCTAAAATCGATACCGGCGCACGCTCATCCGCGCTGCATGCCTTTGCTATTGATCCGTATCGCAAAGGCGGCAAGCGCTGGGTGATGTTTGCCATTCATCCTAAACAGAAATATAGCGATGTGTATATTGAATGTCACGCAATGGTTAAAGATCGGCGCCTGGTTACAGATTCGGGAGGACACAAACAGCGCCGTTATGTCATAGAAACCCAGCTGATACTGGGGCAATCGATTATCACAACAGAGATGACGCTTACTAATAGGGATAGTATGCTGTTCCGCATGTTGATAGGCCGGACTTTGATAAATACCCGCTATATTATTGATCCCAGTGCGTCCTATTTACAGGGGAAGCCGGATATGGGTAATCATAATCGCTTAAATGAACCAGCTGACGGCCAATAAAATTATAAATTCAGGTCATATTTCTCGGATGCATTTCTTTTCATCTTCTAATATTTAAGTCTGATACCGCTTTTTGGTGTTCATACGGCTTGACTTAATGGCGCTCTTCTCATGCAAATTAATTATTTTGATCCGGTGAAAACCGAACTGCTCAAAGGCGTAAACCTTATAGAAGCCAGTGCCGGAACAGGAAAAACCTATGCCATAGCCATGCTGGTTTTGCGCTTTGTGGTTGAGCTGGATATTTCAATAGATAAGCTGCTAATAGTTACTTTTACCAAAGCGGCAACGGAAGAGCTTAAGGAGCGGGTGCGAAGCAGACTGGCTGAGGCGGGAATAGCTTTAAAAGGGCGGACTGAGGGGATAGACAGCACTATTACCGATTGGCTGGCCAATCTCGCGATTGACCCGAAACAGGCCAAACAACGCGTAGAGACGGCGCTGCTGGCGATAGACCAAGCTGGAATTTTTACCATACACGGATTTTGCCAGCGGATTTTAAGAGAGCATGCGCTGGAAAGCGGGCAATTATTTGATGCGGAATTAACCGGTGATCTGGCGCTTATTAAACAAGCCTGTGCCGATGATTTCTGGCGGCAGCAGGTTTATAACCGCACGGTCCGGGAAGCTGCGGTATTAACGGCAGAGTATAAAACCCCGGAAGCTTTGCTTGCCAGCATTGATTTTATTGCCGCTCACGTCAGTGTTTATCATGAATGTGCGAGTCTGGATGAGGTTTTAAAAGAGTTACAACAACTGACAGCTTTAGCAAAAAATGAACTGGACGAGGGTGCAAGAAAATTACAGGACTGTTTTGCCGACCAGAAATTCAAGACCGGCTATACCGGCTCGTTTAAGCTGCACTATTGTTCATTAAAGGATTGGCTGCATGGCAATACGCTACAACTACCCTGTGCAGAGGCTTTTGCTTTATTGACCCAAACCGGGCTGATGGATGCATTGCATGGTAACCAATTCCGGCCCAAAAAAGACCGGGCCAGTGAACAGCGTAAAGCCGATTATCTGGCTGAATTGGCATTAACCACCGAACCTTTCGATGCGCTGGCTAGCGCAGTTAAACAAATCTCGCTGACATTTCGCCGAACCTTGCTCGAAACCTTGCGCGTAGATTTGGATAGCCGGTTGCAGCAGCAGAATGTGCTGTCGTTTGATCATTTAATAACTCGCTTGGCCGAGGCGCTGCAAGATGAAAAAAGCGCCTTGCTGACGGCTGAATTACAGCAGCGTTTTAAAGTCGCTTTGATTGATGAATTTCAGGATACCGATGATAGCCAATGGTTAATTTTTTCTACACTGTTTGCAGCGCCCAGCCAATATTTATATTTGATTGGCGACCCCAAACAGGCGGTTTACAAATTTCGCGGAGCGGATATTTACTCTTACCTGGCGGCGCAAAAACAGGCCCAGTATCAATTTACGCTAGGGAATAATTGGCGTTCACACCCGCAATTGGTCGATGCCGTGAATGTGTTATTTCAAAGAGAGCAGGCATTTTTGCTGAAGGATTTAACGTTTAAAGCCGTCAAACCCGCTTTGACGGCGGATAAGGGCGCATTACAGCTTTCAGGGCAGGCAGTCGCGCCAATGATGCTGTGGCAGTTGCCGGAAAGCCAAAGTAAAACAGGCTATTGGACAGCAGGTAAGGCAGCGGAAGAAATCAGGGTTGCAGTCATTAATGAGATAGTGGATTTACTTTCGGATGCTTACACATTAGAACCCGGCGGCAAAGCCCTGCAGCCTAAAGATATCGCCATTCTGGTAAGAACAAATACCCAGGCAAGAGAATATCAGCAGCTACTGCGTACAGTAGGAGTGCCTTCAGTATTAAACAGCACCGAGTCTGTTTTTGCTTCGCAGGAAGCGGCTGATTTGTATATTTTATTGCAAGCTGTGGCCAGTCCCGGAAATAGTGGATTGCTCAAACAGGCGTTGACCTTAAACTGGTTCGGCCTGGATGGGCAGACACTTTACGAGATCATCAATAACGACATCGTACTGGATGGCTGGATGTCGCGATTTTTGATTTATTATCAGGACTGGCAGCAATCAAGCCTGATGGCAATGATGCAGCGTTTGCTGGCGCAGGAAAAAATCAGGCAGCACTTGTCAAAAACAGCCCTGGCTGAAAGGCAATTGACCAATCTGCATCATCTGATTGAGATGCTGCAGCAGGCCGTCATGGAGGAGCGGCTGGGCATCAATAAAACGCTGAACTGGCTGCGAATAGCCATTACCAAAGCGAACCAGGATAAAAGCAGTGCGGAAGACCAGCAACTGCGTCTTGAAAGCGATGATGACGCAGTAAAAATAGTTACTATGCATCGATCCAAAGGATTGGAGTATGCGATTGTATTTTGTCCCTGCCTGTGGCAGCGCAACACCCGTTTAAGCAGCGAAAAGCGCTTGGTTAAATGCCATGCTAACGGCCGGATGATAGTGGATTTAGGTTCGGGGGATTTTGAAAAGCATCGCGCCCAGGCTATGCAGGAAGAATCGGCAGAAGATTTGCGGCTCTTTTATGTGGCGGTTACCCGAGCTAAATACCGGTGTTATATTGCCTGGGCCGATGTGCGTCCAGAGAAGGCGGCCAATGATTCAGCGATGGCCTGGCTGCTTGATTTTGGAGGTGCTGATTTTGCCAAACAGCAGGCAACCTTGCAAACTTTAAAAGACCAGGCTGCGCAGGTATTTGATTATCGACTGCTGGACGTGCCGAGTGAAATAAAAAGGCTCTATCAGGCATCGGTTACCCCAGTCGATTTCTCTGCAAAAAAGCGAAAAAGACTCTTATTTAGCAACTGGCAAATGAGCAGTTATACGGCATTATCGGCATTAAGCTTGCACGATGCACCGGAAATTCCTGCCGATAAAGTGGGAGAGCAACAGGATGAGCCCGAACAGCAGCCACGCTTGATTGCAGGCAGAATAGAGTTAGAGCCGCGCTGGGCGCAGTTGCCAAGAGGCGCGCATACCGGTAATGTTGTGCATGATCTATTGGAAAATACTACTTTTGCCGATCTGGCTAGACGCAAGGATATTTCGCAACAACGCGATAAGGTTTGCCGGCGTTATGGTTTAAAACTGGAGCAGCCGGACATCATTGACGAGCTTTTACAAGCCGTCGTCTCAACGCAGCTATCTGAAACAGCCCCCGGTTTTTGCCTGAAGAATCTGCCGGAACACAAATGCCTCAAGGAAATGCCTTTTTACTTATCCATACAGGCTATGGATGCCGGTCAGATCAATCTCATTCTGCGGGATACCCTGTCTTTTCAACCTTTAACCGGCAAACAGATGTGCGGCTATCTCACCGGCTTTATTGACCTGATTTGTGACTATAACGGCCGTTACTATGTTATGGACTATAAAACCAACAGCCTGCCGGATTACCATCCCGAGACCTTAACTCGCGCCATGCGCGAGCATAATTACGGTTTGCAGTATTGGCTTTACACCGTAGTGCTGCATCGCTATCTGCAAATCCGCTTGCCTCAGTATGATTATGAAACGCATTTCGGCGGCGTGCGTTATTTGTTTGTACGCGGCATGCAGCCGGAGCTGGCGATGAGCGGCGTTTATCAGGATAGGCCGGATTTGGGGAAAATCGAGGCGATGGCAGGATTATTTGGATGTGAAAATGCGCGTTGAAGCTAACGCCTTTAGTCGGCTGGATATTGCTTTTGCCCGCTTCCTCAGCCAGAGGACAACGTTCGATGAAAATCAGAGACAGCAATTTGAACATATCGTCATGCAGGTGTCGTATGAGCAAAATCAGGGGCATAGCTGCATTCAACTGGATGACAAGGGCAGGGCGCTGATACTTGCATCCGGCCTTGCCGCTATGATGCCGGAGCAGCAGACAGAGTGTTTGCCCCTGGTGGTTGAGCAGAATCGCCTGTATCTGCATCGTTACTGGTTTTATGAAAAGCGTCTGGCGATACAGATTAAAACACTGACGAAGATAAACTTTCCTGCTGAAAACCTTGATGCGATTCTTGAGCGATATTTTAAAGATAACGCCGATGAAACCGACTGGCAGCGTGAGGCTGCAAAAATGGCAGTCCGGCAGGCTTTCAGTATTATTACCGGCGGGCCGGGGACCGGTAAAACGACCACGGTGGTTAAAATTCTGGCCCTATTGCAGGAACTGGCGGCAGGTCAATTTTTGCATATCGCTTTAGCTGCGCCGACCGGCAAAGCCGCCATGCGTCTTCAGGAATCCATTGGCTTTAACAAGGCTGCGCTGCCGTGTTCGGAACGGGTAAAAGCACATATTCCGGAAACCGTGACAACACTGCATCGTCTGTTGGGAGCAAAGCCGCCGTCTCCGTATTTTCACCATGATTCAGATAAGCCGTTGACGTATGACCTGGTTGTGGTGGATGAAGCCTCTATGGTCGATCTGGCTTTAATGAGCAAACTGGTTGATGCATTAAAGCCCTGCGCCCGATTGATTTTGTTGGGGGATAAGGATCAGCTGGCTTCAGTAGAATCCGGCGCTGTACTGGCCGATTTGACGATGGCCTTGCCGGCGCATACGGTTGAATTAAAAAAATCACACCGGTTTGATGAAAACATAAAACACTTGGCCGATGCCGTGAATTTTCAACAGCATGATGCCGCCTGGCGGATTCTACGGGAGAGTAATAAAGAGAATCCTGTGCTGAGACAGAATTTGATTGATTATGTAGCCGGGCAGCAAGCGGAGTATCTGCAACTGATTAAAACCCAGGCAGAATTTGATGAGATTTACCGCGCCTTCAGCCGTTTTCAGGTGTTGTGTTCCAATCGGCACGGAAAAAATAGTGTCGTCGACATTAATTACCGGGTTGAGCAGAAACTCGCCGCGCAAAAGCTGATCAATCTGTCCGGGTTATGGTATTCAGGCCGTCCGGTCATGGTGACGCAAAATAACGCAGCCCTGCATCTTTATAACGGCGATATCGGCATCTGCATGCCGGATAAAGAGCAGGATGGGAAGCACATGGTATTTTTTCAGCGCGCGGACGGCGCTATTAAAAAATATCTGCCCACACGTCTGCCGCATTGCGAAACCGTTTTTGCGATGACCATACACAAAAGCCAGGGATCTGAATTTGAGGAAGTGCTAATAGCTCTTCCCGATACAATCAATCCCGTGTTAACAAAAGAACTGCTGTACACGGCAATTACCCGGGCAAAAAAAACGCTCAATCTGGTTGTTGATGAAGCGGTTTTTGCAGCTACCGTGAAACAAAGAGTTCAGCGAATTACCGGTCTGGTTGACAACTTTTCCAGCCTGGACTGAAACTGCCGGCAGTGAAAGTTTTGAAGTACGAGGTTGAGATGACGTTAGGAACCCCAATACATCGAAGCCGTAGAGTGGGGTTCGTATACTCACCCCAATCTACGGGCTGCACTTAATTTTTCTCTTTGTACTTTTGGTTAAAAATCCCCTTAACCAGTTCCTCAAATTGATCAACCGGAATTGGCTTGCCAAACAGATACCCCTGAAAGTGAGTACAGCCCTTGTTCATGAGGAGGCTTCGTTGCTCTTCCGTCTCGACTCCTTCGGCGATAACATCCAGATTCAGATTCTGCGCCATAGCTATGATGGTGCGGACAATCGCCTTGTCGCTGCTATCAGTAGCAAGATCACGTACGAACGACTGGTCAATCTTTAATTGATTAAGAGGCAGGCGCTTGAGGTATTGCAAGCATGAATATCCGGTGCCAAAGTCATCCAGTGAAAACTGGACACCGAGTGCTTTCAATGCATTCATGGTTGCAATAACGCTTTCGACATTTTTTAACAATAAGCTTTCCGTAATTTCCAGCTTAAGTAGTTGCGGGTTGATGGCATGGCGTTGCACGACCCCTCGCACTTGAGCGATAAAATCATCCTGGCGAAATTGCCTGGAACTCACATTCACCGCCAGAATCAGATCACGAGTGAGTGCAGAGTGCTGCCATGCCTTGATCTGGGCGCAAGCCGTATCCAGCACCCAGTATCCGATGGCCTGAATCAGCCCGGTCTCTTCCGCCAGCGGAATGAACTGCATGGGCGGCACCAGCCCTCGTTCAGGATGCAGCCAGCGTATCAATGCCTCCGCACCCAATGGCTGATACAAATCGTCTACCTGAATTTGGTAATACAGGTGAAACTCTTGCTTTTCAATCGCCTCATATAATTGGTTTTCCATTTTCAGCCTTCCATGAGCATGCAGATTCATTGCCGGTGAAAAGAAGCAAAAAATATTCCCGCCCTCTGATTTGGCGAAATACATGGCCCTGTCGGCATTTTTCATCAAATCATCGATGTGTTTCCCATTGTCGGGATAGAGGGCTATGCCGATACTGGCTGATGTGCGTAAGGTGCGCGCGCCAATCAGGAAGGGCTGGCTTAGGTGAAGATTGATTTTTTTTGCGACGATGGCGGCATCAGACGCTATGTCCCGGCCTCGCAAGATGACGACGAACTCGTCGCCACCCAGCCTCGCCACCGTGTCGTAGTCGCGTACGCACGACTTGAGACGAGCGGCCACTTGTATCAGCAATGCATCTCCGACCGAATGACCGAGGGTGTCATTGACGTTCTTGAATCGATCGAGATCAAGAAACATTACCGCCAATTGTTCCGACATGCGCGTGACAATCAACATGGATTGCTCCAGGAATATCTGTAAATGCAACCGGTTCGGCAAGCCGGTCAGAGAATCGTGATGGGCCAAGCGTTCAATGCGTTCTTCTGATTCTTTGTAGAGGCTGATATCCACGAAATTGGCCAGATAAAACTCGATGTCTACGGCCCTGTCGCGCACCACGGAAATCGTCATCAACTTGGGGTAAACGCTGCCATCCTTGCGCCGGTCCCACATCTCGCCCTGCCAGAAGCTATCTTTCAGGATGGCCTCCCACATGCCCCGATATTCCTCCTTGCTGGTTCGCCCGGAAGACAGCAACTTGGGGTTACAGCCCAGCACCTCGGCCTTGTCGTATCCCGTCAACTTGGTAAAAGCGGCATTGACATCGATAATATGATTGTTGCGGTCGGTAATCATGATGGCTTCGCCGCTGTATTTGAAGACATAGGCAGCCAGGCGTAGTTTGTTCCGTTCTGAATTACGCCGGATCAGATTACGTACTCGAATAATCAGCGTGCCTTTTGAGATAGGTTTGATGAGATATTCGTCCGCGCCGAGGTTTAGGCCGGCAACTTCGTTTTGTTCCGAGACGTCAGCACTCACAAGGATAACAGGAATAGCCAATGTGTAAGGATTATCACGCATTCGACGCAGAACCTCAATGCCGCTCATGCCGGGCATTTTGACATCCAGTATGACCAGTTTCGGTAACTCAGCCTGATCTTTCAGCAACGCTAACGTAGACGCGCCGCTGGTGGCGGTCTTGAGACGGAAATCCGTTTTTAGCGCCAATACCAGAACATGCAGGTTAGCCGGTAGATCGTCTACCAGCAGGATAAGCGGCTTTTCGTGGTGAGTCAGGTTAATGTCATTTTTCATTCTTTTAGATGTTTGGTTTTCAATAGTTTCAAAGTCGCCAATGATTCCGGGTGCTCAAAGTTATCAATTTGGTGCTGCAACTCTCGCACCAGAGAAGAGCAGGGCAAGTCGGCATCGGTAAATTGTTGTAAAGAATCCAGTAATGCGTCAGGAATTATTTCCTGGCAGATGATAAATGGTTCGAGCGACAGCAAAGCATCCTTAAGTGAGCCTGACGTTGTCACCTCCGCTTTGATCCGGCCGGGTTGCACGTGGTCGCCGATATATTGTTGCATCTGCCAGAGCGTTTCGACCAGAATGGCGTCGAACGTAGCGCGAGATGCCGCCGGCACAGCAGACCGCAACTCCTCAAGTAAGAGACGACTGGCTTCGGTCAGCGCTACGGCGCCCAGATTTGAGGCCACCCCCTTGACGGCATGAATCAGCTCGATGGCATCACTGGTAATGCCCTCGTTCAGCAGCGCGTCCAGGCGCTGAGTTAAGTTGTGATAACACTCGACGAAACTGAGCAACAGCCGTTGCTGTAGTGCATGGTCGCCGTCCAATCTGCTCAATCCTTTTACCAAATCAAGCACCGGTTCGCCTTCCTGAATCATGGGCAGGGCGTCGGATGGAATTTCTGTCCCTGGTTGGGCGTAAGTGCGGAGCACCCTGACAATGTCTTCGGGCTCCACCGGTTTGGGTATAAAATCGACCATGCCAATGGCCAGGCAGCGTTCCCGGTCTTCCACCATAACGGCTGCGGTCATGGCTACGATAGGCAGGTTTTTCCCTTGCGCAAGTTCTCGAATCTGGCGAGTGGCTTCAATACCGCCCATGACCGGCATATGCAGATCCATCAACACCAGATCAAACGTTTGCTGTTGAATCAGAGCCACAGCTTCAACACCATTCCAGGCGATAGTGAGAGTTGCGCCGCGTTTCCTGATGATACTGGCGGCGACTTCCTGATTGAGCTCATTATCCTCGACCAACAGAACGCGGACGCTGTCGAAGCGCTGGGTGTGCGGTTCTTCCAGGGCAGGTAAACTGCGGATTTCGCCGTGCAGCAAGGCATTGAAGAGGTCGGAAGGTATTATCGGTTTGGTGAGCACCCCGTTGATGCAGGCAACTTCAGGTTGTTGCAGCAGCGTTTGCTGGTTGTAGGCCGTGACCATCAAGATTGGCAAAGGCGTATTCAGGCCGTTTGCCCTTTCTTGTGCTCTCAGCTCGACCGCCACCGCTAAACCGCTCATGCCGGGCATGCGCCAATCCATCAACACCGCATGAAAAGGCTGCCCCATGCTGTTAGCCTCTGCGACCCTTGCCAGGGTTTCCGCCCCATTTTTGGCTTCAATCACCTCTATCCCCCATGCTTTCAGCAAGAGCGAAAGTATCTGGCGTGAAGCCGCCTGATCATCCACCACCAGCACCCGTTTTCCACACATAAGCAGCGAATCCCCGCCCATTTGCGCAAGGTTGCGCATTTCTTCCGGCGCTATGCCGGCCTCAATGGTGAAGGCTACATTCGTCCCCTTGCCGACCGTGCTGTCCAGCGTGATCTGGCCGCCCAATAACTCTACCAACTTCTTGACGATAGCAAGCCCAAGCCCGCTACCGCCGAATTTACGAGTGGTGCTGGAATCGGCCTGGGAAAAGGGCTGAAACAGGACGCCAACCCGATCCGGCGCGATGCCGATACCGGTATCGCGCACATTGAATCGCAGCGTATTGGTCGTCTCATCCTGGCGCTCGACCCGTACGCTGATATGAATCTCGCCGTGATCGGTAAACTTGATGGCGTTACCGACCAGATTATTGAGTATCTGAACTAGGCGGAACGGGTCGCCCATCACCAGCAACGGGGTGTCCTGATCGATATCGAGGAACAATTCCAGCCCCTTCTCTTCAGCTTGTAAAGCGAGCAGTTCGGCAACTTCGAGGAGTACAGCCTCTACGCGCATGGGGATCCGTTCGATCGCCATGTGTCCGGCCTCGATTCTGGAAAAGTCCAGGATATCGTCGATAATGCGCACCAGGGCTCTGCCTGATCTGCGAACCTTATCAAGTTGTTCCCGTTGTTCCGGTTTCAGGTCTGACTCCATCACAATGCGCGTTAAGCCCAGAATGGCATTCATCGGGGTGCGGATCTCGTGGCTCATGTTGGCCAGAAATTGCGACTTGGCGAGCAAGGCGGCCTGGGCCGTTTCTTCTGCACGCTTGCGCTCGGTGATGTCGCGGGCTGCTGCAAATACGCCAAGCACATTGCCGTTGCCATCGCGATACAGGCTGGAGTTATAGAGCACTTCGGTAACTTTGCCAGAGACATGGCGAATCGCCAAGGGGTAATCGGTCACAAATCCTTGCGAGAACACCTGCTCATAGCCCTCACGCGCTTTCCCCGGATCGGTGAAATAGTCCGCAAAGTCGCTCCCGATCAGCTGAGCTCTGGGCACCCCCGACACTTGTTCTGTAGCGGCATTGACATCGGTGATCTTACCTTGCGCGCTAATCATCATCAACGGGTCCAGACTCGCTTCAATCAGACTGCGGGCGTATTGAGAGGCGGCCTTAATAGATTCTTCCGCCTTTTTGCGCTCGGTGTTGTCCGTGCCGATCAGCAAGTAGCCGATAATGGCGTCCTGGTCATCGCGTAGCGCCGTGACTGACACCACGGCAGGGAAACGGCTGCCGTCCTGGCGGATGTAGGTCAGTTCATAGATGTCCTCAATGCCGCGAGAGGCTTTGAATACCAAGGCCTCAAAGCCGGGCGTAATCGGCGTGCCGAGTTCGATGCTCAGCTCTTCAGCCCGGGCAATCACTTCTTGCGGATCGGAAATTTCGGCAGGCGTGATCTTGTTCATGACATCGGCGGCGGCGTAGCCCAGCATGCGTTCAGCGCCGACGTTAAAAATCTGGATGACGCCGTTCGCGTCAGTGGCGATACTTGAGAAATTGGCGCTGTTGAAAATCGCGCTCTGCAACGCTCCCGCTTTGAGTAATACCTCTTGACTGCGGATCTCGATGATCTCATTAATCGTATCATCAGCAATGTTGAGAATAGAGGTACCGTCTATTTTTTTTGGCATGACTTTACTTAGTGTTACTAGGGGTTCTAACCGCAAACCCTTGGAATTTTTTTAAATGTTTTACATCGATATTCTATAAGTACATGGATACTCAGAACTCGTTTTCCATCTAATTGATTTTTAAAGAAATGGGAAAATTCCGAGGGTTTGGGCGTACATTTTCCTGTAGCTTAAAAAAGCATAGTTTAATAATCGAAGCGTGTCTATCTTGAGGCGTTCTATCCAATTAAAAATGAGTTATACACGTATAGAAACCTCATATGTGCCTAGCAATAAATTAAGTAGGTAGTTTGCGGAATGCATGCAAAACTGCGGAAGAATAAGCCGCTTTTTTGAGTTTCTCATTGGGGTGCTAAGCCCGTTGCGGCCTGGCAATGCTGCATAAACTAGCGGGTGTGAATCCCGTCCAGGTAATCGCTAGCCACGAGCCTGGTATTGAGCCTTGCAGGCATAGCGGTAACGATATGCTTGATGCGTAGGCACGAAAGAAAGCGAGGCACAAAGGTAACAGGTGAGGCTGACCCTGAAGGATACAGTCCCGAAATAACCGCATTGGATATGGCCGATAGTCTGGGCTTACTAGCAGGCAACAGTTGCTATAGCGTATAGGCGAGCTATGGCAAACATCCCGGGATCTCAGTCCGTATCGAGCTTTACATTGAGTTTATGCAGTAACCAGGGAGATCCAATGGTCGGCGCTCAAGCGCACCTCTTGCCAAGTCTAAACAGCGAGAATAGAGGCGGAGTCCATTGGAAGTCGGAGATGCCTATAGTAGCAATGAAGTCTGGTAATTCGGATGGAGTGAAGGGGCATCGGTTTGAGATAA
>JAQUOU010000014.1 GCA_028716975.1 Methylobacter sp. | reverse complement strand
AACGGTAAAGCCATTGTTTGTGCCGCTAGGCGTAAGCTTATTCATCTTAGCTTTGCCATCTTAAAATCAGGTCAACCATTTGATCCAAATTTCGCTTGAAAAAATGAATTTAAGACGGTATCTGAGCTTGTCGAAGTGCAATTTTTAGAGGTTCCCCATATTGATTTTGTTCTTCGAGGAATAGGCGCAAATCGGTGTGACCGCTTTGGAGGTAAAACTTTGAACTTGATCTGACGGCTTCAAAATGTAACCTCATATGAATTGACATTGGCCGGGTGAACTCGATCCAAAACGGAAGTCCACATGAGTTAATATCAGAAACCTTGTCAGATCATATTGTGAGTGAATGGGTAATGGGTTGGTTTATCTTTTTTGCCAAAGGGTCAGTTACATAACCTCTTGCTTGAGCATATCGAATGCTTTTAATTTCCGCTTACTGCAAAAAAATATGCCAGCCAGGGCGGAACTAAAGAGCCACATTGCTGCAGGTATCGGCACACTGCTAATAGTCGCGGAAACGCCGGTCGTATCAGAAAATAAATTGCCATTGGACCCATACCCGACAGCCAAATCGATGGTATCGCCTGCATTTACAGAAATCGTGCTGGGCGAAAATAGGGCTGTGTCGCCCAGGCCGTCAATTGCACCTTGGAAAAGCGAGTTCCCGTTATTCAGGACATGCACATCGGTAGTAGCACTTTCAATTCCAATAAAACTGGCAGTAACTGAATAAGCGCCGGTATCAGGAGCAGTCCAGCGGATGACGCTGTACTCGTTGTTCAGGCCGGGATGCACGCCGAGTTGGCCAGGCTGAAAAATTATATTCTGTATAGGTTCTAAAACATTAGCTGTGCCATTATGCGCAACCAAAGGAGCATATTGAGTATTATGGGCTGGGTCATACCACCCATCAACACCGCCAAGACTTACGGGGGTGGAATAGAGGTTGAGAGTGGAACCCAAAGTTTCTGACCAGCCATAACTCCATACGGAATTTGGATCGTTGCTCGAGGAAAAATCAGCGGCTGCGTTGAAGGTCGATGCAAAAATTGGGAAAGGTGCAATTACAAGGGGAATAGAAATCGCCAGTGCTTTGCATTTATTCGATGCATTTCTTGAAAAACTCATAAGTTATACTCCTTGGTTGATTCAGTCTAAGTAAGCAATTTTTCATACCGGTATGCATGGTATAGAACATAAAACAGCCTGGATATCCGTAAAACTACGTAGCCCGTATAAGCTGCATGGATGCATCGCAATGCTAAGTCGGCTATTCGTTATATATGTCACGCTATTCCACTCGCCGGTTTTTGAACAACGCAATAAAACATTTACCTTGATATATTCTTATTCATCGGCCGATTTTGGCCCATTTAAGCCGATCAGTTTTAAAAATCTTATTACTTTTCACAGGGTCGGCAACGACTTAAACTAATTACTGAACAGGGCGGATCAAATTCAGATTTTTACACATCAATTGACAACAAAACAGCAATCCGCTTATGATTGGCTAACGTTAGCTAATCTAGATTAAGGTAATTATCATGCAAGTAAATATGCTGGAGGCCAAAAACCGTTTGTCCAGTTTGATCGCAGCGGCCGAGCAAGGCGAAGAAGTGTTGATAGCCCGCAACGGCTTGCCGGTTGCTAAAATCGTCAAATATTCAGCTCCCAAGGTTAATTTGCCCGGCGCATGGAAGGGTCAAATTACCTATGTGGGCGGCTGGAATTCTCCTGAAACCAACGTTCAAGTCGAACGTTTATTTTCAGGAGCGGATGATGCGTCTGCTGCTTGATACCTGTATTGTTTATGACTGGCTGATGGGCGAAATTAGAGACCGCCCCGCCATTGAGCGTATTCAATCCGAAGGCGCAATTGTCAGCCCGGTTTCGCTATGGGAGATGGCAATAAAATACGGTCTGGGCAAAATGGCTCTGCCCTCGATGAAGATTGCCGAGGATATCGAAGCACAAGGCTTTCAATGGTTGAATATAACGCCTTATCATGTCCAAACCAGTCTTGAATTGGCCGACTGCCATAAAGATCCTTTTGATCGCTTGCTTATCGCCCAGGCTAAATATGAAAACCTGTGCCTTGTAACTTACGATACAATCTTTCAAGGCGCTATCGAGAATATACTTATCATTAAGAAATAACGTGCAAATGCAGACGCCGGAGCCCCGGCTTTGCAAACTCGGGAAGCTGGAACCCCACATTGAATTACAATTTATAGTGGGAAAAGACGTAAACTTAATATCAATTACATTTAAATGAATAAACAAGAGAAATCCCTAACAATGACCGTGCTGATGACACCGGATATGGCTAATTTTTCCGGTAATGTGCATGGCGGTTCTTTATTGAAGCTGCTGGATCAGGTGGCTTATGCCTGTGCGGCGAAGTATTGTAAAAATTATGTAGTGACGGCGGCGCTGGACCAGGTTTTCTTTAAGCAGCAGGTGAATGTCGGTGAACTGGTGACTTTTTATGCCCATGTCAATCATGTAGGCCGTTCATCGATGGAAATCGGGGTTAGAGTGGTTGCCGAAGATTTACGAACGGAAGAAAAAAGACATACGACTTCCTGTTATTTTACGATGGTGGCGGTTGACGGTCATGGGCACTCAGTGGAAGCGCCAAAACTGCAACTGGACAACGAAGTAGAAAAACGCTTATTTGCAGCGGCGGAAATGCGCAAGACAATGCGCGAGGAAAGCCTTGAAAGAACCCGAGCCCTGCATGTTGATGTACCAGAGGATGAATTGTAATTGTGGGCATACAGGAAAACTACGAACAACTGCCGTTAAAGGACTTTGCCGAGAAGGCCTACCTGGATTATTCCATGTATGTCATTCTCGACCGTGCTCTGCCTCATATTGCCGATGGCTTGAAACCGGTGCAGCGGCGCATCGTTTACGCGATGTCCGAACTGGGTTTGACAGCCCTGGCCAAGTATAAAAAATCGGCCAGAACCGTCGGCGACGTGCTGGGTAAATATCATCCGCACGGCGATTCTGCCTGCTATGAAGCCATGGTGTTGATGGCGCAGGATTTTTCCTACCGTTACCCATTAATTGACGGCCAGGGCAACTGGGGCTCGCCCGATGATCCCAAATCCTTTGCCGCTATGCGTTATACCGAATCGCGCCTGACCGCCTATGCGCAGACTCTGCTAAGCGAATTGGGGCAAGGCACTGTGGAATGGTCGGATAATTTTGACGGCACCATGAAAGAGCCGGTGCTGTTACCGGCCAGATTGCCTAATATATTGCTGAACGGCACGATGGGAATCGCCGTCGGCATGGCAACCGATATTCCGCCGCATAATCTTCGCGAAGTCGCCGGCGCCTGCATTCAGTTACTGGACGATCCTGACAGCACCCTGGCAACGCTATTCAGCCACATCAAAGGCCCGGATTACCCGACCCCTGCGGAAATCATCACCTCAGCCGATGACATTCAAAAAATGTATATCAACGGCGGCGGCTCAATAAAAATGCGCGCCAAATACGAGCAGGAGGACGGCACCATCGTCATTACCGCTTTGCCCCACCAGGTTTCCGGAGCAAAATTAATGGAGCAGATAGCCGCGCAAATGCTGGCGAAAAAGCTGCCGATGATTGAGGATTTGCGTGATGAGTCCGATCATGAGAATCCCACCCGCCTGCTAATTATTCCAAAGTCAAAACGCATAGATGCGGATTCGGTCATGTCGCATTTGTTTGCCACCACGGAGCTGGAAAAAAGCTATCGCGTCAATATGAATATGATCGGCATGGATGGCCGGCCCAAGGTTAAAAATCTTAAGGATATTCTGGTTGAATGGCTGGCGTTTCGTACCGAAACAGTCAGGCGCCGCTTGCAGTTTCGTCTGGATAAAGTGCTGGCAAGATTGCATATTCTCGCCGGCTTGCTGATTGCCTACCTGAATATTGATGAGGTTATTGCCATTATTCGCAGTGAAGATAATCCCAAGCCCGTGTTGATGCAGCGCTTTGGGCTCACCGATGTTCAGGCTGAAGCGATACTGGAATTAAAATTAAGACATCTGGCCAGGCTGGAAGAAATGAAAATTCGCGGCGAGCAGAATGAACTGGAAAAGGAACGGGCTGCGCTGGAAAAAATATTGGGCTCGCAGCGGTTATTAAACCGGCTGATTAAAAAAGAACTCGAAAGTGACGCCCAAAAATACGGCGATGACCGCCGCTCGCCTATTGTTGCCAGAGAGGCTGCGCAGGCTCTGGAAACAACGGCATTGATAAGCAATGAACCCTTAACCGTTATCCTGTCGCAAAAAGGCTGGATAAGAGCGGCAAAAGGTCATGATATTGAGGTTGCAAGCCTGAGCTATCGTTCCGGCGACAGCTTTCTGGATGCCGTAAAGTGCCGCTCAACCCAGCCGGTTTATATCCTGGATTCGACGGGCCGCGCTTACAGCACGTCCGCGCATGATTTACCTTCGGCCAGAACTCAGGGTGAACCGTTAACGGGACGGCTCAATCCACCGGCAGGCTCATTATTTCTCCACCTGCTTGCCGGAAATTCCGATGACTGGTATGTGCTTGCCAGTAATGCCGGTTATGGTTTCAGGGTTCAACTAAAAGAATTGTTAAGTAAAAATAAAGCCGGCAAGCTGCTGATCACCCTGCCTGAAATCGCAAAAGTGATTAAGCCTGCGCCTGTACAAAACGAATCTGATTTGCTCGCCGTGGTAACTTTGCAAGGCCGGTTATTGATTTTTCCTGTGATTGAATTGCCGGCACTGGTAAAAGGCAAAGGCAATAAACTGATACAGATTCCAGCCGCGGATTTGGCTGCCGGTAAAGATTTCGTTGTTTCGGCTGTGGCAATACCCGAAAACGGGCAATTAAAAGTCATTGCAGGTAAACGGCAGTTAGCGCTTAAAGGCGCGGATATAGCACATTACTCCGGCAACCGCGCCAATAGAGGCCTGGCTTTACCCAGAGGCTTTCAGCGAGTGGATAGCCTGGAGTGCGAGAGCGTAACAAAAATTACCAGCTAAAGGTAACTCAGAATAAATTCTTAGCCAGGCTTCCTTCGACAAGTTTCCTTCGACAAGTTTCCTTCGACAAGCTTCCTTCGACAAGGCTCTCCTGAGTTTATCGAAGGGCTCAGGACGAACGGTAACCCTTCGACTAGGCTCAGGAGAGCGCTGTTGATTCCATTCTTTGTGAGCCCTTGGTCTATGCGCAGGACACTATGTTAATTCCGTTCGTGGTGAGCCCTTCGGCTATGCTCAGGAGAGCCCTGTCGAACGCTCTCCTGAGCATAGCCGAAGGGCATGAACGGCATCAATTTATTCAGAACTTCCTAAAGTAATGTGGTTTCTTTCATGCTGAAAGTGCAGACTCGGGCCGGTAATTTAGTTGGCATAATGCTTTTGCAGCATGAATATGACCGCTTACCAGGCATTTTTTCAGGGATTGGATGCGCTCCATATAAATCGCGTTTAAATTCCCGAACGCTTCAGGCAGTAAACGCTTTTCCAGGGGCGACAGGCGGCCATCGAAAATCGCGGCAATGCTGAGTAAATCCAGCAAAAAATAACGCTCATCGATAGAGACTTCATCAAGCAAATCAAGAAATACCTGCCAGTCATCATAGCCGTTGTGATCCTGAACGGCGAAGTGATCGCTGATTTTGAACAGCAGCATCAACATATTCGGATGATGATTTTGCGTCAGCACCATCATGGTGGCAATGGCGCGAACCGCGCCTTCTTTGGCTTTTGATGAGAGGCTTGCGGCGAACTCAGGGGTTACAACGTCTTCAATTATATAATGCGCTAAACGATAACCGAACAGTCTTAATCTGGCCTCCTTTACGACCCGGTAAATCACAATGGCATCCCAAATACCCGTAATAGGAATCGCTACCCAACTGAAACTGGCGCGCAAGCCTAATTTACCGGCCATGCGGGTAAGCAAAAATTTGACGACCAAGCTGGATAAAATAACTTTTAGTTTATAGAGAGCACCAATAACCAGTAGTCTCGATCTGGAAATATATTTTAACGGGTCGATACCCAGATAACGAATCACCGGATCAGGCAATTCCAGGGCGGCGCGAGCCAATAGATTGGCAACGGTATCATCGCCCGGTAGCAGTGATTCATCATCCGCTTGATGGTGTCGAGTCAAGCACGCGACACTATGAACGGTTTTAAGCCCCAACCAGTATAAAAGTACAAGTTCAACCAGCAGAAAGAGTAGTCCAATGCCGATTTGTAGAGCAATATAGTGATAAAAATCCATTTTTTCAGCATATTGCCATTCCAGCACTACCGCGGGTATGGAACTCCCAACACCAATAAAGAAAGCGATAATGGCCGCATAATCGGTTATGAGAATGGATAAGAATTGTAAAGATTCATCTTCGACAGAATCGGGGGACTTGGAATCGACGCTTTCGGCGAGGCGGCGATAATAATTTACCCCTGCCCGTTCAAGAAATCCTACCGGGGTTTCCCGGGTATAACGCGTTTTTTTAATGGACATGATCCAGTCTAATTTAATTGTGAGAAGCAATTGCAACTTTTTAAATATGCTTGAAAATTAAGGTCATAAAGATTGCAAGCACTGGAGATACAAGAGCAGGATGGTTTTTAACGGTTGAAGATTATAATAAGCTAAGACGCCAGGTTATATTCAGCAATATTTTTCGTATAGGTATCCAATTTATTAGGAAATATTGACCTCATCATATTTTTACAATTATTCTTATTTTGCCTTAATTAGCTTCGATCAAGAAGCTTACGGAGAAGGGCAGAAATGAGGAGTTACGCAACTCAGGTGGTATGACAATGAAAATACAAACAAGCATTTTGTGCCTCATAATGGCGCTATTAACGGGATGTGCTAATACGCCGTCAGTTAAGTTGCAGGATAATCTTGGCAATCATCACTTCCCGATAACTACTGACGATGAACTGGCTCAACGGTATTTTGACCAGGGATTAAGATGGTCTTACGCGTTCAATCATCAAGAATCAATCCGTTCCTTCAGGCAGGCGGCACAATTCGATACTAATTGCGCCATGTGTTATTGGGGCATTGCTTATGCTCTAGGGCCTAATATCAACGCAAAAATGGAGGATGGGGCGATAGCCGAAGCTTTTAATTCTGTTCAACATGCCGTGCAACTCCAGGCGAAAACCAGCGGTATCGAAAAAGCCTTGATTAACGCTTTGGCAAAACGCTATGAATCCAAGCCGGTAACCGACCGTTCTGCATTAGACAAAGCTTATGCGGATGCCATGAGGGAAGTCGCCAGAAGCTATCCTGATAATGCCGAAGCGGCTACGCTATACGCTGATGCACTAATGAATCAACACCCTTGGGATTACTGGACGGCCACAGGCAAACCGAAGCCGTGGACCGCGGAAATTGTTACTGCGCTGGAAAGCGCACTGAGAATTGCCCCGCTAAATCCCGGTGCAAACCATTTTTATATTCATGCTGTTGAGGCATCCGAACATCCTGAACGTGCTTTGGCGAGTGCCGATAGATTAGGTGATTTAATGCCGGGAGCAGGCCATATGGTGCATATGCCGGCGCACATCTATATTCGTTCCGGGCTTTATGACAAAGCGGCTGAAGCTAACCGGAAAGCCGTATCCGTGGATCACACTTACCTGCATGATCATCACAGTGAAGGCATTTATCCCCTGGTATATGTTCCGCATAATCATCATTTTCTGAGCGTTGCCGCCGCTAATCAGGGATACAGCGTTGGGGCGATTGAAGCGGCTCGCTCGACAGCGGCGCATATCGATATCAAAGCGATGCATCAACCCGGAATGGGTGGTCTGGAGTATTATTTTGTAATGCCTTTTTACGCTCAAGTGCGGTTTGGTAAATGGGATGACATACTACAGCAACCGGCTCCTGAGTCAGACCTGCGATTTGCCAATGCGATT
The DNA here is from genome assembly GCA_028716975.1 of Methylobacter sp. Taxonomy (GTDB): domain Bacteria; phylum Pseudomonadota; class Gammaproteobacteria; order Methylococcales; family Methylomonadaceae; genus Methylobacter_B. The sequence goes on along the minus strand of JAQUOU010000014.1, from coordinate 76,497 downwards.
CGGCACTATGCGCGTTGCTATGCTTTTCTGGCTAAAGGAAAGCTTGAACAGGCAAATAACGAACTAAATACCTTAAAGGCTATTGCCAAAGAACCGGCGGTACAAAAATTAACTTTCTGGGACAGGCATGCCATGACCCAAATTCTGGATATTGCCATAGCAGTTCTGGAAGGTGAACTGGCGGCGAAACGGAACGATACGGTTACTGCAATCGGCTATCTGAAACAGTCGGTAATCCTCGAAGACAAGCTGCGTTATGATGAGCCTTCCGCCTGGTATTTCCCGGTTCGCCAGTCTTTGGGCGCAGTGCTTTTGCAAGCCGGCAAACCTCACGAGGCTGAACAGGTTTATCGTGAAGATTTGCAAAAAAATCGCGAGAATGGCTGGTCCCTATTCGGTCTGATGAAAAGTCTTGAAGCACAAAATAAAATCGCTGGAGCCGGTGAGGTAAGACAACGGTTCAAGAAGGCTTGGGCCAGGGCGGATATTGTCCTGACGGCTTCCCGCATCATGGATTGACTCGTTAGGCTATGAAAAGCTACTCTAAATAATCCCCGGTTTTTAATTAGCATGCATGAGCAGTCTACATTTAATAATGGGAATAAAGCATGAAAATATGCATTATTGTGCCTGTTTATAATCATGAACAGGCTATTCCCCAGGTTATTTCAACATTAAAAAATTATCGAATTCCTTGTTTTTTAATAAATGACGGCAGTTCAGCCGTCTGTTCCAAAGTACTGGAAAATTGTGCCGAAAATGAACCGGATTGGATTACCTTGGTAAACCGGCGCGGAAATGGCGGCAAAGGCGCGGCTGTCATGGACGGTTTTAATTCGGCAATACAAAGGGGATTTACCCATGCCATACAAATTGATGCGGATGGACAGCACGACTTTAATGATATCCCAAAGTTTATTGAAGCAAGCCGGCTAAACCCTGACGCATTGATTCTGGGCAAGCCGTTTTTCGATGAAATAGTTCCTAAAAGCCGTCTTTACGGGCGTCGGTTTACCAATTTATGGATTCGGATAAACACCTTGTCTGTTGCAATTGCCGATGGGATGTGCGGTTTTAGACTTTATCCTTTAGCTGCTGTAGAGCAATTAATTAATTCTACTAGCATCGGCAAACGCATGGATTTTGATATTGATGTTGTCGTGCGCTTATTCTGGCAGGGCATTAAAATCATCAATATTCCTACTTTTGTGCAATATCCTTATGACGGCATATCCCATTTTCAGTTATGGCAGGATAATGTCATGATTTCAAAAACGCATGCCAGGCTTTTTTTCGGCATGTTGAGCCGATTTCCGCAGTTGCTGCTCAGGCATTGGCGATGAATAAATCAACCCATTGGGCGCAAATGGAGGAATGGAGCGTTATCTGGGGAATGCGGTTCCTGCTGCGTATTTATCTGATTTTTGGGCGTACTGTCCTGCAACTGTTTTTATATCCTGTCGTGAGTTACTATTGGATTGTTAATCGGCAGGCCAGAAAAGCCAGCCGGGCTTATCTCGGCAAAGTAGCGGATTTTGCGCCTGCCTTAAAACTGAGCGGCAGCGCTTATTGGAGTTACCGGCATTTTATCAGCTTTGCCAATGCCATTATTGATAAATTGGCCGCCTGGTCAGGGGCGCTTTCACTTGCGGATGTGGAATACCACGGACGCGATCAGTTATTGGCGGATACAAATAAAGGGCGGGGCATTGTTTTATTAGGCTCGCATTTGGGCAACCTTGAAGTATGCCGGGTAATTGCTCATCTCGATAAGAAAATGCGCATTAATGTTTTGGTGCATACCAGGCATGCAGAAAAGTTTAACCGGCTGGTAAACCGGTATAGTGATGACAGCCGGCTTAATCTGATACAGGTTACCGAGATTACCGCCGCCACTTCAATATTGTTAAGCGATAAAATCGCTAAGGGTGAATTAGTGATTATTACGGCAGACAGAATACCCGTCAATAATCATCAAAGAGTATCAAAAGCGGATTTTATGAGAGACAATGCCTTATTCCCCCAAGGTCCGTTTATACTGGCCTCATTAATGAAATGTCCCGTGTATTTGCTGTTTTGTTTAAAACAACAGGGCAAGCATGTGATTTATTTCGAGCACTTCAGCAACGGTCTAAAATTCTCCCGAAAAATTCGCGAACAAGCCATTAAGCAAACGATTCAACAATACGCTGAAAAATTGCAGCACTATTGTTTAAAAGAGCCATTGCAATGGTTTAATTTTTACGATTTCTGGGATCCCGGCAAAAGTGGCGCTAGTGAGGATCAGGAAGAAACAGCGGCCAGGCTGAAGTATTTATAGCTTCGCGTGGTTTAATTGCTAAGTCCTTTCCGCAAATATTCCAAACATAGGCGCTTTATTTTCCCGGTTTGAAGCGGTATTGAGAAAAGGTGAACAAGTTAGATCAATTAATAAATTCTATTGATGACCATCCTTTCCATGAAATACAGACGCTGCAGGGAACCTATCGTTTTCCGGGATTTGAGTTCCGGTTTATCAAAATTCAGGGTAGTCCCGGCGCTAACCCTGCTTCAATTGCCTCGGTAAAAATATCGATACCGGAAAGCGGAATCCCTGAAAAGTTTTTACAATCGACAGAGTGCAAACTAGCCGTAGCGGATTTTTTAATTCGGCGTTTCCGTCAGGGAATTGAAACATTCGCCCGGCAAAATCGCGGAAAGGATGGCAGCGGTTCTTTCAATACTATTACGTTAAGCCAGAAGATGCTGCAAAGGGATAGCGTTTTAATCGATGAAAAATTCTTTTATTTACGATTCATAATAAGCTTGCCGGCGAAAGGGCAGGGCGGTGGTGTATTTGATGCCGGGCAGGCTTGGATAATGTTTAGCCAGGAATTGGTTGCCATTGTTGGTTTTACCTTTTTTTATCATCGCTACGAGGTCTGCACTAAAACTCTGCTCAGTCGGTTTGTTGATGTGCAAAATAAACGGGCGGATATTAGCTTTTTTTTACAGCAGCACGGGCTGGTAGCTTTTATTGCCAATGGTTCAAGACTCCCCCGCCATAGCGGTATCGATGATAGGCCGTCTACTCATGAATCTGTTAAAACTTTCCAATCCCCCGTTTCTTTACAGGTAGAAATTCCTTTGACGGAAGGCGGCAGCATAACCGGCATGGGCATTAAAGAAGGCATTACCTGCATTACCGGTGGCGGTTTTCATGGTAAATCGACATTAATGCAGGCTATTTTGGCTGGAGTCTATGCACATATTCCAGGAGACGGCCGGGAATTTGTGGTGACTCGCGAAGATGCTTTTTTTATCCGGGCTGAAGAAGGACGCAGCATCCGGGACGTTGATATCAGGCCTTTTATCAGCGATTTGCCGAATGACATTAAAACTAATCACTTCTCAACCGATAATGCCAGCGGCAGTACATCCCAGGCCGCCGGCATCGTCGAGGCTGTCGAAAGCGGTTCCGGGTTGCTGCTGTTTGATGAAGATACCAGTGCAACCAATTTTCTGGTGCGCGATGAATTAATCAGGAAAGTCCTGGATTCATCGTTGGAGCCGATCAAACCGCTTTATTCATGGCTGCGGTTTTTATGGGAGCAACGCCGCATCTCGATGATTTTCGTTGTCGGCGGCATCGGTTATTTTTTGCAGAAAGCCGATATGTGTTTGCTGATGGAGAATTACCGTTGCCACGATATTACCGCTAAAGTGCGTAAGAAACTGGGGAGAATACCGGCTGAGCCTTCTTTTCATGCCGATTTTTCAACGGTACGCCGGCTGGCGGCCGATAATTTTAATCCGGGTTACGAGAATCAGCGGTTAAAAAAGGTTCTGGATAAACGAATTAAAAATTTACGCAATGCGCCCAAACAACTGGAATATGGCATGGATATTATCAACCTTGAGTCTGTATCACAAATTGCAGAAGCGCCCCAGGTTTTAGCCATAGGCTATTGCCTGTTTACCTTACGGAATAAAATGGCTGAGTCTGATAAGCCGGAGACTATCCGTTTCTGGATTGATTGGCTGTATGATGAAATAGCAAAACACGGCTTACCGGTTTTAGAGCCTGATTATCCTGGAACACTTTCCATGCCGCGCAAATATGAATTAGCTGCTACTATTAACAGAACCAGATCATTGAAGATATTTCATGAGGAATTAAGCAAAAGCCAATAATGCTAAAGCGAAAAGTCTTGATGAAAATGGGAACGACAGGAATACACAATATGCTCCGGCCAGTCAATTGCTGGTAAATAATTTTTTCTGTACAATCGGTTCAATAATCTAAACTAGGCTGCAAGTGTTTAACTATTTTCAGCTTTTTATAAAATAATTATGGTACAAAACATGACTCCTTCAAACTCAAAAAAGCCTGATCTTGATTGGAGCCAGGTAAGGGAAACTAATAAATTACTGTCTCTCTCAGCTATTCAGGTGGAAGACTTGCTAAGCGAGAGCGACGTGTCTATAAATACCTTAACTCAATCGTTTACCGCTATAGTCGAACATATGCAGTCTGTTAATAATCATTTGCTTGCCCTTGATTCGTGCGAAATAAGGGATGAAGCGTTGATTTGTTGTTCCGAAACGAGTGGTAAAATCCAGTCAGCTATAATGGCTTTTCAATTTTATGACCGGATGGTGCAATGCTTACAGCATGTAACCAGCAACCTTACCGGCCTATCCGCACTGCTGGAAAGTCCGGAACAGCTTTATAATCCGGAAGCATGGCTGAAATTCCAGAATCAAATCCGTTCCCGGTATACGATGGAATCGGAAAAATTAATGTTCGACGCCATTTTTCAAGGCAAGTCTGTAGAGGAAGCGCTTGCAGTAAAAAATACTTCGCAGCCGGATTCAACAGATAATAATATAGAGCTGTTCTAATACTTTATGTCGCTGAAGCAACTTGCTTTAATTTGTACCCTGCCTTCTTTCATCGCCGGTTGCGCAGGATTGTACGGTCCTCAACCTCCTGCACCGGTTATCGGAGGGCAACCTGCAACCCTGCCTCGTCCGGCTCAAACACAGTCCCCGGAAGTTAATAAAAATCTTCCTGAGACTATCCAAACCGAACCGCTTAAAGAATCCGGTCCAATGCCAGCACCAATCGAGTTAAAGCCTGAACCTTCAGCTCCTGAATTGGAACAGGAACAGGAATCAGAGACTTCCATACCAACGCCTTTTGCACCGTTAGAATCTTCAGCCTCCTTATCTCCGGCTGTAGGGGCTTTAGTTTCCGCAGCTAATCAAAACACGGAGGCGGGAAATCTTGAGTCGGCAGTTTCATCAATTGAACGTGCGATTAGAATCGAACCTAGAAATGCAACTTTATTTTATAAATTGGCGGTATTGAGGTTAAAACAGTCAAAACCCGGTTTGGCGGAAGATCTGGCAAAAAAATCAGCGTTGTTAGCATCCAGCGATATAACACTGAAAAAGCACAGTTGGTTATTGATTGCCAAAACACGGGAAATGCAGAAGGATTTTACAGGGGCCAAGGAAGCGCGGGCAAAAGCTGCAAGTTTTTAATCTGTCCTAAGGAAACGGTATAATCTGGGAACATAGCTATTTGCTATGTCTTGGCAGCACAAGCAATAAGAGAAAACCTATACTTTTTCATCAAAAAGTTTTTTCTCTCCTATTTTGGGCATGGGTTTTAGGGGGGAGAGTCCGTCTTGAGCATTCATATTCCCTGCTTTTAATCCTGAATCCTCAAACTGTTCCTTTAAATGATCAAGGTTGTCTTTAATTAGCTCCGCCGTTTGGGTGCTTTGGCTCCTGAAATAGGTATTGATAAGGCTATTTCGATACGCAACGATGCAATTAATAATGCCCAATCCAGGCGGGGCAATAGTGATATTAACTGACCAGTTAACGCTGCCGGCCGGCTGATCTTTTTCCTTTTCCCATTCTATTTCAATACTTGCCGCTTCTGCTGTTTCTCTATCCATAAAAGGCAGTTCAAGGCTCCAAATCTGTTTAAGATTATCCTCTTTCGGTAAAGATATCAATTGATCCAGTACAATCCTGGCCATGGTATTTTCCGTTTTCTGTTGCAGGTCTTTAAGCAGGTTGAGATCGGCTTCCGGGGTTTTCTGATCATTTTGTGTTGTAAATTCCTGTTTTATAGCCTGAATAAATTTAAGTAAATTGGCTTTAAAATCCTTTTCAATATTTAAGCCGGAGTTTTCAGCCAGTGGCGGTAGCTTGGCTTCAAGAAAAATTCCTGAATCGCTAATAGACTGTTTAACGCCTTGGCTATTAGCCAATTGATCTTTGGCCGGCAAATTCTGCACGATGTCTACAGCAATACGCTTTAAGGCTTGGGCAACGTTTTCATTTTTTATCAGTTGCGGCAAATCTTTTATGATTTGATTTAAAAGGACAGGCGAGGATTCATGCCGGGGCAGGAACAACTTTACCAGTTCGGTTAATTTTTCTTGAGTAATATTGCCGTCAGACGGAATAATCCTGAATTCAGGCGTCGCTCCCGTTTTAATAGTTTCCAGGGTTAAATATTGACCGACTTTAATTTCAGGTGGATTTTTTGATAAATCGGGCAGGGAGACAGGTGAATTTGATGCGTATGCCGCCGCTGTTTTAGGTAACTGCAGTTGAGAACGCTCAATATTCATGATGATAGCTTGCCTATTATTTGATTCTACCGATTTTGTTTGACTCGTCTGGTCAGAGCTATCAGTAAAAACCTGGAGTTGTATTTTGTTGTCGTCAAATCCGACAATTTTTACTACGAATTGCTGTTTTAAAGAAAGTGACGATTCAAAACTTTTAAAAGCCTCCTGGTTTTCGCTTACTGCAGGAGAATTCAATAGCAAGCGCAAGCTGGTTGATTGAGGTTGCTTTTCCGGGGACGTGGATTGCTGGAATTGCAGTCCTGGCATGGAATTGAGAATTTTAAACTCAATGGCAGGGGCTATTTTTGTAACCTGAATTATCAGGTTTTGCCCGGGCTCAAGGTTATTCGGCTGGGTGCTTTGTACGGTTATTGTGCTATTTCCGAATTTTAAAAGGATAGTGTTTTTTTCTAGCGATACGGTGGCGCTTATTACTTGGACATCAACCTTTTGACCTATTTTTAGGTTTGAATAATTTGTTGCAAGCGGGTTAAGAACTAGCTGGTTTTGAGCATTTAACGGCGGCTTAATATCCATGGCGATATACTGTAAGACAATTGTGGACGTATATTCTCAATTTCATTTTTTGCATATTCCCATATTTATACTGCCATGCGGATGCTTGGCTAATTTTCTATATGATCGCTAGGTTATGTTGTTATCAACTTCTGCTACAAATGGTTTTAAATAGGACAAGCTCTTAAAGTTTAGTTTAAAATTCAGGTTTGAGCTGATACTGACGATTTCTTTATTACTATGACTAGCAATGAAACATCGCCCTCTGACGTTTTAACTATACTATCGACAATCCGTGATTATATTCGCTGGGCTGCCAGCGGGTTTACGGAGGCTGGAATTAGTTTTGGACACGGAACGGTTACAGCCCTGGATGAAGCGGCGGCATTAGTTTTATATACCATTCATCAGCCTTATAACCTGGCTGAACCTTATCTGGAAAGTGTTTTAACATTGAAAGAACGCCAGAATATCATTGATATAATCGCCAGACGCATCACTGAAAGAAAACCGGCCGCTTATTTAACTCATGAAGCTATTTTTGCGGGCTTATCATTTTATGTTGATGAACGGGTGCTGATTCCAAGATCCCCTATTGCTGAACTCATCGAGCAGCGCTTTGCTCCGTGGGTGGAAGAAGATCAGGTTGGCCTCATTTTGGATTTGTGTACCGGCAGTGCCTGCATAGCAATTGCTTGTGCCTATGCATTCCCTAATGCTCAGGTTGATGCGGTAGACTTGTCTGCCGATGCGCTTGCCGTCGCAGAAATAAATGTGGCAAAGCATCAACTTTTCGACTCGATGGAACTATACCGGTCGGATTTATTTAATGAGCTCCCGGGCGCTCATTATGATGTTATCGTCAGTAACCCGCCTTATGTATCCCAGGCAGAATGGGAACAATTGCCCAGAGAGTTTCGAGCTGAGCCGGAGATGGGTTTTAAAGGCGGCTATTCAGGGCTGGATATTGTTTTACGCATTCTGGCCGATGCTGATGATTATCTAACAGACCAGGGGATTTTAATTGTGGAAGTGGGCAGCAGTGCGGAAACATTGCAGGATGCCTTTCCTGAGGTGCCTTTTTACTGGCTGAATTTTGAGCGCGGCGGCGATGGCGTATTTTTGCTGACAGCTGACCAGGTCAATCAATATCACGACTTATTTTTAGCGGCTTTAACCTATTAGATTATGTCCGGAAACACCATAGGAAAATTATTTACGGTCACCTCGTTTGGTGAAAGTCATGGGCCTGCCATAGGCTGTATCGTTGATGGGTGTCCGCCGGGGATGGCGTTGACGGAAGCCGATTTACAGCTTGATCTGGATCGCAGAAAACCAGGTACATCACGGCATACAACCCAGCGCCGTGAAGCCGATGAGGTAAAAATTCTCTCCGGCGTGTTTGAAGGCAAAACGACGGGAACACCCATTGGTCTTTTAATTGAAAATACTGATCAACGGTCAAAAGATTATTCCAAAATCGCTGAGACATTCAGGCCTGGGCATGCAGATTATACCTATCAGCATAAGTATGGTTTCAGGGATTACCGCGGTGGCGGGCGTTCCTCGGCTCGTGAAACAGCCATGCGCGTTGCCGCCGGAGGCATTGCCAAAAAATATCTGAAGGAACAGGCCGGCATAGAGATTCGCGGTTATCTGTCGCAACTGGGTCCTATAAAAATTGAAAAACTGGATTGGAGTATTATTGATGACAATCCATTTTTCTGTCCGGATGCGGATAAAGTCGCTGAAATGGAAGCCTACATGGATGCTTTACGCAAGGAAGGAGAGTCCATCGGTGCGCGAATTGAAGTCGTGGCAAGCAATGTCCCGCCAGGATTAGGCGAACCTATCTTCGATCGGCTCGATGCCGAATTGGCCTATGCCTTAATGAGTATTAATGCGGTAAAAGGCGTGGAAATTGGCGGTGGATTTTCCTGCATAAATACCAAAGGTACGCAATTCCGTGATGAAATCACGGCGGAGGGCTTTTTGAGCAATCATGCCGGCGGGATTTTGGGAGGTATTTCCAGCGGCCAGGATATTACCGCCAGTATTGCATTAAAACCTACTTCCAGTTTACGTTTGCCCGGAAAAAGCATCGATCAGCAAGGTAATGCAATTGAGGTTATTACCGAAGGCCGTCATGATCCTTGCGTAGGTATTAGGGCAACTCCAATTGCTGAAGCTATGATGGCAATTGTACTTATGGATCATTTTTTACGTCATCGGGCACAAAACAGTGATGTCAAGTCAGGATTACCGATCTTAAGATAGTGGTTAATTTCTAAATGACCGTTCCTTACTGGCGGCTGTCGGGTTTTTATTTCTTTTTCTTTGCTACGCTGGGCGGCCTTTTACCCTACTGGAGCCTCTATCTGAAAGATAGCGGTTTTAACCCGGTTGAAATCGGCAAACTTTCCGCACTGCTGGTTGGCACAAAAATTATTGCGCCCAACTTATGGGGCTGGATTGCCGACCATACCTGCAAAAGTTTGCGAATAATCCGCATAGCCTCGTTTTTTGCCGCGTTAATTTTTGCCGGTTTTCTATTTACTCACGGTTATGTCTGGTTTGCCTGGATAACCGTAGGTTTCAGTTTTTTCTGGAATGCTGTTTTACCGCAATTTGAAGCGGTAACGTTGTTCCATTTAAAAAATGAACCGCACAGTTATAGCCAGGTAAGATTATGGGGTTCTTTCGGCTTTATTGTGACGGTATTAACTATTGGCTGGTTGCTGGACAGTCAGCCAATTGCGATACTCCCTCTGATTATTACAGTGTTATTGATTTTGACCTGGTGCGTAACGTTAATAACACCGCAAGCACAGGCTGTCAGCGATGGCTCAGCTCCGGTCAGTCTTCTGCATCTACTAAAAAAACCGGAAGTTTTAGCTTTTTTTGTGGTTTATATGCTATTACAGGTTGCCCACGCACCTTATTATGTTTTTTATTCCATTTACCTGAATCTCTATCATTACACAGGAACATTAACGGGAATTCTCTGGGCTCTTGGCGTTCTGGCAGAGATTTTTTTATTTATCTATATGAGACGCTTGCTAAAACGCTTTTCTTTGAGAAATATTTTACTTTTCAGTATTTTATTATCCATAGTTCGCTGGTGCTTAGTCGCTTGGTATGCTGATTATCTGGGATGTTTGATTATTGCCCAAATATTACATGCGGCAACGTTTGGTTCAGCTCATGTAGCTGCGATCCACCTGGTCCATCTTTATTTCGGCCATCAGCATCAGGGTAAAGGTCAGGCGCTATATAGCAGTGTGGGTATGGGGTTAGGCGGAATGCTGGGTAGTCTTTTTGGCGGCTACTATTGGGAGGCGTTGAGGCCAGAGCTGGTTTATACAATGGCCGCGATAGCATGCAGCATTGCCTTTGTAATCGCTTATATGTGGGTTGGCCGGGAAATTACTCAAAATAAAGCGGCATTAGGTTAAAATAAGGCGAGTACCTGTAGGGGTGAATTCATTCTCCATAAGCGATAAAGCCGTTCCTATAGCCAACCAGTACTTTAATTCACAATTAGGAAATAATGTGTTTGAAATAATAAAAAGCGGTGGCTGGCTGATGCTGCCGATCATTTTGTGCTCGATTGGAGCCATGGGCATTATCGTCGAACGTTTTTGGTCTTTACAAAAAAGTAAGATTTTGCCGCCGGAACTGGTTTCGCAGGTAGGGAAATTATCCCGTGAAAAAAAGCTTGATGATGTCACGTTACGGCGGCTAAAAACCAGTTCGCCTCTGGGTTGCATTTTAGCGGCCGGGCTTGCGAATAGCCGTCATGGCCGGGACATCATGAAAGAATGTATTGAGGAAGCCGGCCGGCTGGTCGCACATGACCTGGAACGCTTTCTTAATACCTTGGGTACTATCGCAACCATTAGTCCATTGCTGGGTTTATTGGGCACCGTATTCGGCATGATTGATATTTTCTCTTCGCTTATGCAGCACGGTTCCGGCGATCCATCTGTGTTGGCGGGGGGTATTTCAGTGGCGCTGATTACTACGGCGGCGGGGCTGACGGTAGGTATTCCCAGTTTAATTTTTCACCGTTATTTTGAACGGCTGGTTGATGAATATGTGGTGGAGATGGAAGCGGAATCTTTAAAATTGATAGATATGTTGCACGGTGATCGCGAGTAGATACGATGAATTTTCGACGTAAAAAAAGGGAAAAACTTGATATTACTTTGATATCAATGATTGATGTGCTTTTTGTGCTGTTGCTTTTCTTCATGGTTTCCAGCACTTTTAACCGCAATACAGCAGTTAAAATTCAGTTACCTGAAGCGGATACTTCAGAAGTAGAAGATTACCCAAAAATGATCACTTTGGATATCGATGCAGATGGTGTTTATTACTTAAGAGGGGAAGACGGTTTACCTCATGAATTGGTTAATCAGCGAAAAGAAACGTTGAAACAAGAATTGCAAAAACTCGCAACTCATGCAAAGGATACACCTTTTAAAATTAATGCCGACGGCAAAACAACGCATCAAGCCGTTTATACTGCGTTAGAAGCGGCTGGTGAGGCAGGGTTTAGTCATATCTCTTTTGGTGTCTCAACGTCCAAAAACTGAACAATGAAAAAAAAGCTGGCTCAATGGCTGGCAAATAGTTGGTATAAAGACTCGTTTACCGGCATGTTGCTTATGCCGCTGGGCTTAATATTTAGTGTCGCTGTCAGATTACGGAAGTTTTTGTACAGACTTGATGTGCTTAAAAAACACACAGTGACTGTTCCGGTTGTCGTAATAGGTAATATCACGGTGGGCGGCACAGGTAAAACACCGTTAATCATCTGGCTTGCCAGGTTTCTTAAAGAGTCAGGCTATCAGCCCGGCATTATCAGTAGAGGCTATGGCGGGCAATCTAAAGTATGGCCGCAATGGGTAACTGCAAAAAGTGACGTTAAACAGGTCGGGGATGAAGCTTTGTTGATAGCCCGGCAAACCGGCTGTCCGATGGTTATTAGCCCAATGCGGGTGGAGGCTGCAAGGCTGATGCAACAGCACACCGATTGTAATGTCATATTATCTGATGATGGATTACAGCATTATGCCTTGAACCGGGATATTGAAATTGCCGTGATTGATGGGGAAAGGCGCTTTGGGAATAGGCTCTGCTTACCGGCAGGGCCTTTACGCGAACCCATAAACAGATTGCAATCGGTTGATTTTATTGTCGTTAATGGTGACAAGCTGGAAAATAATGAATTTTCCATGAACATCACAGGGGATATTGCAATTAACCTTGCCACGGGAGAGCAGAAATCATGGCAGCAATTTGCCGATATGGAATGCCATGCGCTGGCAGGCATAGGCAATCCCGACCGGTTTTTTAAGCTGCTGGAAATAGCAGGCCTAATCTGCAAAACACATAGTTTTCCGGATCACCATGAATTTCAAAGTCATGATATAGAGTTTAATGATGACAAGCCCGTATTAATGACCGAAAAAGATGCCGTAAAATGCGCCGCATTCGCCGGCAATCAACATTGGTATATTCCCGTGGAAGCGGTTCCTGAACCGGGTTTTTCTGAACAATTTTTAGCCTTATTAAGAGAAAAATATGATAGATAAAAATTTACTCAATATTCTGGCGTGTCCCTTATGCAAGAGCCCGCTGATCTATGATAAGCCCAAGCAGGAACTCATATGCAGGGCGGATCGCCTGGCGTTTGCCATCCGCGACGATATTCCCGTCATGCTTGAAGATGAAGCCCGAAAATTAAGCAATGATGAAATCGACGCTTTATACCAATGAGCTTGCGTTTTAAAGTCGTTATCCCGGCAAGATATGCCTCGACAAGACTACCCGGCAAGCCATTGCTGAATATTGCCGGCAAACCGATGATTGCGCATGTCTGTGAGCGGGCGCAGGAAGCTGATGCGGAGGAAATTATTGTCGCCACCGATGATGACAGGATTTTTCAAACAGTCTGCGATCTGGGCATTAAAGCGGTAATGACCCGGGCGGATCATCAAAGCGGTACGGAAAGAATTGCCGAGGTCGCTCGGCAGTGCAGTTGGGCGGGCACTGAAATTGTCGTTAATCTGCAGGGCGATGAACCGCTCATTCCGCCGGCTACGATTCGCGAAGTGGCTGCCGCATTGGCAGGGCAGCAGCAGGCAGGCATAGCAACGCTGGCTGCCGAAATCACAGATTCAGGTGAAGTTTTTAATCCCAATGCCGTAAAAGTTGTATTGAATCAAGCGGGTTTCGCGCTTTATTTTAGCCGTGCTCCGATTCCCTGGGATAGAGATGCTCCGATTCCCTGGGATAGAGATGCTCCGATTCCCTGGGATAGAGATGCATTTAGCCATGAAGGCGGAAAGCCATCCGGAAAAATGCCTTATCTGAGACACATCGGCTTATATGCCTACACGGTAGACTTTTTAAACCGTTACTGTTCATGGAATGCTTCAATTCTTGAATCAATTGAATCATTGGAACAATTGAGAATATTGTGGCATGGCGAACCGGTGCTGGTAAAAATCGTGGATATACCTCCGCCAGCCGGTGTAGATACCCGCGAAGATTTAACGCGGGTGGAGCGATTTTTGTCGGGTGTCATATAAATTCCATTAATCCTAAAAAAATCAGTTAAGTCTTCCGAAATCCCGTTCGCCCTTAGCCCTTCGGCTATGCTCAGGAGAGCCCCTTCGGCTATGCTCAGGAGAGCCCCTTCGGCTATGCTCAGGAGAGCCCCTTCGGCTATGCTCAGGAGAGCCCCTTCGGCTATGCTCAGGAGAGCCCCTTCGGCTATGCTCAGGAGAGCCCCTTCGGCTATGCTCAGGAGAGCCTTGTCGAAGGGGGGACGGAATTTCGGAAGACTCACCAAACGGGTGAGGCGCCAAAGTCCGCTCATGCTTCGACAGGCTCAGCACGAACGGACTTTGGCGCCCATCAACTGAGTTTTTTAGGTTAATACACCTTATCATGAAGCAAGCTGAGCAGGTATTGTCCATAACCCGATTTCACCAGCGGTTGGGCTAATTTTTCAAGCTGTTCATCATCGATCCAGCCATGACGCCAGCTGATTTCTTCCGGCGCCGCCACTTTCAATCCCTGACGCCGCTCGATAGTTTGGATAAACTGGCTCGCTTCCAGCATCGACTCGTGCGTTCCGGTATCAAGCCAGGCATAGCCTCGCCCCATAGTTTCCACATCCAGATTCCCTTGCTCCATATAGCGCCGGTTTAAGTCCGTGATTTCCAACTCGCCGCGTGCGGAAGGACGAATGGACTTGGCCAGTTCGACTACCTGCTCGTCATAAAAATAAAGCCCTGTCACAGCATAACGCGATTTAGGATCTTTTGGCTTTTCCTCAAGACTGATTGCTCTTCCCGTTTTATCAAATTCCACTACGCCGTAACGTTCGGGATCATGGACGGCATAAGCAAATACGGTGGCGCCTATAGCCCGATTATCCGCATTTTTAAGCAAGGTAGCAAAATCGTGACCGTAAAAAATATTGTCTCCTAAAACCAGTGCCGACGGAGCATCACCGATAAAAGCTTCGCCAATCAGAAAAGCCTGCGCCAGACCATCAGGCGAAGGTTGTACGGCGAAGGTGAGATTTATTCCCCACTGACTGCCGTCTCCCAGTAATTGCTCGAAGCGGGGCGTATCCTCCGGAGTGGAAATCGCCAGAACGTCACGAATGCCCGCCAACAGCAGGGTAGAGAGTGGATAATAGATCATCGGCTTATCAAAGATCGGCAGCATTTGCTTGGACATCGCCTGAGTGGCCGGGTAAAGCCGGGTCCCGGAGCCTCCGGCAAGGATGATGCCTTTTCGTTTTGTCATTGTTAATATTCTCCCAGGGTTTCTTTCAGCATTCGATTTACATGCACCTGCCAATCCGGCAAATGAAGACCGAAAGTGGTCTGTAATTTTGTAGTATCCAACCGTGAATTTTTCGGACGAGCTGCCGGCAAGGGGTAATTTGTAGTCGCAATTGGCGCTACTTCAGACGGTTTAACCTTAAGGGATTGTCCTAACATTTGAGCTTGAGTAAGCACATGACAAGCATAGCCATGCCAATTAGTTTCGCCGCTCGCAGTCAAATGATAAAGCCCCGCCAGTTCAGGTTTTTTCATTGCCTGATGCAAAGCATGCGCGGTAATATCGGCAATTAATTCGGCACTGGTGGGAGTCCCCCACTGATCGCCGACTACCTGTAACTGATCACGTTCTTTCGCCAGGCGCAGCATGGTTTTGGCAAAATTATTGCCGCGTGCGGCATACACCCAACTGGTGCGAAAAATAAGAGTCTTACATCCACTCTCCTGAATGACGCGCTCGCCTTCCAGTTTAGTGCGGCCATATACGCTTAAAGGTCCCGTTGCATCAGCTTCTGTGTAGCGGCCTTGCTGTTTGCCGTCGAACACATAATCCGTGGAGTAATGCACCAGCCATGCATTGGTAGTTTTGGCTTCATGGGCCATTACAGAAGGCGCGATAGCATTGATACTATATGCCAAATCAGGCTCTGATTCCGCTTTGTCGACGGCAGTATAAGCCGCTGCATTTACAATTATTTGGGGTTTGAAATCGCGAATGACATGGCGCAGAGATTCAGCATCGGCCAGATCAGCTTGGCGGCGATCAAGAGCTGTCACATCACCCAAAGGGGCCAGACTACGCTGAAGCTCCCAGCCCACTTGACCGGTGCAACCTAAAATTAAAATTTTCATATCCGGGATTCGTAATTTTGTGCCACCCAGTCCCGGTAAGCTCCACTTAAAACATTAGCTACCCACGGCTGGTTATCCAAATACCAGCTTACGGTTTTGCGAATACCGCTTTCAAACGTCTCTGCCGGTTTCCAGCCCAGCTCCCGCTCTATTTTCCGGGCGTCAATAGCATAGCGCCGGTCATGGCCGGGGCGGTCAGTCACATAGCTAATCTGGTCTTTATAGAGCTTACCGTCTGCTCGTGGCCGGAGTTCATCCAGCAGAGAGCAAACAGTATGCACGATGTCGATATTCGGCTTTTCGTTCCATCCCCCGATATTGTATGTTTCACCCAAACGGCCATTCGCCAGCACACAACGGATTGCGCTGCAATGATCCTTTACATATAGCCAATCGCGAATCTGCTGACCATCTCCATAGACAGGCAGAGGCTTTCCAGCCAGAGCATTTACAATCATGAGCGGAATCAGCTTTTCCGGAAAATGAAAAGGCCCATAGTTATTCGAACAGTTCGTCGTCATTACGGGCAAGCCATAGGTATGATGGTAGGCTCTGACCAAATGATCAGAAGCGGCTTTGGATGCAGAATAGGGGCTATTGGGTTCATAACGGTGAGTTTCGCTGAAGGCCGCATCGCCTTTGCCGAGTGAGCCGTATACCTCGTCAGTTGAAACATGCAGCAAACAAAACTCCGGTTTGGCTTCGCTTCCCAAATCATTCCAATAAGCCCGCACTGCCTCCAACAGCCGGAACGTGCCTACGATATTGGTCTGAATAAACTCTTCAGGGCCATGAATGGAGCGGTCTACATGGGATTCGGCTGCGAAATTGACCACCGCTCTTGGCTGGTGTTTGGTCAGCAGACAGCTAACCAGATCGAAATCTCCAATATCGCCTTGGACAAAAATATGGCGCTTATCGCCCTGTAGCGAAACCAGGTTTTCCAGGTTACCTGCATAAGAAAGCATGTCCAGGTTAATGACAGGCTCATCACTATTAGCCAACCAGTCCAGAACGAAATTTGCGCCAATAAAGCCCGCGCCGCCAGTAACAAGTATCATATATTTTTAGCCTTTCAATCGGGGTGTTCCCGGAGTTATTTTCGATAAATTTTTAGTGCCGTAACAAAAAAATCAATGTAGCCAGTATTTTTTAATCCAATTTTGTTCGGCTTTTGCAAAGTCTTATGTGTCTGTTTTATATTTCCGGATTAAATTTTATTCGTTATTATCCAGCAATAAGTATTTATTTTGCGCGCTCTGCGTTAGCGAACAGCCAAAGCTTGACACCCCAGAACGCTGCTACGCCCAGCACTGAACCAAAAATATTGGCAATAGCGTCGTAAAATGAAAATTGCCGGGTTGAAGTAAACCAATATTGGCTATATTCGAACATGACGCCAATCAGACTGCAAACCAGCACTCCCATGAGCGTCATTGATAATTGCCGTCTCTGTTTCACAAAAGTCGATAGTAATAAAATGGACAATAAGCCATAAGCGATGGCATGGTCCACAAGATCCCAGCCAACAACTCCAACTGCCAGATGAGGATCCGGACGCAGCCAAGGGTTCAGGCTTAGAAATCCTAAAGCGATGAAATAGATAGATAGTAAGCGCATGCACATTCTCAAGAATTTTTACCATAGCCATTGTTTCGCTCTTATTGTAACAAATATTTCCAGCTGTTTGACGCCAATCCGGCTTTTATAGCATATGATTAATTTATGAGATCATGCTGTTTTTGCTTTAAAACTCAAATGTAGCGGTAATGGGAGCATGATCCGAACCCAGCTGACCTCGTCGTTCTGACGGGTTGTCGGTTATCGAGGGAGGAGGATTTATGAGTACGCCACTATCTACCAGCGGCAAATGCCGAGGTTGCCCCGGCAGCATTTCTTTGCTAACGAAAATATGGTCTATAAGCTCTTTATTGCCTTTGTAGATACGCGAGAATCGTCTTTCTTCCGGAATTAGCGGCGCCAGGTTAAATAGTCTCGCATCGTCGCCTTTGTCTGACTGATTAAAGCTTCGTGTACCAATTTCGCTACCCCCTGGGCCTAACAGAATCTGGGTTGTGGCGGCATTCATAACGTCATTCATATCGCCCAAAACAATGAGCGCATTTTGTTTATTGCCTTCTAATAGTTCATTGGCTTTTGCCCGCAGGGCGACTGCTTCCGCCGTGCGTCTGAGTAGCGCCAAACCAGCCGCTTGCGCCCGTTCATTTTCATCCCGGGGGGTGAAACGGGGTTGGCCTGACGCTGATCGAAAAGTGAGAAGTTTTGATTTCAAATGAGCGGTAATAAGATGTACAGATTGATCAGGTGAAGGATTTACTCGAATACCCGGCGCGCCTCTGCCGAAGCTGGATATTTCCTGGAATTGGCCCTGGCCATCCAGGCTGGATACTTTCGGCAGGCCGGTTGATGGAAAAGTTGTAATTTCTTCGCTGTCCTCGATGATCAGTTTGGACAAAAAGCCAACCCGGATCCCGCGCGGGTCAGCATGCGTCGAAAGGACGGAATGAGGATAGCGCTCTTCAAGCAGAGCGACCAGATCGGTGAAAGGAGCAGGTCCACCTACTTCTTGAACTGCCAGCACATCAGGATCAAGGTTTAGAATAGTTTCAGCAAGGCTATGCAGTTTAGAGGCATATTCTTCAGGGGTGCTGGGCCCAAATTCATGGCCGGAGCGAAAAAGATTTTCAAGATTCCAGGTCGTCACTCTAAAAGCAGTCATAGGATCCTCCGTTTTTTAATGAAAAGCTAAGCGTATTTGTACGGATAAGATAGCGCAAGTAAGGATAGTTTTATTACATTCCATTAATGCGTATTAAAGCATTCCTATGCCAAATGTTACTCAGTAATACGTATTTAAAATTTCCCCGTATATGGATATGAAGCTCTCATCTCTAATTCTACGTTGTCAGATTACATGACCCATACTTTCCAACATCACCATTCCGACATGGATCGCCTGCCTGCTGGTAGGCAGGCCGTAATCCAGATTCCAGGGATGGATTTAAGCTTGCCATCCCTGGCACTGGATACCCGCTTCCCGGCGAGTATGACGCGCTTGTGCATAATCTGACAAAGTAGAACTAAGAAAGAAAAAAAATAGCATTATACATTACATTAGTTCCCAATCCGGAGACCGGGAGCCATGAAGGATAGCGTGCGTTGCTTGTCACACAGTAAAACTCTCGCCGCAGCCGCAGGTTCCCTTCACATTGGGGTTATTGAATTGAAAAGCTTCATTAACGCCTTCTCGACGATAATCCAGTTGTATACCATTAACAAATTCCAAATCCTTTTCCTGTACGATTACTTTAACGCCGAAATCTTCAAAGACAGCATCATTTTCATTGAGGTTATCCGCATAATCGAGCGCATAAGAATAGCCCGAGCAACCGGATTTTTTCACGCCTAATTTTAATCCGATGCCTTTTCCGCGTTTTTCCAGCTGCTTTTTAATTTGGCGGGCTGCATTTTCAGTTAATGAAACAGACATGACATTCCTCTTTCTTATCCTTGGCAAACCAAGAGTTTTAATTGGTTAATAAATTTAATAACTTCCGCTTCAGTATTGGCTTTCCCCAAACTGACGCGAATTGCGCTTTTTGCATAATTAGGATCGACCCCCATAGCGGTCAATACTGAGCTTGGCTCTTTCCCACCGCTGGCGCAGGCTGATCCACTGGAAACTGCAAAGCCTTTTTGGTCCAGCTTCATCACCAGCATTTCACCATCGGTTTCGGGGAGGCCAAACTGCACAGTGTTAGGTAGCCGGTCCCCATGGTGGGAAAAAATTGTTAAACCGGGGATGGTTAATAAACCCTCCTCCAGCACTTTTCTTAATGTCAGCAGATATTCACTTCGTTGGGCAAGTTCTGCTTGCGCAAGTTCCGCAGCTTTGCCAAATCCAATGATGGCAGCGGCATTTTCTGTCCCTGCTCTAAGTTCCTGCTCCTGTCCGCCGCCAAGAAAAACGGGGTTTATTTTTACACTTTTTTCAAATACCAATGCGCCAGAGCCTTTAGGTCCGTATATTTTATGGCTGGATAAAGACATTAAATGCACGCCAAGCTCGTTAAATGCAACGGGGATTTTACCTAGCCCTTGCACTGCATCGGTATGAACAATGCTTCCGTTTTCCCGCAATTGCCTTGTATATTGACTTAACTTCTGCACTACGCCGGTTTCGTTATTTGCCAGCATGATCGAAACCAGCTTGGGCTTGTACTGAATAACTTTATCAATAGCTTCCTGGATAATCACGCCGTTGGCATCCACATTAATAATTGCCAGATCATGTCCCCGGCTTTTTAGATGCAGCGCTTGTTCTGTGATGGAAGGATGTTCAATGGCTGAAATGGCAAATCGGGACTTGGAAACCAGCGTTGCCAATGCCAGGTTATTAGCTTCAGTACCACCGCTGGTAAAAACAATTTGCGCAGGTTGCACACCGACCAGGGCTGCAACCTGTTCACGCGCAGTATCTATAGCGCTTCGAACAATTCTACCGGGACGATATAAGCTGGAAGCATTGCCATAAAAAGTTTTCAGGTAGGGTAACATGGTATCCAGCACTCGATCATCTATCGGTGTCGTGGCGTTATGATCAAAATAGATCATTCAGGTTATGCGTTAACTCCGGTATGACGATGGAATTCAATAACTTGTTGAGCATCTTTATACTGTCGTACGGCCACTTCCCTGACCTGGTTTTTTTCCAACAATTCAGCCAATGTGATGTCTTTTAAATATTCTTTAATGTGATCGCTCAATCCTATCCATAAATCGTGCGTTAAGCAGGGCTGATTGTTCTGGCAATTTGCCTTACCGCCACAGCGTGTTGAATCAAGCGGTTCATCTACCGCGATAATAATATCAGCAATATTGATGTCACTGGTCTTGCGGCATAATTTGTAGCCGCCTCCAGGTCCGCGTATCCCTTGTACCATGCCTGCACGGCGTAAATGGACAAATAATTGTTCCAGATAAGATAAAGACAAGGTTTGACGAGTTGCAATATCTGTTAATGTAACAGGGTTTTGTTGACTGTGAAAAGCCAAATCAAGCATTGCAGTTACCGCATAGCGGCCTTTGGTGGTTAAGCGCACGAGACAATCCTTCAGAATGACAAGTAATACTGCGCCACTATACTCAACCTAGCAGAATAGTCAACTATTATGCCTGTGCCGGAAACCGCTCAGACATGCAAAAGTTGTAAAGAAATGAATAGGTTAATTTATTACTTCAAACCCTAGCCGCGCTATGCGTAACGTTTAATTTCAGGATAATTTAACCGAGCCAATGTTTAAACTTAAATCTAAAAGCTTTCATTTTCTCCCTTCACCTTGTGACATTCTTAAAATACCTCTGAGTATGTCAAGTTCCTTGGTATCCAGTTGCACACGATTATAAATCCGCCGTAAACGCCGCATAATAGATTTTGATTTATCGGGATGCATAAAGCCAATATCGGTTAATGCCTGATATAAATGGGCATAGAAAGACTCCATTTGAGCCGCTGTAGCCAGGGGTGTTTCACCTTTATCGCCAACGGTAACTTTTTCTTGCAATCCGGAAGCAATAAATAGTTCATAACAAACCACTTGCACAGCAGCAGCAATATTCAAGGAGCTGTATTCGCTGTTACAGGGGATTCTAAGCAGAAAGTGGCACAAATCCAGCTCATGATTTTTTAATCCTGAATTTTCCCGGCCAAAAATGATAGCCACTTTATTGCCGGGCTCATTAATCAGCACTTTCTCTGCGCATTCCCGGGGCGTTATTTCCGGCCAGCTGATAGTTCTGCAACGGGCGCTAGCCCCGATGACAATCTGGCAATCCGTAATAGCCTCTTTCAAACTCGGGCACACCGATGCCCTGGCCAACACATCATCGGCGCCGGAAGCGCGCGATGTGGCGTCAGCACTGGGAAAAATTTTAGGCGCGACCAGCCAGAGGTTATCCATATTCATGTTTTTCATCGCCCTGGCAACAGCGCCTATATTCCCCGGATGAGTTGTTTCGACCAGGACAATTTTTATATTGGACAGCAATGCATGGGTCTCTTTGTGGAAAAAAGAACCAAGTCTATCAAAAGATTTGTTATCCTATGCTGTTTTCTGTACACATATAAATTTTGCCTATGCAGCCTATGCTCAATATTGCCGTCCGCGCAGCTAGAAGCGCCGGCGAGCTCATCCTTCGCTCATCCGATAATATCGGTCGTCTGCACATCGACCAAAAAGGCAAAAACGATTATGCCAGCGAAGTCGACCGTATGGCTGAACGGGAAATCATTAGCATTATCAAGACAGCCTTTCCTGAGCACGGTATTCTGGCAGAAGAAAGCGGGCAACATAAAGGCAACGATTTTGTCTGGGTTATTGATCCTCTCGACGGTACCACCAATTTCCTGCACGGTTTTCCTCAATATGCCGTCTCCATTGCCTTAAAATATAAAGAAAAGCTTGAAGTAGGCGTTGTTTATGACCCGTTGCGGGATGAGTTATTTACCGCTAAACGAGGCGGCGGGGCAATGTTAAATAATCGCCGCCTCAGAGTAACCAATCAGAACAGTTTAAAAGGCGCATTAATCGGCACAGGCTTCCCTTTTAGAACTGATCAACATCTTGATGCTTATGTGGGAATGTTTCGCGCATTAACAACAGATTCCGCAGGGATTCGCCGCGCGGGTTCTGCGGCACTGGATTTAGCTTATGTTGCCGCCGGCCGATTGGATGGTTTCTGGGAAATAGGCATAATGGAGTGGGATATGGCTGCGGGAATTTTGTTAATAAAAGAAGCGGGGGGCGTAGTAACGGACTTTTCGTTTAATGATAATTATATAAAATCAGGTAATGTGATTGCAGCGAGCCCAAAAATGCATCAAATTATGTACCAGCTTATTGAGCCGCATGTTACGGATAGCTTGAAATAGTTAATTTAAAAAATAATATCTTACTTCTAAACAAGAAGTTATGATATTGATCATATCAATTCAAGTGGGTCAATTTTCCTGACTTCTTGTCAAATTTCAAGATGGCCTGGCTAGTCTAGTCAAAAACCGATATTGCTGATTGGAAGAAAAATATATCCGGTTGTCACATTCAAGGGGTAATTATGTATTTGCTTACTTGGCGCTTCATTACAATAATACTTGTCGCACTTGGGCTGACAATGGGGTTTGCCCACTTACTTGAACTTCCGCCTAAAATGCAATATGACGCGAACATGTATGCGGCGGTTACCCGTACATTATACCGGCTTTTCGGATCGGTCGGCGCTTTTATACAGGTCATTTCAATTTCGGCAGCAGCCGTGCTTACCTTTTTAGTCCATTCCCGAGCTGCATTTCGCTTGACGTTATTGGCAACGCTCAGCCTCATACTTTCGCTATTACTTTGGTTTCTCCTCGTGGCGCCGGTGAATGCCGAATGGTTACGGATTATTGATTCGACACCGGAATTGGTTCCAAAAGCCTATTTGCAGTTGCGCGCGCGGTGGGAGTATGGGCATGTAATCGCTTTCATCGCATGGTTCTCGGGATTTTGCCTGCTCGTGCTGTCCGTGCTGATTGAAACTTCCTAGCACGTAATTTTTTTCTCGCGGACATCCGGATTTTCCTGGTCCGGCATGTGTGGCTTACGACTCTGCCAGCATATAAAATCAGGCTTTTGGAGTGGAAAGAATAGCTATTTTTAAATTTCAGAATCAAGAATAATAGCGCTATATTGGAATTTTCAAGCAGGCATCTATCAATAGGAGAACAAGAAGTTTATTATCAAGTAATATTCATAATGTAAAATTTTTCAAGAATACTCTGAAACATCAAGATGACCGGAGCAAACTTTCATCGAAAGTTGATCGAAGACTATGAAAGCGCTTTATAAATTAATTTCTTTTTTGCTATTTGCTCCACTGAGCGGCTGTATGCCGATGACATACCCTCCCGGCGAAAAAAGTCAAACGGCACAACTCACCAACAACACATACCTTACCGAAGACGGTGCAAGACTGCCATTACGCCATTGGTTGCCTGCCAAAGAACCGCGTGCGGTTCTCATAGCGCTGCATGGGTTTAATGATTACAGTAATTTTTTTGACCAGCCCGGGCATTATTTCAGCAAGCTGGGCATTGCCTGCTTTGCCTATGATCAACGCGGTTTTGGCGCAGCTCCGAAACGCGGTCTGTGGGCAGGGGGCACAGCGTATGCTGACGATTTACGGGTTTTGGTGCGGTTGGTAAAGCAACGCTATCCGGGACGTCCGGTTTATTTGCTGGGCGAAAGCATGGGCGGCGCGATTATCATAACTGCCATGAAAAATACTGGAATGCCATCGGTTGACGGCATTATTCTCGCAGCTCCGGCGCTTTGGGCCCGTCCAACCATGCCCTGGTATCAAACCGGTTTGCTTTGGACGTTAGCGCATTGCGCGCCTTGGCTGACATTGACCGGTAAAGGCGTGCATGTTACCCCATCGGATAATATCGAAATGCTCCGTGCTTTGGGAAAGGATCCATTGGTTATCAAGGCGACGCGTGTGGAGACTGTGTATGGATTGACGAATTTGATGGATGCAGCATTTAGCAGTGCCTCGTCATTACTCGGAAATACGTTGATGCTCTATGGCGAGAAAGATGAAATTATCCCCAAGAAGCCTACCTATGAGTTCTTGCAGCAATTCCTTGCTACTGATATCACAGAAAAAACCGTGGCGTTTTATGAGCATGGCTACCATATGCTATTGCGTGATTTGCAGGCATCTACGGCCTTGAAGGATATTGCCGCCTGGATTAGTGCCAGCCCTGGAAACCTTCCATCCGGTGCGGACAGGCGGGCCAAAGCAGTACTCTCTCAGTTTACCTCTATAACATTCACAAAATAGGCCTGAGAGTTAAGGCCGCTATAAATATTATGGCCTAAAAGCCGTGGAACATTAATTGTGAAGTGTTTATTGAGCGATCAACGATTGTCATAAAATTCGCCAAATTGCAATGCAGCGAGTCTTGCATATAATCCACCTTGGCTAAGTAACTCCTGATGCTTGCCGATAGCTATGATTTTTCCATGATTCATCACGACAATCCGGTCTGCTTTCAGTACGGTGGCAAGACGATGAGCAATAACCAGAGTGGTCCGGCTTTTCATTAATTTTTCCATAGCTTCCTGGACTAACTGCTCACTTTCAGCATCGAGCGCACTGGTTGCCTCATCCAGCAATAAAATAGGCGGATTTTTTAATATCGCTCGAGCAATGGCGATACGCTGGCGTTGTCCACCTGAAAGCCGGGTGCCTCGTTCGCCAAGAAAAGTACTATAGCCTTCAGCAAGTCTCTGGATAAATTCATCAGCCGCAGCAGCTTGCGCTGCCATATAAATATCCTCGTTACCGGCATCAAGCTTTCCATAGTGGATATTTTCCAGTACGTCGGCAGCAAAAATAACGGTTTCCTGAGGCACGATACCAATTTGTTCACGTAACAGGTGAATATCAGTTTGTGAAATGTCGGCGTCGCCCAGAATGATTTTGCCCTGTTGTGGATCATAAAAGCGTAATAACAGCTGAAAGACTGTGCTTTTCCCTGCTCCTGATGGACCCACCAAGGCAACTGTTTCACCTGGCGAAACTGTGAGTGTAAAGTCTGTCAATGCCTGTTGTTCAGGCCGGGAAGGATAATTAAAACTCACCTTGTCAAAGTGTATCGGATTGGTAATGCAGTGTTTAATAGCGACGGGTTTTATGGGTACCGGCAAAGTCGTTTGAGTATTTAACAGCTCCATCAGCCGTTCCATGGCGCCGGCTGCCCGTTGCACATCTCCCCATACCTCACTTAAGGCAGCAGTACTGGTTGCTACAATGAGGGCATAAATAAGAAACTGGCTTAATTCACCGATACTCATTTTCCCGGCAATCACCAGTTGGGCGCCGATCCAGATCACGCCCATAATCGCAGAAAAAATAATCAGAATTGCAAAACCGGACAATAAGGCTCTGGCTTTTAACCGGGTCAGCGCTATGTCAAAAGACGATTCTACCGATTGCTCGAAACGGTGACTGAAAAAACCTTCCAATAGAAAAGATTGCACCATATGAACTGCGTTAAGGGTTTCGCCTGCAATGGCGCTGGATTCGGCGATAAGGTCCTGGGTCGCTCGCGATAATCGTCTTACTTTTCGGCCAAAGAACAATAACGGTAAAATGACCAGGGGTACCAGAATTAAAATCAATCCGGTTAATTGGGCGCTGGTAATCGCCAGCATAAATAAACTGCCGAGCAGCATAATAGAGCTGCGCAACGTGACAGAAAAGCCTGCACCCACTACAGTTTGAACGAGCGTGGTATCTGTAGTGAGCCTGGATAATACTTCGCCGGTACGCGTGATTTCAAAAAATTGCGGCTCCATTCGAATGACATGTTGATAAACTCTTGTACGAATGTCGGCAACGATACGCTCGCCCAGCCGCATAACAAGATAAAAGCGGATTGCCGCAAAAACTGCAATTAGCAGCACTATTGCCGAAAGTATCAGAAAATAACTGTTTATTGTTTCAGTTTGCGCAGGCAAAAAGCCTTTATCTATAATTTTTCTAACCGCAACAGGCAACATCAGCGTTGCTCCCGCTGCAATTATCAGAGCGAGTATCGCTAACAGTATTCTGAAGTAATAAGGTTTAATAAAGTCGCGTAGCCTAGTTAAAACCTTAAGGTTAGCTCTGTTGGACGGGGGGGATTGTAAGTTCATCGGTTTTAAAGAGGCGGCTAATAACCAGTTTTGACAGTTTTATATGGCGGCCATTCCGATAATCAGCTTTTATGAACTTCTTTAGTTTACCTGTGGCGGAGCATTTGCCAGCATGATAATCCTGTTGCGCCCTTCATTTTTTGCTTGATACATAGCCTGATCAGCGATTTCGATCATTTCAGTATAACTTGAGTACTGGGGATTATACATGGAAATACCGACACTGACTGTCAAGGCGAGATTATGGAACCTGTTTTTCATAATTTTGCCGCGACGCTCAATTTCTGTTCTGATACGTTCAGCATAACCATAAGCACCTGCTTCATCCGTATTTTTTAGGACGAATAAAAACTCTTCACCACCATAGCGGGCAATAAAATCTCCGGGGCGAGTTAAATTACGCATAATATCCGCAACAATCTTTAAGGCATCATCTCCTGCCTGATGACCGCATAAATCGTTAAACTTTTTGAAATTGTCAATATCAATAAAGCCAACGGCAATATTTTCCCGTTTTGATTTTTCACGCCGAAAAATTTGAGTTAGAAACCGGTCGATCATCCTTTTATTAAAAAGCTCGGTTAAAGGGTCAATCTGCGCAAGCTTTTTCTCCATTTCATATTGTTTTGACTTAATCAGAGCAATACCCAACTGATCAGCAACAAGAGCAACTTCTGAAAGTAATTGGTGATGCATTGGCCTTTTTGATTGAGAATTATCAGCATAAAGCACACCGACAAGACGGTTATAATACAATACGGGAACTGCGATAAACTCCGTGACTTTTAATCTTTGCAGTATTGGATTATTCCGATCTATCCTGTCGTTGACTATGACTGCTTTTTTTTCCCGAAGACATTCCAGTAATACGCCTGAAACAACGCTAATATTGATTTCCAGGGATGATTGCTCAGTTGGGAATATTGATTTCGGCCACCAGTAAGACGCCATAAGACAGCGTCGTTTAGGGTCGATATTGAGCATAATAACCTGGTCAAAAGCAAAGTCACGTTGTATTGCTTCCAGCGTCCAGGGCACAAATTCATCAGGGTTCATGCTCTGATGAGGAGCTATCAAACTGGAAGAAAATCTATTTTTAGCATTGCTGTTAGAAGGAAAAGAGCTATCAGTTCTTAGTTGACTCAGGTTAATGGTTGCTTGAACCAGAGTCGCGCGTAATTTAGCTACGCTGGGAAACTGAATGCCATAGAATTCCCGGGTATTTTGCATTTCCTCATCGACATGCTGGAGTAGGGCTTCAAGGTCTAGTTGATGTATGTTAATGGTTTTCAAAACCTCATGCTGCAATATCGGGTGCCTATCGCTTGCAATCGAACCGATGCCCTGCATCCAGGCAATGTAGTTTGCAAATGAAACAATGGCTATTTCGGTTTTGAATTCAGCATACGGCGACACTTCCAACGGCTGATTATGGTGACACGCAATCACCGCGGTAATCGGCGGGGGCAGTTGCCACTCCAGACAAAAAATAAGACCCATCTCGGTATGGGTTATTCCAAAAAAGCCGCGTTCCTGTTCTGTTAAGGAATATTTGCTTTTATCCAGGGAAGCAATGAAATCACTATAGGTCACCCGTCCATAAGTTTCCAGAACCACTTTGCCAATATCATGGATGAGGCCTGCGGTGTAAACCAGATCAGGATCCGGATGCTTGAGGGCGACCGCAATTCCTCTGCTTAGGGATGCTACAAACAGGCAATGTTGCCAGAAAAATAATTGGTTAAATTTTTGCTTGGAATTATGCCTTATCATTTTGTTATGAAGCAATAGAGCCAAGGCAATTTGCCGGACGGCAGAAAATCCGAGTATATTAACCGCACGATTAATGGAGGTTATTTTATTAGGCAGGGCATAAGCAGCGGAATTAACATTTCTAAGAACTTTTGCTGCCAAAGTCGGTTCTGTTGCTATTATTCTAGATAAGTCTTCAATTTTAGTGTTGTCGTCGTTAGTTAGCTTTAACAATTTAATAGCGACAGAGGGCACAAGTTGAAGCTGTTTAATTTCATGTTTCAGAATTGATCGGGCTGCTTTCTTAATGCGTTCTATATCTTCCATGCTTTCGTCAGTCATTACACGCGTCTCGTTAGCCACATAATTCCATTTTATCCGTTTTAAAAAGAATAATGAATTTTTACAGAATATTTCGAGAACTCTCTAGCAAAATCTAATAGCTTTGCAGTTTTATATGTCAAACGAAAATTACTCACGACTAGGTGGAAGTAGAGGAACAAATGCCTGTTTGCAGCGTGTAGTATAGTCTGAAGCCATATCGGCTGGCGATTTTAAATTATTCGCTTTTATAAATCTAAAGAGCATTTACCCGGTCAGTTTTTTAAGTAATCTGTTGCAGCTTGCCGATAATATTTTTTTATCGATCGGCGATATCTTTTTGAAAGCAAAAACTATCATGTTTCAAATAATCAATTAAAATACTGGTTTTCAACTTGTTTTTCTATCGTTGCGAGACAGGCCTCGAGTAGTTCCCAGAAGCGATAGCGCCTGTGTTTTCATATAAGGGCTCCTCGCTTATTGCAAGGCTATTAATGCCATCAACAGAGATCAAGATTGCAGTCAACTATTCGGTCCCTTTATAGAGGTTTTTGTACCGCAGGACCCCTGATGAATCTATCCGCGCACTTTCACCTCTATCACGAAGAAGGTTTTATAGGGAACCATTGAAAACATCGGGTTTTGAAAGCACCGGTCTGACCTGTGCAAGCAAACTAGGCTGTAGTGCAGAAACCTTACGTAAATGGGTAAGGCCGTCAGAAATTAACCAAGGCAAGCAAGAGGGATTAACGAGTTCGGAACCAGCCCGTCTCAAGGAGTTGGAACGGGAGAACCGCGAATTTATGAAGTCAATTTCAGGGTGTACGGTGCCCGTAAAATTTGGCGGCAGTTGAACCGGGAAGGCATTGAAGTGGCCCACCGTACGGTAGAGCGGCTGATGAAACGACTGGGCCTACCGCGAGGTAGATGCGGCGCGAAGCGGAGAACGACAATCAGCGACGGAGCCCAGCAGCGGCCGTTGGATTTGGTCAACCGGCAGGTTACCGCCATCCGGCCAAATCAACTGTGGGTAGCCAATATCACTTTTGTGGCCACTTGGGCCGGCTTTGTCACTGTTGCTTTTATCATCGACGTCTTTGCCTGTTATATCGTGGTCTGGCAGGTCAGCCGTTCCGTGCAGACGGGTTTAGTCATGATGCCGTGGAACAAGCACTCTGGGCACGCCAGCGCATCGAAACGGAAGATCTTACCCATCATAGCGACCGGGGCAGCCAGTACTTATCGATCCGTTGAGCGGTTGAAGGGAAGCCAATGACCTTTCTATCAATAGGCCGCGTTAGAATGGGTGGATTGGTTTAATCATCGCCAGTTGCTGACATCAATCGGGAATGTCTTGCTAGCTGAATATGAAACGAATTATTATGTGAAAATTGAAGAGTCAGTTAAGACCGCTTGACTCAAGCAATCGAGTCCTGGGTGTTTCCGGGGCGATTCAATCATAAAAATTCTGTTCAAAAAAGAAAGAAAGCCGGCCTGATTCCTGCCACGGCGACTGCCGTGACAGGAGCGAAATGATTGATCAATGGGGAAGAATTTCCCGGCCGCTTTGAATACGCCGTACGACCTCAGCCAGCCGGTCAATTTCCTCGTAAGTATTGTAGAACGCCAGTGAAGGACGGACAGTGCTTTCCACTCCGAAACGCCGCAGGATGGGTTGAGCGCAATGGTGTCCGGCACGTACCGCAATTCCTGCGCGATTTAATGCAGCGCCAATATCCAAAGTATCATGCCCTGCCAGCACAAACGATAGCACGCTGGTTTTTTCCGGGGCGGTGCCGATCAGGCGCAAGCCGGGTATGCGCCTGAGAGCTTCCATTCCATAAAGCAAAAGTTCATGCTCGTAACGGGCGACATTAACGATACCAATTTTTGCCAGGTATTCAAGCGCTGTCCCTAATCCTACCGCATCCGCAATATTCCCGGTCCCCGCTTCAAAGCGTGCAGGTGCAGGTTGATAAGTGGTTTTTTCAAACGTGACATCATCAATCATATTGCCGCCGCCTTGCCACGGCGGCATGGCTTCGAGCACTTCAGCCTTGCCATAAACCGCACCGATGCCGGTTGGAGCGAATACCTTGTGCCCGGAAAAAATAAACCAGTCACAGTCAAGCTGCTGTACATCGACCGGCAGGTGCGAAATTGATTGCGCGCCATCCAGCAAGACCCGCGCGCCTACGCCATGCGCCATGTCGATCATTCCCTGCGCGGGTGTGATGGTACCCAGCGCATTCGAAACCTGGGTGAATGCTACCAGCTTAGTACGTGAGTTCAGCAGTTTTTGATATTCGCCCAGCAATACCTGACCGCTGTCATCAACAGGCGCTACGCGTAATTTCGCTCCCGTAGCTTCAGTCAGTTGCTGCCACGGTACAATATTGGCATGATGCTCCAGCCAAGTGATGACGATTTCATCTCCCGCAACCAGATTTTGACGCCCCCAGCTTTGCGCAACCAGATTGATGCCCTCTGTTGTACCGCGCACGAAGATGACGTCCTTGGCGGAAGGCGCATTAATAAAGCGCGCGACTGTGCTGCGTGCTTTTTCATAGGCATCTGTAGATCGGGCCGCCAGTTCATGCGCCGCACGATGAATGTTGGAATTCTCGTGCTCATAGAAATACGAAACCCGGTCAATCACTACCTGCGGTTTTTGTGTCGTCGCCGCATTATCAAACCAGGCTAACGGGTAGCCGTTAATACGTTCTTCCAGAATCGGAAAATCACGGCGCACAGCGTGGACATCAAAAGGCGGATGAGCCGAGCTTAGAGCCGGCGCTTGCGCATTAAAGCCACCGGTTTTTGTGTCATCAAGAAAATAAAATGATGAACCCGATCCGACGCTTGCCGGACTACTTCCGGAAGGAACAGAAAACGCCGCAAAAAGCTTTTGCAATTCCGCTTCGCCCGGCAGACCATAGACCTCGGGTGAAAGACCCGCTATCAATGAGGCGTCAATTTCTGCCAGGGAACCGGCTAAGCCGGGCATTCCCGCTGAAGTGGGAATGCCGGGAATCGAAATGCCCTCCACATTTTTCGGGACTCTTTCAGTAGCCGATGTGCTTGCTGCGAAAAATTTTTGCAATTCCGCCTCAAAAACCTGCAGTGAAGACTCCGCTTCCAAGGATTTGCTACTATCTGCCAGCGATTCAGCAGTCAATTCATGTGCCGCCACCGAAGACAGGTCGGCAGGCATTGATCCGGCATCATTACTTCCGGGAATACGGCTTCCGGAAGGCGGTCGCGTAACCAGCAGCTTATGCAATTCAGCTTCTCCAGGCAGTCCAAAGTCGTGCGGCAAAATACCTGCCAGCACCGCCTTGTCCAGACTTGCCACAGGCGGTGTCAAACCGTATGGAGCAGCAGAAGGTGGATTACCGAAAACCGGCCCGGTATCGATACTGTCAGGAACGCTCTCAAAAGACGGCTGTCGCGGCGCGAACAACTGGCGCAATTCCGCCTCCCCGGGCAGGCCAAAAGCTTGCGATGAAATACCTGTTGCACCTGATTTATCAAGGCCGGCCACCGCTGAAGACAATCCGCCCGGTACTGGCGATGAGGCAATGCCCAGCCTCGAACCATCGCAGGGCAAAGCCGTAAACAGTTCATTAGCAAGCTTGGTGAGTTGATCTATATCGGGCAGCGATGCAGTGTATCCTGAATTTTCCGTAAAACCTTGTTGCGTTGGATCGACTTTATCAAATTCACTTGTATTCATGGTATTTGCTCACATCAACGTTCTCGAGCACTCCGAGCGCATCATCAGTCAGCACCGCCAGCGAGCAATACAGCGAGATGAGGTAAGAGGCGATCGCTTTGTGATTGATGCCCATGAAACGGACTGAAAGGCCCATGCTCAGTTCGCCGGTCAGATTAGGTTGATAAAGACCGATCACACCTTGACGGCTTTCGCCAGTGCGCAGCAGCAAAATATTGGTTTTACCATTGGTAACCCTGAGCTTGTCAGTTGGAATTATAGGCAGTCCGCGCCAGGTCAAAAACTGCGAACCGAACAGGGTGACAATAGCGGGTGGTACGCCACGGTAGGTACACTCACGTCCGAACGCTGCTATGGCTTGTGGGTGAGCCAGGAAAAAACCGGGTTCTTTCCAAACGCGGGAAATCAGTTCATCCAAGTCATCGGGCGTGGGTGCGCCGGTGCCATCAAGACGCGGTTGCACTTTCTGCGATGGCGCAACATTATTGAGCAAGCCGTATTCGGCATTATTAACCAGCTCGCTTTCCTGGCGCTCTTTAATGGTTTCAATGGTCAAACGCAGCTGTTCATGGATTTGATTGTGGGGGCTGCTATATAAATCAGCAATGCGGGTATGCACGTCAAGCACTGTATTGACGGCGTTCAAGCGGTACTCACGGCCCCATTCTACGTAATCGGCAAACGTTTGCGGCAACTCTTTTTCATCGAGACTGGAACAATCAACCAGCAGATCGGTTTCATTCTTGACTTTGTTAACGCGGTAAATACCAGCCTCAAGGGGTTTCCAATGCAACAGATGAACCAGCCACCGTGGAGTGATGGTTGATAGCATGGGAGCACTTTTAGTTGCATTGGCTAGGGTGCGTGCGGCGACGTCGCCTAACGCGGTATGTGATTGGCCTTCATGGATATCGGACATTGTTTTTTTCCTATTAGATTGGGTGTTTAGAATTAATTTATTTCCAATCTCCAGATTGGAAACTGATACTCCGGACGATCACTCTTCCGGTATTAAGAAGTTGGAGCTACTATCTCATTGTCTTTCGATATGCTTGAATCTTCCAGTCTTTGTACCTTTGTTACTATTTGCGATGAAACAATTTATTGATCCGACCCTATGAAGTATTAATTCCGTTCGCCTTGAGCCCTTCGGCTCTCCTGAGCATGGCCGAAGGGCTCAGTCCGAACGGTTTCAAACATAATCGGGCCGAATCAATAACCTTCTGGCGCATGGCCATAATTTATAATTTACAAAGCTCCTTATAGGAACTTGAGGTGGTAATCTGTAATCGCGCATGAATATATCTGGACGCCGGAATGACGTGCGGGGCATGACGATGATGTAATTATGGGATGAATAGTCACGTTGCTATATCCCGGCGCCTCCGTCGAACAATTCGCTGCGTACATGCGCCTGGGTGATATTGCTGTTAGGCGGTACGCTGTGGGTAAGCCAGACATTGCCGCCGATAGTGGAGCCGTGGCCGATGGTGATGCGGCCTAAAATAGTCGCGCCTGCATAAATAACGACATTATCCTCAACGATAGGATGTCGCAGATTACCTTTGACGAGAATGCCGTTATCGCCTTTCTGGAAACTTTTGGCGCCTAGAGTGACGGCCTGATATAAACGGACATGCCGCCCAATCACAGATGTTTCGCCAATAACCACGCCTGTGCCATGATCGATAAAAAAACTTTCGCCAATTTGCGCGCCGGGATGAATATCAATTCCCGTTGCGGAATGGGCAATCTCGGAGATCATGCGAGCGACCAGCGGCGCGCCTGATTGATAAAGAATATGCGCAACCCGATGATGGATAATGGCGGTAATGCCTGGGTAACAAACCAGTACCTCATCAGGAGTTCTTGCCGCAGGATCGCCTTCGAATGCGGCTTGAATATCGGTATCGAGTAACTTCCTTATAGTGGGCAGTTGGGCGGCGAACTGGCGGGCAATGTCAATGGCTTGCTCATGAGCGGCGTTATTGAAACCTTGATGTCCGGAAATAAACTGGAGTTCGCGGCGGATTTGCCGGTAAAGCTCGCGCAGCAAGGTTTCAAGGGTATGACCCACAAAGTAATCGATGCCTTCGTCATTCAGGTCGGGCAGCCCCAGCCGATTTGGAAACAATACGGAGCCAAGGCCGTCCAATATTTCCTGCAGCTCTTTTCGTGACGGCAGTTTGGGCGGTTTATCGCGCCGGCTTCGGGTTTCCAGGGATTGCACGCGCAGATCGCGCAATTTCGCAACGAGCGCATCGATACCCCAATCATAGTTACCGTTTACAGGAGCAGTATCATTCATCCCGCAAAACCTTTCGCGTCGAAAATACCTTCGAACAAAGGTGAGCTTAAGTAGCGCTCACCGGAATCCGGCAATACAACTACGATGGTTTTACCTGCATTTTCAGCACGCTTGGCAACGCGCACAGCTACAGCGACGGCTGCGCCGCAGGAAATACCGGACAATATGCCTTCTTCCAGGGCAAGACGCCGGGCATAATCAATAGCTTCTTCGTTCGAGACCTGCTCGACTTCATCAACCAATGCGAGATCGAGCACATCTGGGACAAATCCTGCGCCGATGCCTTGAATTTTATGAGGTCCGGGCTTTAACGGCTCACCGGTACGGTGCTGGGTGAGTACTGGGCTGGCGGTGGGCTCAACGGCAATCGAAACTATGGATTTGCCTTGAGTCAACTTGATATAACGGGAAACACCCGTAATCGTTCCGCCTGTGCCGACGCCGGAGACGAAAATATCAATAGCGCCATCCGTATCGTTCCATATTTCCGGCCCGGTGGTCTGCTCGTGAATCGCCGGGTTGGCAGGATTTTTAAACTGTTGCAGCAATACATACCGCTCGGGATCGGACGCGGCAATTTCTTCGGCTTTCGCAATCGCGCCGCTCATGCCCTTGGCGCCTTCCGTCAACACCAGTTTGGCGCCGTAGGCAATCAGCAACTTACGGCGTTCCAGGCTCATGGTTTCCGGCATGGTCAATGTTAATGGAAGACCGCGCGCTGCCGCGACAAAGGCCAGGGCAATGCCGGTATTGCCGCTGGTGGGCTCAACAATTTCCTTGCCGGGACCGAGCAATCCGCGTTGTTCTGCATCCCAGATCATCGCGGCGCCAATCCGGCATTTAACCGAATAAGCCGGATTGCGCCCTTCTATTTTCGCCAATACGGTGGCTGGCGCGCCATCGGTAATGCGGTTAAGCCGCACCAGGGGCGTTCTTCCTATGGAGTGAGAATTGTCTTCATACCAATGTGACATAAATAATTTCCTGTAATATTGACACTAATCGGATTGCTGTGGCCAAATTTTGGCCCAAAAAAAGCCCGTGGCCCTGCCGGGCTCACGGGCTTCCGGTTGTCCGGTCAGCTTGCAATTTTTGTTTAAGGTACTTTAACGCGTTATGTTTTGTCAAGTGGGTAAATCCGTCTATCTATCTGCTAATTCACTCGATTTCATATTACCTGATTGATTTGCTTAAGCCCTGAGCTATGCAGCCGAATTTCATCGTTCGGAATTAACGGTCGAATGGTGTGAGAAGGTTAAATTGTGCGGACAGACAATACGCCATCCATAGAGCGGATGCGCTCCAATATGTCGGGGGGGAGGGTGGCATTAATGTCTATCAGCGTATATGCATAATCGCCGCGCGATTTATTCAAGAGATCCACTATATTGACCCCTGCCTCACCCAAAGCGGATGAAATCCGGCCGACTACGCCCGGAACATTTTGGTTAGCGATGCCCAGGCGCGCACTCTCCCCGTTGCGGGGAACAACGATTTCCGGGAAGTTTACCGAATTACATATAGTGCCGTGTTCCAGAAACTCCCGCACCTGATCGGCCACCATTGCGGCGCAATTGTCCTCGGCTTCTTCCGTAGAGGCTCCCAGGTGAGGCAGCACAATAGCACGCGGGTGTTCCAGCAAGGCCGGTGTTGGGAAATCGCAGACATAAGCATGCAGATTGCCGGAGTCCAAAGCCGCCAGGACAGCCGCTTCATCAACCACACCCGCGCGGGAAAAGTTGAGTAGTGTCGAGCCTTTCTTTATGCGGTCTATGTGGTCTTTATTGAATAAATTCCGGGTTTTGTCATTCAGCGGAATATGCAGGCTGATGAAATCCGCACGAGCAACCAAATCTTCTATGCTGGTAGCGGGCACTGCGGATGAAGTCAGTTTCCAGGCGCTCTGCAGGGACATAAAGGGATCAAAACCGATTACTTTTAAACCCAGGGCATCGGCATAATTGGCTACTTTTACCCCGATTGCGCCTAATCCCAGCACACCCAGGGTTTTACCGGAGATCTCAAAACCGGCAAAATTTTTCTTGTTCTTCTCTATTTGTCCATTGATACTTTCATCATCCCCTTCCAGTCTATTAACAAATTTTATCGCTGCAGGAATGTTTCTGGCAGCCAGTAGCATTCCCGCGATAGCAAGTTCCGCCACAGCGTTTGAGTTGGCACCCGGCGCATTAAATACCGGAATGCCGCGCTTCGTATACTCTTCAACGGGAATATTATTGACGCCTGCTCCGGCGCGGCCGACAACTTTAAGCGATTCAGGAATCGGCTGGCCGTGCAGGTTGAAAGAACGCAGCAGAATAGCATCGGGGTTATCGATATCTGATGAAATATCGTATTGCTTGCCTGGAAGTCTCTCCAGCCCAGCCGGAGATATATTGTTATAGGTCAAAATTTTAAACATCTGTTTATCCTTGTTTTCGTTCAAATTCTTGCGTGAATGCGATTAACGCACGGTGCTTTATTCAAAACCAATTCGAGCTCCGTCGCCGGGCCGGAGCTAAAGTTATAAACTCTACTCATCATGCTCTGCTGATATAAAGGTAACGGCCTATTTTGTTGCCTTAGAATAACTTTTTCGCTACTGTAAGAATAAGATTAAATTAAAACACCCTTATCAATAAACGACATTATTAGATAGCTGTATCTGTTTATGGGATATTTAAACCTGACAAAAGCGTTTTCTTAATCGATGAAATCCAGGCCAAAGCTTTGGTTGGCTGCGACAACTTCCGCCTCAGGTGTGATGAATCCGCCAGTCCGGATAAACCGCAGGTTACTGTTCTTAAGGTCCTCGAAGTTCAGGAAGAACTCGACGGAAAATAATTCGTACAGCATAGTTCTGCAATATGAGTCTTTACCGCAGTGCTGTTAATGCTGTAACTCTTCTTGTCGTTCGTGTTTTCCGTGGTTGAACTGCCGATTCCATGATTAAAGATCGCAATCGAATTCGTTGGCGGCAACCAATAGCTCATCAATGAAGTGCTCGCTGTATAACGGCAGGTAATTGTGTTTTAAATAGGCAATTTTAGTGATTGAGCTGGGAATAAGATGAGACAAATCCCTGGCTATCAAATCAGGATCGGTCAATGCATTGTAAGCCATACCCGCGATAATACCCACTCCCAATCCCAGGCGAACATAGGTTTTGATGACATCGGTATCGGCTGCCGCCAAGGTAATATCCAGTTCCAGTGAGGTATTTTTATAAGCACTCTCGATATTCGACCGTCCAGTGTAACCAAAGCTGTAAGTGAGAATGGGAAATGCCGCCAGGCGCTCAAGAGAAATATCCCCAACGCTCAATGGATGATTAAGAGGCACGACCGCCGCATGGTTCCATTCATAGCAGTGTTTTATAACCAAGTCAGAATCTTCATCGACTTTCTCTGTGCAGATAGCAATGTCCGCCTTATGCTGATGCAGTTGATCAATAAGTTGCTCTGGCGAGGCTTGGATCATATAAATTCTGACACCCGGATATTTTTCCCTGAACCGGCGGATAGGTTTTGGTAAAAAATATTTTGCCTGCGTATGGGTGGTAGCGATATGGATAATGCCTTTATTACTGTCCAGATAATCGGATGCCAGCGCCAGAATATTTTTTTTCGCCATATTGATCGTTGAAACTTCCTCCATGATACGATTTCCCAAGGGGGTCATGCCTATCAGTTTTTTACCCTTGCGTTCAAATAAAGGGGACCCCAATTCACTCTCAAAAAGCTGAAGTTGCCGACTGACAGCCGATTGCACAATATGCATTTTTTCGGCCGCTTTTGAAAGGCTGAAATTAGTTTCCTGCAGAACACGGAGTAATTCAATTTGACTTAAATTCATGATTTCCAGAATATCTTAAGGGACTCAGGTGATGATTGAGAAACCTATTTTATACAGTTTAAGATATAAAATTTGGAAATCATGACCCGGCGTTACTGACGGGCGTTAAAGTCTTGCCTGAGGTCGAAGCAGGCAGATTAAGCTGAGGATTAAATACCTCTATTCAGGGAATCTCTGGTCACGTCCTTAGCCAGCCTCACTTCGACAAGCTCAGCGCGAACGGTTGGTGTCGAATTATTCCTTGGTTTGGCTTGAAAAAATAATTGGCTCGTCCAAGGCGCAGGGTGGCGCCTTGGGGAACGGGATTGACTTAGTCTCCGGTCATGAATTCTTTCGCATAGCTTTCCTTATGCGGTATATCGATGCGGTAGCCTTTGAGCATGATGTGCCAGTATAGCCAGGGAAAGCCGGTGGTTTTACCCCACCACCAGAGCCAGCGGTTTTTTCTCGGATCCAGGAATGGGAATGACGGCGTGACTTTACAATCGTAGGAAAACTCAGCCAGCATGACGGTGTTCAAGGATGTGGTTAACGGGCATGAGCCATAGCCGTCATATTTCTCTTCCAGAGCTTTGCTGGTCATCAGGTGAAGAATATTATCAACCACGATGGGCACCTGTTTACGTACGGCTGCGGCGGTTTTGGCATTGGGTGTGGAACCGGCATCGCCCAGGCCGAAAATATTGCGGTATTTATTATGTTGCAGGGTATTGGGATGCACATCCACCCACCCGGCCGCATTCGCCAGCGGACTTTTTTTAATAAAATCCGGGGCGCTTTGCGGGGGCGTGACATGAATCATATCGAATGGCCTGATGACTTGCTGTTTATTGCCTTCGCTGTCTGTGGTTTCAAAGGTGGCAGTTTTCTCCGCGCCGTCGATTGCCACCAAGTTGTGGTTAAAAGCTGTTTTAATGCCATAGTGGGCCACCACCTTGGTTAATGCTTTGGCGAAAAAAGGCACGCCAAACATGGCGGGCCCGGCATTAAAGAATTCAATAGTAAGCTTATCGAGAATGCCTTTCTTACGGAAGCGGTCGGCTGCCAGGTACATTATTTTCTGCGGCGCTCCGGCACATTTGATAGGCATGGGCGGTTGCGTGAATAAGGCGGTGCCGGACTGGATTGTTTTGATACAGTCCCAGGTATATTCCACTGTATCCGGTGAATAATTACTGCACACGTTATTTTTACCCAGCGTTTCTTTTAAGCCGGCGATTTTATCCCAATCCAGTTGCAGGCCTGGGCACACCACCAGGTAGTCGTAACCGACCGTGTCGCCGGAGCGTAAGGTGACGGTGTTGGCCTCGGGCTGGAAGATTTCGGCAAAGTCCTTAATCCAGGTGACGCTGGAGTGGATTAAATCAGCCTCATTGCGCAGGGTTTGTTTTAAGGTATAAGCGCCGCCGCCGACAATAGTAAACCCCGGCTGGTAATAATGCTTTTCGGAAGGTTCAATGATAGCGATATTAATGCCGGCGTTCTGCCGGCGCATGTTATTGGCGATCGATACGCCGGCCGCGCCGCCGCCGACGACCAAAAGTGTGTGATGTGATTGAGCCATGATATCCTCGGGTGTTATTGTTATTTTTATGGGGTGGTAGAAGCGAGCTTGGCTGTTGCCAGGCTTGCCGTTTAACTTAGGATATGGTCAGCAATAATTTCCCGATATTGA
The DNA here is from genome assembly GCA_028716975.1 of Methylobacter sp. Lineage (GTDB taxonomy): Bacteria > Pseudomonadota > Gammaproteobacteria > Methylococcales > Methylomonadaceae > Methylobacter_B. The sequence goes on along the minus strand of JAQUOU010000014.1, from coordinate 36,219 downwards.
GCGGATGAAATTTTTCCGTTCGCCCTGAGCCCTTCGGTAAACTCAGGAGAGCCTTGTCGAAGGATGGGCGGAAAAACTTCTTCAAGCCGATCATGCTTCAACAAGCTCAGCACGAACGGCTTGACGAGCGAAAATAGTGATTTCGGGAAGTTGTTTTTAACCAAATTCTTAAGGCTTTGCATCTTATAATTTTTTGGGTGTATGGTTAAACTATTTTGTTAGTTTTTAATTAAAAACAAAGGGCTTACGCGAGTTCATTCAGCTTTGCCAGCTTGCTGTGATGTACCGAATAAACAAAATACACAATCAGTCCTATGATCAGCCAGACGATGAACCTCAGCCAGGTGAGCGAAGGCAAAAATGCCATGAGAGCCCCGCACGAGAGCATGCCGAGCACAGGAAATAATGGGCTGAACGGCGTGCGGAATGGCCGGGCCATTTCCGGTTTGGTTATGCGAAGTACGATAACCCCAAGGCATACCAGCACGAATGCTGCTAACGTGCCGATATTGACCAGTTCCGCCAAGTCCCCTAGCGGCATGAAGCCTGCGATAAGCGCCATGATAACGCCGCATAACACGATGACGCGGACCGGCGTTTTTGTTTGAGGATTAACCTCGCTAAAGAAAGATGACAGCAAGCCATCGCGCGACATGGCGAAGATGATGCGTGTCAGGGCGTAATAAAGCACCAGCATTACGGTAGTAAGACCGGCAATGACGCCTGTTGAGATCAATGCCGATGCGCCGGTAAAACCAATCATTTTCAGGGCATGGGCAACGGGCGACGAAACGTTGAGGTCGGTATAAGGCACGACTCCTGTAAGCAGGCCGGATACGATAATATAAATAACCGTGCAAAAGGCGAGCGAGGTGACGATGCCGAACGGCAGGTCGCGCTGTGGATTTTCCGCTTCTTCCGCAGCCGTGGAGACGGCGTCGAAACCGACATAGGCAAAAAACACAATCGATGCGCCCGCAAGAACGCCGCTGGTTTTGCCGTCAGGCAGCGACTGAAACCAGCCGAACGGCATGAAAGGATGCCAGTTATCCGGGTTAACATTGAACACAGCAATGGCGATAAACAGGGCGATGGTAACCAATTTAACGAATACCATGGCATTGTTGGCTTTAGCGCTCTGTTTTACACCTATAATCAACAGCGCCATCAGTACCAGGATGATGGCTGAGGCAGGGAGATTGATAAGCCCGCCGAGTTTAGGCGCCTTGGTCAGCGCCTCCGGTAACGGTATGCCGATGGCTGTCAGGGCATTATTGAAATAGCCGGACCAGCCGTTAGCTACCGCGGCTACTGAAATTCCGTATTCCAGCAGTAAGTCCCAGCCGATAATCCAGGCAAACATTTCACCGAAAGCGGCGTAGCTGTAGCCATAAGCACTGCCGCATCCGCCGACGGACGAAGCCAGTTCCGCATAGGATAGCGCGGCGAAGGTACAGGCAAATCCGGCTATGACAAACGACAGCACGACGGCAGGTCCTGATTGAGTCGCAGCCGCAATTCCGGTCAACACAAAAATACCCGTGCCTATAATGGCGCCAATGCCCAGAAACGCCAGATCCCATGCAGACAGACAACGCTTGAGGCCATGATCGATATCAATATCCGAAGTAATGTGTTTGGTGCGAAATATTTGCAGCGTCATGCGAGATCCTTTTATTAATGATACGGTTTTAGTAGGTATGCAGTTTAATGGGCCGGAGCAATCCAGTGGATTTTTGGATTATAACGTACACGGGAATAATATTGTTAATGGCTAAAACATGGCTGCAATTAAAAAATCGGCTTAAGTTCCAGCACAGGCTTGACCGTTCGTCCTGAGCGCTGTCGAAAGATGATCGGTTAAGCCGTGCATGGTTCGACAGGGCTCTCCTGAGTGCAATCGAAGGGCTCACCACGAACGGCCCAACCTACAGGTGACCGCTAAACACCCCAAAAACGGCTTAACCTGTCACCCTACATGAAATCGCTAAGCACACCAAACCATAGTCAGTTTAACTGCTTTCTTTTGGCTGTCCGCATTGGCCGCAAAAATTCGCCGATGGCGTCATTTCCGCATGACGGTTTTTACATTGCCTGATGTCCAGTTCATTGCCGCAAGCCGGACAGTATTTTTCCGCATTATCGACATGAGCCGCACAGGCTGGACAGGTTTTTCCCATGTGGTTATCCGGATATTGCGGGCGAATTTTCTGGCGAAGAGCGATGAACCAATCAAAAAGCCGGGTTGAATATTGATATCCGGCAAGGATTACCCATATACCAGCAGCTAACACAACGAAAGAGGAAATAAGGGTTAATATTGCCCTGCCGGTGGATCTGAGGAATGGCGACAGTATTTGTTCGACGCTTTCGTGGGCGACTATGACGATTATCAGCGCGGCTACCGGCAGGGCAAGGCCCTGAATAAAAGCTACTCCGCTGCCGCTGCCTTTCAATGAGTTAATGGCATATTGAGTAAAAACAAAAAACAGCGCCAAAACAATAATTTTTGCCGCAAAATTGATGAGTTCAGCCGATGTTAATCCCCTGAATAAAAACGTATGGGAAAATAAGGGAATGCTCTCCAATAGCTCAGCCACTATCAGGGTAATGATGATGGCAATAAGATACTGGATGCTTTTGCGGCAGGAAAAAGCCGGGGACGATTGATTTTCTAACATGACGATCACACCTCTTTACAGATTAAAGTTCGTGCGGCTTTATGCTACGCCGGGTTTTATAGTATGCTCAAAGATAAAGCTGCAATAATAACGAAAACTGACAGTAATCAGAAGTCCCAACCTTAGCGCAGATTTTCAGCCAGTAAAGAGGCATTGCCGCCAATAGCTGCGGTATTGGTGGTCACTGTCTGCTCAATGGCAAAATGGCGCAGATAATTCGGGCCGCCGGCTTTGGGACCGGTGCCGGAAAGCCCCATGCCGCCAAAGGGCTGCACACCCACGACAGCGCCGATCATATTCCTGTTAATGTAAATATTGCCGACTTTAACGCCCATGCGGATAGTCTGTATGTTTGCTTCAATACGGCTGTGTATGCCTAAGGTTAAGCCGTAACCGGTTGCATTAATTGCAGCAATCACCTGATCCAGATCAGCCGCCCGGAAGCGGATTACATGCAGTATTGGCCCAAAGACTTCCTCCTTGAGTTGTGATAGCGCGTTTATTTCCAGCAGACTGGGTGGGAAAAAACTGCCGTATTGCAGGCTTTCATTTAACGGCAATTGATAAAGCAGCCGCGCCTGGTGCTGCATGGTCTTCAGATGAGCGGTTAACGGTACAAGCGCGGCATGATCGATAACCGGGCCGATATCAGTTGCATACATCCCGGGATTGCCTATGCTTAATTCCTGCATGGCTCCCACCAGCATGGCTATGACTTTATCAGCGATTTCCTGTTGCACGAATAAAACCCGCAACGCGGAACACCGCTGGCCCGCGCTGTTAAAAGCCGAGACGACGGCATCCTGCACCAGTTGTTCCGGCAAAGCGGAGCTATCGGCAATCATGACATTCTGACCGCCGGTTTCAGCAAGCAGCGGTATTAAATCATGATGAGATTGCGCCAGTTGCCGGTTAATGAATTGCGCGGTTTTCGTGGAACCTGTCAAGGCAATACCCGCAATTGCGGGGTCAGGCAATAATTGTTGCCCGGTTATTTCGCCGCTTGCCGGTAAAAACTGTAAGACGGCTTCGGATATGCCCGCCTGATGCAATAGCTGTATGCAGCGCATGGCGGTTAACGAGGTTTGACTGGCGGGTTTTGCGATAACCGTATTGCCGGCGGCGAGGGCTGCCGCAATCTGGCCGGTAAAAATCGCGATGGGGAAATTCCACGGGCTGATACAGGCGTAGACGCCTCTGCCATAGTGGTAGAGGCAGTTTTCTTCACCGGTAGGGCCGGGCAGTTTTAAAGGTGTGCTGAATAATTCGAGCGCGGATTGCGCATAATAGCGGCAATAATCAACAGCTTCCCTGACTTCCGCCAACGCATCTTTTATCGTGCGTCCGCCTTCTCTAATGCACAGTGAAACCAAATCCAAACGGTGTTTCTCAAACAAATCGGCGGCTTTTTGCAAATAGTCTGCACGCGTGCCTACAGGACAATGCCGCCAGTCATTAAATGCTTGCGAGGCGCAATTTATGGCTTGTTCAATCGCTTTTTTGTCTGCATAAATCACGCTGCCGACTGTGTTGCGATTATCGCCCGGATTAATGACAACCTGAGCTTCGCCGGAATATGATTTTCCGTTTATTAAAGGCGCGGCCTGCCAGTAGTTGTCTTCCCGCGCATCCAGATTGCGTTGCAGTTGTTGTAACAGTTCGGGATCAGCTAAATTCAACCCTTGGGAATTCAGCCGTTGCTCACCGTATAAATTGCCGGGTAAAACAATGCGTAATTTTTGGGTAGAAGTTTTTACCATTTCTACCGGATCGCAAAGCAAATCTTCAAGCGGGATATCGGCTTGACTGATCTGATTAATAAAGGACGTATTGGCGCCATTTTCCAGTAATCGTCTGATCAAATAAGGCAATAATTCATGATAACGTCCGACTGGCGCATAAATCCGGCACGGGATGCGCCAGTTTTGACCGGTAATGATTTCATCATAAAGCGCTTCCCCCATTCCATGTAAACGCTGGAATTCATAACCCGGATGGTGTTTTCCTGATTGCTGCAGGGCCGCTAAGGTATGGGCATTATGGCTGGCAAACTGCGGATAAAAAGCCTCGGGCCGGGACAGGATAACGCGTGCGCAAGCCAGATAAGAGACATCGGTCGCCGATTTATGGGTAAACACCGGATAGTTAGCCAGTCCATTTTCCTGAGCCCGTTTTATTTCACTGTCCCAGTAGGCGCCTTTAACCAGCCTAAGAGCGATTTTGTTCTTTTGAAGCTCGGCTAATTTAGCCAGCCAGTGAATAATCGGCAGGGCTCTTTTCTGATAAGCCTGCACCGCCAGACCCAAGCCGGACCAGTCACTTAAATCGGGATGTGTGAAAACCGAGGCAAAAATTTCCAGCGACATGTCCAGGCGTTCGGATTCTTCTGCATCAACCGTGAGGGAAATATTGGCTGCGCGGGCCGTATTCGCCAGCTTCAACAAGCTGGCGGTTAAGTCCTTAACTGCGCGGCTATGTTGTAAAGGCTCATAGCGCGGACACAATGCCGATAATTTAATTGAAATGCCCGGATTGGCATAAATATCGGCGGAAGTTGCATGTTCAGCCAGTGTCGCGATGGCTGCAAGATAAGACTGATAATAACGTTCTGCATCGGCAGCGGTTAAAGCGGCTTCACCCAGCATATCAAAAGAATAGCGGTAAGCCGGATTTTGCCTGCTGCGTTCAACCGCCGATCGAATGGAGTCAGCGATAACGAATTGCTGCGCCAGTTGCTGCATGACCTGCCTTAAAGCCGTACGGATTAAGGGCGCGCCCAGTCGCGCTAACAGTTGATCAAAGACCGGAAACCAATGCTGTCCGGATAACATTATATGATCTTCAAATTGGCTGGTAAATAGCAGCGCCCTGGTGGATAAATTGACCAGAAACGAATCGCTTTGCTGCAGATGGCTTAGCCAGTCTGCATGGGTAAGTTTTTCCTGTAACAACAGGTCTTGTGTCTCATTGTCGGGAATACGCAGCAAGGCTTCGGCAATTCCCATTAACACAATCCCTTCTTTGGAATTGAGCTGATATTCCTGCAGAAATGCTTCAATAACGTTCTGTCGGCCTGATTTCTTCCTGACACCATTAACCAGGGTTTTGGCGCAATCGCCGATAGCAATGAAATCATAAATATCAAGACCCGCTAATAAACGGCCGGTAATTTCATCTTCATCGGCTAAATAGGCCTGGTTAATAGCTGTCCGTAAAGTAGCGAGGTTTTTTTCATGAGTCATTTTTATCTATAAATCCGGCATACCTGCAAGGAACGAATATTTATCCATTCATGTCTTAAAATAATAAGGAACTTTTTACCAAAAATTAGACCTCAACGCTAAGAAATGTTTCAAATCAGGTTGAAGGCAGATAAGTCTTGCCGGATCTTCTAAACTAAATTATATGCCAAGCTGAAATCCGAAAGATTCAGGAGCAACAAATGGCATTTATAAAATAATAGGTATGATGCTATGATTCGGATAGCTGTATTTGTTTGAACTTATGATTTTACCTTAAGAAAAACCAATGAATCTGAACCTTGAAAAACTAAATGGCTATAGCGTTCTCTTTATAAAAGAAGAGCGGATAGATGCGCATAATTCGGGTGAGTTAAAGGAAGCTATACTGCGTATGATAGAAGAGGGTGAAATTAATATTATCCTGCAACTGGAACGGGTGCGATTTATCGATAGCTCCGGTTTGGGCGCCTTGTTATCAGGTTATAAGAATGCAGTGGCTAAATCGGGCAAGTTTGCGTTAGCGTGTTGCAAGCCGCAGGTGCTGTCAATGTTTGAGTTAACCCGTTTAAACCGCGTTTTTGAAATTTATGCAGATTTAAATGAGGCTTTTGAAAATGAATCCTAGAGGTTATTTATGTGTAATTCATTTATTCAGGTAGAAGTAATCATTCCGACACAGACTAAATACCTGAAGTTGATCGGAAGTATCGGGGAACATTTGGCCAAGGAGCTGGAAGATTTTTCCGGTGATCGTGAGGCGTTAGCTTATCAATTAAATCTGGTATTAACGGAAGCAACCACGAATGCTATTCAACATGGTCATTATAATAATCCTAAAGACACTGTCAGAATATCGATTCATATTCAGGAGCATGAGATAAATATCAAGGTATATGATCACGGGCAGGGTTTCAATCTGGAGACGGTGGCTTTACCTGATCTTGAACAGCCCCAAGAAGGCGGGCTGGGCATATTTTTTATCCGGACATTAATGGACTCAGTTACCTATACCCGTCAAGGTGAGGGCAATGTTTTGGAAATCATAAAAAACCTGGATATGAGGCCGATCGTTGAAAATCATTTTGACTACCGATGAACATGAAGTTAAGGAAACTCGTCAGAGGCAAACACATACAACGGTAGCTTTTCTTCTTGATACCCATGAAAACCTTCAAAAGCGGCGGTTCCTGAAAAAACTGGCTGAATCTCTTTTATTAACAGACAGTTACTTAATTTCCTTTCCGGCCACATTCCTGGCCACCCTGATTGTAAAAATTCTCGACTTTATTGAAGAGAGACCCGAAGCCGTTGCCATACAAACCATACCGCTCTTTTATGGCAATAGCCGGTTATTATTGGTGAATTGCCAAAATGTACCCTATATTGTCGATACCATCCTGGCTTTACAAAGCAAGCTTAATATCCGGTTTCAGTTATTAGCGGATTCTGTTTTAAGTATCAGGCGGCAGAATCACGAAATCGTCTATCTTGAAAGCGATGTGTCGGCAAAAGAAAACGAACTGTTGATTATTGGTCGTCTGGAGTTTGTTGACGAACGCGGAATCTCTTTACTGACTCAGGAAATTTCCCAGGCAATTGCCGCAGCATTAAAAATAGACCACAATCGGCTGGAGATTAACGGCAAGCTGAATGAACTGAAGCAAGCCGATAATCTGGCAAAATATTCAGCGTACATAGACTGGCTTAAGAATGATGCATTCATTTTAATGGAATACCAGTCTGTTTCATCAGAACTGCCTGACCAGGAAAATAGCAACCTGATCAGGAACGCTATTATCAACATTGATCCGGGTGCTTCTGATGAGGCAAGCTTATTGCCCAATCTTAAAAAAATCCTGAGCCGCCAAACCACTGTTATTGTTCAGAACATTCCTGTCATAAGTCCGATTATCCGCAGTCAGCCTCTTGTTTATATCGGGTTTCGGCAACAAAAAGAAAGCGGCTCATGGATTGAACATGGTTTTATTGGTTTATTTGATGAGGTTGAATTAAATGGCGCTGCCGGAAATATTACCGAGCTTGGTAAAAAGATCAACCAGACCTTGGGTTCAATTAAAGTTAGCCGCAATAGTCATGAATATTTCCAGCTAAAGGAAATATTCAATCTATTTCCCAAGATCGAATTTTTCCTGTTCGATGAAGCTCAGTTGCAATTAATTGCCCAGTCATTGAAACGCTATCTTCACCGTTCGAAAGGCATCAAGTTATTAATTCTTACCAGCACCAGTCCTGACCGGATTTCAGCACTCATTATTGTGCCCCAGGCATTTTATAAAGAAGAACTGGAAAGGGTTTTGCAGGATTTCCTTAGCAGGGAATTGTCCTGCCGGTTGGAAACAAGCCGAAAAATCATACCCGGCGGCAATTATGTCGGTTTTCAATGGGTTTTAATTCCTGAGAAAGAAGCAATCACCATTAATGTTTATAGGCTGGACGGGCAATTGAACAGGCTCGCCCGGCCTTGGGATATTTCATTCCAACAGCTCATTGAAAGAGCTCTGGGCAAGCAGGAAGGAGAGCGGTTATGGCAAAAATATTATGCGGCCTTCCCAGCCGAATATAAAACGCTGATTTCCCCGCGTTACGCCATAAAAGATATTCTGAATCTTGAAAAAATAATATCGCCGTCTACCCAATGTATCAGCCTGCTTAAACCTTACCGGCATGAAGCTTTTTACCGTTTGCATTTTTACAGTGAACGGGAGCGTTTCCTGGATGAATATATTCCGGTTCTGGAAAATATGCATTTAAGAGTGATGGATCAGGTGCAGTTTCCCATTGCTGTTAGGGGAGGCATGCGATTTATTAAAAGCTTTACTATCACTGCCAAGAAACAATGTGCTTCTTTTACAGAGTTAAAAGGCCGGATGCTGGAAGCCATGCAAGTGATACTGGATGGAAAAGTAGAAAATGATACCCTCAACAAATTGCTTGTTTTGACCGGGATGGACTGGAAGCAGATTGATGTGCTCAGGGCTTATCGAAATTATTATTTACAACTGGCTCATCGAACTACCAGGGGCAGTGTTGATCATGCCTTGATTAATAATCCAAAAGTGGCGCTGGGCCTGTCTGATTACTTTGAAGCCCGTTTCATGCCGAATCCGGACTGGGATGATCCCATGATCAGGGAAGAACAGGCTTTATCCCCCTTACGCCTGCGATTGCTGGAAGACATAGCATCAGTTACCGATATCAATAACGACCGGATTTTACGTACTTTATTTAACCTGATTGACGCAACGATGCGCAGTAATTTTTATCAGCGTTGCAGTCTGCCGGATTATTTTATTGCTATTAAAATAAACAGTCTGGGAGTTATCGATATGCCCGCTCCCAAGCCGCAAAATGAGATTTACGTGCATGCGGCCGGCATGGAAGGCATTCATTTGCGCGCCGGCAAAATTGCCCGCGGCGGGATACGCTGGTCGGATCGTTCCGATGATTTCAGAACGGAAATACTGGGACTCATGCAAACCCAGATCAGTAAAAATGCCCTGATTATACCGACCGGGGCTAAAGGTGGTTTTGTAGTAAAAAAGAACGGTTCTAAAATCGATTTCAAAGAGGCTGGAAGAAAAGCCTATATCACGCTGATACAGGGATTGCTGGATTTAACCGATAACTATATCGGTGAAAAAGTCGCGCCGGTGCCAGGTCTTGTCACGTATGATGATCCTGACCCGTATTTGGTAGTAGCCGCTGATAAGGGCACTGCCCAGTTATCAGATATCGCCAATGCTGTTTCAAAAGACTATCGCTTCTGGCTCAATGATGCATTTGCCAGCGGCGGTTCAAAGGGTTATGACCATAAAGCCCTGGGTATTACGGCACGCGGCGCCTGGGAATGCGTGAAACGCCATTTTCGGGAGACCGGCAAAGACATACAAAGCGAAGCTTTTACGGTCATCGGTATCGGCAGCATGGATGGGGATGTGTTTGGCAATGGCATGCTGTTATCGCCATATATCCGGTTATTGGCCGCTTTTAGCGGCCAGCATATCTTTATTGACCCGAATCCGCCTGATAACGATGCGCCGTTTAATGAACGCAAGCGCCTGTTTGAATTACCCGGCTCCAGCTGGAATGATTATGACCGGATGCTTATTTCCGAAGGCGGCGGTATTTATCACCGGTCGGCCAAGGATATTCGGGTTTCTCCCGAGTTAAAAAAGTGGTTAGGGATACGCTACAAGTCACTGGATGGGGAATCGCTAATACGATACCTGCTGACTGCCCCTGTCGAATTATTATGGCTGGGCGGAATCGGCACCTATGTAAAAGCAACTGTTGAAAAACATGAAGAGGTGGGTGATAGAAGCAATGATGCGGTTCGAGTAAATGCAGCGGATTTAAATGCCCGTGTTGTGGGTGAAGGCGCAAACTTGGGTTTTACCCAAAAAGCGCGCATTGAATACAGCTTGCTAGGAGGGCGGATTAACACCGATGCAGTCGATAATTCGGCAGGCGTCGATACTTCCGACCATGAAGTTAATTTAAAGATTTTTCTGACCGGCCTGCATAAGAAAAATATTATCACTGACTACCAGCCCTTATTTATCAGCATGACCCAGGAAGTCTGCCGTTTGGTATTAGCCAATAATTATGCCCAGAGCCTGTGTCTCTCACTAGACCAGCGGCGCGCCTCAGGTAATTCGGCGGATTTTTTGCAAATTGCCGAACGCCTGGAAACAGTAGGTTTTTTGGACCGGGCTGTTGAATCATTTCCTGCGGCCAAGGAAATACTGGGACGCCCCGGCCAGGCAATAACCCGCCCTGAGCTTGCCGTATTGATGTCTTCCGGCAAAATGTACCTGACCCAGCAAATACAGGAGAGTATCGGCCTATTGCAGGAAGATTACTGGGACTATTATTTGCAGGCCTACTTTCCCGAGCAAATCAGTAAACCCTATAAAGACCATCTTGCCGGTCATCCTTTAGCCAAAGAAATTAAAGCCACTATCGTCAGCAATAAAATAATCAATCAGGCAGGGTGTGGTTTTCTGGCTCCCGACTTGACTGGTGAAAACATAAATACTCCGGCTCATGTTACCTGTTATTTGACCTTCGACCGCGTTTTGGACGGCAATAATCTTAGGCACGCAATTTATGCGCTTGATAATAAAATAGCGGCGGAAAAACAATATCAACTATTGCTGCAGATAGAAAAAATGCTGGACAGTTTCTGTAGCTGGACTTTATTGCATGGCAAAATCATTCAGCCCCATGTCAGGACAATCAACTGCTATAACCGGTATCTAAAGGACTACGAAGCTTATTTTAAGGAGCATCTTAATACTGAAGCCGGACATTTAAGCGAGCAAATGGATCAATACCGTAAGGATGGCCTTCCGGATGAACTGGCGCAAAAAATGGTTTTAATTTCCAGCCTTAATGATTTTCCACTTTTGGTGTCACTGTCTGCTGAAACCGGGCGGGATTTTATAACTATCCTGAAACTGTTTAATGAAATCACGCCTTATCTTGGATTGGATAATATCACCGAGCAATTGGCGCAATTGCCCGTACATGACCATTGGGAGAGGAAAGTAGCCGCTGATTTACAGGAAGATATAAAACGTATGGTAGAAATTATGATTAAGAATATTCTGTCAAGTAAGGTACTCAGCTGCGCTGAATATTTTGAATTACCTGCTGAAAAACTAAAAATCACTCACTACGAGCATATCTATAAAGAAATTAATAATGTCTTGCCGGTTAATTTAGCGCCTTATATTGTCTTGACTAAAGAGCTGGAGAAGCTGGCAGGCAGCACTGCGGACCGGGTTAGCATAGCTCTTAGCCCGGCATCACTCAAGTATCTAGGAATAAGATGAAGAAAGGAAAAGGAGACACATCATATAGTTTGCGATTTATGCGCTTTTGGCGACTATTAGAGTGCAGGAGTTGATGCCCCTGCACCTAAAAGAGTTCCAACTTGTAGAATTACCCAGCGCTATAGGCTGGTAGTTTCCTCCAACTATAGCTGACCATGCCGCTCAAAGCACCTCCCATCATCCAAATTGAAGCCGGGATAGGTACGGCTGAGACATCGCCATTTCCTACCGGAATTGCATAAAATTGAATTCCTTTATAGTAAAAGATATCACAACAGCCCGAAGCTCCCGCTGTGGTGGTGAAATACCAAGCAGCGCGAGGATTTGGTTTGTACTCTGTACCTGTCCAATACACATATGATTCCAAGTTCGAGAACGGTCCTTTATTTACAGGTCCACCCCCACCTGCGTTAAAGGAATTTTTTAGTTCGGTATAGTATAAATGCCCCAGTTCGCTACCCGTGTCCGGAAAACCAAATACAGCATCGGAATTCGGGAGACGCCAGTGGTTATAATTGTCGTAGTTAATCTGGTTGAGATAGCCCACATACGCTTTCGCCGCCCACCAGTCGAGCCTTCCTGTGGTGGCATTGAAATCAGAAGCCTTAAGATTATAAGTGCCAGAGGGATCTACACTATTGGGCGTATCGTGAATGACTCCCCCATTACTGTCAATAATTTGCTTCACCAGATTGGGATTGGTCGCGGCCATTGTCTTGAACAAATTGGCATCTTGAGTCCAGGTTATGTTCAAATCATTATCATAGATTAGTCCCTTACCCGTGTTTATGAGAGCTGCCAATGAAACGTTCGAAAAGCTCAACATTAAAGTTATCGTAAATCCCGCCAGAGCATGTTTAGATTTGGTTGTCATAAGTTGAATTAGCATTAATATTCTCCTAATCTTAATCAGAATTGATTGAAAAAATATATGCAATATTAATTGCATTCACACTATAAGCCTTTAATTTAAAAAATGAAAAAATTTTTGCTGATGTTTACGATAGCAGAGAAACTATTTGGAATTATCATTTCTGCAGCAACCAAATGCTTAGAGGGTACTGGAGTTTGAAAAATATTATGATTCTACTGACGGCTGCTCAAAAGCTCTTCCGGGCTGAAATCATCGACCGTAATTGCTGCCAGTCTTGCCTGTTCAGAGTGGGCAATCAAATCTGCTTCCTGTTGAGTGATTATGTTTTGTGTTAATGCTTCTGCAATTATTGTTGAGTCATCACCCTTGGGCAACAGCTTTTGTTTTTGAGCATGGCGAATTTTAGTTTCCCCCGGGGCGGCGGCCAATACGGCTTTAAAAGCGACTTCGATTCTGCCGGTTGCATCATCGGCTTTGCTGTTTATATAAATGCCGTGGGTAAGGCGGTCACGAACCGGCATATCGGCCAGGAGCAGGGAGGCTGTTTCGTGAATCAGCCGGTCGCTAGGCGGAGAATACGGTTTGCCGGTGGGGAAGATAAGAGTGCGCAATAACCAGACCAGCGGCCGCAACGGGAGTTTCCAGAAAATGGCCCGCAAGGACTGTTGAGCACGGTAAATAGTCTGCCGGCAGGCCCAGTGCAGCAAAGGCGCATCGTCTTCAAGGCAGCCCTGATCCTGGTAATATTTAAGTACGCACGAGCATAGATAAAGATTGCTCAATGCATCGGCGAACCGGCCTGAAATTCTTTCCCTGCGTTTGAGTGTGCCGCCCAGCGTTAACATGGCGAAATCGGCAAGCAAGGCGAAATTGACGCTGAGCCGGGCAATTTGCCGGTAATAACGCCGGGTATCTTTATCTCCCGGAACGTCATGAAAACGGGCATTGGTTAATCCCAGCCAAAGACTGGCGGCCATATTATGCATAAAAAAACCAAGGTGCCGGAACAGGATTTTATCGAACTCCGGTAAATTGTTTTGCTGTATAGCTGCAATTTCTTTTTGAATGTAAGGATGGCAGCGGATGGCGCCCTGGCCGAAAATCATCATGGTGCGAGTCAGGATATTGGCGCCTTCAACGGTAATGCTGACGGGAATGACCTGATATAAGCGGCCCAGGTAATTTTTAGGCCCCATACAAATACCCGCCCCGCCGTGAATATCCATGCCGTCATTGACTATCCGGCGCATTCTTTCAGTCAGTTCGTATTTGAGGATGGCGGAAATAACCGCAGGTTTTTCACCGCTATCCAACGCCGCTGTAGTGACTGTGCGCGCGGCATTAAGGATATAGGTTTCGCCCGCCATGCGGGACAGCGGCTCTTCTATGCCTTCAAGTTCGCCAATCGGCAGTTTGAATTGCTTGCGTATACGGGCATAGGCGCCGGTATTGCGGCAGGTAAATTTAGCCGCGCCGACACTGAGAGCGGGCAATGAAATAGCCCTGCCCGTGGCCAGGCTTTGCATGAGCATTTTCCAGCCATTGCCGGCTTGGGCAACGCCGCCGATGATCCAGTCCATAGGAATAAATACGTCTTTACCCCAGTTAGGGCCGTTTTGAAAAGCCGAGTCCAAGGGGAAATGGCGTCTGCCAATGGAAACGCCGGGGGTATTTGTGGGTATCAGCGCAACGGTAATGCCGATATTTTCCTTGTCTCCGATCAGCTTGTCCGGATCGTAGAGCTTGAATGCGAGACCCAATACGGTAGCTACCGGCCCCAGGGTGATATAACGTTTTTCCCAGTTAAGGCGTATGCCCAGCACCTTATCCCGGCCCTCAAACGCGCCACGGCAAACAATGCCGGTATCAGGCATGGCGCTTGCATCGCTGCCTGCTTGCGGGCCGGTAAGGGCAAAGGCCGGGATTTCCTCGCCGCTTGCAAGACGCGGCAGGTAATAATCTTTTTGCTGTTCCGTGCCGTAAGCCAGCAGTAATTTTGCAGGGCCTAGAGAATTGGGCACCATTACCGTTACCGCTGCGGTGGAGCTGCGGCTGGAAATTTTCATGACGATTTCGGAATGGGCCGTGTCGGAAAAGTCCAGGCCGCCATAGTGTTTCGGAATGATCATGCCGCAAAATTTTTGCGTTTTTATATAATCCCAAACTTCCTTGGGCAGGTCTTTGAGGTTATGGGTAATATCCCAATCATCCAGCATTTCACAGAGGGTTTCGACGGGGCCGTCAATAAATGCCTGTTCTTCTTCGGTTAATCGCGCTACGGGTAAGTCCTGTAAAATTTTCCAGTTCGGGTTGCCGGAGAATAACTCTGCCTCCCACCAGGTATTGCCGGCTTCCAGTGCTTCCTGTTCGGTTTGCGACATGACGGGAAGCGAGGCTTTCATCAGTCTGGACATCGGGCGGCTAACTAGCTGTCGCCGAATGAAGGGGATATTAAACGGGATAAAGAGCAGTAAAAAAAAGATCAATAAACTTGTGCTAAATGGAGTTAAGCCATTGACCAGGATATAGCCGCTTAGTAACAAACCTATGGCCAAGGTAGTCCAGGGTAGGGAAGCTTTGTAATAGAGCAGGCTCCATAATATTATTAATAAGGCAAATAGCCAGAACATTCCGTTCTCCTGTTAATTTTTCGGCATTCCGGGCTTGAATTCAGATCAGGTTATTATTCCAAATCAGCTAATTTCTTAAGGGTTTGCCGGTTTCCAGCATGTGCTCAAGCCGGGCCCGCGTGCCGGGTTGTTTTACCAGTGCCATAAAGGCTTCGCGTTCCAGTGCCAGCAGGTCATCTTCAGTCAATGGCGAGGTAATATCGCTTTCGCCGCCGCTGAGAACATGGGCCAGTTTTTCCGAAACGGCTACATCGTAATCTGTGGCTTTGCCCAATAAATGGAAGGCTTTTATGCCCATGCTGAGCAAAATCTTGGCAGTTTTGCCGGGCATGGGATAAACGCAGGGCTCCGGTGCAGCGTAATTTTCAGATAGCGATAATGCTTTTGCCTTGGCATCGGCTAACAGGCGGTGTTTGTTCATGGTGATAGCGTCATAATCCCCCAGGAACAACAATTCTTTAGCTTCAGCGGCTGACTTTGAAACCTTTGCAAGCCCAATAGTTTCAAAGGCTTTGACAAGAGGGGGAATAGGGCCGCGCGGCCTTTTTGGGAGTATGAGCCAGCGGCGCAGGTATTCCTTGCATCCACCCCAGGCAGGGATTAAACCGACGCCGACTTCTACAAGTCCCATATAAAGTTCTGCATGCGCCTGAATGGCATCGCAATGCAATAATATTTCGCAGCCTCCGCCTAAAGCCAGTCCCGAGGGCGCGCCGACGACGGGGAAGGGCGCAAACTTCAAGGCCTTGTAAGTCTCTTGTCCTTGTATAACCAATTGTTCTACGGCGGCCCAATCGCTGTTGTCAATAGCTTGCATTAACAAGCCCAGATTAGCGCCGGCAGAGAAATTGTCCTCCTCATTATGAATAACCAAGGCTGAAAATTCGCTGCTGACTTTATCGATACTCTGTCTGATCAGCGTCATGGAATCCATATCAAGCGTATTCATTTTGCTATGGAATTCCAGACAGGCAACGCCGTCGCCGATATTCCACAAACTGGCCGAAGGATTTTCAAGTATGGCAGGGCCTTGCAGTTTAATATCCGAAAGCAGTAACAGGCCCTCTGCTCGCGGCACAGGATGATAGTTGCCGACCAAGTCGACGAAATTAAGTTTGTCCGCGATAACTTTATATAGGGGGTGTTTTTCAGCCAATAACGGAGGAACATCCCTGTTTTCCGCCTGAAGTTTACCGGTAAACCAGGCCACGCCTATCTGATCCAGCAGCTCAAACGGGCCGTACTTCCAGTTATACCCATCATGCATGGCAGAATCGATGGCAACTATGTCATCCGAGATTTCAGGAACCAGGCTGGCTGCGTAACTCAATGTTTTTGACAGGACTCGCCAGGCATAAACCGCAGTAGCACCGCGAGATGACAAGAAGGCTGGCAAGCCTGCTTTTTTTATAGATTTTATCGCATCAGGATCGGGTTTTTCGCTACGGTTGTATTCACCGGTTTGAAGGTTAATGGATTCTTTAACACGTTTTCCGTTAATTTCATTTAATCGGTAAAAACCGCCTTTACCTTTTCTGCCGGTATAGCCGTCGGCTATCATTTTCCGGACCAATTCAGGAAGGCGATTGACCTGGTGAAAGGCATCGTCCGGTGGTAATGCCTGTTTCATGCCGCTTAGAATATGCGGAATCAGGTCCAGCCCAACCAGGTCCAACAGACCGAATATGCCGGTTTTCGGTATGCCGAAAGGGTAGGATATAACGGCATCCGCCTGCTCGACAGTTAAACCCAGATCGATTGCTTCCAGCATGCCGCATAACTGCCAGTAGATACCAATGCGGTTAGCAATAAATCCCGGGGT
This sequence comes from Methylobacter sp., assembly GCA_028716975.1. GTDB lineage: Bacteria > Pseudomonadota > Gammaproteobacteria > Methylococcales > Methylomonadaceae > Methylobacter_B. The sequence goes on along the minus strand of JAQUOU010000014.1, from coordinate 19,112 downwards.
ATCTTTACAGGTAACGCAGTTTTTACCTAAATTAATATCAGCAAAGCTGCTGATGGCAGATACCAATTCAGGGCGGGTTAAAGGGCCTGAAACCAATTCCAGCAGCCGCATATAGCGGGGCGGATTAAAAAAATGGGTGATCATGAACCGCTGCCGGAAATTTTCCGGCATGTCCCGGGTTAATAAGTGCAAGGGCAACGTAGAGGTATTGGAAGATATCAGGCAATCCTTACGGCAAACATCATACAGTTTTTGATAAAGCGATTTCTTTATTTTCGGATCTTCAATAACGGCTTCAATGACCCAGTCCACGTCAGCCAGCCATTGCAGGTGGTCTTCAGTATTGCCCGCCGTCACCAGCCTTGCATTGTGCTTATGCATGAACGGCGCCGGTTCAGCCTTGAGCAGTTTTTGAATGGCGGTTTCAGCGATGATATTGCGATTGCTTGCATCTTTGGGCACGATGTCCAGCAGATACACCGGAATGCCGGCATTGCTGATATGGGCGGCGATACTGGCGCCCATGACGCCGGCGCCGATTACAGCGGCTTTTTGGATATTCATCAGATTGCCTCCAGTATGGTTGCAATACCTTGGCCTCCGCCTATACACATAGTTGCTAACACATAGCGTTTGTTTTCCCGTTTCAACAAACTGGCCGCTTTGCCGGTAATTCTGGCGCCGGATGCGCCCAGCGGGTGGCCTAAAGCGATGGCTCCCCCGTCAAGATTAAGTTTAGCCGCGGGTATGGGCAGTTCTTTAAGGACCGCGAGAGATTGCGCTGCAAACGCTTCATTCAATTCGACAATATCAATATCATCCAATTCCAGCCCGGCACGCTTTAATGCTTTGCGAGTGGCGCTGACTGGGCCGATACCCATGATTTCGGGCGCACAGCCGGAAACTGCAATGGATTTTATGCGCGCCAATTTTGCCAGGCCATGCGCATCGGCGTACTCTTCGCTGCATACCAGCACAGCCGCGGCGCCGTCTGTCAACGGTGAAGATGTTCCGGCAGTCACGCTGCCGGTAGCCTGGAAAGCCGGGGGTAATTGCGCAAGTGATGCAGATGTCGACTCAGGACGAAGACATCCGTCAACATCAACCCTATCTGATTTTGTAGTGATAGGGATGATTTCATCAGCGAACCGGCCCTGTTGTTGAGCCGCATAGGCTTTTTGCTGGCTTTGCACCGCGAAAGCTTCCTGATCGGCGCGGTTTATCCGGTATTGCTTCGCCAGATTTTCCGCCGTATCGCCCATGCTGATATAAGCCTGGGGAAACGCTTCGTAAAGAGCAGGATTAGGCAAGGTGTTGAAGCCGCCCATGGGAATTCGGGTCATAGACTCGGCACCGGCGCAGATAAATACATCGCCGGCATCCATTTGAATAGCTCCCGCCGCCATGTGTATGGCCTGCATAGACGATCCGCAGAAGCGGTTAACAGTAGCGCCGGCCACACTAATCGGCAAACCGGCTAAAGGAACAATCAGGCGGGCAACATTAAGTCCTTGTTCGCCTTCGGGAAAAGCGCAGCCCAGGATAAGGTCTTCTATATCATTCGGGTTTACTCCGGTTTTGCCGATCAAGCCTTTTACCACCTGAGCTGCGAGGTCATCGGGCCTGACTTTAATTAACCGGCCTTTATTCGCTGGAGAAAATGGGGACCGGCAATATCCTGCAATAACAACATTTTTCATATTCCTTCTCCTCTTGATTATTTTTTAGCTACTTGACCCCAGTAAGTTAAGCATGTTTAAAAAAGTCAATTAATTTTAATTAGACTGAGTTTCATGTTATTTGTTTCAATATCGGGATTGGCAGTGTCTGTTCCCTTTATGCAGCTCACTATGAACTCGTTAATAGCCTCCCAAGTGCCGCCGATGTTCTCCATTAAAATACCGTGCCGATTTGAGTTTATAATTTTAAGTTGCTTGTTTGGGGTTTTTAATTTACCCATAAGTTCCAATGCACTTTTGAAAGCGACCACGGGATCGTGATCCCCATGTAAAATTAACACGGGAACATTGACTTTTGGCAAAAAATCATCCATTTGCTGAATGAGTAATCTTAATTCATACAAACACTTAACAGGCGTATTCCGGTAATTTATCGAGGGATGTTCGGAGATATTTTCAATGAAAGGTTTGATGCCCTCATAAGAGGAAACCCAATCGACCAGTTTATTGGTTCCATGCAATAAAGGCACCAGCATAAAGGCCGGATTGATGAATTTTAGCGGAACGGCAATAGCGCTGACGCCAATTATCTCTGGATGTTGTTCCGCTGCCAGTTTAAGCGCTAAAGCACCGCCGGTAGAAAATCCGATAACGAAGTGACGTTCACAATGTGCTCTGAGGATATTGAAACCTCTCTGTACAGATGCATACCAATCTTCCCGGGTCTGATCACGTAAAGCATAGGGCGATGATCCGTGGCCTTTCAGCCTGACCCCCATAACCGTATAGCCCTGCTGCACGAGATATTCGCCATACCCTCTTACTTCTGCAGGACTGGCAAGCAGCCCATGAATGAGCAATACGCCGATGCCCTTGTTTTCTTTGGGCTCGAGCAAGAAAGGCGAAGCGTCGGCGGCGGCTGTTTCCTGCTCATTAATATCGTCAAAAATGGGTTTTGAATACGCGTGGCGTTCCCAGCTTAAATCGCGGTATTCATCATCAAAATGCCAGACTGCAAGTTTTCGCTGATCAATATGGTCGCATTCAGCCAGAGCCTGAATCAGGGTATTCCGCACCATTTTTATGGGTTCGGCTTCATTGTCATAGACGGCGATCATGTTTTCGAGCCTGATCGTATCCAAATCATGTTCTTCCAGAAGCTTGGGTAAAAACTGATAAGAATCCCCTCTGTCAGTAATGAGTCCGCTGATTTTGGCTTCAGAGACAAACTGTTCAAAGCGTTTACTGGTGCCGGTGACCAGGTCGCTATAGTCAATCGGGTTAAGCAGGCTCCTGTGCAGATTAATGCCGCTATGGTTTTGTAAATGCTTGACTGCGATATAAAGCGTGGTAAAAAAACATCGGCGTTTAATTTGCGGCTGGTTATTTTCAATACAATACATGATCAGCGTTGAAGCGAGATGACTTAAATTAATAGTGACATTAGCATAAATCTCCTGCATGTATTGGTCACGCGTGAGATTGGCGGCGGTTTTGAAATAGGATCCCAATAACTTTTGTTTCCAGTTTCTAGGGGTTGAGTTCAGGGCAAAAATATCATCCAGCGTTTTAAATTCAGACATAACCCTGTTTAGCAAAAAGCGGATACGCCAATTCCATGCCTTAAAAGGGATAATAGGCATCCCCATGCGAATATCCATATCAGTGTTTTTGAACAGAATATTGCCTTCGACCAGCAGTTCTTCAGTTTGGCGCAAACTTAATCCCTTGCCGAAAAGTTCTACCCCGCTTAGCAATATATTTGCAGAAGACCGGATGGGATAAAAAGTGATATTCGAGGGTATTATCAGTGTCGGTTTTAGTGCTGAAACCAGCAAATGGTCAAGACTATCCAGTTGCAGATCATCCTTCCACCGTACTTGCTGGGCATAATTTCTCGTATCATAGGCATGGAGGATGGTGGCCTTGAAGATTTCTATGCCTTGAGCCAAAACGGCAGCGCCCGTATGGTGTTTGCGTCTTTTTCCGGTCAATCGTGAGTAAACGCTGTAATGGCCATGCTTATCGATGACATGGTGATCTTTGACCATGCCGCCTTCGGGGAAAATTATCACCTTGCGTCCACGCAAAACCTGTGCGGCCAGCAAGGGAAACAGTCGGTCATGATTATGCGGAAAAACACCGACATTTTTCAGGTATCTTGACAGTACGGTATCTTCTGTAAAAAATTCCGACGACGCGATAGCACAACTATAAGCACCGGTTTCTTCAAAGATAAAAAATTGCGGAATAAACGTTTCAAAGCGGGAAAAATGGTTGAATAAAAAAATGTCCCCTTGTTGTACCTGAGTATCCTCGGCATGCAGCGTCATTTTGACACTCAACATTTTTTTGAGAGTATTAAATACCTTAACTGATCTGTTATAGAGGGAGGTATCTATATCGTTCCAGTCATCAGGGTTAGGTATTTGACTCATGGCCGATTATTTACCTTCGGGAGACGATAAATCCAGCATGTGTTTTGAGTTATTGGTAACAGGAGCCGAGTTGGAATTGGGAGTAGCCGGGATTGACTTGGAATTGTCGATAACAGGCGCCGAGTTGGAAGTATTGGCAGCGGGGATTGTGTTTGAATTATCAATCACAGGCACAGCGCCGGGGGGATTAGCAGCAGGAATTGCACGAGAGTTGCCAAGAGCAGGAATTGCACTGGAGCCCTTGGTCGAATTAACGAAACTGGAATTAGTGGATCCTTTAGTGCCGTTTGTGCCTTCCGACATGACATCTTCATCCAGTTCCAGGACATCATTTTCATCTGGCGGCGGATTGCCGTCATGAATCAGGTATTCGCGGTGCTGTTGATAAGCGCTTTTAATAAAATCATAGCGGTCGACGGAGGCCTCATCGATCATCTTTTCAGTCGACATTAACCCGGCCCGCGTATCGGTGACATCCACTGCCTTGGCGCCGGCGGTAACAGCATTTATGGCAGCTCCTCCAAATATGGACGCATAGGTCAGGGGATTCAATAAAGCATCGCCCACCAGCCCAACCGTATCCCGCGGGGAGCTCGCGCCAAAGAACGGCAATACCAGATAGGAGCCTGACGGAACGCCCCAAAAGCCGAGCGTCTGCCCGAAATCTTCATCGTGCTTGGGTAGATCAATCTTTTTTGCCACATCGAAAATGCCGGCAACGCCAACGGTGGTATTAACGATAAAACGACTGGCATCCATGCCGCCTTGTAAAAATTTTAGCTGGAGGAAATCGTTAATTGTTACGCCGATATCATTAAGGTTACTAAAGAAATTAGTCACTCCTCTATCAACCGCTTCCGAAGTAATGGCCAGATAACCTTTAGCCACCGGTTTTAACACAACGTCATCAACATCGTCGTTAAATGATTGTGCTCCACGGTTCCAGCCTTCCCAAGGATCAGCAGGGTTAGCTTGCTTGGCTGTTGTTGCACATCCCCCAAGTAAGCTTGAGATAACCAAACTACTCAATAGAAGACGGGTGTTAAAGGTGGATTTTTGCATAATCATTGATATCTCTTTGAATTGTTATTGGCATTATTTTAAGGGTTATCTCCAAGTATCCGGAATACATATTTTGCCTGATATTGATTATGACAAGTATAGCGCGATCAGAAAAATAAAAGAAAAACGTCTTGAAATCAATTAAGGGTTATATTATTTTACAGCTTTGTTGAAGCCTGGGCTAATGGGCGATGGGGCATATAATAATATAGGTTCATCCTGGATAAGCCCTGAATAACCCGAATTTATTAAGCCTTTACAACTGCGAATTGGTTAATTAATGCTGTTGCAGTTAATTGTTTAGTCAGGCGATAGCGAGTTTTTTTAAATGCTTTGTGTACAAAAATAAATTCGGCAGGACGAAATTCGTTATTTACCAGAATGATACTCTCTGTTTCTTCGCCCGGCAGATAAATAGCCTCTATATCATTACAGTAACCCGGGTTGGAAATTTCGATAAACTGGGGGTTAACTCCGAATAGTTCAACACCTGCAAATAAGCCGGAATCTCCTGATTGCGCAAATCTGCGTATTACTCCAATTGAAAATGAAGCATCTTTATTCTGCAATCCCACAATATCCCCGATTCGGGGCTGGATCCGGGTATTTTCCAAGACCAGCCCATAGCCTTTTTCACTTTTGTCGATAAGCTTTATATTTGCCTCGAACACTTCTTTTTTTTCTGTATGCCAAATGTCCTCATGACCAATCTTTGTGATTTTTCCAGGCATGTCATAAGTAAGATCACTTGTTAATTTTTCTGACCTGTAGCTATATTCACGAGGATTCGCGGATTTTTGTTCAGGATTTATTATTTCCAGGTTTAATTCACGTAATCCTCCCGGACGATTTAAATTAATTAATCCCTTAGCAGAAGACTGTTCAGTTTTTAACGTCTTATTCCTTAAATAATAAATAACATCATCAAAGCCGATTATGCCGAACTGCTTGCCTGCCGCCTTTACTCGGGCATGTTTTCTTTGCAGGTTCATGGTTAATGTTTTTGCCAGCCGCAATAGCATTAATCTATCGGCAGGACAAGAATTCAGGTTTTTATCGGATGTCGCCTCAAGGATTTTGCCGGCAACCCCGACTGTTGCAATATAAAGCGTATTTTCGTCTTCTTTAGGAGTTGCAGAATTGGGGATTGCAGGAGGAAGATCATCTTTAAGATAAACATAGGGTATTCCCTTGAATTTTTTTTCCGGTACGACAGGCAATAATTTCGCATGCTCCGAGTATTGGCTTAATAAGTCATAAACCACTCGCATTTCCTCGGGAGAAAATTGATTCGGCTTGCTCAGGCTGAATACAAGGATGTGCTTAAAGACATTATTGATTAACTGTGCTTCAGAACCTGCCGCATCTTCAGTCAAATTATAATGGCGTGCCAAGCGATAGAACTTAAAGCAGTTTAACCAGAAATTCGCATAGGGTTTTCTATAAGTCTGCGATATATATAATAAGGTCTTGCCCATCGCCTGAAGGCCGCGGCTAATAATCAATGACTTTTGCAGCACCGAATAATAAGTGGTTTTTTTAAAATCTTCTTCTGTGCTTAATCGGGCATAGCCATTGGCTAACTCGGAGCAGGCCCAAACTGCAATCTCAATTCCAGGGCTATCAGCGATCGCTAGGGAAGGGCTGTGACTGAACGAAGCCGGAATAGAACGATCCGCCAAATGGAATAATACAGGCCCCAGTTTTTCCAGAAAAAACAGCCGGGTATTACTGGATATAGTAAGTTTATTGAGGGCTTTCAGTACATGTAAAAGCTCCTCGCAACACCTAAGAGTATCTGTAGTGGCAAGCGACTTAAACCATACAGAAAAATCTATTTCATCAATAGCAAACGGGAGCGGACGAATCTTCAGTAGCGGACAGGCTTCAAACATCTAAAACGGATGAAATTTATGCAAATTGGCATAGCTATCAGTTATCAAAGGAATTGATTTTTCAAATAGCAAATATAGACATAAAGAATTATAGCAGAGGGCCTCTCCTCAAGTATTTAATATGAAAAACAGCCGATTAGAAGACTGTAAGACTGGGCATACAGCAAATTCCCTGTTCTCAGCTTAAGGTTCCGTAGCTTCAATTCTCTAAAACTGCATTAAGTGGCTTCAATTGCACAGCCGACTCCTGCTGTTATCAATCCATCGGTAAAAATAAATTGGGCAGTGAATGGTTAATTATTGAAGCTACCGTGAAAAGGCATGAAGATCGGTAACACTGGCGACACTCGAATTATTGAAAGTAAATCACTCGGACAATATCCTGGCACGAATGCCTACGAGTCGTAATAGAGGGATTCTGGACGAGACTTGAATTTTTATTCTTCATGACTTGAATCGCAATGCTTCTGCCAAATTGGTAAGCAAGGGTTGGAGGATGCCGGAAGTAATGACGCCCGCTATTCCGCCAATGACTACGAAAAACCTCGTTTCGGTCAGGCAACTAATGCCACGTTCGGTCGGTATTTGCCTTGCGGTAAGTAAGTAACAAATGTCCGGAGCTTAACTGAAGACGCTTTGAGTTTCACCATTAGCTCCGTCGGGTGCTGGCGATCTTGACTTCAGTGTGCTTATCTGATGCTGACCGAGTGGCATTCCGGAGTCATCTATTATTTGCCACTACGTAACTAGCCTGCAAGAATAGCTCTGCGGCAACGGTAGGATGGCTGACGTTAGAACGCACGTGCTTTATGTTCTACCGGCACGCTGCGAAGATATAAGTCGTCACAAGGTGTTTTTCGCAGTCTGTGACGTTAACCCAGTGCGAGTGGAACATATTACGCAAGTTCTAGAACCTAGCCCGGATATTTTATAAAAAAGCGGGCAAATCGTGGGGGTTTCTATAAAATTCAGTTAGTTAGATTAAACTTGTTATGGTTACGCCATCAATTATGCTGTTAATAACAGGTTAATCAATATGTTCTCATATATTATGGATAATATGTCCAGGTCTTCCACGCCGACATTTTCATTAATTTTATGGATGCTTTCATTTAACGGGCCAAGCTCGATAACCTGGGCGCCGGCCGGGGCAATAAAACGGCCGTCTGACGTGCCGCCGCCCGTATCGTCAACCGGGTCAAATCCGGTAACGGTTTTGATGGCGGCATGGGTGGCCTCAATTAATGCGCCTTTTTCAGTTAAAAAGGGGTTTCCGGATAAACGCCAGTCTAGATGATAGTTTAAACCGTGTTTTTCCAGAATGGCGCGGGTGCGCTGTTTAATGGTTTCTTCGTCCAGCTCGGTGCAAAAGCGCAAGTTAAACTGGATTTCCAGGCTGCCGGGGATAATATTTTCGGCTCCGGTTCCGGCATTGATATTGGAAACTTGCAGGCTGGTTGCCGGGAAAAACGTGTTGCCGTGGTCCCAGACTTCTTCGGTTAGTTCTTTTAAGGCCGGGGCAAAGGCGTGGATAGGATTTTCAGCCAGTTCAGGATAGGCGACATGGCCCTGAATACCTGCAACAGTTAATTTGGCGCACAAGGAACCCCGCCTGCCGATACGAATCACATCACCGATTTTTTTATCACTGGAGGGTTCGCCGACCAGGCACCAGTCTATTTTTTCGTGACGCTGCTCCAGAACTTCGACGACTTTAACCACGCCATTCGTGGCTATGCCTTCTTCATCGCTGGTCAGCATGATGGCGATAGAGCCTTGATGATCAGGGTGTAAGGCAATAAAGCGTTCAACAGCCGTAATAAAGGCGGCAATCCCTCCTTTCATATCCGCTGCGCCACGGCCATAAAGCTTGCCGGCCCGAATAGCCGGTTCAAACGGCGGTGAAAGCCATGCATCAAGCGGGCCGGTAGGCACAACATCAGTATGGCCGAGGAAGGTAAACAGCGGTAAGGCAGCGCCGCGTCTAAGCCAGATATTTTGGGTGTCGGCAAAGTCCAGGCGTTCTTCTTTAAAGCCCAGTTTGATTAAACGTTCTGCCACAATATCCTGACAACCTGCATCGTATGGCGTTACCGATTCACGGCGAATGAGGTCTTTAAGGAGTTCCAGCGTATTGCTCATAGCTCGGCTTTATAGGTATCCGCTTTAAAACCGATGATCAGCTTGCCGCCGGTATCCAGAATGGGACGTTTGATCAGGGTAGGGGTATTCAGCATTAACCGGATGACTTTTTCCTGTGTGAGACCGGTTTGTTGCTCGGAGCTGAGTTGACGCCAGCTGGTACTGCTGCGGTTAAGCATGGCATTCCAGCCTAAATCGGCTTCAAGGTGATTCAGTTGTTCCAGTGTCAGCCCATCAGCGCGATAATCATGGAACCGGTAAGCTATGCCGTTTTGATCCAGCCATTGCCGCGCTTTTTTGACGGTATCGCAGTTTTTTATTCCATAAAGCGTGTGCATGACTTGGCTTATAATTGACTGTTAAGCAGCTCGTCAATGCTGGGGAGTTGCTTGTCAGCTTTACAGCGGTTTTTATAAAGATCGACAAATTCCATAAAAGCTTGCTCAAGGTCAGCCAGAATCTCTTCTTCGTTCTCGCGCTCATCGTCAGGAATATCATCCGAATCCAGGTATTCTCGTTGCAGGTCTACTTCGCTGTTAAGAGCTAAAGTAGCGTAAATAATAGCGTGGTTTGATATTTTTTCGCTCATGGGATGTACTCGATAGAAAGTTTGAGGGGGTAGGGTGCGCAACTCAACATTTTATGTCCGGGCTTAGGAGTTATGCAGCTCTAATCCGATGCATCAGGGTTTCTGAAATGAATCGCAAGACCTTGTAGAAAATTTCTTAAAACCTGATCGCCGCATTCCCGGTAATGCTTATGCCCTTTTTGTCTAAAAAGAGCACTGAGCTCACCTTTGGATAATTCCAAATCAGCCAGTTTTAAGGTGTTAAGCATGTCGGCTTCTTTAAATTCCAGGGCGATTCTTAGCTTTTTGAGGATGCTGTTATTGGTTAGCGGCGCTGCCGGTTTTTTGATTTGCCCGGGCCGGTCTTCCTGTTTGCCGCGTTTATAAATAATTAAACCGTCCAAAAACAGATCCAGGCGTTTATTGTCAAGCTCGACGAAACCGTCTTCATTATCTTTTTTGAGTAGATTAAGTAAATCATCCCGGCTTATCTCAACATCGCTTAAGGCAAAGATATCAATCATGGTCTTATCTTTAAGATCTAAAGCGTAGCGAACTCGGCGTAATACATCATTGTTAATCATGATTTGTTTGGGAAAATCCTCGTTTAGTTTGACGCATGCCTGTTTTAACTCATACGAATCAAAATGTTCAAATAACTTTAAGGAGCAACTAAATACTAATTAGGTTCCCCCCTCATCATCCCTATTTTTATAACTAATCCCTCAACAATTCATTAATCCCGGTCTTGCTACGCGTTTTCTCGTCAACCTGTTTGATAATAACCGCGCAATACAGGCTGTAGCCGCCATCGGCAGAAGGCAGGTTGCCCGATACGACCACTGAACCTGCCGGAATGCGGCCAAAGCTGACTTCGCCGGTCATGCGATTGAAGATTTTGGTGCTTTGGCCGATGTAAACACCCATTGAAATGACGCAGCCGTCTTCAACGACAACACCTTCAACGATTTCCGAACGCGCTCCGATAAAACAGTTGTCGCCGATAATGGTGGGGCCCGCCTGCAAAGGTTCCAAAACGCCGCCGATGCCGACACCGCCGGAAAGATGGACGTTCTTGCCGATTTGCGCGCAGGAGCCGACGGTCACCCAGGTATCAACCATCGTACCGCTGTCTACGTAAGCGCCGATATTAACGTAAGACGGCATTAAGATGGCGCCGGGAGCAATGTATGAGCCGTGACGCGCAACCGCGTTGGGCACGACGCGCACCCCAGCTTTGGCGAAGTCCTCCTCTGTGTAAGTTGAAAATTTGCTTTCAACTTTATCGTAATAACGCGTATTGCCGCCGTCCATCAGGCGGTTTTCATTAATCCGGAATGACAGCAGCACAGCTTTTTTCAGCCACTGGTTAGTAACCCATTCGCCGTTGATTTTTTCTGCAACCCGGGCCGCGCCGCTATCGAGCATGTTAATGGCTTCTTCAACGGCATTGCGGATTTCTATGGAAACATTGGCAGGGGCGAGGTTGGCGCGCTGTTCAAAAGCAGTTTCTATAATATTTTTCGTGTGAGTCATGAGTTATCTGTTTATAAGGTGTTAAGGAAATTTTTAATTCGATGGGCGGCTTTTATGCATTCATCAAGCGGCGCGACTAACGCTATCCTGACATGGTTTTGCCCGGGATTTATGCCGGCAAAAGTTCGGGATAAATAGCTGCCGGGCAAAACCGTAACGTTCTCTTGCGCAAATAGTTTTTGTGCAAATTCGGTATCTGCAATGGGTGTTTTTAACCAGACATAGAAACCGGCCGGGGGTTTATTGATGACGCAAACTTCGTCAAGAATAGTGATAAAAGCCGTAAATTTATCACGATAGTGCTGCCGGTTTTCTTTAACATGCGTTTCATCCTGCCAGGCCTTAATGCTGGCATGCTGCGTGGACAAGGGCATAGCACAGCCCTGATAGGTCCGGTATTGAAAATAATGGTGCAGAATATCGGCATCGCCGGCGACAAAGCCTGATCTTAAGCCCGGCGCATTGGAACGTTTGGATAAACTATGGAATACCACGCAGCCTTTAAAAGCAGTGTTACCCATGGCAAAAGCTGTTTGCAGCAAACCGGCGGGCGGATTGCTTTCGTCATCATATAATTCGCTATAGCATTCATCCGAAGCAATCACAAAATCATATTTTTCCGCCAGATTGATCAGTTTTTCATGACTGGCTTGTGAAATCACCGACCCGGACGGATTGCCGGGCGAGCAAATGTAAATCAATTGGCATCGTTGCCATATTTCTTCGGGCACCGAATCAAAATCCGGTAAATAACCCGATTCTTCCAGTGTATTCAGATAATACGGTTCTGCGCCTGCCAGTAATGCCGCACCTTCATAAATCTGATAGAAGGGATTCGGCATAATGATTATAGGCTTTTTAGCCGGATCGATAATGCATTGGGCAAAGGAAAACAAAGCTTCACGCGTGCCGCTGACCGGCAATATCTGGGTTTCAGGATCGATTACATCGGGTGGAACCTGAAAACGTTTGGCCAGCCAGCCGGCAATCGCCAGTCTGAGTTCCGGTAAACCTTTAGTGCTGGGATATTTTGCCAAACCCTGTAGATGAGTTATCAGGGTTTCATGAATAAAATGAGGCGTATCATGGGTGGGCTCGCCTATGGACAAGACAATAGGCGGCTTATCGATAGGCGGAACGATTCCCGACTTGAGTTGCGCCAGCTTCTCAAACGGATAGGCATGCAAATATTTTAGATTAGGCGTCATTAATTACGATTAGCTGCAATGCGGTTGTTTACCCGCGGCCTGAGCTTGCTGGAATAGCGCGAGCGCTTGCGGCATGTGCTGTTCCAAATCGCGAATACGGGTTTCATTGGAAGGATGGGTTGACAGGAATTCGACAGGTTGCTGGCCTTGAGATGCCTGCTCCATCTTTTGCCAAAGCGAAATGCTTTGCTTGGGATCAAAGCCTGCTTTGGCCATCAGATCGACACCGATCATATCCGCTTCACTTTCATGCACGCGGCTGTAAGGCATCAGTATGCCGTATTGAGCGCCAATACCGAGCAGGCCGATGGCGGTTTGCCCCAACGTTGTTTGCGGGGCGCCAACCGCCTGAATTATTTGCATGCCCTCGTTTACCGCCAATTCTTGCGAAGCCCGTTCGTTACTGTGTTTGGCAAGAACGTGGCCGACTTCATGGCCGATGACCGCAGCTAATTGATCCTGATTATCGACCAGCTTTAGCATGCCGGTATGTACGCCGATTTTATTGCCGGGCAAGGCAAAGGCATTAGGCGAGGGGTCTTCGAAGACAACCACTTCCCAGCTGCCGCCTGTTTCCTGAGTAATTGCCTTCGCAATACACTGGGCAATTTGATTATATTGAGCATTATTACTGACGGCTTTTTCTTTTTTTAAATCAGCAAAAGCCTGTAGACCCATTTGATTAACCTGCGAGTCAGGCAGAAAAACAAGCTGTTTTCTGCCGGTCGGACTGGTGATACAGGCGGTGACAAGACAGGTAATAACTAGAGCGGGAAGAATTTTTTTGAACATAGCTCATGACCGGTAGTTTCTATAATGCCGGCCATTTTAACGTAACTTTATTATCTTGGGTTTAAAAATGATGAGGAATATGCCTGGAAATAGGTGCCCCGGAGAACAAAGCTCCAAATAGCACTGCAAGATTTTGGAAAAACAGGGTCAGAGTAAAATTAATTTGTCCGTCGTTTTCAAAAAATTTCCAGCATATTTATTGAGATCATGGCTGGATTATTATCTCTGACCCTTTTATTCTTCGTTGGTCAAGCAAGGATTTTCTTAAAAACCAGATTCTATTTTATGCGTCCAATTCCTCCAACTGTTTTTCCATTTCTGTATTAATCAAGTGGTTATAATGCCGCCGCAAGACTGAGTCAGTCGGACAAGCGGTTAAGCCGGACTCAATTTCAGTTCGAAGATGGGTAAGGTAATGGCGTCTGAGCACTGAGTCTTGAGGGATTTTCTGTTTTTTTTCCGATTGTTGATAATACTCGTTCTCGACCTTGGTCTGAATTACTACAGTTTCAGCAACAGTAACTCCTTCCGGCGGAATCTCAGCAGCAATTTCCGCAACAGGAATAGCTTCCGGTGGAATATCAACCATTACCAACTGCTCGACTTGTACATCCGGCACCTTTTCAGTTTTCATTGATAACTTTTTTTCAGATATCGCTTTTTCGTAGCTATTTATATCATCCATAAGTTGATGCGTTGCTTCGCTTCTTTGTTTATAACCAATCCAGACTATAAAAGGAATCACCGTGCCAATAAAAGCAAAGATACCCGACACTACTGCCCACTGCGCGTATCCCTGCTCGATGAGATAAAGAGTCCACCAGGTAAAACCGATAAATACAACAATTCCAAAAATAATCTTTCCCAGCAATTTGGCGCTGGTTATAAATGAACGATCTTTTTCTATATCAGATGATTCAAATCTTTTTTTTATCAGATTCTTAAAATTTGCTTCATCGCAATTCAGGCGTTTCGCCAGTTCCATAATTTCAAGACGATGCGTGAGTTTCGCTCGAAGCAATGCGCTTCTTTGGATCAGGAAAATGGCGACTAGAGTTGTCAGCAGAGTTGCGACTAGCGTGAGTACGATTTCGGGTGCGATCATAATTCCCCCTTTTTATTATTAAGAATGCATCTAGAAGCGGATCATTCGCCTCTACCAACAATCGGCTACTTTCTCCAGAGGAATTCCTTTTCGCTCCGGCTGATTGTTACATTTTTGAATTTATCAGAAACATGCCTGATTATCTAACAAATTATTTCGGTTTTATTATTGCCCAGCCCTGGTTGCTTCCGGCACTTCAATTAGCCGCCCGGACTTAACATCATAAATATATCCGTACACCGGAATATCCGAAGGCACTAGCGGATGCGCTTTAATGCGCCTCACGTCTTCAAGGACACTTTGCGCCTGATCCTTGATCGTTAACCAGTCGATATATTTGGCCTCAGTTGAGCCAGGGCCCTCACAGCAATCATGCCAGCCGCCGGCGTCCACTGAAGCTGTTTTTAAACTGCTGGCCAGCAAGTCACGCATGATATCGTCAGTGAAAGTCTCCATGCCGCAATCCGTATGATGAATGACAAACCATTCACGGGTACCCAGTAATTTATAGGAAATGACCAGCGAGCGAATAGCGTCATCGCTGGCCCGGCCGCCGGCGTTGCGGATCACATGGGCATCGCCTTCGGACAAACCGGCATATTTGGCAGGATCCAAGCGCGCATCCATACATGTCAGGATGGCGAAATGCCGGCCCGGCGGCATGGGTAAATCGCCCTTGTCAAAGCCCGCCACATAATCGCGGTTAGAGCTTAATACTTCATTTAATACTTTAGTCATAGGGGTATCCTCGTAGTTGTGTATCAATAGAGCCGAGCTTGTTTATGTTTCTTCTTTTCATAAGCTCTGGTAAAAGCATGTTTTCTACTTAAATCAGGAAAATATATTCACTGACCAGACTCCTTCTTTATGGGAGTTATTGTTCAAAAACTGCTTGTTTTCTGCCGTTTTTCTACGTTTTCTTTATAGAATACGAGCAGAACTTAATGTACCATGAAATCCGCTATCAGGCAGAGATGATAATTTGCAAGTTATCCCCCAAGGACTACAATTGAAAAAAGCTACTTTTGGCGGCTTTTCCTATTGATTTACCGGCTAAAATCAAGAATTATTCAACCTGGACATTCCGAATAATAACAATGTTAAAATAAATGGCTCAATATGTTTAATCCGATGAAAATACCATGCACCCTTTCCCTGTAACGCTATACCGCGCCGCGCATGTAAAAGAGCTGGACCGGATTGCCATAGAGGAACGCGGTATCCCCGGTTTTGTTTTAATGAGCAAGGCCGGATATGAAGTTTTTCAGTGTGTCAGGAATAACTGGCCGGATGCCCGGTCAATCGCTGTATTTTGTGGTTCCGGCAATAATGCCGGCGATGGTTATGTGGCGGCCCGGCTTGCAGTTGAATCAGGGTTGAAAGTGGCTGTTTATACTTTGTCAGAGCCTGAGAAACTTAGCGGTGACGCATTTAACGCTTTTCAAAAATATAGCCTGGCAAATGGAGTCATACTACCGTTCCAGGCTAAACAAACTATACATGCGGATGTGATTATTGATGCGTTGTTAGGATCGGGCCTGGATAGGCCGGTAACAGGAATGTATGCGCAAGCTATTGACACCATTAATAAACAAGAAGTCCCTATTGTTGCTATCGATATTCCCACAGGCCTGAACGCGGATACCGGCAATGTCATGGGATGCGCTGTGAAAGCAGATTGCACGGTTACTTTTATCGGTCTGAAGCAGGGGTTATTTACCGGTTTTGCGGCTGATTATTGCGGTAAGATTTTTTATTTCTCCCTGGATTTACCAAGCGATGTTTTTGAAAGTATTTCATCAACGGTCAGTCTCGTAGTCAAAAAACAGATGCCTCGCCGTAATCGCTGCTCACATAAGGGTGACAATGGCCATGTATTAATTATAGGCGGAGAGCGGGGTTATTCGGGTGCAGCCAGACTGGCGGGAGAAGCTGCGTTGCGAGTGGGCGCCGGCTTGGTCAGTTTAGCGACAAGAGCGGAACACGCGGGGATACTAAACTCAAGCCGTGCCGAGTTAATGGGTCATGGAATAGAGACAGCAGGCCAATTGGCCGGACTATTGGAAAAGGCCGGCGTTATTGTGGCTGGGCCTGGATTAGGTCAAAGCGACTGGGCAAAAGAACTGTTCAGCGCCGCGATAAAATCCCGAAAACCGTTGGTAATCGATGCTGACGGGTTGAATCTCCTGGCTACTTCTCCGGTAAAAAAATCTGATTGGATTTTAACGCCGCATCCCGGCGAAGCGGCCCGGCTATTAAACTGTGCCACTGCCGAAATACAACAGGACAGATTTGCCGCAGTTTCCGGCATACAGGCCAAATACGGCGGCGTTGCTGTGCTGAAAGGGGCCGGAACATTGATTGCCTCTGACGGTGGAACGGCTGTTTCCAGTACAGGAAATCCAGGGATGGCTTCAGGCGGAATGGGCGATGTTCTTTCAGGAGTGATTGCAGGTTTATTGGCTCAGGGACTTTCCCTGAAAGAGGCGGCGCAACAAGGTGTTTATATGCATGGGGAAGCGGCCGATTTAGCCGCCGAAAAGGACGGGGAAAGAGGTTTATTGGCCAGTGATTTAATGCCGTTTCTCAGGCAATTGATGAATAAATGAAAAAATTCCTGAAAAATGCCGAAGAAACTGAGCAGTTTGGCGCAGAGCTTTGGAAACAGCTACCGTCAAAATGCCTGGTTTTTTTGTCTGGCGATTTAGGCGCCGGAAAAACCACACTGGTCAGGGGTTATCTTCGGGCGGCCGGCCATACCGGCGCGGTTAAAAGCCCTACTTTCACGTTAGTGGAGGAATATACGATAAACGGGCTTAAAATCTTTCATTTCGATTTATACCGGCTTACCGACCCTGAAGAGCTGGAATGGATAGGAATCAGGGATTATTTTGACCAGGATTGCCTGTGTTTTATTGAATGGCCGGAAAAGGGGGAAGGGATGTTGCCAAAACCGGATTGGGTTATTACTTTAAATACAGAAGGTGAGGGACGCTGTTTAACGTTGGAAAGTCTCACTAAATAATAAAATAAGTTTGACGGCTGTATAAAAAACAAAGACCTATTGCTATAATTTAATCCAAATTATCGTTTTGTGGGTTATGGCTATGAGAAACTATTGCAAATTACTGTGTATTTTAGGATTACAGTTATTGCCTGTATTTGTGTATGCCCAGCAAATCAACGTTAATTCAGTGCATTACTGGACTACGCTCAAGCAATCACGGATCATGATTGACGTTAGCTCAACACCCGCACACCAGGTTTCTGTGCTTGAAAATCCGCCGCGCATATTAATTACTATCCCCAATGCCCGTCTGGGACGAACACTGAGTCAGCCGCCGGCATCGCATCCGGTATTTTCCCGAATTAGTGCCGCACAAAATAAAAACAATGTAAAAATCATTGCTGATTTAAAAAGATCGGTCAGCACGAAAAGCTATGCCTTAAATCCGAATAAAATGTATGGAAACCGGTTGGTTATTGATATATTCGACAAAGGCCCCGCTATTTATGCAGTACGTGGAAATAAAATAATAACTTCACAAACTGCACAGCTGGCAAGCAAATCAATTGCCGCCAAAGGCGTTAAACCGATAGCCCTTATGCGAAGAGCTAAAAACATTATAGTTGCCATTGATGCAGGACATGGCGGCGATGATCCCGGAGCGCATGGCCCTCACGGTACCGAAGAAAAAAAAGTGGTGTTTGCAATTGCTAAAAAACTTGAGCAATTTATCAATAATCAACGCGGTATGAAAGCGGTAATGGTTCGTAAAGGCGACTATTACGTTGATCTTAGAAAACGAATGCAGATTGCGAGAGCGGCTAAATCTGATTTATTCATATCCATACATGCCGATGCGTTTCAAAATTCCACCGTCAGAGGCGCTTCTGTTTATACGTTATCCAGTCGAGGCGCCTCTAGCGAAGCGGCCCGCTGGCTGGCAAAGAGTGAAAATGCATCGGACTTGGTCGGAGGAGTCAGTCTTGACGACAAGGATGAAGTTTTAGCTTCGGTATTGCTGGATTTATCACAGACGGCGACGCAGGAAGCAAGCTTTAATGTAGCAGGCGAGGTGCTAAAACACTTTGAAAATATTGGCGAATTGCATTACGGTTCGGTGCAAAAAGCTGGATTCCTGGTATTGAAATCACCGGATATTCCGTCCATTTTAGTAGAAACTGCATTTATCTCGAATCCATCTGAAGAACGCAAATTGCTGAATAATCTCCATCAATCGAAAATAGCGCTGGCTATTTTCCGGGGAGTACGCAATTACTTTAAGGAGTACACGCCTTTCAACAGCAGAATGGCCGCGCTTTAGTACCAGGCTTAAAGCGGAGTTTGAAGCCAGGAAGGCGAAAATATCCATTAGCATCTATCATCGCTTGCCTTTTAATAAAACGACCATTGTTCAGCTTTCGCCAACGATTATTCAGACTAATAATAAACAAGAATTTCGGCAAGAGGAACAATCAGCTTTAATGGAATGTCTTCTAGCCGCGTGAGCACGATAAACGTGAAAAACAAAAGCTTAATGGCCGATCCATTTTTGAGGCATTGTTAATTTATTATAGTTATCTTACACTTTTCTGTACCTCATATTATCTTCGGTAGGAAAAGGCTCATGATAAAATGTCCGAAATGCCGATCAGAGGCTTGCGTTAAAGCTGGTATAGTCCA
>JAQUOU010000013.1:83899-101269 GCA_028716975.1 Methylobacter sp. | reverse complement strand
TGCGAAAAAAAATGAATTCCTTGACCTAAGTTGAACACTTGGAGTAAAAATTCACTTCCACCGATGCGTTAGGTTTTAGGTGTTCAAGTTCGGCCAGAATCAGTGTTCAAATTAATCAGAATACGCAATTGCTCCTTAGTGGTGTTAACCCACTTGAAATAAGAGTTGAGATATCAGAAAGCCGTTTAGTTGCCATACGTCAATCCTGCCAACTGCTTTTTAATCTCCGCTTCCAACTCCCGCGACTGGCCAAACAAGCTGTCGAGACTGTCGCTAAAACCTTGCATACTGTTGGCAAATTCCTCGGGAGTGATGTCCACGTAATCGATCTTTACGTCGAAATACTGGCCCGCGCTTAGCGAGTAGTTTTTGGCGACGATGTCGTCGTAACTAACTGCAACCGAGAAATCTTCCTCCACTTGCTTGGCATTGAACACATCGATAATGCGCTGCTCTTCGTCCGGGCTAAGCACGGTTTTCTGGTTTTTGCCTTCTTTAACTTTCTGCTCCAGATTGGACGCATCGATCAGCACGACTTTGTTTTTATTGCCGGCGTCGATAAACAGGATGGAAACGTTGGTGCCGGTGGTTGCGAAAATATTACTGGGCATCGACACCACGCCGGCCAGCATCTTGTGCTCGACCAGATGCTGGTTGTGCTCGACCAGATGCTGGCGAATGCCTTTGTCGATGCCGGATTGCGCGGTGATAAAGCCGGTCGGCACCACCACGGCCGCTTTGCCGCCCGGATTCAACGAGTGGATGATGTGCTGCAGGAACAACTGGTAAATTTCCATCTTGTCCGTGGCCTTAGCTTTGACCTTGGGAATGCCAGCAAAGAAGCGCTGCTTATTGGCTTTGCTATCCAGTTCGTCGCGGTAGTCGCTGAAATCCAGCTTGAATGGCGGGTTGGAGACAATGTAGTCAAAACGCTTCAGCTCGCTTCCGTCTTTATGGTAAGGATGCAGCAGAGTATTGCCCTGGATCACATGCGGAATGGAATGCACTAGGTTATTCAGGATCAGGTTCAGACGCAGCAGGTTGGAGGATTTTTGGGAAATATCCTGGGTGTAAATACTGCAGCGGTTTTCGCCGATAGCATGGGCTACGTTCATTAACAAGGTGCCGGAACCGGCGGACGGGTCGTAACAACTGACGTTTTTGACCTGGCCTTGCTGGGCTTTGGGCACCAGAATTTCCGCCATGATGGGGGCCACCGCATGCGGTGTGAAGTATTCGGCATACTTACCGCCGCTGTTGCTATTGTAGTCCTTGATTAGGTATTCGAAGATCATGGCGTAGAAGTCAAACTTCTGGGTAAAGATGCGCTCGAAACTGAATTCCACCAGTTTGTTAATGATCGCGCGGCAAAAATTATCGCGTTTGGAGTCGTCGGCAATATAGTTGCTGAGCCGGTCGAACAGCACCACCTTAGCGCCTCCATCGGTTTTGACTGCGAACACATCGTTATTGCTAATTGCAATATCCATCAACGCGTCATCGAACAGCTTGGCGAAATCCGGTGCGTTTTGCTGGCTGAACAGGTAATTGATGAAATGGGTGAGTTTCAAGCGCGCGGTATCCGGCCCCATTTGCAATTGCAGCATTTCCAGATCGTCTTCGCTCAAGGCGGCCAGGGCTTCTTCCCATTTGTCGGCCTGGGCGATGGATTCGTCTATTTTCTTGGCTTCATAGGCGAATTTGTCGTTTAAAAACTTGTACAGAAATGTTTGGGTGATGATTTTGAATTCGTTGCCGTCATTGCCTAGGCCATAGTTGGCGCAAATGCTTTTCAGGCTGTCTATCAAGACTTTGGTTTTTTGTTGAAATTCCAGCTCTACCAATTACGTGCTCGGGTATTAAATTCTTTTTAGGTATTCCGCGACCACCAAGTGGTTGATGTAACGCGAGGCGTCGGGGTTAAGTTTGATTTGGTGCTGTTTCATGAAGCGGTTGATGACCAAGGGCATCATTGCTCGCTCGAAATAGCTTTCGTTATCGAGTATCTGGGTGTTTTGTAGCACTTGCTCGCCGGCGTCCTGTTTTTTATAGATTAGCGCTTCGAAGATTTTACGCTCTGAATCGGAAATCCCGCCGCGCTCCAACAAGCGTTTGTGGATTCGGGTATATTTGGCATCGCTTTGGTATTTCTGCCGCCGTTGGTTGTTCTGGCGGTTTAGCTCTTTGATGCTCTCATGGATTTTATTTAGGGCATCGATGTTGGCGTTCATTTCATCCTGAGTCACTTCTGACAAGTTCTTTTTCTTAAACAGGCTCACCAGTTCTTCCTTTAAAGTGACGAACTTGGGATCTTGCTGGTCGAAATTGCTGGCCAGCACTTCGCGAGTGCGGCGCAGGGTATTTTTCAACTTGCCGGCCAGCACCAGCTCTGCCTCACCGATTTTGGTGAACTTGAAGATCACCTCTTCCAGCGCGACGTTCAGCAAGTTGGCGTTATCGCTGCCCTGTTCGATGGTTTCCTTGAGATTGAGCAAATCCAGATGATTGCTGGTTTCCCGATACAGCAAATTGATTTTTTTAAAATCCAGTTTTTCCAAGAAGCCATATTCGCCCTGCAAGCGGATCAGATTGTTCAAACTTTTGGCATCGGCCAGCGCCTTTTTCAAAGCCAATATTGTTTCCCGGTCTTGTATCACGCTGATTTGCTGGGAAAATACTTCGGCGTTTTCTATATCGAATCGAAACAATATATCTTTAATGTGTTCGATTTCTGCGGAGATTTCTTCCTGCGATTTGAACAGCTGGGAGTAATGCTCCATCTCGTCGCCGAGCTCGGCTTGCAGTTCGTCGAAATACGCCTTGTTGGTGGCATCGAACTCTCGGCGAATGTCGGCAAAGTCAACCACATAGCCATAACGAAGGTCTTTGTAAGTGCGGTTGACTCGCGTCAAGGCTTGCAGCAAGTTGTGTTTGCGGATCACCCGGCCGAGGTACAGCTTCTTCAGGCGCTTGGCATCGAAGCCGATGAGTAGCATATTGTAGACAAACAGGAAGTCGATTTTGCCAGCCTTGAAGTCTTCCACCCAGTCCTTGCGTTCATTCTTGCTGCCGACATCGTGCAGAATCAAGGCTGCCGATGTGACCTTATGGTCTTGCTTGCGTTTGATCCGATTGCGGCTCGAAGGCTCAGCCGCCTGTTGCAACAAGGGAAAGTTGGGGGCGTCGGCTACCTCATCCTGTGCCGGGATGGAAGGATTTGCATATTTGGCATTGAATAGCTCGAACAGTTGCCGGGCCTGTTCCGAACTATCCCAGATCACCATGCCGCCGATGCTGGCATCGTTCAATACGCCCCGGCTTTTTTCGAAGTCGGTAACGATGTAATCAAGCATCGGTTCCACGAAGGTGGGATGGGCATAGACCAGTTTCTTATCGATGTCGCCTTGTAAAATCTCTGCTTCGGCCAGTGCTTGCTGCAGAGCGATTTTGTAGTTGGTAGCGATTTCTTCCCGGATTAGCCGCAAAGTGTAGCCGTCGGAGATAGAGGCATTGTAGTAATACTTGTGGATGTAGTCGCCGAATAATTGCTTCGAACTGAATCCTTTTGTAACGCCAGCTTGCTTTAATTTATCCTCATCCATGATTAAAGGCGTGCCTGTCAGC
Organism: Methylobacter sp.; assembly: GCA_028716975.1. GTDB lineage: Bacteria > Pseudomonadota > Gammaproteobacteria > Methylococcales > Methylomonadaceae > Methylobacter_B. The sequence goes on along the minus strand of JAQUOU010000013.1, from coordinate 97,645 downwards.
CCAATCTTGATTGCATTGCGATCCGACTGATCCAGATTGGCCAAGAAGCTACCTTCAGGTTTGTAGCTGCGGTGCACTTCATCCAGAAAGTAAACTCGCTGAATGGCGACATCGTAATCTTTGGTGGAAACGACATCAGGATCGTCCTTGAATTTTTGGATGTTGACTACAGTTATCTCGGGCTTGCCGGAATGGTTGTGGATGACTTGGGTTGCTTTGATGTCGCGGCTGAAGGCTTCGCGCGAGGGGATGGTATGCACGGTCAAACCGCGGCTGGTGAATTCGCGGTGCGCTTGAATCAGTAAGTCGATCCGGTCGACGATGAAATAGAATTTGGGTACGATCTGCCGCTGTTGGAAGTAATCGGTCAAAAAATGGACGTTGTAATAGGCCAGGGCGGTTTTGCCGCTGCCTTGAGTGTGCCAGACGATACCTTTTTTAACGCCGTCGTTGAGTTTGCGCTCAATGGCCTTGGTAGGAACAACTGCGGGTAACGCATGACGTGCTTTTACAAGCCCTCCGTTTCGTGGACGTAGGCTAGAGCATAGCGTAATAAAAAAGTGAGCCTCTCACGACTTAGCAACGAGGTGCAAATGCGATTATTAGGACGGTTAGGGTCTTTATTGGTGATGAATTCTGGATTGCTGCGGATGACTTCGAGGTTATTGTCTTTTAGGGCTTAGTTCTGTCTCAGCGGATAACGGCTTCAGTAAAACCGTCAAATTCAACACCTCTTCTTCGCGGAAATAATTGAATTTTGGTTCTTGGTACGAAGGGCTGGCATAGAATGCGCACTGAATGGGCTGAACATCGCCGTCTTCGTACTCCATGTTGTTGGAGAAAACCATCAACTGGGTCACATTGACGAAACGCTTGAATTTGGGATTTTGGAAACGTTTATTGATGCGATCTCTTTCCGCCAATATGCCTTCGCGATTATTGGGTTTTTTAACCTCGATGAACACCAGCGGCATGGTTGATCAGCAAAACGATGTCCGGTCTGAATTCCTAGTCGCCATTTTGATAGGTGAGTTCGGTGATCACATGAAAACTGTTGTTGTTAAAGTTCTCAAAGTCAATCAGCTTGGTTCCCGAACGGTCAGCGAGCTTGTTGTAGAAGGCATGTCCGAGGTCGTCATTATCTAATGTGAGTTTTACATCTTCCAGCAAACGACCTATATCTGCATAGTCGATGCCGGGATTGATCTTGCTAATCGCTTGGCGAAATAATCCCGGAAATATGTTGGTATCCAAATCCCAGTTTTGGTCCTTCAATGACAGGTACTGATAGCCGAGGCGAACCAAATGCAAGATGGCTGGTATCTTGACGCGCGTATCTTCTGTGAACTTCATGTATTTTTTTGCAAGAAGGCTAAGCTTGTTAATCAGCTAGTTATATTGTTATAAGCCAAATGAGCTTTTATGGATCAATGACTCTTCGAGTAATTGCTTCCCTATTCTTTTGGCGTACAAAACTCATCGTAATTGTGGTCCGCCATTAGCGGACCATTTCGGAGCTCGTTTAATAATTTTTGAGATTTCGTATAAGAATTATGAGATTTATTTAAGAAATTATGAGATCTGACACTGGAACAACATTACACATCCAGATTAGCCACATCCAGCGCATTTTTGACGATAAAATCCCGTCTCGGTTCTACTACGTCACCCATCAGTGTCGTGAAAATCTCATCGGCTGCGATAACATCTTCAATTCTAACTTGGAGCAAACGCCGGTTATTGGCATCCAAGGTGGTTTCCCATAATTGTTCAGGGTTCATTTCACCCAAGCCTTTGTAACGCTGGATATGCTGGCCTTTCTTAATCTCTTTCATCATCCATTCAAAAGCTTGTTTAAAACTACTGACATGTTGTTGTCTTTCTCCCATTTGCATGAAAGAATCTTCGTTAAACATAGCGGCGGTATCATTCGCATATTGAGCAATCTTTTGATAGTCTTTACCCGTGAAAAAAGTCGAGGGCAATACAAACGTTTTAGTTATTCCATGTAATCGTTTACTAACCACGACAGAAAAATCATTGCTCGCTTTGTAGTCTAATTCAATCGAAAATACCGCTTTATCGTCACACTCCACCAGTTGCTGTTCCATGCCGGCAAACCATGCAGCTAATTTTTGCTTATCTTGCTTGTGTTCATCATCGATAACCTCCATATAAGAAAACTGCTCCAAGAAGATCTCATCATAACGTCTGGATAATCGATTGATTGTACCGGCTACACCGATATACTCTTTTGCCAGTTTTTCCAAGCCTTGGCCCTGAATAGGCGGCGCTGTTTCATCAGTAAAAAGTTGGGCTTTATCCAAGGCCATCTGAATCAGGTATTCATTTAATTGGGCGTCATCTTTTACGTAATGCTCTTGTTTACCTTTTTTAACCTTGTATAAAGGTGGTTGGGCAATATAGATGTAGCCTTTTTCAACTATTTCAGGTAGTTGCCGGTAAAAAAACGTTAACAGCAAGGTCCTGATATGGGAGCCGTCTATGTCCGCATCAGTCATGATAATAATGCGGTGATAACGCAACTTGGCCAGATTATATTCGTCCTTGCCAATGCCGCAGCCCAATGCTGTAATTAATGTTCCTACCTCTTCCGAAGAAATCATTTTATCAAAGCGGGCTTTCTCAACATTAAGAATCTTGCCCTTCAAGGGGAGAATCGCTTGGGTCCTGCGGTCTCTGCCCTGTTTTGCAGATCCGCCCGCAGAATCTCCTTCGACCAGGAACAGTTCAGATAATGCGGGATCTTTTTCCTGGCAATCCGCCAGTTTGCCTGGTAATCCCGCAATATCGAGCGTAGTTTTACGACGCGTCATTTCACGCGCTTTACGCGCCGCTTCCCTGGCACGGGCAGCATCGATAATTTTGCCAACAATGGCTTTTGCTATTTGCGGCTTTTCCAGCAAAAATTCCTGCAGTTTTTCATTCATTGTCGATTCGACTAGCGGTTTGACCTCTGATGAAACTAATTTATCTTTAGTTTGAGATGAAAACTTTGGATCAGGCACTTTAACCGAAAGCACAGCTGTCAACCCCTCTCTGGCGTCATCACCGGTTGTCGTTACTTTTTCCTTTTTGGCCAAGCCGGTGGACTCAATATATTGATTAATGGTTCGAGTTAAAGCCCCCCTGAATCCTGCCAAATGGCTTCCGCCATCACGTTGGGGAATATTATTGGTATAACAAAACACATTCTCCTGATAAGAGTCGTTCCACTGCATGGCAACCTCTACAGTGACGCCTTCTTTTTCTGCAATAAAATAAAATACCTCTGGAAATAACGGTGTTTTATTTTTATTAAGATGTCCGACAAAAGCACTGATACCGCCTTGAAATTCGAATATATCGTGTTTATCCGTGTTCTCATCCTCCAGGCTAATACGGACGCCGGAATTCAGGAATGATAGCTCTCTCAATCTTTTTGACAGGATGTCATAGTGAAACTCAACATCACTAAAAGTCTGGGTGCTGGGTTTGAAATTTATTAACGTGCCGGTTCCGTCCGCTGATCCTGCTGCAGCTAGCGGAGCCACAGGATTACCCATACGATATTGCTGCTTATAAAGTCGCCCGCCTTTCCGTACTTCAAGATTTAATTCTTCAGACAAGGCATTAACAACCGATACCCCCACGCCGTGTAGTCCACCCGATATCTTATAAGCATTATCATTAAACTTGCCGCCTGCATGCAGCACAGTCATGATAACTTCCGCCGCTGATCTTCCTTCCTCTTCATGAATATCAACAGGTATTCCCCGGCCATCATCAGAAACCGTGACAGAGCCATTGGTATGGATAATAACCTTGATTTCTTTACAATAACCCGCTAATGCTTCGTCAATAGAATTATCGACTACTTCAAAAACCATGTGGTGTAAGCCCGATCCGTCATCGGTATCTCCAATATACATACCTGGACGTTTTCTTACCGCATCCAATCCTTTTAAAACTTGAATATTCGTACTATCGTATTGATCGGTTTTATTAGTCATGACTCTTTATATTTTCCTGTTATTGTGTGTTCCACGTGGAACATCATACCGGTTTTATAATTCCATGTTCCACGTGGAACATTTTATAGTCCTTGGTGCGGGTTAAATTCCCAAAATCAGCTACTTCCGTAGCCGTTATAAAAACTTGGCATCGCATTTCTGATAAATGGTTTAATAACTTGGCGCGATTGATAATATCCAGCTCCGCGGCAAAATCATCAATTAAAACAGCTCCCATATTATTATTTTCATTAGCCAGTAACTGAACCTGAGCCAGCTTTAAGCTGATGATTAATAATTTTAGTTGTCCTCGTGAAACGTAGTCTTTGGCTAATTTATTATTCACCAATAATTGAAAGTCGCCGCGATGAGGTCCGCTATGGGTAAATCCATAGCGGATATCCCTATCAATGTTTTCAGCCAAAACGTCTTGTAATTCTTTTGTAGAATCCCAGCCGGATATAAGTCTCAAATCAATTTCATCAATAACAAGAAAGCGCTTGATAATATCGATAAAAACCGGTTTAACTTTTTCCAGATATCGCTGCCGGTAGTCATGAACCATTTTACCGTAATAAACAAGTTCTTTATCCCAAACATTAAGCTGTTCAAGCTGTCTTGTTTTTAGCAAAGAATTTCGTTGCAATAAGGCTTTTTTGAATTTCCGCCATACAGGCAAAAATTGCATTTCATCATTGAAAACACCCCAATCTAAAAACTCTCTTCTGCCCTGCGGACCGGCATCAAGCAATTCATAACTTTTGGAATGAATAAGTTGTACCGGAAAAGCATAAGCTAAATCTGATTTTTTCTGGGTTGGATGGTGATTGATGCGACAGCAAAAATCTTTACTATCCCCTTCCAGTTGAAGGCCTAAATGAAGGCTATTGCTATTTGGCTGTAAAGCTTGCGCAGATACAATTAACTGATTATGTGCAAAATTAATAACTGGCTTAATCGTCGCAGAGCGAAAAGATTTGGCTCGTCCTAAAATATAGATAGCTTCAATAAGAGAGCTTTTGCCGCTGGCATTTTCTCCAAAAATAAAATTAATCGCCGGAGAAGGGATAATTGTTTCATTTAGAATGTTTCTTACATTATAAATATCCAGTCTGAGCAAACTCATCCTATGATTTTTAAAGCCTCATTGGCATGACAATAAATTTATATGCACACTCATTAGGCTCATCGATAAAACAACTACTGGCATTATTTGCTATTGTTAGTACTGCAAGTTCAGAGTCAAGATTCGAAACGGCATCTAATAAATATTGCGCATTAAACGCAATAGACAAAGGCTCACCTGTATATTCAATAAAAATCTCCTCTTCAGCCTCATCATGCTCCGGATTATGGGTACTGATTCTTAAGCTGTCAGGACTAATATCAAAAGTGACTCCCTTAAACTTTTCATTCGATAAAATAGCAACACGGGTTAAGGCATCTTTTAATATTTGCTTTTGAATATGAAGCTGATTGAAAAACTCTTGTTGGAAAACTTTACCAAAGTCAGGATATTTTGAATCGACCAGTTTCGCTGAAAAAGCCAGGTTGCTGATAAAAATCCGGATATTATTGTTGGAAAACTCAACCTTCAATTCAGCTTCGGGATCATCGAGTAATCGGCTAAGTTCAAGCACGCCTTTTCTGGGAAGAATAATCCTGGCTTCATAACCGGTAGCCTGATCTAAAACATCCTCATAAATAGACAAACGATGTCCATCTGATGCAACCAGTTTCAATTTGCTGTTGGAAATATTAAGTAATAATCCATTCAGGTAATAGCGAACGTCCTGATTAGCCATACAGAACACAGTCTTATCAAGCGCCTTTTTAAATTTACCGGCATTAATTAAAAATTTGTTTTCTAACTCAGATTCAGCAAATTCAGGATAATTTTCGGCAGGCAAGCAACTTAAAGAAAACCGACTGCGATTAGATAATATTTTTACTTTATCACCTTGTTGTTCAAATTTTATTTCAGCTCCACCGGGTAATAAGCGGCAAATATCTAAAAATTTTCTCGCAGGGACTGTAATAGAACCCGGAGTTGCTGCGGCTATGTTAATTTTGGCAATAATTTGAATCTCTAAATCAGTACCCGTTAAAATCAGTTGGCTACCTTCAATAACCATCAAAACATTAGCCAATATTGGCATAGTCTGTCTTTTTTCTATCACGCTAACTATTTGTTGCAACGGAACTAAAATTTCTTCTCTATTAATAATAAATTTCATACAAAGAATATTTTTCTATTATTACTACCAGCTTATATAACTGTTGAAAACAAAGTTATATTGTTAATAATCAAAAAGCTGGATTGTGGTAAATAAGGTTATTAAAATTGTAATATGCTGTGTGTAGCCTGTAGGCCTATAAAAGTCATTAATAAAAACATACCTTATACACAGGTTTCTCGTGGCTAATGAGACAAAGTTCTCAACAGATTAGAATAGTCTTCGGCAACCTTGCTATCTGCCTCTTTTAGCTCATTAATTCTTTTGCAGGCATTCATAACAGTTGTGTGATCCCGCCCGCCGAATGCATCGCCTATTTCAGGAAAACTGTGTGAGGTTAACTCCCGGGCCAGGCACATAGCCATTTGACGCGGCCTGGTGATCGATTGCCTTCTGTTTTTACAAGACAAATCAGCAACTCGAATTTTAAAATATTCAGCAACTGTCTTTTGAATATTATCGATATTGACAAGTTTATCCTGTAAGGAAATTAAATCATGCAGAGCTTCCTTGGTAAATTCAGTGGTAATTTCCCTACCGGTAAATTGAGCATTAGCGATAACGCGTCTTAACGCTCCTTCAAGATCGCGAACATTGGAAGGAATTCTTTTGGCGATGAAAAAAGCCACTTCATGAGGAAGCTCCACATTAACCAAGGCGGCTTTTTTCATTAAGATTGCGGCTCGAGTCTCCATATCGGGAGGTTCGATTGAAACAGGAAGCCCCCAGCCAAACCTTGATTTTAAGCGGTCTTCAAGACCAATAATTTCTTTCGGATATTTATCACAGGTTAAAACCACTTGGTGCTTTTTTTCTAATAGAGTATTGAACGTATGGAAAAACTCTTCCTGTGAACGTTCTTTACCTGCAAAGAACTGAATATCATCAATTAAAAGTACATCAACTCCGCGGTAGTACTCTTTAAAAGTATTGATGGAATTCTGTTGTAATGCCCTAACCATATCCTGAACAAATTTCTCAGAATGAAGATAAACGATAGTTGCTGATGTTTTTTTTTGTAAAACGGCATTACCTACCGCATGCATCAAATGGGTTTTACCTAAGCCGGAACTCCCGTAAATAAGTAAAGGGTTATATGCTTTGCCAATATTTTCAGAAACCTGGATTGATGCGGCCTTTGCTAACTGATTGGATTTCCCTTCAACGAAATTATCGAAAGTAAAAGCCTTATTAAGAAAGTGGGGGATAGCTTTTTTTGCTTCTTTTGCTATAACCGGTTTTTCTGTAGCTGACGGCATCGACTTTTTGGAACCAATTTCCAGATTCAGGTCCAATTTTCCATCGGAAAATTCATGAATGGATTCTTCGATTTTTGCTAAATGGTGCTCTTTAACCCAATCCAGTACAAAACGGTTAGGGGCGAGTAATTTTATTTGCCCATTACTTTCAATTGCCTGAAGGGGTCGTATCCAGGTACTGAAATCCGAGTCGGGGATTTCATTTTCAAGTTTAGAAAGACAGTTGTTCCAAATTGAACTCATTTAAGTAGGTAAGTGTTGATTTTAATTAGCGAAAGCGCCTTTCATTCTGCTACTATACAGTAATATAACATTGCACTACAGAATTGACAGACTATACGATTTATTTTATCATTCTCTGTCTTTTTTATCTGTTTTTGTTAACACTCATCTGATCAGGCCTTAAGTAAATGAAAAGAACATATCAACCAAGCAAAATTAAACGTGCCAGAACACATGGTTTTCGCGCAAGAATGGCAACTGTAGGTGGTCGTAAAGTTCTTAATTCCCGCAGAGCAAAAGGTCGCGCCAAGTTAACGGTTTAATTGATTGTTGGGTGGCAGAAAAGGGTTTTTGTTTTCCCTCACAGTTTCGGTTAAAGAAACCAGCTGAATTTAAAAAAGTTTTTGATAAGCCAATAAAATCTAGTGACCAGTATTTTACCCTTTTAGCCATAAAGAATGATTTTGAATATCCCAGGCTAGGCTTGGCGATTGCAAAAAAAATTATAAGAAAGGCAGTACATAGGAACGTGATTAAACGAGCTGTCCGGGAAAATTTTAGAATACAACAACACTTGGGGAATTTGGATATTGTTGTTCTGGCTCGTAGGGATGCAGTAGATGCTCCGCCGGAATTATTAAGGAAGTCCTTGGAACGGCATTGGCTTAAAATAGTAAACCGATGCGCTTCGTGCTCATAGCAATTATAAAGTTTTATAAATACTTTATCAGCCCTTTGCTTGTCCCAAGCTGTCGCTTCTATCCGAGCTGTTCAAGTTATTCCCTGGAAGCACTTCAAAGCCATGGCGCCTTTATCGGTTCCTATCTCACTCTCAGAAGATTATTAAAATGCCATCCTTTTCATCCAGGCGGCATTGATCCGGTTCCAGAAAAATTTGGTAATAAGAATGGATAATATAAGATTTTTACTAATCGTTACTTTTGCAATGCTTGTTATTATGTTGTGGCAAGCTTGGCAAGCAGACTATGGCCCAAAACCTGAAATTGCTACCGTTGTAAATCCCCCAATCAACAATGTTCAAGAAGAACTGCCTACAGGAGTAGCAGCGCAAACTGAGACTGCAGAAAAAGCGCCTGTAACCCCTGTCAATGCTCCTGCTCCTGCTGCGGTCGTGGCGGCTGCTAATATCGTTACGGTCAAAACAGATGTTATTGCGCTGGAAATTGATACACAGGGAGGTACTATCCGAAATCTGGATTTACTTAACTATCCGGTAGAAAAAGACAATACCGTTGTAAATAAGTTACGCAGCATGATGGGTCTTTCTGTTTCGGAAAAAAAACCTGTTCCCATACGTTTATTTAACAGCGATGAGAAAAAATTGTTTATTGCGCAAAGTGGCTTGATTGCTGACAGCGATTCTGTAACTGCGCCTAATCATCAAACCATTTTTACCAAAGAACAAGACAGTTATACTTTACAACCCGAACAAGAGAGCTTAACGGTTCCGTTGAAATGGACGGATAACAATGGCCTTATTGTGACCAAGTTATTTACTTTTAAACGCGCAAGTTATGAGATAACGCTTGAACAAAAGATCACAAATAATACCGGAAAAGCATGGTCAGGAAGACAATACAGCCAATTATTACGAGTGCCCAATAATGAAGGCCAGGGTAATATTCTGACCGGCGGCTTGAGAGCTTATGATGGCGGTGTTATTTATACAGAAAAAGATAAATATCAAAAGATAAGTTTTGATGATATGGCTGAGGATAATCTTGATGTCAGCAGTAAAGGCGGATGGGCGGCCATGATTCAACATTATTTTGCCTCTGCATGGATTCCTCCCGCTGACCAGGAAAATTATTTTTACACAAAAGCGCTTAAAGACCAACGGTTTGTCATAGGTTCTTATTCTCCATTGAAAACAGCAGTACCAAGCTCAGAAATTCAATTTACTTCCCGTTTATTTGCGGGCCCCAAAGTCCAGCCGATGATGGAAAAAACGGCAAAAGGACTGGAGCTTACTGTGGATTACGGCGTTTTAACATTTATCGGCAAACCTATTTATTGGTTATTGAATAAAATACACAGCCTCACTGGTAACTGGGGCTGGGCAATTGTAGGCGTAACCCTGTTCATTAAATTGCTGTTATTTCCTTTATCACAAGCCAGTTACAAATCAATGGCTAAAATGCGTAAAATTCAGCCGCGCCTTAAGGAGATGCAGGAACGCTTCGCTGATGACAGGGCTCGTTTCAATACCGAAATGATGGCGCTGTATAAAAAAGAAAAAGTTAATCCTCTGGGCGGCTGTTTACCCCTTCTAGTGCAGATTCCGGTATTCATGTCCTTATACTGGGTATTGGGTGAGACGGTTGAATTTCGCCAGGCGCCCTTTATATTATGGATACAGGATTTATCCGTACAGGATCCTTTTTTCGTATTGCCTATTATAATGGGCATAACCATGAAAATTCAGCAAAGTCTGAATCCTGCCCCCATTGATCCCATTCAGGCCAAAGTAATGAAGATGTTCCCTATCGTCTTCACTATTTTCTTCCTGTTTTTTCCGGCCGGTTTGGTTTTATACTGGGTTGTCAATAATACCTTGTCTATTATTCAACAGACCTATATCACCAAAAGAATAAGTGCCGCCGATAGCGACTAAGTGGCTATTGAAAACCGGGACACTATTGCAGCTTGTGCCACACCGCCAGGGAATGGCGGTATCGGCATCATCCGCATTTCAGGCACTTTAGTTCCTGAACTTGCCAAACAACTTCTTAATAAACCTTTAACGCCGAGACAAGCGCTGTATTCATCTTTTATTGATGAAGACGGCTCAGTCATTGATTCCGGCATTGCACTTTTTTTTCCGGCGCCTGCCTCATACACCGGCGAAGATATACTTGAACTTCAAGGACACGGCGGCTCAGTTGTATTAGATATACTGCTACGACGCGTCTTATCTCTCGGCACCCGGCTGGCAAATCCAGGTGAGTTTACCGAGCGTGCCTTTCTTAACAATAAACTTGATTTAGCACAGGCCGAAGCAGTCGCTGATTTAATTGAAAGCAGTACAGAACAATCAGTGCGTTCTGCACAAAAATCAATGCAAGGTGTTTTTTCAGCCCGAATCAATGAGCTGGTCGAGGAATTGATAGAGCTTAGAACTTACGTAGAAGCCGCTATCGATTTTGTTGATGAAGAAATCGATTTCTTGACCGATGGCGTTGTCGAAAACCGCCTAGTTAAACTATTGCACAGCATTGAACAAATACAAAAAACCGCACAACAGGGCCGTTTATTACGTGAAGGTATGACGGTTGTCCTGACAGGTAAACCGAATGCCGGAAAATCCAGCCTGCTCAATGCCCTGGCCGGACATGAAGCTGCGATTGTCACCGACATAGCCGGAACTACGCGCGACATATTAAGAGAACGCATCCAGCTTGACGGTTTGCCATTGCATATTATCGATACAGCGGGTTTACGCGAAAGCGACAATATCATAGAAAAAGAAGGCATCCGCAGAACGCATGAAGAAATCAGCAAAGCCGACAAAGTTCTACTCCTAATCGACGCAACAGAACCTGAATCAGAATCACTATTAAAAACTCTGCCGTCAGACATCGATATTATCAAAATTTACAACAAAATAGACCTTATAGGCAGAGACCCTGAAATAAAACAATCCATAAATGGCACACAGATTTATCTCTCCATTAAAACCGCTGAAGGTATGGATTTGTTAACCCAATATCTCAAACAAAGCGTAGGCTTTAATGAAGCTACTGACAATGTCTTTATTGCTCGAAGAAGACATATTGAAGCTTTAAAAAAGGGCTATGAGTTTGTCGAAAGCGCCTTAAATCAATTAAAAACCAGCCAAGCAGGCGAACTAATCGCCGAAGACTTAAGACAGGCACAAATGAGCCTTGCAGAAATTACCGGACAATTTACATCGGACGATTTGCTGGGAAAAATATTTTCAAGCTTCTGTATTGGAAAATAAATATCATTTTACGTCATTTCAGTACGTATCAAAATCAATAAATAACAGTTATTTACAGTATTTTTGGATCAAAAAACCTCATAAACTAACATTACAACTTACTAAAAAACATACTAATTTCCCTGTAACCTTTTGGTAGTGAAAGCGAAGCGGCACTTTCTTGCCTAACTTTAAAAAACCTTTCCCGAACTCAGATTACGCAGTGAAAAAGTTATTCCGGAGAGGCTCATTTTTGAATTTTGGCATTTTCGTAACTCTTTGATTCAATTGGTCGGGACGAAAGGATTTGAACCTTCTACCCCTTGCACCCCATACAGGTTAATTATATTTTTTCAACGTCCAACGTAGCTATAATAATTTAAATAGTGCCTTCACATTCAGTTAGTTGTTGCTTTATGCTGTCCAACGCGATACTATAATTTTCATTAAAATTCAGTTCTAAAGTGTACCCGTATGAGTCCCCGGAAAAATCGTGCTAACTTATTGATTTTTTCAAACCCTTCTACTTGTCTAACGTGCAAGGGAGTTGAAAGATGGCTATCAACAAAATAAAACCACTGGTATTTAAGCACCTGAAGCCCACTGACAAAGAACAAAACATAAACGATGGTGGCGGCTTGTATGTTCGGGTCCGCCCTGTTGCGGATGGGGGCGGTATATTTTTTCGCTTTCGCTATCGTTTTGACTGCAAACAACAATGGCTAAACTTAAAGGCGAGTGACTTGGTAGAAGCGAGAAAAGACCGAGATACTTACACGCAAATATTAAAAGACGGTATCAACCCAAGCCTTGAAGCAAAACTCCAAAAAGAGCGCGTTCGGCAACAACAGCTTGATGAACAGGAAGCCTTAATCAAACTTGAAGCGCGGGTGACTGTTCGAGCCTTATTTGCCCGCTGGCGCGATACCGATTTAACCCATCGCAAGGATATTAAGGAAGTATCGAGAATGTTTGAAAAGGATGTTTTGCCAGTATTGGGCAGCTTGTTTGTTGAGGATGTGCGTAAAGGCCATATTACCCAAGTGACAGACGCATTATTGAAACGCGGCGTTAAACGCATGGCAAAAATGATACTTGCCTTAATGCGGCAGATGTTCCGGTTTGCCGTTGACCGTGGCGTTATCGAATTTGACCCGACCGCAAGCATTCGTAAAGCCAAGATAGGCGGCAAAGACGTTGAGCGCGATAGAGTTTTAAGCGAGGTTGAAATCAGGGCGTTAGCGAGGCAAATGCCCGGCGCCAATTTATTGAAATCTACGGAGTGCGCTATCTGGATTGCTTTATCAACCCTGTGCCGTATCGGTGAATTATCCAAAGTCAAGTTTTCAGATGTCGATTTTGATTTGAAGACCTGGGCGATACCCGCAGTCAACAGCAAAAATGGCAAGGCCCACACGATTTATTTATCAGAATTTGCGCTAGCACAATTCAAGCTATTAAAGCAGTTAGCCCAAAGTGAAACCTGGATTTTTCCTAATCGTGACCATTCAAGTCATGTTTGCGATAAATCCATCACAGTTCAAATTACCGGCAGGCAAACCAAGACCATCCTTACCAATCGCTCTAAAGATTCTCAAGCCTTGGTTTTAACGGGCGGTAAGTGGACACCGCATGACTTAAGACGAACAGGGGCTACGATCATGGGTAATTTGAAGATAGCGCCTGATGTGATTGAAAAATGCCTTAACCACACCGAGGAAAATAAAATTAAGCGAGTTTATCAGCGACAAGAATTAAAAGCGGAGCAGGCCGAAGCATGGCGCGTGTTAGGGGAGCGTTTAAATTTGCTGGTAAATATGGACACTTCAAATGTCGTTTTGATGCACCATCGGTGATTGACCCCAATGTACCTGCATTTCTAACCGCCATTCTCAACACGCCTAATACATTCCTGATCATTATGCCTTGGGCTATTGACAACCGTGCTTACAGGCCAAGCCGTCATTTCATCGGTGGGGTATTGGGTAAGTAGGGTTTGTAACCATTGTTTGTTGGCGTTGGCGTTGGCGTTGGCGTTGGCGTTGGCGTTGGCG
>JAQUOU010000013.1:0-83799 GCA_028716975.1 Methylobacter sp. | reverse complement strand
GTTGGCGTTGGCGTTGGCGTTGGCGTTGGCGTTGGCGTTGGCGGTATCCGTATCCAGCCAAGTGTCCCAGGTTTCCGGCGATAGAATTACGGGCATACGGTCATGAATGGATTGCATCAGTTCATTGCCCGATGTCACGATTATGGTGCAGGACTCTAACTCGCTGCCATCACTGCCCTGCCAGTGTTCCCATAAGCCCGCCAAAGCCATCGGTTCTTGGCTTTTCATGCTGATGTACCAAGGTTGCTTATTTTTGCTGCCTGTGATTTCTTGCCATTCAAAATAGCCGTCACATGGCACAATACAGCGTCTATGCTGAAATGCAGACCGGAACGCGGGTTTTTCTGCCACAGTTTCCGCCCGTGCATTGATGGTGCTGTAACCCGTGTTGATTTGCTTTGCCCATGAAGGTATTAAGCCCCATCTTGCCATTGCAAATAATCTATGGCCTTGCTCGTTTCTGATTATCGGGATCGATTGCGAAGGTGCGACATTATAGCTGGGCAACAATTCCGGCACATTCTCCACCTGGAAAAGTTTAGCCAAAGCGATCGGATCGGTATAAAGAGCAAAACGCCCGCACATAAATTTTCGTTAAATCATCGGCTTCGGTTTACGGTAAAAAAAACAAGAACAAACACAGAACATAGTCGATTATAGTATAACTCTTATCGTACACCGTAGGACTGCATTATGTTTCAACACATCATCCCCTTATTTAAGGCTCCATTAAAATTGCCTTTGTTCAGTTCCAGCGCTGCCGCCGGGTTTGCATCCTCCGCCGATGACCATCTGGAAGCCGAACTGGAGCTTAACAAATACCTGATAGCCCACCCCTCGGAAACCTTCTTTGTCAGGGCTAAAGGAGACTCCATGCAGCAAGCGGGGATATTTGACAAAGACTTGTTGATCGTTGAGCGCTCCCTCACACCCAAGCACAATGATATTGTGAGGCGGGGGGAACTTAACTTGCAATCTATCTAACTGTTTATTATTGAAAATAATTATATATATTTTTCATAGCGTTACTATCAGTGTTACTAAATAAAAATATCACCCCGCTTTTAAGGCTTGTTTTCCATAAAAACAATTAACCAGCAAAGTACTCAATTTTTATTGATTGCATTCTATTCCTAAATCTGGAATTGAATACATAAACAGCACATGAAAAGTTCGAGCCAATTATTCTCTTCTTCTGAGACTATGCGCCAAAAAGTTGCCTGATCTCCGCCTCATTAAGCAATAGTTTACGTTATCGCTAATGCGGCTTACTAATAATCAGGTTTGTCTTTAGCTTCTGTCCTAGACGATAAAACATTCAATTACGTTACCAATAAATTATTAAGCGAGTTCTGCCACTCGTTCTCAAACACCATATGAAAAGATATTTTTTCATTGCAATTTACCAGCTCCAAGCCACCTTTTGGCTTAGTATCACCCATTAGCGCGGAGTTAATTGTGCTGAATAATTTTTGTTTGTAGTCGGTGTCTTTATTGCCTTCCAAGTGTTCGCCTTTGGATTCCACAAAATAGAGCTTTTCTATACCCTCCGCCCCCGCTTGTAATTTCACCAGAAAATCTGGGTATATTCTTTCCCGCCTCCAGCCCTGTATAGAGTATTCCGTACCCTTTACCGCTAGCCTATGCCACCATGCCACCACATCTTTATTATTGATTGCGAGTGCTACAGCTTTTTCCAGCCCGTTATAATTAGAAAGATATTGTGGCTGAAACATGCTTTTTTCTAAAGTCACAGCGGTTTCATTTAAGTTGCGATGCATCTCTATTGTTTCTGCCATTTGCCAGTTTAATCCTGAAAAGGGTTCAGCAAGCAAATGTAAAAACACTATTCCGCCATCCAGCTTTTGCCTAAATATTGCCTCTGATTGTTCAAGCATCCAGCGGAAACAGTCCTTTTTTATTTCTTCCACTATAAATACGGAATTAAGGGCTATCTTTGCTTCACTTTCACCTTTTGCCCTTAACTCATCCAATACGCTTTTAATAATACGGAAGGCTTGCCATGCGTTCGGTACTTTTTCCATTAACTGGCTAATCATTAGAGTGATACTAATCTCGTTGGTAATTTTTTCTGATAGTTTCAGCCCCTTTAGAAAATCAAGCTGCCCTGACTTTTCTTTTTCCAAGTCCACAGTGATACGCCGGTAATCCAATACTTCTTTATCGGCAAGGGTAATATTTTCTAACTGATTGAAACTGTAATTATCCCAATGAATATCGCCTAAAATATCCGCATAATAATCAAACGGGGCGGGGTTTCCGTTGCGGATAACATTAAGAGAAGGCAAGAAAATCTTTGTGTCTTGATAGCTTTCTTGCCGCTGCAAGGTTACTTTTACTTTGCCTGTTGCCTGTCCGCCTCCTGTCACGATCTGGTCGGAAACATCCCCCATGCCTTCATCTTCCAGCCCTTTCTTGATGCCTTCCGCCGCGCTGTTCACATCCGCATTGTCGCAATAGACATAGCACTGGTTTAAGGCGGGGATTGAAGTTTCTAAGGCGTGGGGCTGGCGCAATACGCGCCCGATAAATTGGGTAAGGGCGGTTTCACTTTTTGAATTAGATAGAATCGCCAGCACATAAGCAAAAGAGCAATCCCACCCTTCTTTCAGCGCGTCCTTAGTGATGATATAGCGAACGGGGCAGAGCTTATCAAAAAGGTCATCATCGCGCAGTTCATTGTTATCCGCCAACTTGATGCGGATTTCGCTTTCCAGCACATTCAAGTTTTTTATGAGGTAGGATTTTATATTCTCAACATGATCGTAGGATTCGCCCTTCCTTCTGGGTTCAGCTTTAATCACCATAATGGGGCGGATATACCTGCCTTCATCGGCTTGATAGCTTGCCGCCAATTTATTCAGTTCAAGTGTTTTTGCGTGCGCCTGATTAAGCGTGTGCTGCCAGTTCGCTTCTCCATAAGAGATTACATTGATAGGCAGTTTTATCATCTGCTCTTTTTTTAATTCCTGTCCACCCACATTCACCAGCACATTGCTGTGGTCTTTTGGCGTCGCGGAAAGTTCAACAATAAACGAGGCGTTGAAAGAGTTGATTGTATCTTGCGCCAGTTTGGTTGCGCCTCTGTGTCCTTCGTCAAATATGGAGATCGGACGCAGTAAGCGCATCACATTACCAAGCGAATGTTTGATCGAGATTCCCGATATAACATTATGCCCTTCATCAAATATATCCGCTGTGTCAAGGTTGGGAACCGCGGAAAGCAGGGCATTGTTTGCGTTATAATCGTCGAGCGGCGGAAAGAAACTTTCAAACTTGCCGCTATCCTTAAACATTTTGAGGGTATTTTTGTTTTCGCGGTTGCTTGCTTGCAGCATCAGCAACATGATGCAGAGATTATCCTCTACATCTTGCGCGGTAAATTTATCGTTCTTTTCCAATATCAGCGTTTTGCCGCCGCTAGCCCTGTCCAGCATTTGGCGGTAAGGGTGTTCTTTGTTCCGAAGCTGTTTACTGGTTTGGGTGTAGATTGTATCGCTTGGCACAATCCACAGCACAAAGCCATTATTGCGCTTAAAATAATCCTGATTGATCCGCTGAATTGCGGCGGTTGCGAGTAGCGTTTTCCCGCCGCCTGTCGGCACTTTGAAACAAACATTGGGAATGTTGCGCCCCATACCGTCATTACGCACGGTATAGGTTGAGCGATATATAGCCATTTTTTTCTTCAACTCTCCCCAAGCAAGCTGGCAATAATCAGACTCTTCTGGGGGGACTGCATCCTTGCCTTTTTGTTTTAGAAACTCAAAATAATCCTGTTTCTCCGCTTTTTGCGTTTTCAATTCGGCAAGCTAACTTTCAAGGTACTCCAACACCTTGATTTGATAGTCTTTAAGTTCCATGTTCCCTAAGCCCTCACGACCTTGTGAATGGCATAGGGCAACTGGCAGAAGGTAATGTTTTGGGCGGATAGCTCTTTTTGCCCCATATATTTCGCCGTAGCAAAAACCAGCTTTTCTTTTTTGCTATGGCGGTCGGCAATGGCTTTTAGCTTGATGTCATTCAGCGCGGAATCATTGCTCCGCAAAAAGGCAATATCCGGCTTATAAATCAGATATACCTCGTATAAATCGGTTTCCCCCACAAAATAATCTGGCTTCTCTTTGGCTTCTTTATCAAGACTTTTGCCCGTTGCCGTGTAGAAAACATATTGAGCAAGTGCGCCATAAGCGGGGATTAATTCGCCCGTGATGATTTTTTCAATGCTGATTTCTTTGCCCAGTTCGCAAAAGGTAAAACTGCCGCCAAGCCCCGCTTTCAGGTTTTCATCTTTGGCGGTTGGCATCCCTTTAATCACACGTCGCACGCGCTCGGCGGTGATGGTGTCCGCGTAATCTTCCATTTCTACAAGGATAAATTTGCGATTACCGCCATCTTCTTTGTTCAAGGCTAAAATGGCGTGGGCGGTTGTGCCGCTACCTGCGAAGGAGTCTAGGATGATTGCGTTTTTGTCGGTCGAGAGTTGTAGTATTCTCTCAATCAACAAGGAAGGTTTTGGCGTAATGAAGTCTCCAATGCCATCACCATGCACCATAATTGCACGAATTTCTTTTTTTGCCGCATCGGTATGACCACAAAACTCGTGCGTCCACCAGGTTTGAGGGACAATGCCGCCCCCATTCTTTAATGAATCAAGGTAACGCTTGTATGCTGGCGTTTTCCCTGTTCCGTCCTTTCCCCAGTAAACCATGTCTTCCTCAACATTTTGAGCATGGCGTTCTTTTGAATAACGCCAAACAGCCGTGCGTTTCGGCCAAATTTCTTCGCCTGTATTGGGTTGTATGATTGGATAGAAAAGGTTTGGACGTTCATCGGCCGATTTGTTACAGGTGTAATTATCAGCTCGAAATATTCCCTTTGCATCCTCTAGCCGGTATTGTCTGTCTTTTTCTGCTGTGCGCGGGAGTAGTTTGCGTTCCCAATTTTCTGTTTTTCTAAAAACAAGAATGTGATCGTGCATTGGAGCGATACACTTGTGGTCATTGGCTACGGCATATTTTTTTTGCCAAAGAATATTTGCAACGAAATTACTGTCATCAAAAATTTCATCCATGATAAGACGTAAATTTGCGACTTCGTTATCATCAATACTAACAAATATTACCCCGTCATCCGCCAGCAACTCATGCAACAATTTAAGGCGCGGATACATCATGCAAAGCCATTTATCATGGCGTTCCATATCTTCCTTATCCACAGGGTTAGCGTTTTTCTTTAGCCATTCCTTCATCAGCGGCGAATTGACATTATCGTTATAACACCAGCCTTCATTGCCTGTGTTATAGGGCGGGTCTATGTAAATGCACTTTATCTTGCCCGCATACTGCGGCATCAGGGCTTTGAGGGCGTGTAAATTATCGCCGTGAATAATCAGGTTGTCATCCAAGCTCGGCTTTTTGCCGCTCGCTGGCAGGGATTTTTTGCCGTCAACCAGCAATTCCCGAAACGGCACAGAATGGTGGTGGGAATAAATATACTGCTTACCCTTAAATTCTAATGTTGGCATGAGAGGATTCTAATTCTATTGTTATGCTTTAAATTTATTGCTTACCATTAAAGCCAGATACAAAGCACTATTGTTTAATGAGGACAGGTTATGATTTTTTCCGCCCGCATCCAGTTGCGCCGGACGAGGCAGCGACTACAACGGCGTGGATCGGTTCTTTTAAGGAGTATGGCGCGTGATGACGGGCTCAAAACTGATTTTGAGCTTTGATCCGGTCGCCTTGGCAATTTTTTCAAGAGTGCGCGTGGTGGGCATGATATGTCCGCCCTCAAGCCGCGCCACCACGGATTGCGTGGTGTGCATCCGTTCGGCAAGTTCGCCTTGCGTCAATCCGGCCCGTGACCGCGCTTCAATAAGAGCCGCCGCCAGCGCGAACTCGTCTTCCAAGGAGTCATAAGCAGCGCGATAGTCTGGGTCGTGCAGCCAGTGGTTATGCAGGTCGTTAATCTTGGTCATTCTGAACTTCTCTTGCTCGTGTCAAAGCGATTTCAATTTCTCGGCGCGGCGTTTTCTCCGTCTTCTTGATGAAGACACGCACAATCACCACCCGTTTTTGTTTTGCTGTCAGATACAGCGCCCGTGATATGCCATCCTTGCCCTTCATCCGCATTTCCCATAATTGGCCTTCAATGTGCTTTATGTGCGGCGCGTGGACATTTTCAAGGCCAGCCGTTGCGATAAGCTCCGCAATACGGGTTAGCCGCGCTCGCATTTCGGCAGGAAGGGCTTCGATTTCCTTATCCACGGTTGCATTGAGCGTTTCAACTCTCCACGTCATAGCAGTCAAATTGGGTATAAATATAGCATAGGTGCTATAGTAGCGATCGTATTATTTACGTTTTGTCAGCTTATCCAGTTAGATGATTTACAGAATTACGACCTTATAAATTTAAGGGATTTAATGTGGCGCGGACACGAGCATTATTTTCAAATTTTCCTATAATTTCCCATAATAACAACGATAGATTCTTTTCTGTGTTTATTCTGGAGTAACACTTGGCTGGTCAATATTCCCATAAACAGTTTTTCAGGCAAATTCCGCCTAGTCAGCTAGCAAGCTATTTTGATGCTAAAGGCATAGATTTAGGCATTGATTTTAGTGCGTTAACGGGAAAGCAGGCAGATAGTTTTTTTGTTGCCTTTACCGGCTTGCCGGAAGAGCAGCAAGCCTCTGTTGAAGCTGAGTTTCAAGACCTACACGCGATGGCGTGTGAGGGAGGCGTGGCGGCTTTGATTGATGAGTCGGTTTTTCATGAAGATGATGCTTTTGTAGCGTCTATTTCGGCTATTGATGGGTTTCATGCCAAAGTCATGTGGGCTTTTCTGGAGAGGTATCGCTTTTGGCAGGGGCTGCACTGTTTCTTCATGCCGATAATGTGAGCTGTTCATATTGGAAGAAACGGAATGATTTTCCTCCTGTGCCTCCGGATGTTGAAGACCGAGCTATCAAAGCCTTTGCGGATTCCATCAGCGCCTATTTCAACAAAACCGAAGGCCGTGGCAGAAATTGCAAGGTTGAGCCTTATCGCCGTCATAATAAAGAGTATTTTTTTGCTTACCCTGAAGATTTTGGCTTGTCTGCTGTTGAATGGGTCAATAATGCTTTAAAAAACCGCGCCAGTCATCCCGCATTTGAGATTATTTTTGTTTATTGCGAGTCGGAGGGATCGTTAGATATTTACGCGCCTAAAAATACCAAGGCAGTACCTGAATTGCAAAAGATATTTGCTAAAACTATCCTTAATTTAGATTCACTGAAGGACGGCACGATTGATAAGCGCGTTTACAATTTAGACCCCTTGGCTGATGCTGAGTTTAAGTTTCAAGTTGAACCTGAATCGGGTATTGAACAAATTGAGGTGACTCAATTAAGGCTTACGCTAAAACATGGCTCAAAGCGGCGCATTGTCTTAGAAGCGGATACTAAAAATAATACTCAAGCGGTTTATGATTTACTGGAAAAGCTGAGTCCTCCTGCCTATTCCATCACCCAAACCCGTGTAAAAGTTATTTTTGAAGCAAAATTAGGCAAACGCGCCAAGACACGAACCTTCAATATTACTTATCCTAATTCTTGTGCGCTTGGTTATGACGGGGATGATTTAAAAATTCGTAAGATGCTGGCAAAGTCAGGGATTGAGCCTCAACCTTAATTTCACTGTCTACCATGACTTACAATGATGTTTTAGTGGAACTGTTGGCGCATTTACGCACTGAAAATAAGCCTATAATCATAAGCTGGGACACGGTTCAGCAATGGCCTGAAGGCTCATTTAATACGTTTTTACACTTGGGCTTGCTTATTCCCGCACCCGCTGCGCAATCTATTGAATGTCATGCCTGTGATAACCGGTGTTTTATGGATGTTATTACGCTTGCTTATGCTGATCCTGCTTTAACCCGTGCTTTTATTGTCTGTGATGATGCGGAAATACAAAGCCAAATGGGACGGGTAAAAATCCCCTTGGTTCGATTGCAGCAATGGCAGGGGAGCGTAAAGCAATTATCTCAGGTCATTGCTGATTTATTGGGGCTACAAGATAAGATCGCATTTTCAGCCAATCAAGCTGTTATTAAACTGGGTATGCTGAAAGCTCAAAAAGGTCGGCGCTGGGTTATTTTGAATGGCTCAGATTTATCGCTTGAAATAAATCAACACAGCATACCGATTGATGAACTTTTATATTTTGACGACAAGCAACTGGTTATTGATCAAAACAGTATCGATAGTCTGCTTAATAGCGAACCATTACATAAAGGTAAAACATATACGCCATCAACCTCTAAACGTGAAGCCGGAAAACTTAGAACCCGAGCCATGTATCAAGAGTGGAATGATGAGTATTTAAGGCTTAATGGACAACATCCCAATAAAACTGATACATGGTATGCCGCTAAAATCCTCAAAATGGATATTGCCAAAGGCAGGGATGCTGAAACGATCCGTAAAAATATGATTAAGTAAGAAAGTTGGGCGGAATTTTTTCGCCCAAAATGCCCGTTCATAACTTCCTGTTATATTGGTAATTTTGTACCAATCTCCATTATTTCTTTCTAAGTTCTAATTCAATTTTTAAAACAAAACACGCCTTACATAATCTATAACCCTCTGTTTTTATTTGCTTTATAAGTCAACTCCTGGGTGATAAATAAATTTTTATCGCCCAAATCGCACAGGCAAACTCTTTCTCGAATATTCCATTAATCATTTATGAGATTCGAGCATGTCACACAAAATATTAAGGCTTCCTACTGTTAAAGAAATAACAGGATTGTCACGCAGCACCATTTATTTGCGTATTTCAAAAGATGAATTTCCATCACCTATCTCATTGGGGGCAAGAGCGGTTGGCTGGATCGAAAGCGAGATCGAAGCCTGGTTGTCCGCCCAAGTCGAAAAAAGCCGCAAGGCCGGTTAGGGGGCGCAATGACTGGAAACAACAAAGCCGCCGGGTGTGGGGACACCCAAGCGGCTCAACCTTACATTTTCGGATTGAATTTTAACCCACAAACCCAGGCAAGGAAAGCTGCCTGTTATCGGTTAGCTACGTGGCTGTCCGTTATCGGAGGCGCGTTACTATGAGCGATATTTTATCTTCACCGCCAAATTTTGAAACCGTAGAAAGTCAAACCGACAAAAGCGACAAAACCGACTTCCTAATAGTCAGCAACGCCGAGTTTATGGCGGGTGTGTTTGGCGATATGACCGGCGTGGAAAGACCGGTCGTGGTCAGCTTCGCCGGCAACCCGGCCAATGTCGGTAATGGCGCATGGTTTGGCAAGCCGTGGATTTCCGGCAAAACCTCTTTGTCTGCCGTTTATAACAATTACACCAGCTTTGCCACCTTCAGGCCCGATGACGAGGGCAAGTACCGGCGGCAAAAAAGGCAATTCGCCGCATTGTATGCCGTCATGCTGGATGATATTGGCGTTAAAGTGCCGCTGGACAGAATCAGTCTTGCTCCGAGCTGGATGATCGAAACCTCAAAGGATAATTACCAGATCGGGTTTATCCTGGCAGCGCCGATCACGGACGCTGCGGAAGCCGACCGATTGTTGACAGCCATCATTGACGCTGGCCTGACCGATCCCGGCGCAAGCGGCCCCTGCTCACGGCTTGGCCGTTTGCCGGTGGCGATCAACGGCAAGCTTCTAAACGAGGAAGGCTTAGCTTGGCAGTGTGAATTGAAAGACTGGCAGCCCCTGTTACGTTATTCAATACATGAAATAGTAGATGGTCTGCAAATCGAATTGAAAGAGTCTTCGCCGCAGCGCCGGGCGCACAGCCGAAAAAATCATTCCGCACCCGATCAACATCAGGATGATGTCCACATCCCTCGTGCCGATGAGAATCCTGTGATTGCCGCTTTAAAATCAACTGGCCGTTACAAACAGCCATTGGGTGATGGCAAACACGATATTACTTGTCCGTGGCTACATGAGCACACAAACCAAATAGATCAGGGCACCGCCTATTTTGAGCCGAGCGAATCATATCCTTTAGGCGGTTTCAAGTGTCTGCACGGCCACTGTGCGGGGCGGCGCGTCAATGCCTTGCATACTTTTTTTGAAATCAGCAAAATTGAAGCCAAGCACAAACCGATGATATTGGTGCAGCCTGGCGAGCTGCCGCGTATCTGTGATGCCGCTGAAAATGAGTTGGCTAAAACGTTTCGGCATTACCAGCGCGGCGGGATCATCGTCACTATCACCACAGACCCCGGCACACGGGAGACTGCCGTCAAATCGTTATCCTTGCCGAGCTTGACCCGCGCACTGGCTGGCGTGGCAATCTGGCAGCGATACGATAAACGCGGCGAGGAATGGGTAGTTTGCGATCCGCCGGAAAAACACGCCCGCGTATTGCATGACTCGACAGTCTACCCGCATTTGCCGGTATTGAATGGCATCGCCCGGCAGCCGTATTTAAGGCCGGACGGCAGCTTGATGACGGATGCGGGTTATGACGCGGCAACCGGGATGTTCGGCGTTTTCAATGCCCGGCAGTTCAGCGTACCGGCGGCACCCACCCGGCAGCAAGCCGAACAGTCCCTAGATAAATTATTGGAATTACTCTCTGAGTTCGCATTCAAAACTGTACATGACAAAGCGGCGGCGCTGGCGGGCATTCTCACTGCCGTGGTCAGGCCGTCACTGCCGCAAGCGCCGATGTTTCATGTCAAAGCGCCCAGCATCGCCAGCGGCAAAAGCTATCTGTGCGAATTATTCACGGCCTTCGCCACACCACAAAAAGGCACTCCCCATGCGTTTCCAGCCGATGATGAAGAATGCCGGAAACTGTTGCTGGCGGAATTGCTGACCGCGCCCGCCGTGGTGGAATTCGATAACCTGACCGGTGATTTAATTCCGCACAAGTCGCTATGCACGACGCTAACCAGTGAATTTATTTCCGGGCGCATTCTTGGTCAAAGCAAAACCGCCGAAGTGGGAACCCGAGCGCTATTTTTATCCAGCGGCAACAATGTTGAACCGGTGCGTGACATGACCCGGCGCGCCGTCACCATTACCCTTGATCCTGCCTGCGAAATACCGGCGGCGCGTGAGTTCCGCAAACAGCCCGTCAGCGACATTAGAGCCGATCGTGGCCGTTATATGTCACTGGCGTTAACCATAGTAAGGGCCTGGCATTGTGCGGAGCGCCCTAAAACTGCTTGTAAAACCATAGCCAGTTACGCCGACTGGTCGGACTATTGCCGTCAGCCTTTATTATGGCTGGGCTCGCCAGACCCGGCAGCCTGTATTTTTGAAGCGATGAATGATGATCCCGACCGCGAATTATTGGGCGAGTTTTTGCAGGAATGGTTTGCTAAATTCGGCAAAGCGCCGACGCTGGTTAAGGATGCCATTAACGCCGCGCAAGCCCGAGGAATAAATTTTGATTATTCCAACGAAACCTTATTGGAAGCGATTAACGACATCGCCGGAGAACGAGGCGGCGGCATTAATCGAAAACGGTTGGGCTGGTGGATCAAACGCCATGCCGGGCGCGTGGTGAATGGCTTAAGGTTTGTGCAGGACACTGCATCACTTAATGCCGCAAAATGGAAAGTCGAGTCGATTTTGTCGGTTTAATCGGTTTTGTAACAACATTAATTGAAAATTGGCACAGACATAAAATACTTTGAATAGTACGAGGAACACACATGGCAAAATGTAAACAACAAAATTTTATCAAAGGCACGGCCAAGCATAGCCGGACTGAGGGCGATTATATGTCTACTCTGCTTGACACCATGACGCTGGAAGACTGGCAGGATGTGGTCAGCAACGCCCTGGCCGCCGCCAAACAAGGCGATGCACAGGCAGGGCGTGGCTGGCGCAGTATCTTGTCGGCAAGCCTGCCGGTCAAGCCCCAACGCCATTAACGGTAGTGGTTCAGCAACTTAATGGTGACAATCCATTGGTTAATTGCTTATCAAAAACAGTGATTGATCAGCACAAATACCCGTCTTTGCATAAAGATAATGCCTGGGAAGCTCAAATTAAAGCCATTATTGCAGCGGAATTAGCGGAAAAAATACCTGAAATAAAAACCATCGTCAGCCCTGAACCAGTAAGGCTTTAAGCGAATTTAGACGGCAAGCAAAGCAGTTAATTTGACTAATGATTTCGGAAAAACAAAATGGGCGGTTTCGGTAGCGGTAGAAAATTTGGGGCGGATTGCACGGAGTATTGCTGCTCGATTGACATTAGGCGCTGGCAGCGGGAAGGTTATCTGGAGCCGGGCTGTTACGTCAATTGGCAATGGTCGCGCAATGGCGAGACGATTGCCGCAATCAGCGCTAAAGTCGAAACCGGACGGTTACATTTGATTTATAAATACCGAAGACATGGCGATGACTGGGAAAACCTGAATTATCCGGTCAGATTACAAACCACGGCTTGCCGTTACGGCGGATTGCGCTATTGGTTCACCTGTCCGGCGGCGGATTGCGGTCGGCGCGTGGCGGTGTTGTACTTGGGCGGCAAAATCTTCGCCTGTAGGCATTGTTACCGGCTCGCCTATAAAAGCCAACGAGAAACACCCGATGACCGGGCGGCCCGCAAAGCCGGCAAAATCAGAGATAAACTGAATTGGCAACGCGGCATTCTTAATTTACCAGGCTTGAAACCCAAAGGGATGCACTGGAAAACTTATCATCGTTTGACAAAGAAACATGATGATTATGCAAATCAATCGCTGATAGGGATTGCCGCAAAATTGGGGATGGAATTGTGACTGAACTAGGACTTTGACAGATTCCTAACCATGCGAAAACAACAATAGCTTTATAAAGTGTACCCGTATGAGTACCCGAAAACACCATTTTCTCTTTTTAATAAATTAAGTATTTTATAAGTATTTGATTCAATTGGTCGGGACGAAAGGATTTGAACCTTCGACCCCTTGCACCCCATGCAAGTGCGCTACCAAACTGCGCTACGCCCCGATTGATTGAATTTTTGTATGAAAGAATTGTGAATACAATCCCTAATGAATCTTATAAAGCAAATTATACCTTATTTGCCTCATCAATTAGTATAAAGTTCTATTTTAATAATTCCAGAATGTCTTCCAGTTCTGCAATCATTTGATCTATCAACTCCTTCGTGCGAGTCGAGTTTTCTTTAGTATCATCAGTAGTTAAATGAGCTCTGGCGCCGCCTATGGTATAACCTTGCTCATATAATAATGATCTTATTTTACGGATCATTAATACATCATGCCGCTGATAATATCGGCGGTTGCCGCGTCTTTTTACAGGACTAAGTTCGGTAAATTCTTGCTCCCAGTAGCGGAGTACATGTGGCTTTACTCCACACAATTCACTGACTTCACCTATGGTGAAATATCGTTTTGCTGGTATGACAGGAAGTTCATTATTATTACTCGGTTCCAGCATATGCTTCTACTCGGGCTTTAAGTTTCTGACCAGATCGGAATGTTACCACACGTCTTGCAGTGATGGGTATTTCTTTACCGGTTTTTGGATTTCTACCGGGACGGCTACTTTTATCACGAAGCTCGAATTTCCCAAAGCCGGAAATTTTTACTTGTTCGCCATGTTCTAAAGATTTTTTAATTTCTTCAAAAAATAACTCAACAATATCTTTTGCTTCGCGCTTGTTTAAGCCAAGCTCATCAAACAGCCTTTCGGCAAAATCTGCTTTGGTTAACGCCATTAAATCAATCCCTCAGCTTTGCATTAATTTCATTGATCAAAGTTTCTAACATTTTGTTTAATATAGCATCTATTTCAAAATCTGTTAGCGTTTGTGAGTCATCTTGTAATATTAAACTTAAGGCAATGCTTTTACTGCCATCATCTACGCCTTTTCCACGGTATACATCAAAAACTACTACTTCCTGGAGAGTCTGTTCTGCACAGCCTTGGATGCAGCTTAATATGTCATCGGAAGAAACTTCTTCCTTCACAATTAAGGCTAAATCACGACGTAGCGAAGGATATTTTGAGAGGGGCTTGAATCTTGGTATGCATTTATTCAGTAGTAGAGTCTGATCTAATTCAAACAGAAAAACGCCGGTATCAAATCCCAATTGTTTCTCCAGCATTGGATGCAGCATTCCCAGCCAGCCTATTGACTCACCGCCAGGAGATAAAATTTCGGCGGCTTGCCCTGGATGTAAAGCCGATTGCTGGGCAGGCGAGAATTGTACTCTATAATCCGTCAAGCCAAACATAGCCTGTACATCAGCTTTAATATCAAAAAAATCAACCGGGCGGGTTTTTTGACCCCATTGCTCAGTATATGCGCTGCCTAAAACCAGTCCTGAAAGCATTTTCTGCTGCTGAAATTTTTCGTCTTTGGTTACAAAGCGTAGACCAGTTTCAAATAAACGGACCCTATTTTGCTGACGATTAATATTATATAAGGCAGCTTTCAATAAACCGCACCATAAAGTGGTACGCATGACTGATAATTCAGAGGAAATCGGATTTTTTAAGCTGATAAATACGTCATGAGGAGCGATAGTTTTTTGTATCTCTTCATCAACAAAGCTGTAGGTAATTGCCTCCTGATAACCTCTGTCCACCAATAAGTCTTTGACTCTATCAATATCCAGTCGGGCTTCAGTTGCCTGGCTTAATGCGGAATGCATTAACAAGCTACTGTTCGGTAGATTATTATAGCCATGGATGCGAGCTATTTCTTCAATCAAGTCGGCTTCAATAGCGATATCGAAACGAAATCCGGGCGGGGTAATTAGCCAGCCGTTTTCTTGTATCTCGACATCCATACCTAGGCGCTGGAAGATATCGACAATTTTTGCATCAGCTAAAACTATACCCAGTATTTTCTCTATCTGCTTTTTTCTAAGCCATACTGGTGGACGTTGAGGTATAGCAGCTTCGGTTTTCACCTCGGTAATTGGGCCAACACTGCCGCCGGCAATATCAATAATCAATTGCGTAGCCCGTTCGATTGCTCTTTCCTGTAAGGTTGGATCAACGCCGCGTTCAAAACGATGAGATGAATCCGTGTGCAAGCCAAATCGGCGCGCTTTACCGGCTAAACCTTGCGGTGCAAAGAAAGCGCACTCCAGAAATATATGTTGAGTTGTGTCGCTGACAGCCGAATCCTTGCCGCCCATAATACCGGCAAGCGCTAATGTCTGGCGGTCATCTGCGATGACTAATGCTTCATTATCCAGCTTGAGCGCTTGCCCATTTAATAAAGTTACTTCTTCATCGGGTTTAGCCCAGCGTACGGTAATGCCGCCTGTTAATTTTGCGGCATCAAAAGCATGTAAGGGTTGCCCCATTTCCATTAATACGTAATTGGTTACGTCAACAATAGGACTCAGGCTTCTTAGCCCGGAACGGCGCAGACGTTCCTGCATCCACAAGGGTGTTTCGGCCTTCGGGTTAACTCCCCGAATTACTCGGCCCAGATATCGAGGACAAGCTTTCGTTGCTTCAACTGAGACGGCTATCGCGTCCTGAAAACTAACTTCAATCTTGTCAAATTGAGTAGCTGACCAGCTCATTTGATTTAGAATAGCCACTTCACGGGCTATGCCTTCGACACTTATGCAATCGGCTCTGTTGGGGGTTAAATCAACCTCAATGATTGCATCATTCAATGACAGGTAGTCACGAATATCACGGCCCACCGGCGCATCCGGGGGCAACTCCAGGAGACCATCAGCATCAGCGGCCAGACCCAGTTCTTTGGCTGAACAAAGCATGCCGAATGATTCTTCACCGCGCAGCTTTGATTTTTTGATTTTAAAATCGCCCGGCAGTACTGCGCCGATTAATGCGGCAGGAATTTTCAACCCTACGCGGACATTGCTCGCACCGCAGACAATTTGTAATGGCTCCGCTTCACCGACGGCAACCCGGCATACATGCAAGCGATCAGCATCGGGGTGTTGGTGCAGGGATAATACTTCACCGACGACAACACCGCTAAAAGGGGCAGCCGCAGGCGTTACGGAATCGACTTCAAGACCAGCCATGGTCAATTGTTCGACTAGCTGGGCTGTGTTTATGGCCGGATTGACATATTCTCTTAACCAGGCTTCACTAATTTGCATGATTCAAGCTTTCCTGTGCCCAATTAATTAAATTGTTCTAAAAATTTAAGATCATTTTCAAAAAATAATCTCAAATCATTAATGCCATAGCGCAACATCGCCAGCCTTTCCACGCCCATTCCGAAAGCAAAACCGCTATAGTCATCACTATTGATATTAACGGCCTTAAAGACTTCGGGATGAATCATGCCGCAACCCATGACTTCAAGCCAGCCGGTTTGACTGCATACGCGGCAGCCTTCGCCATTGCATATGACGCATTCAATATCAACCTCTGCCGAGGGCTCGGTAAAGGGAAAATAAGAAGGTCTAAAACGTACTTGAATATCTTTTTCAAAAAAAGCGCGTAGGAATTCGTAAACTACACCTTTTAAATCGGCAAAACTGACGTCGGTATCGACCAGGAAGCCTTCAACCTGATGAAACATGGGGGTGTGGGTAATATCCGAATCACATCGATATACGCGGCCCGGTGCAATGACTTTCAAGGGCGGTTTTTCAGATTCCATCACTCGGATCTGTACCGGAGATGTATGCGTTCTTAAAACCGTATGGGCATCAAAATAAAACGTATCATGCATTGCTCTTGCCGGGTGATGCTCAGGAATATTCAGTGCTTCAAAGTTGTGATAATCATCTTCGATTTCAGGTCCTTCAATAACCTTGAAACCAACGCTGCCAAAAATTCTGGAAATTCTTCTGAGCGTGGTAGTAACCGGATGCAATCCTCCGATATTTTGACCTCGTCCGGGTAGAGTCACATCGATTCGTTCGCTCGCCAACCGCTCTTCCAAGGCTGCATTTTCCAATACATTTTTTCTGGCTTCCAGCGTTTGCTGAAATTGATCTTTAGCTTGGTTGATTACTTGGCCGGCGGCACGGCGCAGCTCAGGGTCAAGTTTACCCAGTTCTTTCATCTGCAGGGTAAATAATCCTCTTTTGCCAAGGTATTCAACACGAGCCTGATCGAGTTGATTAAAATCTTTTGCTTCTGCAAGCTTTTCTAATGCCTGTGCAAGAATTTCTTCGAGGGTAGCGGACACGATTCAGCTCGCTTATTTTAATAGATGGGAGGATCCGAAAGGACTTTATAATAGTGGGGAAAGGATCTTAATATCAAATCCCCACCCTCTCCATAACGAAGAGGGGGATCAATCGATGCTTCTAGTTAAGAAGCAGTTTCTTGTTAAGGTTGACTTTGGTTAGCTTTAGCAATTTTCGCTATTTCAGCAAATGCATCAATATTACGTACTGCAATATCAGCTAAAACCTTACGGTCTATCGCTACATTTGCTTTAGTTAACCCATTGATTAAGCGACTATAGGATATTCCACATAGACGTGCAGCCGCATTTATACGAACAATCCACAAAGCCCGAAATTGACGTTTTCTTTGTTTGCGGTCACGGTAAGCATACTGGCCTGCTTTGATGACTGCTTGTTTGGCAACGCGATAAACCCGGCTGCGTGCGCCGTAGTAGCCTTTCGCTTGCTTTAGAATTTTTTTATGTCTTGCTCTGGCAGTTACGCCGCGTTTTACTCTAGGCATTGTTCTTCACCTTTATTAACTGTAAGGCATCAAGCGTGCAGCCATGCGCACATCTGATGGATGAATAGTTGCCGGTGAACGTAACTGTCTTTTTCTTTTAGTCGATTTTTTCGTCAAAATATGACGTCGATGCGAGTGGCCGCATTTAAAACCGCCATTGCCTGTACGTTTAAAACGCTTGGCAGCTCCACGGTTAGTTTTTATTTTTGGCATTTGTTTGCTCCAATAATTTAAAGTAAAAATTCCCTGAGTAAAATAACCCCACAAGGCAAAATGCAAGGCCCTGAAGAATTACCAGTGTCAGTATAAGACACTCAACAGCCCATCCTGGGCTATTGCTGTAGAGGCATTGTAAACAACAATGCCTCTACAATTATTTTTTCTTTTTCGGCGCCATGACCATAACCATTTGGCGTCCTTCCATCTTGGGAAACTGCTCAACAATGGCCATTTCCTCTAAGTCCTTCTCGATACGCTTCAAAAGATCGACGCCAATTTCCCGATGAGCCATTTCACGCCCACGGTAACGCAAAGTAATTTTAGTTTTATCACCGTCATTCAGGAATTTGATTAAACTTCTTAATTTAACCTGATAATCCCCTTCGTCGGTTCCAGGCCTGAATTTAATTTCCTTAACCTGAATCTGCTTTTGCTTCTTTTTGGCAATCTGCAGTTTTTTGTTTTGTTCAAACTGGTATTTGCCGTAGTTCATCACCTTACAAACCGGAGGATCGGCATTTGGCGATATTTCCACTAAATCCAAGTCAGCGGCATAAGCAATTTGTTTGGCTTCATCTAATGTGATAATACCTAATGCTTCACCATCTGCACCTGTCACTCTCACCCGTCTGGCAGTGATTGCGTCATTGAGGCGCGTTTCATCTTTTTTAGCAGCGATACCTTAATCCTCCAAAAACAATATTATTTTCTGTCTTCAATCTCTTTTCTCAACCTTTTAGTAAATTCACTGATTGACAGACTACCTAGATTTTCACCTTTTTGCGTACGTACTGTAACCGTCTGATCTTCCATTTCTTTATCACCGATAATAAGAAGATACGGTACGCGCTGGATCGAATGCTCGCGGATTTTAAACCCGATCTTCTCATTTCTCAAGTCAATTTTAACCCGGATGCCCTGTTGTTCCAGCTCTTTCATTGCCTTCACTGAGTATCTTGCATGCTTATCAGCAATATTCAGCAATACGGCTTGTACCGGGGACAACCAAACCGGAAAGGTGCCTGCATGCTGTTCGATCAAAATACCAATAAAGCGCTCTAATGAGCCCAATATAGCTCTGTGCAGCATGACCGGCACTTGTTTTGAACTGTCTTCGGCAATGTAGGTTGCGCCCAAGCGGCCGGGCATAGAAAAATCCACCTGAATCGTACCACATTGCCAAATCCGGCCAATACAATCTTTCAAGGAAAATTCAATTTTAGGCCCGTAAAAAGCCCCTTCTCCAGGCTGCAAATCCCACTTTAAACTTTTATTATTCAGCGCCAATTCCAGTGCGCTTTCTGCCTTATCCCAAACGGCATCATCTCCTACCCGATTTTCAGGGCGCGTTGATAACTTGATGATGACTTCTTCAAAACCAAAATCTTTATAAACAGCGAACAGCATATCAATAAAAGTCGAAACTTCATCCTGAATTTGACCTTCTGTACAAAAGATATGCGCATCATCCTGTACGAAGTTCCTGACTCTCATCAAGCCATGCAGCGTACCTGAGGGTTCATTACGGTGGCAGGAGCCGAATTCCGCCATGCGAATGGGTAAATCGCGATAGCTTTTAATGCCCTGATTATAAATTTGAACGTGACAAGGACAATTCATCGGCTTGATGGCGTAATCACGATTTTCCGAATGAGTCGTAAAGATCATGGCGCCAAATTTATCCCAATGACCTGATTTTTCCCATAACGAACGATCTACAACCTGTGGCGTTTTAACTTCGCCGTAACCATTTATACGTAACTTTTCACGAATATATTGCTCGACCTGTTGATAAATGATCCAGCCTTTTTCGTGCCAAAACACCATGCCGGGCGCTTCTTCCTGGGTATGGAACAAGCCAAGTGTTTTCGCAAGCTTACGATGATCGCGCTTTTCCGCCTCTTCCAGTCGATGCAGATAAGCCTGTAAATCTTTTTTATCACCCCAGGCTGTACCGTAAATGCGTTGCAGCATTTCATTCTCGGAATTCCCGCGCCAATAGGCTCCGGCAATCTTCATGAGTTTAAACGCGTTTAATTTGCCGGTACTGGGCACATGGGGACCGCGGCACAAATCAGTAAATCCGCCTTGGGTGTATAAAGATAAATCTTCATTTTCAGGGATTGATTCGATAATCTCTGCCTTATACTGTTCGCCCTGGTCCTTGAAGAATTTTACTGCTGCATTTCGGGATAAAATCGAACGGCTGACTTCATAATCTTCAGCAGCCAACTGATACATTTTTTCTTCGATTGCTTTCAGGTCTTCCGGAGTAAAGGGTCTTTGATAAGCAAAATCATAATAGAAGCCATTTTCGATAACCGGACCGATAGTAACCTGGGCTTCCGGGAATAACTGCTTAACAGCCTGGGCCAAGAGATGAGCCGTCGAGTGACGAATAACATCAATCCCCTCTTCATCCTTTGAAGTAATAATCCGGACAGTGGCATCCTGTTCAATTAATTCTTTGGCATCAACCAGCTTGCCATTTACCGTGGCCGCCAAAGTCGCCTTGGCTAATCCGGAACCGATAGACCGCGCCACATCAATCACTGTAACAGCTTGATCATACTCACGACGGGAGCCATCAGGAAGAGTGATTACCGGCATTTTTTAAAACCTGGGGGGATCTGCATTCTGAATGATAAAGCCTTGTTGAGCCTGTAATAATTGTGTTAGAGCGATTAGCTCATCATTCACATGGTCAAACTATTAATTTTCTAGTTTCTGCAATAAAAAAAGCACCGCTGAGCAGTGCTTTAATATTTTGGTAGGCGCGATTGGACTCGAACCAACGACCCCCACCATGTCAAGGTGGTGCTCTAACCAACTGAGCTACGCGCCTGAAGCCTATGTAACTTTAGACGGGCTATTATACCGACAGATTTTTTTTCTGCAACTCTTAAATAAACCCTTGCAGAACAATTACATTACCAGGCATGGTATAAAATTCCGACATAATTTACTGTCCACGCCTGTTTTACAAGTTTCTCTTGTTTAATAATAATCAAGAGACTTAAGTTTTCCGCATTTAAACGCCAAATTTTGCCTTTACGGATTTAATGCGGAGGTGGGGGCGGAGGGAAGCCAGGTGGTGGTGGAGGCGGGTTACTTGTCTGATTATTCTCCATGCGAGAATCATCCGTCATTTGACCAGCTACAGGTACGCGGTGACCTAGAGCATACATGCACTGTATATAACCCATGTCATAGCGCTGTTGAGCCTCGTAACCTGAAGCGCTGGCGGTTCCGGTTCCAACCAGGCCACCGGCCAATAGCCCGCTGCCGGCGCCAATAGCGGCGCCTGATCCTCCTCCGATAGCAGCCCCGGCCGCCGCGCCAAGCGCCGTGCCAACGGCAGCGCTTCCTACGCCGCTAGATACGGAGGCTCGATCCGGCGTCACCCCGCCAACTTGTTCAGTGGCGAATTGCCTGCAGTAATAATCGTCGTTACGAAATTGGGCGAAGCTTTTGCCTGAACCCGGCAAGGCCATCAGGCTGGGACCGGTCGGCATAGTAACGCAACCGGCCAATGAAAATACTCCTAAAAGCAGGATAGATAAATTACGCATTCTTAACATGGCCGCATTCTCGATTAGTGTACAGGTGGCTGAGGTGAAACCTGCTGCCAGCCGCCGGGACATTCCTTGACATAAGGGTAATAGCCTTCCGGGTTTCGACAATAGTGCCAATAATTGGCTGGCGGCTGGGGTGTCGATTGTCCCTCGCCGCGTTGAATATATATAGTAGGCGCTTGAGGTACTATATTTACGGCTGGCGGATAACCGTAATAAGGCGAGTAGTAAGGAGGATAGTAAGGTGCGTAATAAGGCCAGCCGAAGCCCGGCCCCACATAAAACCGGAAAGCGGGTCCTCCGTGGAAGCCACCATAATGATGCCTCCAATAGTGACCTCCGCCATAGCCATGCCCGCCAAAGTGACCACTAAATCCTCCGCCAAAATGACCGCCATGACCCCCGCCACCTCTGGCCAATGCCGAACCGTTTATTATTAACCCGAACAGAAGAATAACAAGGTATGCCCATTTGATTTTTTTCATACGTAGCTGCCTTTTCAGGAAAATATTATCTCACTATAAATATCTGCCAGTTTGAACGCTGCCGAGCGTATTAGTTTCAGTGGTAAAGTAAGTATAATTTAGGAGAGCCTTCCAAGCAGCCTATGCCCTTTGTGATTATTTAAGATTCAAGCTATGCTTCACCTCATTGCTGATGTATGGAGGGTATTCAAAATGACGGAAAATTAAAAACAGGAGGTCGGTGCTTGCGGGGATTGCATCAATTTGTATCAGAAGCATCCATTTCTCCAACGTTTTTATCCTCTATTAACACTATCAATACTGTTGGGTATGGAATAGGTTTGGAAAAAGCGATCTATAGCTAAAGGAATATATAGCCTCAAAAGTTAAATTAATTTATTCTAAATCACCATCCTAATTTTTGAATTGCGAGTAATGAAATGTTACGAAAAATTCTAATTGCCAATCGTGGTGAAATTGCAGTTCGTATCATTCGGGCCTGCGCTGAAATGGGCATACGTTCTGTGGCTATTTATTCGGAAGCCGACCGGTTTTCCCTGCATGTCAAAAAAGCCGATGAATCTTACTGTATCGGCAGTGAACCGCTTGCCGGCTATCTTAATGTTTATGGTTTGGTGAATCTGGCTGCAACGACAGGTTGTGATGCCATTCATCCTGGCTATGGCTTTCTGTCCGAAAATGCTCAATTTGCCAGAGCCTGCAAAGAACGCGGATTGATTTTCATAGGCCCGAGTGAAGAGGTTATCCGGCGTATGGGTAATAAAACGGAAGCTCGAAAGACTATGGTAGCAGCCGGCATTCCGGTCACGCCGGGCACGGAAGGCAACCTGGAAAATATTGAAGAAGCATTGACCAGCGCTGAAAAAATCGGTTATCCGGTTATGCTCAAGGCCACATCTGGCGGCGGCGGCAGAGGCATCAGGCGGTGTGATAATGCGGCTGATCTGCAACGTAATTTTCAACGGGTCATTTCCGAGGCGACGAAGGCCTTCGGCAGCGCCGACGTATTTTTGGAAAAATATATTGCCAATCCCCGGCATATTGAAGTGCAGATTCTTGCCGACCATCACGGCAACACCATTCATCTGTATGAACGCGATTGCTCAATTCAGCGCCGGAATCAAAAGCTGATCGAAATCGCGCCTTCGCCGCAACTGGATGAAGCCCAGCGCCAATACATAGGCGGATTGTCTGTGATTGCCGCCAAAGCCGTAGGGTACACCAATGCCGGAACGGTAGAGTTTTTACTCGATGATAATGACCGGTTTTATTTTATGGAAATGAATACCCGCGTACAAGTGGAGCACACCATTACCGAGACGATCACCGGTGTGGATATTGTTGAAGAACAAATCAGGATCGCCGCCGGCTTGCCCTTGCTCTTCAAACAACATGAGATTGTCAGGCGCGGCTATGCGATCCAGTTTCGGGTTAATGCCGAAGATCCTCAAAACAGTTTCCTGCCCAGTTTCGGCCGAATTTCCCGGTACTATGCGCCCGGCGGGCCGGGCGTACGCACCGACTCGGCCATATACACGGGTTATGTGATACCGCCCTTTTATGATTCAATGCTGGCCAAGGTTATTGTCAGCGCGTTAACCTGGGAAGATGTGATCAAACGGGGCGAACGCTCATTGCGCGACATGGGTCTGTTCGGCATTAAGACAACCATTCCTTATTACCTGAAAATTCTCGGGCATCCCGATTTTCGAGCCGCCGTTTTTAACACCGGCTTTGTCGAAAAATATCCTGAGCTCATCAATTATTCGAATAAACCCCGGCCTGAAGTGCTTGCCAGCGTAATAGCCGCTGTTATGGCCGCCCATACCGGTTTGTAAATCTAAGGAACAACCGATGCAAAAAGTTTATATTACTGATGTAATCCTGCGTGATGCTCATCAATCCCTTATCGCAACCCGGCTGCGTACCGAGGATCTATTACCGGCCTGCGCCATGCTGGACGACATCGGCTATTGGTCGTTGGAATGCTGGGGCGGGGCGACCTTTGACGCTTGCCTGCGCTTTCTCAAGGAAGACCCGTGGGAGCGGTTAATCAAGCTGAAAGCGGCATTGCCGAATACGCGCCTGCAAATGCTGGTGCGCGGCCAAAACTTGCTTGGCTATCGCCACTATTCCGATGACGTAGTGCGCACGTTCATCCTGAAGGCTGCTGAAAACGGTATAGATGTATTCCGGATTTTTGATGCCTTAAATGATATCCGCAATCTTAAAACCGCTATTGAAGCAGCCAAAGAGACAGGCAAACACGCGCAAGGGACGATTTGTTACACGACTAGTCCGGTACATAATGTGCAAGGTTTTGTGGCCTTGGGCAAAGACCTGGCTAATCTTGGTTGCGATTCGCTTGCCATTAAAGATATGGCCGGTTTATTGACGCCCTATGTCACCAGCGAACTGGTAAATGCACTTAAAGATGCAGTCGATTTGCCGTTGCATCTGCATTCCCATGCAACCTCCGGTCTTGCCGAAATGTGCCAGCTGAAAGCCATCGAAGCAGGCTGCGCGCATATTGATACGGCATTATCCTCGTGGTCAGGAGGCACCAGCCATCCGCCGACTGAAAGCATGGTTATTGCCTTGCGCGGCACAGACTATGATACGGGACTGGATCTGAATAAACTGCAAGAAGTAAACAGTTATTTTGCTGAAATCCGAAAAAAATATCGCCGCTTTGAAAGTGAATTTACCGGTATCGATACCCAGGTTCATGTGTATCAAGTTCCCGGCGGAATGATATCCAACCTTGCCAATCAGTTGCGCGAAAGAAATGCGCTGGACCGTATTGGCGAAGTCTATAAAGAGATTCCCGAAGTCCGCAAGGATCTGGGTTATCCGCCGCTGGTAACACCTACCTCGCAGATTGTCGGCACCCAGGCGGTTCTGAATGTGTTGACAGGCAAGCACTACGAGACCATTACCAATGAAGTCAAACGCTATCTGCAGGGCGGTTACGGCAAGGCTCCCGCACCGGTTAACGAAAACCTGCAAAAGCGCGCTATTGGCAAGGAAGAAATAATTGACTGCCGGCCGGCTGACCTGCTGAAACCCGAATTTGACTTATTGCGCCAAGAAATAGGCCCGTTGGCCCGTAACGATGAGGATGTACTGAGCTATGCCCTGTTTCCCGAGGTCGGGAAGAAGTTTTTAGAACAGCGTTCAGCCGGCGCTCTGATACCGGAAGTACTGGAATTGGAGTTAACAGAAGCAGATGGCGTCAAGAAAGCGCCGACGGAATTCAATGTAGCCCTGCACGGAGAGTCCTATCATGTCAAAGTAACAGGAGCCGGTCCTAAAAATCAGATGTTGCGGCATTTTTACTTTTCAGTGGATGGCGTTCCTGAAGAAATTGTTGTGGAAACGCTGGATGAAATAGTTCTTGATGGCGGCGCGCAGGGCGCAGTTACCAGCACGATTGCCAGAAAAAGACCGCGGCCTTCTTCACCGGGCGATGTAGTGGTAAGCATGCCTTGCAATATCCTTGATGTGATGGTCAAAATCGGCCAGCATGTGGCAGCGGGGCAGGCCGTATTAGTGACCGAAGCCATGAAAATGGAAACAGAAATTACTGCGCCGATAGCGGGCCTCGTTAAAGCCATTCATGTAGTCAAAGGTGAGGCGGCTAATCCTGATGAAGTGCTGATTGAAATTGTAGCCTCTAGTTGATGCTTGTTTACTTGATCCTAAAAATTTTGGAGTGTGTGAAAGCCGTTCGTGCTGAGCCTGTCGAAGCACGAACGGCTTTCACACACTCACCCTTCGACACCCTCACCCTTCGACAGGCTCAGGGCGAACGCGATTTTGAAATGCTCAACGGTTTTTAGGTTGATTGAAAAATGCTCTCAGACTGTTTAATTAAGTGGGTTTTAGGGGAATTAATTTTTGAAAAAATTAAAGCGCGATTATATTTTCTGGAATAATTGGACAAAACCTTACCGGTTTTGCAAACGAGTTACAGTTGCTTGAGCTGCTATTATTTTGGTGAATAAAGAGAAAAGCAAGTATGGACGATTGGAGTGACCGAATCCTTTATTTAACGGATGAATATTTAAGAGTAAGAGAAACAAGGGCACGTTGGCGTGCCCTTGCCGGCAACGAGCAGATTATTTTTTCAGCAACTCTTTCACTTTGGCGATAATTCCTGCCGGATCAATGCCCTGATGCGGGAACTGTTCCCACAGGCCGCCGCAGCCTTCCCGGTGCGTGCCCAGATGAGCATATTTCGGGGTAAGGCCGCGTTCCAGCAGCAAGGAGCCGAAGCGGCTGCCCAACCCGGTTTTACGGTTAAAGGATTCCACTACCAATACCATCGGCGATTTACCGATTTTAGCCATCACTTCTTCATCGATGGTATTCAAGGTCGGTTTGTTGATCAAGCCGACATCTATGCCTTCCTGCTTCAGGCGTTCAACTGCATCCAGCGAGCGATACAAGGCTTCGCCGAAGCTGACGATGTAGCCTTGAGAGCCTTCGCGGATGATTTCGTCTTTGCCGGAGACAAATTTATAGCTGCCGCCGAAAAATTCCTGACCGTCGCTATCCAAAATGTTAGGCACTTTGGAACGGGTCGAGAACACAAAGCGCAAACCCGGATCAAAGAAAATGGTTTCAAGGCAGGCTTTCATTTGCAGAGGGTCAGCGGGAAAATAGAGATGGGTCGCATAAGCATCACTGAGGCCATTGTCGGCAAACATATTGTTCAGACCGAAGTGGCAGGTATTGTCGGCCATATCGTCAATGCCCGAATGGGAGAAGTGGCAGAGAACATTGGAGTAATTCAGCCGCGCCATGGTAATTTCAGAAATGCACATTTCCAGGAATGCGCTGAACGTGCCGAAAATTCCCTGCTTGCCTTTTTCCATACCAAACCCGGCTGCTGCCGAGAAGTTGCCGCGCTCCATAATGCCGGAAGCAATAAACACTTCGGGGTGAGCATCGTGAATTTTCTTCAGGCCGCAGGACCCTTCCAGATCACTATCAATGACGCGCACTTTTTCGATCCGCTCGGCTTCGCTCATACGACCCAGAATCGCGACTGCGGCATCCCCAAAAACGTTGCGGTTGGCATCCCACTTGTCGCTGGAACCCAGGAATGTGTAGTCCTGTTTGGGTGCTTTGATGCCTTTAAGATGATCGGCGGCGGCCTGTTGACCCCGTGATTCAAGGTATTCGATCGCCAGTTTCACCGAAATGACGTCATGGCCGTGGGTGGACCCTTCCAGTCCCACAATTCCCGGGCACATGGGGCGATGATTAATCAGGGCGATTGGCCCATTAGTATTTACGGCCTTGTAAATGCGCTGATACAGATCATCAATATCCTCGCCGTTACCTTCCAGGACTTGCAAGCCATGACCTGCGAGGGTTTTAGCGGTGCTGCAGCCGGGTAAATAATGAGATGGGTGGCCTGCGATAGTGACATCATTATCATCGATAATCAGCTTGACATTCAGATTTTGCGCAACAGCCAAGCGCGCGGCTTCGGCATCATCGCCCTCTTGCTGGGCGCCGTCGGAACCCAGGCAGAACAAAATCTTGTTGGGATTAGCCATGGCTACGCCATTGACATAAGGCCACATGTGACCCAATCGTCCCGAACTGAATTTCACGCCGGGCGTAAGCCCCAGTTCAGGGTGTCCCGGCAGGTGAGAATGGGCCTCACGATAACGCATCAACTGCTCTGCCGGCAGGTCGCCGTTCAGCGTAGACATCAGGTATTGGGTAGCGACGCGGTGCCCGGCTTCATCAAAGAACACCGGCACAAATTTTTCGGATGCTCCTCTAAACAAGGCATCCAGGATCATAACTTCGGGTACGGTGTCGTAAGGCCCTCCCGTATGTCCGCCTACGCCTCGGGCGGCACCCGTAGCGGTAAAAAATACGATCGCATCGCGGCACAGTTGAATATTCGCTTTAAGGCCGGCTTTTTGCTCAGCACTAAGAGCAGGACTGCCAGGGTCCAGATTTATGCGCTGATAAGCGCCAAGGTCGATTGGAAATTTAGACATAGTTAATTTCTCGTAATTAATGATTATTTTAGGCTTACGGTTGTTAGGCCAGTATTATCCAATAGGTAAATGAGTCGGAAAAAAGAGTCATTTATATGCCTAAGTTAGCCGCCCCCTTAACAAATGTTGCTCATTTAGGGTTTATATATCAGAGCATTTTTTTTATGAACAGGAATTCCATACACTTTTCAATACAGATAAGCATCCTGCAATCGAAAAGCATAAGCTATTTTAATCGTTATAGGAGTGATGGGGCAAATATTGAATTTACTGAATCCATGTAATAGGCCCAGGCTTATTAATATAATTTCTAAATTATGAGTACCGGAATGGTATCAAAAAGCTGCAAGAATTTATGATCTTTAAAATTAGCGAATAATAGTTATTGCTGGCTGAATTGCCCCTGACGCCATTATTATAATTCCCCTCCCAAACCGGCAACAGGCACTTTATCTTAACAAATATCAAGGTTACAAAATTCCCCGAATTTGGCATCAAAGTATCAGGGTATGTGCGAGACCGGCATCATGAATAATCCGCTTATTATTCTAAATTTGCTACAAATCAAATCATGGGTTATTGTCATATGGTGTGCGCTAAATCTGCGTTACTTAACTGAATGATATTGAATTAATACGAAACCGATATTCCTGAATCAAGTTTTATTTTATTAGTGAAGTGTAGAGGCAAGCGTGTACAAACTGAGAAAAACCAGCGGTGCAAGGCTAATAAATTATCGAAGTTACCTTGTGATCAATACCGTTGGTTATCTGGGAATGTCCGTACATT
Source organism: Methylobacter sp. (assembly GCA_028716975.1). Taxonomy (GTDB): domain Bacteria; phylum Pseudomonadota; class Gammaproteobacteria; order Methylococcales; family Methylomonadaceae; genus Methylobacter_B. The sequence goes on along the minus strand of JAQUOU010000013.1, from coordinate 55,044 downwards.
TGGTCCTCATACCTTCATTCTATTGGTTGGGACTGGAATATCTAAGCCTTATAAATATTTTCAGTTCATTAATATGGATTACCGGTTGGGCGGTCAATCAGCACGGCAAGCATGACCTAGCAATTACCCTGATGATAAGTGAAGTTATTTTACATACCTTGTTTGTAGTTCCGATAGTCGGCTGGCATAGCGGTTTTCAATATTATCTGATGGGAGCGATCCCGTTCACTTTATTTAATAACAAACTCGATGGCCGATTAATTATCCTGATTTCAACCAGTCTGTGCGCAACCTTCATTGTTCTGGATGCGTTTACACACGATACAGAGCAAGCTTTAATATTGCCTTTACGTTTTACTAAAATTTTCAATTATCTAAACATAATCATAAGCTTTGCAGCCATTGGCATTATTAGTTATTACTTTCGCCGCGCCTCCATGACTCTTGAGCAGGAATTAGAGAAGCTGGCTAATACCGATGCTCTTACAGGTTTATACAACAGGCGCAGGATGCAGGAATTGCTGGAGCTGCAAAAGACGCTGACTTCACGTAACCAGTCGAGTTTTACCTTGATCTTTGTTGATATTGATCATTTCAAAAAATTTAATGACTCTTTCGGGCATTCATGCGGAGACTATATTCTCAATGAGGTAGCGGCTTTCATGAAAAAACATTTGCGCCAGGGCGATATCATTGCGCGGTGGGGCGGGGAAGAATTCCTTATTATGCTACCCGATACAGATATTAAAGGCGCGCGGATTATAGCCGAAAAAATCCGCAAAGCGATTGAAGTGAAACACTTCCATTTAGCCGGTCAGGATTTTTCTGTGACAATGGCATTCGGCCTCACCCAACATGAGGCCGGCCATTCACGTGAAGACAGTCTCAAACGGGCCGATGACGCTCTCTATGAGGGTAAATATGCAGGCCGGAACCTTGTATGGGATAGGTATTGAGCTTGCTTTAACTGTCCACCTTGGCTTCAAAAGTATGTACCCAAACCAGGCTTTCAGGATTCCAGGCCATGCCGGGATGCATTCTTAAAATAAGATCCCGGTAACTTTCAAGATTCGGATAGCCTTCTGCCTTGGCATGCTCATCGGTAAGATCACCTAAACGCTGGTGTTCTAAACGGGTAACGATAAAAATCATGCCTTCCAGCTCGAAGGTTTCTCCCGGCCAGGCATATACGCCATTACGGCGCTGCTGGGTTTTAATTCCGGCTTTTGCCGCCACTACAAGTTTTGCGTGAGTTACCAGGCGTTCTATCGAACAGGTTTTCTCAGGATAAGCTTCCATAAGTTTCCTCAAAATAAATTAAAAATTCTGTTGTGTACCAGTATATCAGTCCAAAATCTCGCTACTAAGGCATGCTGGTTATGTTCTGGTTGGTGATAGCGTCATTACTGGGCATTTGATTTCTTTAAAGTGTAATACATTAAAAACTAATATGGGCGCAACTTCATAAATATAGGCCATACCGGTTAATATGCATAAAATCGTCCATGAACATGGGTCAAGCAGCAGATGAAAAATAGCCGTTTAATATCGCGAATAAGCCGCAGATTCCTGATATGTTTATTTGGGACTGGCATATTTACGGGTTGTACTACTTTGGAATCGCGACTGTCTATCGAGCCCTATACAAAAAACAAGCCGATGCGAAATGCACTGGAGCAGTTTGCGGAAGAGTATTGCAGGAAAAAACGCGCCGATCCAAATCTTACCGTATCAAAAACACAACCGGATTTTATTTTCACTACCGATGGCTGTTCGCGCTGGCCTGACGATTCATGGGTAGCCTGCTGCATTGCCCACGATATCCCCTACTGGTGTGGTGGCAGCGAACAGGATAGGCAAGAGGCTGATCTGGATCTTATGGAATGTGTAAAAAATAAAACGCAGGTTATGGGAGCTATTATCTATGCGGGTGTCCGGATAGGAGGACTACCCTGGCTGCCGACACCATGGCGCTGGGGTTATGGATGGGATAACTGGCCCGGCAGTTATGAAAAATCACAGTCTTCGCTCTCTGTTAAAAAACTTATGAAAGAACTTAAAATTCATGACATTATTGAACATCAGTTATTGGACGGCAGGAAGTGAGGTTACAGTCGATTCCTTTGTTGAATAGCGGCTGGAAAGTCTAAAGAGCTGTCTCGGCTTAAACTCCATGGCGTCCTGAATGAACAAGAAAATATTAATTTTTAACCATACCTGATTTGACTGGGAGAAAAACCAATGAATAATGATGCCCCTGGATTTCGAATGGTCTATGAAGGAGCGATGCGCGATGGAATTTATGGCTTTATAATTTTTGGCCTGCTTGCCGTAGTGACAACATTATGGCTTTTATACAGAAAAAATACCTTAAAAACCAAATACCTGTTATTGGTGATCTGGGGGATTTTCCCTCCCATGTGGTTTGTTATAGAGTATTTTTTTATTTTTTTGCCGCACGGCGTAAAAGGATCTTTCGCTTTTTTCCAATACGGACAGGATATCGCCTCCAAACTTTGGGCGGCTGTTTTCGCTTTAATTTCGATTGATCTTTATAAATCCAACGAAAAAGAAAAAGCAGATAAAAAAGCTGAAGCGGCGGCAAAAGAAATATAAATTGAACGTCAATCAGATTTATTAAAATGGATATTTAAAAATTATGGGTTTTTTTCAGACAACGGATAATCTTTCCCTCTTTTTTAATACATTGCCGGTTGTTTCACCCAAGGCATCTATCGTATTCCTGCATGGAGTGGGCGAACATATCGGCCGCTATCAGGCCGCTTTCCAGGTATTTGCACATCAGGGGTATAGCTGTTTCGGCTTTGATCAGCGGGGCTTCGGGCAATCTGAAGGCGAGCGCGGGCATATCCATTCCTTTGCGGAATATGTAGCTGATTTAGCCGGATTTATAGCTGAAATTGTTATTAAGGATACAGCAAAGCCGGTTTTTTTATTTGGACACAGCATGGGGACGATTGTCATTTTAGCCTACGCTTTACGATATTCCTCAGGAATACGAGGCCTGATGATCTCGTCGTGTCCGTTGAAATTAGTCCATTGGTACGCAAATTTCGGAGGCTGTGTTGCGGACAGATTATCAGGCATAGCGCCGCGGCTGAAGATCCCTAATCTGATTAACCCCAATGAATTAACGGACGATCCCGTGGTTATTAAAGCCTTAAGACATGATCCCTATATCGTTAAGTGCGTCTCTGCCAATTGGCTGCATGAGTTTAAACTGGCCCGGGAAAATATTTTGCTCAATGCCAACCGGATATTACTTCCTACATCGATTTGCCACGGTGGTGAAGATCATATTGCAGCCGTTGCGGGGGCAAAATTACTGTATGAAAAACTGGCCAGCGCTGACAAAACGTTAACTGTTTTTGATAGCTTAAAACATGAGCTTTTAAACCATAGACCATCCGAAAGAGCTCAGGTATTAAAGCAGGCTTTCGAATGGCTGGATAAGCACTACTAGCTTTTGGGCTCAAAAACCCGACAGCCGAGGAACCCGGCTTTAGGAGTTTTGCCCGCAGTCCCGCTACCGTGATTGAAGTAAAAGCTGGCAATATGATTAAAATGTCTGCCTTTTTATATAGAATCTTTTGATTAGCAAGATGCTTCAGCTAAGTTGTCATACCGGCACAAACCCGTCAGAACCGGCTCTGCATTGAGGAGTGAAAAGGCGAGTTCCGAAGCTTGCAATCAATTCAATGAAATAAAGCGTTAGCGCGAATCTCTGGCACCCTCAACCAGCCGGGCCATTTCCAGGGATTCCGGGCTTCCGCTTGCGCCCAGGCCATCGATGATACCGGCTTGATTTTGCAAGGGCTGGTTCTGGCTGACCTTCCACTTACCGGAGAGTCGCGTGATTACGATTTCGATACCGACGACGGCGTTTATAAGTGTTCCTATGAAATCGTCAGGAGCATCTGACAAGCGCCACGATTCAGGGAACGCCATTTCGTTGTGGGCTGTAAATGCATCCAGGTGAGCGCGTAACCAGGAGGCGTCATCGACTACCCGGAGCGCGCCACAGGCATGAGTAACAGCGTAATTCCAGGTAGGAACAACCTTTCCGGTTTCAGCTTTCGTTGCATACCACGAGGGCGTAATGTAAGCATTGGGACCGTGGAATATTGCCAGAACCTCAACTTCCGCGACTAAATCACTCCATATCGGGTTTGAACGGGCGACATGGCCGCGTAAAGTTCCCAGCGGAGGAGAATCTTCTGAAAGATGCAGCGGAATGTGATTGGCGTTAAGATCGTCCGATGAAAGCGTAACCAGTGTAGACAGCGGTCGAGCACGGATAAGCTCGTGCAAGACATCAGTTTTCGGTTCGTCAAAATGCTTGGGGATATACATGGCTATGGCTCTAATTTAGTATCCGATGACAAAAATAAAACGGTTATTTTTTTGTTAACTGATTGTTACTTAAGGGTTGATTAAATAACAGGGCATGTGCTTTCCGGCTGGGTAGTCCCAAACGCGCGCCTTTTTGCAAACAGCACAAAGCACCTGCGGCACTGGCGTATCGAAGTAGCATTTGCCACTCCATACCGGCAGCCAATGCCGCGGCAAAAGCGCCATGAAAAGCATCACCGGCGCCTGTGGTATCAACGGCCGTAACGGGATAAGCAGGGACTGCGCCCTGTTCATTACCGCGTTGCCAAATCAATCCCCGCTCACCCAGCGTAATAACCACGACGGGAGCTAGTTCAGCTAGTTGGCTTAAAGCGTTGTGCTCGTCGTCAGCATACTGGCCGGCAAATTTTTCCGAACACACCAGATAATCGACGCAGCTCAGCAACGCCAGCGTCCCTGTATGCACTGAGCCGGCATCTAATACCGTGGGAATTTTTCTGTGTCGCGCCTGTTCAGCAAGGGGTACCGAGATAAAGGGTTCATGCCCATCGAACAATACCACCTTCGCCGCGACATTCATGAAGTCCAAGGCATGGGCTGATAATGCTTGCGTATCACCTTTGTAATTGATCAAGCAGCGCTTGCCATCGGGTTTAACAATTATGGCCGATAAGGGCGTAGGAAAGGCGCCGCGCATGATGAGCTGCGTATTGACCCCGTAATCCTTAAGCTCCTGAATATGGCGGTCACCATAAAGATCACGTCCCAGGTAACCCGCAAAAGCTGAAGTGAACCCTAGCTTGGCTACGCAAACAGCAGCATTGGCGGCGGGGCCGCCGCCACAACTGAGTAAACTATCGGCTGCTATTTTTTCATTAGCGCCGGGATGCCGGCTGGCCGAAAAAACTAAATCATACGAGGCATGCCCTACGCACAGCACATCAATATTAACGGTCATGATAGCCCAAGAAATGGATTGTTTTAATATTATCTCCTGTTATCGAGCTCAAATTTATACCATTATTACTAGCCGCTTTGCCAGTTCAGATGCATAAACAAACATTCCATACGATGCGGTAATCCTCTTGCATATTCAATGTTGACGCTATCTAATGGGGTTTACTAGAGGCTGATGACATTTTTGAATAGTTGCGCCAGAATCGATAAAATGACCAAAGGACACTAAAAATCAATAGCTCAGGAAAACTTTATCAAAAGGAGTAACGCATCATGATGTTTCCCGAATTCTTCCAGGTCTTCATAGTTGGGCTGTTAATTTTTCTGCCTGTGAGTCTGATCTATAAAAAAGCCGGTTTTCATCCGGCCTGGGCTGCGCTGGTGTTTTTGCCTGGCTTCGGCTTGCTCCTGGTTTTCATGCAACTGGCGTTGCAGCCCTGGCCCAATCTGCCGGATAAAATGGAGCATCGGTTATGACGTTATTTTATATATTGCTACCCATTTATGCGGCGTTCTGCCTATGGCTGGGTTTCCGCATTGTGCAAAAAGCCGGTTTTGACGGCTGGTGGGTACTGGTATTATTGATTCCTGCCGTCAACATCATGATGATCTGGGTTTTTGCATTCATCCGCTGGCCGACTCTGCAAGCGGATATAAAACAGGATTTATAAGTTGAATAGGGTATTGCTCGTTAAGCCGTGCTGAGCCCTGTCGAAGCATGATTGACTAGAGTGGGGATTTTTCCGTTTGCCCTGAGTCCTAACGGAAAAGCTACCACCACACAAAATTTCGAAAAAGTATGACCAGCCCGGATAGTGGGGATACGTTTTAAGAATGATACGGTGTGGCTATTTCACCCGCCAGAATTACAACTATGTGTTTTTAGTTCTACTTTGTCAGATTATGTTCAAGCTCGTCATACTCGCCGGGAAGCGGGTATCCAGGGCCAGGGATGGCAGGCTTAAATCCATCCATGGAGCCTGGATTCATGCGGGGCTTTCCTGCCCCGCACCCCCGAGGGGTAAATGCCAATCCGCTCCTGGCGGATTGGTCCGGCACAAATTCGTCTGGAACGAATTTGCATTTACCCGCAGGGCTACGGGCAGGAAAGCCCGGAGTGACTAATCCGTCGGGAACGGATTAGCATTTACCCGAAGGGCGTCAGGCAGGAGTGCCTGACGTGACTCCATGCCGGAATGACGATCTTGGAAAATAGTGATTATGTAATCTGACAAAGTAGAATTAGGAGGCATCCAGTTTGTAGCCGAATCCGCGCACTGTTTTCAGGAGCTTTAGATCGTAGTCGTCATCGATTTTTCGTCTCAACTGGCGAATATAGACATCCACCACATTGGTCAGTGGATCGGCGCTATAGCCCCATACCTGCTCCAGAATCCGGGTACGGCTCAACACCTTGCCGGGCATACGCATAAAGCATTCCAGCAAGGCAAACTCTTTCGGCGTCAGGTCGATTAGCGTTTCCCCGCGTCTTACTTCGTGAGTTTCTCCATTCAATATGAGGCCGGCTACCCTAAGCTCCTTGATTTCCGGCTGAATTTCACCGCCCTGGCGACGCATCAGCACCTCGATTCTGGCAAGCAACTCCTCAAATGCGAAAGGCTTGGTCATATAGTCATCGGCGCCTGAGCGCAAGCCGGTTACCTTATCCTGCACAGTGTCCTTGGCGGTCAACATTAGAATTGGGGTGCAGACCCCATTATTACGCAAGCGTTCGCAAACTTGCCGGCCATTAAGATCAGGCAAGCCTAAATCCAGGATAATGGCTTGAAATTCTCCCTCGGTACCCAGCGCTATGGCCTCCAGTCCGCTGCGAGCCACTTCTACGGCATAGCCTTCGGCTTTCAGCCCGCGCTGAACAAAATCGACAATCCGCTCATCGTCTTCCACCAGCAGAACCCGCATGTAACCGATACCCATTAGATTATTGGAAGTAAGTTATTGTTAATTGACCTGATAGTCATCCCGTTCTACTGAAATCAGCGGAAGCGTTACCGTGAAGGTTGACCCTGAGTTCTCAATGCTGGCCACCGTGACGGGCCCGCCGTGCGCCTTCAGGATCGATTTGGCCATTGGCAGGCCCAGGCCGCTGCCGTCGTCGCGCGAATGCAGAGCATTCGAACTGCGGAAATGGCGGTCAAAAATACGCTCCAGATCCTGGGCGGGTATGCCTATGCCTTGATCTGTGAGGCTGACGCTCGCCTCCTTTCCATTCACCCTCAAGGCGACTGCGATATGCCCTCCGGGGTTCGAATAGCGGCAGGCATTGTCGCCCAGAATGAACAGTACCTGTCTAAGCCGCTGCTTGTCGCCGCGCACCCATACCGGTTCAGCCGGCGCCTCCAGGGAAACCGAAATCGAGTTTTCCTCAGCCATCACTTGAAAATTCTCGACGGCGCCGGCCACCAGTTCGGCCAGGTCCAGGCTATCCCATTCAAACTGAAGGCTGGTGGTTTCGTTACGGGCCAGGAACAATAAATCGTTGACGTACTTCCCCAACTGCATGGATAGTTCGACAATGTGCTGTAAAGCCTCCTTATATTCTTCCATCTCGCGGTCATTGCCGCGCAGGGTCACTTCCGCCTCACCGCGGATAATGGTAATCGGGGTGCGCAGCTCATGGCTGATGTCGGCTAAAAACTCCCGCTGCGCACTGTCCATGCGTTTTAATTCTTCATTTAACCGATGCAGTTCGAAAGTACGTTCGGCCACCCTTTTTTCCAGCACGCCGCGTCCCTCGCGCAGTTTATCCTGTTGATGTTCCAGTTCCTGGGCCATTTGATTGAAGTGGCCGGCAAGATAAGCGAATTCATCGCGAGTATTAAGAGTAATGCGATAATCCAGATTACCGGAGGCTATTTCTCCGGTACCTTTCATCAAGGCCTCGACAGGTTTTCTGACACCGCGAAGCAGTAATACCCCGGATGTGAGGCTGAATATCGCCGCAATCAATGATGCCAGGATAGCGGTCCAACGCGACTGGGCAACCAGATACTCCAGCTCTTGTCTGGCTTTTCCGGCTTTCTCCCGCTCAGCATTGATGGCGGCATCGATCAGCGGCTGGAATTTTCCATCGATTTCCTCTTCTGAGAATTTCGATAGTGCTTGCATCGCCAGTTCAAGCTTGCCCTGTTGACGTAACCGTTCAACTTCGTTGAACCGATACTCGCTGGCATCAAGGAAGGCGGTGAAATGAGCGACTCTTTCCAGTTCGGCGGGTTTGTTTCGTCCATTTTCGGTATTGTCTACAGCCGGCGATTTTACCGCGGTATTTCTAAGTTCCTGCATCGCTTCGTAAAGACGATGTTTGGATGATTCCACGCCGGCTTCCGCAGTTGGGCCGGTCGTTATCATGCTGTCCATACGCTGTTTGAAATGGCGGTAGGCTTCCTGGGACAAGCGCTCATAATGATCGAAAGCCTCATACGCTGTTTGGCTGCGCTGAAAATACCGCGCAACCTGGTTTGATTCCCAATACAGAGTAATTCCCAAAAACAAGACAAAACCGAACGAAACAACGATGACAACTGCCAAACGGAAACGAAACATGCGTTCTAATTTGTATCCCCGCTCTCATCCAGGTGTTTTTCCATGGACCTGATCGCTTCCAGCTTTTCTCGTAGAAGGCGAGTTTCATTTTTCTTCGATCCCTTCGTATCTTTCGATTCCAGCACGGATTGGACTGTTTTTTGTTTGCGCTCCAGCGAACCGAGTTTTCTCGACATATTGTGCAAACGTTTTAAGGCTTCCGTTTGAATAGAGACAAATCTCCGCATCCGTTCATCCGCCAGGCTCAATGGCGGAATAGAGCTTACGCCGTTCAGAATTCTGGGAATTTCGCCACAGGCATCGGAAAGTAAACGGCCTACCATCAGGTGTAGCTGAATCCCTGCGCCGCGAGAATTTTTTTGACGCTTCAGCAGAGTCCGGCACACCTCGGCGCGTGACGATGGCGATATCTGGGCCATATTTGCGCCGAAACCAAGCAGTTCATCAAATTCGGACTGGGCATAGGGATCATTATAAGAATTTGAATAACCGTCCCAACCGGAATTAAGATGAGCGCATCCGGCCAGCAGCAAAAGACTTAGCGCCAAGCTTACGCTTCGCATAGAAAGCAATGACAGCATAGAAATCTTTATTCCCTATTCTTCAAGCCTATCCGGTTAGCGGTATTTGAACGCGGAGGCGGGCTCCTTGCTGATCTTGTCTTGAGTCAATAATATCGACTGTGCCCTGGTGGTTGGCGACATATTCCTTGACAATAGCCAGCCCTAAGCCTGGACCTTCGACCCACTCGTGGCACTGGGCCTTGCCGCGGAAAAAAGGTTCGAACACATGCGAGCGTTCATTGGGTTCAATACCCGGACCCTCATCTTCGACTTCCAATTCCATCTGCGTGCCTGAATCGCGAAGTATGATGCGTATTTCGCCATTCGCGGGTGAATATTTCACCGCATTCGCTATCAACTGCTCGATAATACTTCGCAACTGCTCGTGGATTCCGGACATTTCGACTGGCCTGACCAGTTTTTTCAAGCTAATCGACTTGGCCTGAAGGCGGGGTTGAAAATCCTCGATGACTGATTCAAGCAAGTACCTCATATTGATGGTTTCCTTGCGGTTCATTTCCGGTTTCGAGTTGATTTGGCTATAACGAAGCAATTCCCCGGATACTGTTTTCAGCTTGTCAACATGGGTGCATAATAGCCGCGCGATGTCCTGTCGCGCGCTGTCCGGCTCTTCATCCGTCTCGTTTACAAGGTGTTCCGCGCCTTCGCGGATACTCTCCAGCGGCAGGTCGATCTCGCGGGCTACGTTGTGCATGAACTGCTGCTTGGAAACCTCCAGCTCCATTAAATGCGTTCGCAGCCATTCCAGGCGATTGCCCAGATAGCGCAGATCCGAAGGGCCGGTAACAGCTATCGGTTCATCGAGCTCCCCCGAACCCAGGCGGCGGATCGAGGCATCCAGTTGCCGCATTGAACGTGAAAGCACGGCCAGTAGCAGCGCGATAAAAATAAACGAGATTGTCAACAGAACCGCGCCCTTGATTAATAGTCCTTGTTCAAGGGATTCTGATTGCTGGCGCAATTGGTTGAATTCATGATCAACATGATTCTCGAATTCACGCGAAAGGCTAAAGGAGGACTCACGCAACCCCTGGAACGCTTCATCGACCGGCAATGTAGGATTATTTTCACTCGCTGAATCAATGATCTGTTGATAAATCAAGTTTTCCTTTTCCGATAACTCATTGACCAATAGGGCAATTTTATTATCTACCTGTAATTTTAATAACTCGCTCAAAGCCTGTTTGAATGATGCCCGCGTACTTTCATAGGAGTGTTGCTCATAAGGCTGGCGTATTGCCGGATCCGACAGCAGAACGAATAATCTGGCTTTTCGCTCAATATCGGCCGTCTTTTGCAAAACCAGGCGTATCGCCTTAGTCTGCTCGAAGACCTGGGAATTGATTGTCCGGCCCAATGCCGAGGTTTCGCGCATGCCGAAAGCCGCATACATGACGGCAAGAAAAAGAGGGATAACGGCAATCACAAAGCCTAGAACGATAAGAGATTTCAGCGATAAAATATTTTTGAATTTTATCCGGCTGCCAAGAGAGTTAAACTGTCCCGCTACTATCAACCAAAGTCTCGACAAATCCGGTTTTCTGAAAATATCCGGAATAAAATGGGTAATACGCTCTTTCATTGATTTCCGTGTTTGAACGTCAAAAGTAATACTCTCTATTATTCATTGAGGATGCGGCGCTGCACGGGAATCCGTTCCGGCAGCGAAACATCCGAACGTAAATTGATACATTGGTAGCTGGCCAGACTTAATAGCCGCTATTATACACACCTTGTATGGCATCGCTTACCATCTTGCGAATACATCAGTTTACCCCACATCCAAACGTTCATTAGCTATGAAAGCATTGATTCTATTTCTTCTCGCGGTACATACGGTGTGGGTTGCGCTGGGACGCGTCCGGGAATTGCCGGTTGACGCCAAGGGGAATGCTGACATCCCGATTTCTGCCAGTCCTGTGTATGTGCTGTCGCAAGTTGACTATAAACGGCTGATGGGCATATAAGTTAATTTCAATACCGCTAAATGGTCGGGCAACAGCTTCGCCTAAAGCGCCTATTGTTGGTATCCTTGCCCGACATTGCGGTGCAAGATGCTAAAATAGTAAGCTTGAAAGTCATTGCTAAATTTTTAGTATCGTAATGTCGAATATGAAAGCAATTGAAGAAACACGAGTATGACGGACAAAAAATGCACTTTCCTAAAACAGCATCTATATGCACTTTATGCTTCGCCCTCATTAAAGCAGGCTGGGACTTAAAAGCAGGCTGGGACTTACACAAACAAATCCGTGGAAATATTTATTTCACGACGGGGCGCATATTTATTAATGGCAAGAAAAACGCGCGGGGCAAAAAGTTTGCCAAAAAGTTTGCTGATGTCAGGCAACTTACCAAATAACTCGCTCGACTCACCAAAAGAGGTACTTATATGCAAATATTAAAAAAACAATTACAAAATCCGGCTTTGATTTTTTTTAGCGCCCTGCTTTTAGCTTTACGCCCTGCAATGGCGGAATCAGACATGCAAATTCAAGAAAAAGTCCTCAAGGCGCGTGAATTGACCAATCAGCAACAAACAGAACACGCAGCCCATACAAACCCTATCGATAAGAGCCTGGAATTTCATGGCGTTTTTTACGGTTTCCTGCCTTGCGACGATTGCAATGGGATTAAAACGACACTGTCCTTAAAACAAAATAACAATTATCTGTTGGTGACTCAGCCCGCCAGGGAATCCTCAAGGGAGTATTATGAAAAAGGCAAATATAGCTGGAATGATGAAAACCATACTGTTGTTTTGACACCGCGCAAGGAATCAGGCACACGGCAATATCATATTGAAAATGAAGGGACGCTCATTCAGCTTAATAGCGAAGGAGCCCGGATAACGGGCGAGCTGGCAGATCACTATATCTTGCGCAGAAGCGATACGGTAAAGTCACGCGAGGTGCATATTCACTAGGGAGGTGCCCTGAATTTTGGATAAACGGATTTTCAATTACCGGTCAGCCGGGCAGCCTCTTTTCGTTGCCCGGCATATTGGTGTTCGATAAGTAAGCCGCGCTAGGAAAAACCGAAATCCCTCACTATGGTAGAGCGTGGAACTGTCGGGCATGAACAGCATGGCCGGCCTATCTGGCTGGAGCGAATGGAATTTGAACTGTTGGGCTTCATTGCATTCAGCCCAATTTACGCGGGCTCATTAAGTAAACTATCAGGCGACATTAAAGGATTAAAAGCGAAAAATAATTTAGCAATGGCATCGAAATCATATTTCAGGGAATTGTAACTCTTTTCGACATAATAATTGTTTATGGCGAAATTGGTTCTAGCAAGCCAACATTTAAGCCCAAGTCCAAGAATAATCAAACTCACGAGTAATAATACGCAAAAAGCATATTTCCAGTAATTTCGAGTTCTAATTAACGAATCATTCATGTATAAAATCGCGCGGCTAACCAGTGAATGTATAGTTTCTGTATATTATTTCTGATCGACACATTCTAGGCAATAAACTCAGTTCGTAGTTCGTAGGGCGGTTTCGCTTCAGCGAACCGCCAATCAACGCACAATATCCAATACAATCGGGCATAAAAGATACCTGTTGGGGAAAATCCGAGCGAGAATCAGGTTCAAGGCTCCGGTCGTGGCGGATTGCTACGCGAATCCGCCTTACAGCATTACACCAACTCAACCAGCAGCCCCGCACGGTTAGCTGCTTCGCACTGGCGTTTGTCGGAAGAGACAAAAACATCTGCTTTCAGAACCACTGCACTGCCGATATGGATGGCGTCCCTACCGCGCAGCACATTGTTTTCGAGACACGTAATCGCCTGTGCTAATACTTCCGGAGCGAGATCGCATAGGGCCGCATCTTCGATATCTGTCATTAACAATGATTTGAGTTGCCGATATTGCGCGTCGGTGATCCTGCCTTCCCTGTGCAGGCGGCAAAAGGCGGAAATGATCTCGGGAAGCGCAATGCCGGCCAAGCCTATTTCCGTTGCCTTGTCGCACCACTCGAGTACGTTGTCGGTTCCGGGTTCATTGACATAGCGTTTGACAAAGGCTGATGTATCAAAAAAACCAGCATCGGACACTTCCTCAGATTTCGGCTTCGCGTTCTTCCAGAATCATACGGCTGACGGAAACGCCATCCAGTACCAGGGGTTGCGCCTTGCGCCGCTTCCAGGAAGGTAAATCGGGCACTACCGGAACGATGTCGGCAATAGGTTTTCCATTGCGCAGTACACGTACGGATTCGCCTGACTCGACGAGATCAAAATACTGCTTGGCGTGGTTGCGGACTTCTGTGAAAGTAGCTTGTTTCATAATAATCTCTAAATGTACAAAATAATGAACATATTAAATGTGCATTATTATCCCGTCAAACTAACTTAGCTGAATGAATAGGAATTTCTAGAACAGGTTCGGCCCGTGGCATCCTATTTCTTAAAGGCCCGTCTTCGCGTGCAAGATTGATTAATTTCAGGCTTAATTATTGGCAAATACGATAGCCCCGAAAACTGATTCCTCATCCAAAATTAACCCAATCTTCATCAAATCTTAATCAAATCTCAAGGTTTTCTCTCATCTTGCCCCTGTAGTCTTTACGCAACCATAGCGGCTAGTGCGCAACACTGATCGCGACGGCTTTGGGGATGGACGGTTTTCACTGTTCATCATTGAACATAGGCAGGATAGGGGTTTAGCGATTATGCCACTCGGTTTGGGCAACATCTTCAACGGGCTCTTCAAGCAATATGGACACACCGTACTCCTATTGCTGCGGCTTATCGACATAGCCATGCTGATTGGCGCCGCTTGGGTTTCCCATTATTTCTGGCTTGGCCGGTTTGCCATCGATCAGGACTACCGGATCGTGATCGCCCTGGGTATTTTGGCGGCCATCATCTTTTTTGAAATCGGCCAGGTTTACCGTCCCTGGCGAAATGACGCCATGCGCGGGGAAGTCGCGCGTATCGTCAGGGCCTGGGTATCCGCCATTGTTTTGGTTATTTCGATTGTTGCGCTGATCCGGTTGCATTTCTGGTTCGGCTCCAGTTATCGCTGGATCGTCACCTGGTGGGTGCTGGGATTGTTATTCGTGCTCACCGCCCGTAGTTTGCTTTCCCATGTGTTGCACTGGTTGCGTGCTCGCGGCTGGTCTCAGGGCCGTATTATTTTGGTCGGATTGAACCGGATGGCCGTTGCGGTTAGCCGTCAGCTGAACCATTCATCCTGGGCCGGTTTGCAAGTTATCGGTTATGTCGATGACCGGTCCGAAAACCGGCATTCGGTGGATGATTTTTCGCTGCCGCGGCTCGGGGAATTGCAAGATCTTACGGCCATAGTCGCCAGGGAAGCCATTGACGAAGTATGGGTTGCGTTCCCCGGCGAATCGCTGGCGGAGCGCGCGCAGTATCAATTGAGGCATCTGCCGGTCAGTATCCGCTTGGTTATCGACTGTTTTGCCCTCAAGCAAAGTGAGTTCCTTAGCTTGAACACGGTGGCCGGCATTCCGACATTGGACTTTTCGGTTTCTCCATTGCATGGCGTTAACAGTTATATCAAGGAGAGTGTGGATAGATTGTTTGCATTTATCCTGTTGATTCTGATCAGTCCGTTACTGCTGCTTATCGCTGCCGGCGTCAAGCTGAGTTCGCCGGGCCCGGTGTTTTACCGGCAAGAGCGTGTCGGCTGGAACAACCATTCGTTCACCATGCTGAAGTTCCGCTCGATGCCCGTGGATGCCGAAGCCAAAACCGGTGCGGTTTGGGCAAAGCCTGGCGAAAAACGGGCTACCCGGTTTGGCGGTTTCTTGCGCAAGACCAGCCTTGATGAACTGCCGCAACTGATTAATGTGCTTAAAGGCGATATGTCGCTGGTGGGCCCGCGCCCGGAGCGCCCGGATTTTGTCGAGGTCTTCAAGGAGCAGGTGCCCAATTACATGAAAAAGCATATGGTCAAGGCCGGTATCACCGGCTGGGCTCAAGTGAACGGCTGGCGCGGAGACACTGACTTGAACCGGCGCATCGAACACGATTTGTATTATATCCAGCATTGGTCGGTCTGGTTCGACCTGGAGATTGCTTTGCGTACTGTGCTGACCGGTTTTATTAATAAAAACGCTTATTAAAGGAATAGTTACGCCATGTTTAGATTAATTCCCCTGATGCTGGCTTTACTGTTGCCGGCTTGCTCTTTAACGCCGGGCATGGATATGAAAGTTGAAAACGACATGTCGGAACTGGAAGTGCCGGTAATGAAGAACGGCAGGATGGTCAAGGAAAAGACTCCGATCGTCCCGATTACCGCAGATCTGATCATAGCTCGGGAAAATGCCCGGCTGCAGGAGGTTAATAATCTGCCGCCTGTGGATATCAACCAAGTTATTTATCGAATCGGCCCCCAGGACAGATTGCAAATTACGGTTTGGGAGCATCCGGAACTGAACGATCCGGGCGGGGAAAAAATTCTCCCCGAATTGGCCGGTAAGGTGGTCGATGAAAAGGGCGAGCTGTATTATCCCTATGTGGGAAATATCCCAGTTGCCGGGAAAACTGTCAGCGAAGTCAGGACACTATTGACCCGCGAGCTTTCCAGCTATTTCAAGAAAGTCAAACTCGATATCCGCGTGCTGTCTTTCCAGAGTCATCGGGCAGCCGTCGTCGGCGAAGTTAAAACACCGGGAATCCAGTCCATGACGGAGACGCCGCTGACCGTTGCCGAAGCCATCAGCCGTGCCGGCGGCGTGACTGAAGACGCCGATATGAGCAATGTGGCCCTGGCGCGCGATGGCAAACTCTACAAGATCGATGTGCTGGCGCTGTACGAAAAGGGCAGCTCCACCCAGAACTTGCTGCTCAAGGACGGCGATGTGCTGAATATCCCCGACCGCAAGGACAACAAAGTGTTAATGATGGGCGAAGTCGGCAGGCAGCAGGCCCTGCAGATCAACAAGGGCAAACTGTCGCTTTCACAAGCTTTGGCGGAAGCCTATGGCGTTGACTTCAATAGTTCGAGGCCGGAAAAAGTTTATGTGATTCGGCCAGGCGATATGAATCCCGAGATTTTCCAGCTGAATGCGGAATCCCCCGACGCCCTGATTCTGGCTGATCAGTTTGCCTTGCAAGCGCATGATACCGTGTTCGTAGGCACCGCAGGCGTTACCAAGTGGTCCCGGGTTCTCAACCAAATCCTGCCCGGATCTTTCACCTCGATTATGTCACGCGCCGCCTTTATGGGGATGTAATGGTATTTGAGGAGTCTCTGCACAGTCCTTCGACAGGCTTCCTTTGACAAGCTTCCTTCGACAAGGCTCTCCTGAGTTTATCGAAGGGCTCACCACGAACGGCAGACTGTCGATTCCGTTCGTGGTGAGCCTGTCGAAGCATGAGCGGGATCAACTTGCTCAGGGATTCCTCATGGAATTGGGTTTTCTTTTCAAACAATTGAGATATGAAAGACTATGTATTCACAGAATGAAGCTACTCCCCTGTTCCCGCCGCTGAATTTCTCACGGATCGAAGAGCATGGCGTCAGTATCCGCGACACTATCGATCTGGTGATCGAAGGCAGGAAGATCATTCTGTTGACGCTGCTTTCTGTGCTGCTGGCGGCGGTAGTTTATTTGGTGCTGGCGCCGCGTACCTACCAGGCCGATGCGCTGTTGCGTATCGATAAGAACAAGGCGCTGCTCGCAGCTCCCTTGCGTAGCGAGGCGAACGGGGCTACGACTGAAGCCGATAATCCACGGGCTCAGCGGGAAGTGGAAATCCTCCGCTCCCGGTCGGTGCTCGGCAAGGTGGTGGATGATCTGAACCTGACGGTGGAATATTCACCTTATTATTTCCCGGTTATCGGCGAGACGCTGGCCCGCCGGCATGACGCTCATGACGGGATTGCAGCGTCATGGTGGGGATTCGGCCGTTGGGCCTGGGGAGGCGAAAAGCTGAAGATCGCTGCCTTCACCGTGCCGGATCGTTATCTGGATAAAGAGTTTACCTTGATCGCTTTGGAAGAAGGGCGCTTTCGCTTGCTTGGTCCCAAGGATGAAGCCCTGGCCGAAGGGCGGACAGGCGAAACTCTGACAGCCGACATGGGCGAGACTACGCCTGCCGTTATTAAGCTCGCAGAACTTGAGGCTCATCCAGGCACCCATTTCGAGTTGAGCAGAAAAACCTCGTTGGCAGCCATTGAAACCTTGCAAAAAGCATTTTCCGTCAAGGAGGTTTCCAAGGACACAGACATTCTCAGCGTCGAACTTAAGGGTCGAAATCCTGAGCAGCTTGCCAAATCAGTCAACGACATCGCCGCCATTTATGTCAACGCGACAGTCAATTGGGAGTCTGCGGAAGCATCGCAAAAGCTGGTTTTTTTAGAAAGCCAATTGCCTATTATTAAAGAACGGCTCGAAAAGGCGGAGCAGGGCTTGAGCGCTTACAGACAGCAGCATGGCGCCGTCGATATATCCGCTGAGGCCGAAATACTGCTTAAGCAGGCTTCCGAAATGGAGACGCTGGGCATTCAACTCAAACAGAAATACGAAGAGCAGAATCAGCGCCTTGAATCCGCTCATCCCGATATGATCGCCACTCAGGCGCAAATCAAGCGCATCGACCGCAAGCTGGCGAATTTGGAAAAGCGGATTAAAGATTTACCGCGCACTCAACAGAATATGGTGAGCCTGTCGCGGGATGTACAAGTCAATACCGAGCTTTACACCTCGCTGCTGAATAGCGCCCAGGAGCAGCGGATTGCCGCCGCAGGTTCCTTGGGCAACTCGCGTATCGTCGACTTTGCCGTAACCCCGGAAAAACCGTATTGGCCAAAACCGGGCCTATTACTGGCTATCGCCGGTTTACTGGGATTGAGCGCGGGAGCGGCATTGGTGTTTCTAAGACATTCCCTGCAGCGCCATGACAATTATCCGGCCTTGCTGGAATATCAGGTGGGATTGCCGCTCTATGCCGCCATCCCTCATAGTAAAAAGCAGCGCCGGTTGTCACGCCTGATTGACCAGGGCAGGGATCGTCAACCCGGCATCCTGGTCAGCCAGGATCCGCTAGATATTTCCGTTGAATCGCTGCGCGGCTTGCGCACGACTCTGGAAGCGACTCTGGCCGGCGGCGAAAGCAAGGTCATCATGGTCAGCAGCCCGGTGCCGGGTATGGGCAAATCTTTTGTCAGCACCAATTTGGCCGCGTTGCTGGCCAGCATCAAAAAGCGCGTACTGATCATAGACGCCGACATGCGCAACGGCCGGTTGCATGAAACTTTTTCTGTCGAAAAACAACCGGGACTTTCCGACCTGTTGGCCGGCAGGGCTTCGCTAGGCGACGTCATCATAAGCCTGCCTGATGTGGGGGTGGATTTGATACCGAGAGGAAGTATGGCGCTGAATCCAGCGGAATTACTGGTTCTGGGGAATCTGGCGGAGACGCTTGAGCAGTTGAAAAGTTTTTACAACCATATCGTGATCGACTCACCGCCGATTCTGGGCGCCACCGATGCCGCCATAATGGGCAAGCACGCCGACGCCACGTTTCTGGTAGTCAAGGAAGGGCGCTACACGGCACAGGAACTGGAGGTCAGTTTTAGGCGCTTCCAACAGGTGGGCGTGAAGCCGAATGGTTTTATTATCAATGATATGAAAGAAAGTTCTTCATATTATCCCTATTATGGCTACGCCTATCAGCGTACTGATGATGAAGCTAAAAACGCGCCTGCGTGGATGGCAGGCTGTCAGGCGCTGGGCGACTGGTTCGGCAAGCGCGAGGATCGTGACTACCTTTTAACCTCAGAGTCTACCGAAGACACAGACGACAAGGTACAGGCATAAGCGATGAGACTACGCTTCGAAAAGGATTTGCCGGTTCTGCTGTTCGCGCTGGTCAGCGCGTCGACCCTGGCTTCTTTGCCACAGGTCGAGTCAGCCTGGACAGGGGTTAAGGAGGTGTATGGCGAGCAGGATTTCGGTTTACGCATTCTTCGCGAGGCGATGTTGATAGTGCTGATAGCTTACGCCTTTTTTGAACCACGCTTGCGGCGCGGTACAATGTCCAGCGCGGTGCTGGCTTTTTTAGGCGTTATTGCTAGTTATGTGCTGTTTGAGGTTGGCTATGCGCTGTACCTGGACTTGCCGTTGGTGGTGCCGATGGCGGGCTTGCGCATTTTTGAATACCTGCCGCTGGCAATGATCGGCTTCGTGACCAGCCGGTTGGGTGCAGGTAGCTATGTTATCTATCGGTTCGCGCATTATCTGCGCTATTACATTGCTCTACAGGCCGTGTTGGCAATAGCCCAGGCAGTGTGGGCGCCGCCCTTGTTCGGGGTGTCATTCTTGGGCGGAGGGCGGCCGTTCGGCACTTTTGTCAGTCCCAACCTGTTTGGAGCCACCATGGCGACTTGCGCCTTACTGTTCTCGCTGGTTCCGGGCCTGCGCAAGTGGTTAGCTGTCAGCGTATTATTGGCCTTGCTGAGCGGTTCGCGAACTGCGTTCATCAGCTCTTTGCTGGTGGTGTATTTCCAGGTTTACGCGCTGCTCCGTCCGCGCGATCGCTGGGCTTTAGTCATGCCGGCGCCGATACTTGCCGTCGGTGCGCTGTTGCTGGCGTCCAGCCCTTTGCTCAGCGGTCGCGATGACGCCAACCCAACCGAAGACGGCCGTATAGACCTGTGGCAACAGGTGTTTTCCGAGCAAATCCATGAGCCTGCGGACTTGCTGGTCGGCTGGGGCCTGGGATTAAGTTCCAATACCATCAATATTCTCTATGGCGCGGAACATTTTCAGGGGCAATTCGATTCCGACAGCCTGTATTTATTTTTGCTGAACGGTTACGGCCTGATCGGTCTTTTGGCATATCTATGCTTTTTATGGACAACGACAAGGATGTCAGTCCACTCTAACAAGGGACTGGTGATAACGTTTATCTTCGTTGCCGGGCTGACTTTCAATATGTGGGAGTATTTTCCGCAAAACGCGATGCTGATGTTCCTGTGGGGAGCCGTATTGGGTACCGGATTTAAGCCGGTTTCATCCCCATTGCAGGCTAATTCGGAAGTATCCGGTTGGTATTGCCGACGCCCATCCTGACTTTAAAAGATAAGCGCCATGCCCGGACTATTGAAAGAAAGACGATTATTCAGCGACGCATTTTGGGCGCTGTTTGGACAACTGGCATCCGGCATTGCGTTGCTGGCGGGCACTCGCGTCCTGACCGAACTGGTCTCGCCCGATATATACGGGCAGGTGGCTTTGTTGAATGGTTTTGTCGCGCTTGGCGTGGCGGTTTTTTCGTATCCTTTTATATGCGCCGGAATGAGGATAGGGCCGGAATGCATAAACGAAGAGGAACGTGCGGGTTTATATAAAGTTGTGGCCGGCCTGACAGCTGGATCAACCGCTCTAGCGATGATTCTGCTGGTGCTGGCGGGGGCTGTATACGGCTACATCACGCATACCGATATTTGGCCGTTTGTGCTGACAGGCATCCTGCTGGCAGTAACCGTTCGCCGCGAGCTGGGCATACAGTTGCTGATCGGCGAACGTAAACAGCTCGGCGCCAGCCTATGGCAGACCAGCGACAGCATTCTGCGTCCGTTATTGGCAATTTCGCTGGTAGGGTTCGCAGGCCAAAAGGCAGAGTGGGTGTTGCTGGGTTACATCGCGGCAAGCCTGGTTTCTAATACGGTTTGGTCGTTTGTCCGGGGCGAGAAAGCCGATAAAATGAAGCGCCTCGGCATCACCCGTAATTTCAGGAGTGATGTCTGGGCCTATGCCTTGCCGCTAATTCCGATGGAATTAATATTTTGGGTTAATGGCTTGGGTGACCGCTATGTGATCGGCTATTTCATGACGCCTGCGGAAGTAGGTTTATACGTAGCTGCTTACGTGATAATCAACGAGGCGTTCAATCGCAGCGCAATGGTTTTGCTGCGACTATTTCAGCCGGTTTATTTTCAGTCATGTTCCCTGAACCGGAATAACGAAGGCTTCAGGATTTTATGGATATGGATAAGTTGTGTTTTTGCTGTGGGACTCATCGGCGTGTCGTTATTGCTTATTACCAGGGATTGGGTGGCATCGATGGTGCTCGCAAAATCATATCATTCAGCAGTTGAGTTAATGCCGGCCATGGCCATCGGGTGCGCATTGCATGCCTTGGGCACGGTCATGGCTCAACCGCTATTGGCAAATAAACGGACGCAGGTGTTATTGGCGGGGCGCTTATGCGGAGTAATGACGGCGGCGATCAGCATTCCGCTGATGGTAAAAAATTTCGGCTTACCGGGCGCTGCCATGGCCAACCCCATCTACTTCGGCGTAGAGGCGCTGGTTTTGACGATGCTGGCCAAACCTTGGCGGATCAGCTCCGGGCAGCAGGAGGCAATGGGTCAGGCGGAACAGGATGGTTCAAACTGTAAGGCTACGGCCTGATGGTTTTGTTAACCGTTGACGGAATTTCTGAATGGGTTGATTCCATTTATCCTAAACCGCAGTTATGGCCCTATCAAATTCCGTTCGTCCTGAGCCCTTCGACTGCGCTCAGGAGAGACAGGACCAGGAACTTAGCCCGGGGTTTCCGGTGAATAAAATTTTTTTTAAAATCTACTTGTTTTGTGAACAGCACATCGGAGGGTAATACTATGACTTATGCGGCAACGGCTTCAGGCATATATGGCGATGTTTTACATAAATGTGTAGCTTGTGGAAGCGGGAAAATAAGTTATTGGCGCCAAAAAAACTTTCAATATACGGCAGGCGCGAACTTTAAGGAATTCCATATTTACCGTTGCGATAGCTGCGGTACCGGTTTTTTGAATCGTCCTCCCCATGAACAATGGCTGCAATCCATCTATCAATACTCCGGTCAGGCGCTGACTCAAGCGATAACATTGGAAGCCGTGCTGATCCGGGAAACGGAGTTTCCCAACTGCAAAATGGATGCGGAACGGATGAGTCATCAAGCCGACTGGTTTAATGTTTCGGGTTTTGGCAAGGCTCTTGATATTGGTTCGGGCTTTGGCTTTTATACGCAGGCGCTCAGAAAATTGGGCTACCGGACGGTCAGCATCAATCCGGGCGAATATGAAAACGAAGTGTTCAGGAATTTGAATGGCGAGGATCCGCTTGCCATGATGTTCGAAAATTATGAATCATCCGAGCAGTTTGGAGTGGTGATGATGTCGCAGGTATTGGAGCATCTTCTTGAGCCGGATCAGGCTATAAAAAAGGTGGCGGGGCTCTTGGCTCCGGGTGGCGTTTTGGCTTGCGCCGTGCCTAATTATGATTCGTTTTTAGTCAAACTGCTGGGCACGAAGGATAACGCCTGTCTATGGGTGCCTGAGCATGTCAATTACTTTACCCGGAATGGATTAATAGCCTTGGTGGAGCGAAATGGTTTTAGTGTGGCTAAGGTAGAGCAAATAACCCGGATTCCATCCAATGCGTTATCCAAAAGGCTGCGCATGAAAGGAAGGCCGGCTGCTTTTGTTGATGCGCTGGTAAAGCTCGCGCAAGCCCCGTTTGGCGGGTTGATGAATTTTTTCGGACTCGGCATCTACATCAATTTATATGCTGTCAAGAAGCTTTAAGCAAACCCTATGCTAACTGTCGTTATTTTGACTAAAAACGAGGAAGCCAATCTGCCGCGTTGTCTGGCGGCTATTCCGGAACGCTATCCCATCGTTGTTGTAGACTCGGGAAGCACCGATGATACGGTTGCCATCGCCAAAAGCCGGGGCTGCGGAATTTATACGAATCCGTGGCCCGGCTTTGCCGAACAGCGCAACTTTGCCATCAGGCAATGCAATATAAGCACGGCATGGATATTGTTCGTCGATGCCGACGAAATCTACCCGCAGACGTTTTACGATTGGTTTGAATCCGGAATGGCGGAGTCCGATTCAATTGATGTGGTGATGGTGCCGTCGATACTTTATCTTCGCGGCAAACGCCTGAATCACGCCCCCGGCTATCCTATTTACCACCCGAGACTGGTGCGCAGGGAAACGGCCGGCTTTGTCCGCAATCACACCGGGCACGGCGAAGCCGTCATGAATACGTGCCGGATCGGGTATTCCGCTATTCCCTATGAACATTATTTTTATCATGGCGAGATCATCGAATGGATGCATAAGCATGTCGATAAGGCCGCGCAAGAAGTGCAGCTTCAGCCTACTGCGGGTGCGGTAATGACCAGGCGCGGACGGTTAAGCGTCTTATGGGGGCGATCCTGGCTCAGGATTCTTGCCCGGTTTTTATACCACTTCATACTTCGGAGCGGATTTAGGGACGGCTTTGCAGGCCTGGAGTTTGCATTGATGTTTACCTGGTATGAGGCCGCCATCTATCTGCAGGCAAAGGCCGGCATTCAGGCAAGGTGATTAATATGAAAGTTTCGCTGATTCTGGCAACGCTGGGAAGAGACCTTGAGGTGGCGGAGTTTTTGCATTCGCTACTGAACCAGACCCATAAAAACTTTGAGTTGGTCATCATCGACCAGAACAAGGACGGTAAAATCGACACTATGGTCAAGCCATTCATGAGCTGCTTTGAAGTGCTGCATGTAAAAGTGAATTTTACCGGTAACGCCCGGGCCAGAGATTACGGCATAAGCTTTGCGCAAGGCAGAATCATTGCATTTCCTGATGACGATTGTGTCTATGAAAAGGAAGTCCTCGAAAAAGTGATCGCTGAGTTTGAAAAGCGTAAAGAACTTTCCATTCTGGTAGCGGGTTCGTACGATTTTTCATCGAATCGATTCAGTATTGGCATTAACAGTCACAGAGCGCAATATTTTTCACGTTTCAATATGATGGGCGTAGAGTTTACGCAGTTTTTTAATCGGAACCGGATTGACGGCGAGCAGTTTCACCTGGATCACGACTTCGGGATTGGCTCCAAATATTCAGGGGCAGAGGGATTTGAACTTTTATATCGCTTGCTTCGCGCCGGAGGTACCGCATTCTATACTCCGGAAATAAAGATTTATCACCCGGATAAAGATCACTACAAGTTGGGAACCGGAAGAATGCTGATGTATTCCACCGGAATCGGGGCTTACATCAGGAAATTTACCAATGAGCAGGATGTATTCATTCTGTACTACATCGTTCGCAAGATGTTTGTGGTGCCCATCCTTAAAATGATGCTTGCCGTGATTTTATTAAACCCGAAAAAGCTGACTTATTCTTTTTATAATCTCGTCGGCATTTGGCGCGGGTTCCTGGCCTATGGAAGGTGAGTTTGATGTACGAAAATCGAGTTGGCAATGGGTTTATTTATTCGCAAACAGTTTCAGGAGAAACGTTATGGATGCAGGTATCGTTACCACGCATATACCGCCGGCCAAAGGTTACGGCGGGGTATCCGTCACAGCCGGTGTATTAACCCAGGCATGGGCGGAGCGTGGACATAAGATGACGCTGGTCGCCTCCGACGAGTCTACTGCCGGAAGACTGCGCGCTGAGGATGTGCAGCTTGGCGAACAGGTGGATATCAGGCTCTATCATTGCTATGGATTCAGGCGCTGGGGTTTTGGACTGGATGCTATTCCTGAGCTGTTTAAGTTGTGCTTGCGGGCGCCGGTAATTTATATCCACGGCATAGCCACCTGGCCTTCCACGCTGGCGGCGGTTTTTTGCTCCCTGTTGCGCCGCCCGTTTATGGTGGCCGCGCATGGCGGATTGATGCCTGAGCATATTGATCTCATTCGGCGGCAGAAACTTCATAAATGGCTGTTCTATAAATGGCTGACCTTGCCAACCCTGCGCCGCGCTATCGCCGTGCATTGCACAAGCGAAACCGAGGCCGAAGGCGTACGCAACATGCTCGGCGAAGACGCCCGTATTCTTCTGGTCCCCAATGGCATCGACAGCCGCGATATTAAAGTAGCCGAATATCCTGCCGGAGCAGGCATGAAGCTCTGCTTTCTGGGGCATATTCAGCAGGAAAAAGGCATCAATGCTTTTATCCGGGCCTGGTTGAAAGTCAGGAACCCTGAAGATAGTCTGGTGATTGCCGGTAGAAGCGTGGATGGCGCCTATTTCGAAGAGTTTCAGGCGCTGGTCGAACGCGCCCAGGGCGCCATCAGTTATCGCGGTTATATGGAGCACGGGGAAGTCTTGGGCTTGTTGGCGTCCAGCCATTTCCTGGTGCTGCCTTCGGGGTTGGAGGCGGCAGGCGGCATGCGCGAGAACTTCGGCAATGTGGTGGCCGAGGCCATGGCCGCGGGACGTCCGGTATTGGTAGCCAGAGGCTTGGCATGGGATCACCTGGAAGCATTTGAGGCCGGTTTCGTTTTCGATAGAAACGAGGTTTCTGTCTGTGACGTGCTGCGCAAAGCACAATCGCTTGACGGCTTGGCGTGGGAACGGATGTCGCGGAATGGCCGGCACTATGTTGAACAACAGCTCGATCCCATCAAACTTGGGGAGCGGGTCTGGCAGGTATTGACTCGATCGAACCAAGGCAATGTACCTCAACAATTAACTGAGGGTTCCTCATATGAGTAAGGTCGGCCTTATCGTACCCACGCTGAACGCAGGCAGGCTCTGGGAATCCTGGCTCAAAGCCTTCGAACAACAAACCCGGAAACCGGATTGCCTTTTGGTGATCGATTCTTCGTCCAGCGATAACACCGTCGCCTTGGCGTGCGCTCAAGGCTTTGAGGTGCAAGTAATTCCTAAGCCGGAGTTTAATCACGGCGGCACGCGTCAGTCCGGCGTGAATGGACTGCCGGAGGTGGATATTATCGTATTCATGACGCAGGACGCTTTATTGGCCAGTCCCGATGCCATCGAACGGCTGTTAATTGCGTTCGACGATGAACGAGTCGGTGCAGCCTATGGACGCCAGCTTCCGCATACGAATGCCGGACCGATTGCCGCCCATGCCCGCCTTTTTAATTATCCGGCCGAAAGTCAGTTGCGTTGCATGAAAGATCGAACAAGGTTTGGCATCAAGTCGGTATTTATATCCAATTCTTTTGCCGCTTACCGGCGAAACATACTGATGCAGGCAGGCGGCTTCCCCGCCGATACCATTATGAATGAAGATACTTATGTGGCCGGAAAAATGCTGGTATCCGGCTGGAAAATTGCTTACTGCGCCGATGCCCAAGTGTTTCACTCTCATGACTACAGTTTCCTGGACGAATTTAAGCGTTATTTCGATATCGGCGTGTTCCACACCCAAACCGCCTGGCTGCAACAGACATTTGGCGGTGCGTCCGGCGAAGGCTTGCGCTTCGTGATCTCGGAAATGCGCTATCTGATGAAACGCGCGCCCTGGCTGCTTCCCTCCGCCGTGCTGCGAACAGGACTGAAATGGCTGGGATTCAAGCTGGGCGCCCTGCATATGGAATTGCCGCAAGGTATTCGTAAAGGCTTTAGCCTGCATAAAACTTACTGGCTTCGCATTTTGCCGTAAAACTTTACGGCAAAGAAAGGCGCGGCTGTCTGGTTTTTGCCTGGATACTATCCTTGGCGGCTGGAGGCAGTGCATCAAATATCAATCCTGGCATATAGGGTTGCCTCTAAAAATACCGTGTATCGACAGGGTTCTCGTGGGCACAGACTAAGAGCTCAGCACGAACAGTTCTACTCTTATCAAATAAATACGTTCATGGTGAGCCTGTCGAACCATGAACGTATTTATTTTTAGAGTTTCCCTTATATGGATAGCGCCTGTTTTATCCCTCCCTTTCGTCATGACCCCTGCATATAAAAAAATATTTTGCACTTGCTTGTAAGAAACCTTACGATTTAACAACTTAGAAAATAAAATACGTAAGAGTATTCGCCATTTACTTACGCGTTTGCAGAAACAACTTAGCTTATATCCGGAGCCTACATGATCGACGCCGCCATCAGTGAATCTGTACAGAACTATTACGGGCAAGTGCTTAAATCCAGCCTGGATTTAAAAACTGGCGCCTGCTGCACGCTTGACGCCATACCTAAGCATTTGCGTCCGTTTCTCGCCGATTTGCACCCGGAAGTTATCTCGCGTTTTTACGGATGCGGTTCGCCGCTGCCGCCGGCGCTTGAAGATTGTACCGTATTGGACTTGGGGTGCGGTTCAGGACGCGATTGCTACCTGCTGTCCCGTTTAGTCGGTGAGGCGGGGCGTGTCATCGGCGTCGATATGACGGAAGAGCAGCTCGCTGTCGCCAGACGTCACTGCGATTGGCATGCGGAACGTTATGGTTACGCTCGCTCCAATGTTGAATTCCTTCAGGGGCAAATTGAAGATCTCGCCTCGATCGGCATTGCCGGCAATTCTATCGACGTTGTGGTATCGAACTGCGTTATCAATTTATCGCCCGATAAAAAGCAGGTGTTGGCGGAAATTTTTCGCGTGCTCAAACCCGGCGGCGAACTTTATTTTTCCGATGTCTATTCCGACCGGCGCATACCGCAGACGCTTAAACTGGATCCGGTTTTACTAGGCGAATGCCTGGGCGGCGCTTTATATTGGGAGGATTTTCGCCGGATTATGCAAGATTTGAGCTGTCCCGATATTCGTATCGTCAATGATAACCCGGTCACCCTCGATGATCTTGAAATCTCTGCGAAAATCGGCATGGTAAATTTTCGTTCAATAACAGTGAGAGCTTTCAAGGCAGCGCTGGAAGACCGTTGCGAGGATTTCGGGCAAGTCGCTGTCTATAAAGGCACTTTACCTGAGCACCCGCACTTTTTCGACCTGGACGATCATCATCATTTTGAAACCGGCCGGCCTTTGCGCGTTTGCGGCAATACCGCTGACATGCTCGGTATCAGCCGCTATTCAGGACATTTTGAAATATGGGGCAATAAATCCACGCATTTTGGCTTATTTGAGTGCGCCCCGCCCAACAAAAGCTTGTCCCTTGACTCAGGCGCGGCCTGCTGTTAATGACTAAGACGATTTTCAGCAATCTGAGCGTCGTTATTCCAATCGGTCCGGACGATCAGAGCTGGCGTCTTTTACTGAATCAATTAGTGATATTCGGCCAGGAAATAGAAATCATCCTGGCTGCCTCGCAGCAGCCGCCAGCCGATATTGAATTGCCGGCGAATGCAGAGTGGCTGCATCTCAAGCAAGGACGCGCGCGCCAGCTCAATGCCGGAGTCCGGCATGCCAGGCATCGCATGATCTGGCTTCTGCATGCCGATAGCCGGTTGACGTCTGGGGTCATGACCGCAATGCAAAACTATATCGAGGCAGGAAATACGTGTCTGGGCTATTTTCGCTTAAGATTTGACGCCGATGGCCCCAAAAAAACCTGTCTAAATGCCTGGGCGGCCAATTTACGCTCCCGGTTTTTTGGTTTGCCTTTCGGAGATCAGGGTTTTATCGTCAATAACACCGTATTCGAGCAATTGAACGGTTTCGATGAAAACCTATTGTTAGGCGAAGACCTGGATTTTGTAGTGCGCCTGAAAGCCGCAGGCGTCTCTTTACAGGAAATGCAAGCGGACTTGATAACCAGCGCCCGCCGTTATCGGCAACAAGGCTGGCTAGCCACAACGCTGCGGCATATTTGGCTGACCTGGTATTTATTCCGGCAAGCCAGACGCCGTTTAGCGCAAGGCTCATGAGCGGAGCAATTGCAGTATTTGTTAAAACGCCGGGAATCTCCCCGGTGAAAACACGTCTCGCCGTTAATTTGGGCATCGAATTCGCCGAGTCTTTTCATTTGAGATCTGCCCGAGCGGTTGCCGCAGTTGCAGCTTGCGCCGGACAGCTCGGTAATATTCAGGGTTACTATGCGGTAGCTGAAACGGAGGCACTGAATCACTCTTTTTGGCTGGATTTACCCTGTTTATGGCAAGGTGAATGCGGTTTGGGCGAGCGTATGGCGCATGTATATCGAACGCTGTTAGAGCGGCATGATTTTGTCCTTTTAACCGGCGCCGATATTCCGCAAATGACGGTCTCCCAACTATTGAACGCTTCCGACTGGCTGGCTGATGACGAAGCGGCGCGTTTCGCGTTCGGCCCCAGTTTCGATGGCGGCTTTTGGCTGTTCGGAGGCAATTGCAGTTTGCCGGACGAATTCTGGACTCAGGTGACTTACAGCACCGCCGATACCGGCAGTCAATTCTTAAGTAAAATCGAGCAATTGGGAAATGTCCTCCTGTTATTAACATTACGGGATGTCGATGAGCCGGACGATTTAATTGCATTGCGTAAGACCTTGCAGGAGTTGAAAGAGCCTTTACCGGAGCAACAGGCATTGATCCGATTTCTGGATTCTGTTCCTGTATGAAGGAAAGAGAAATCGTGTCTCTCATTCAATATATCCCGGGTTTAGCGGGAACCTTAACAAATATTAATTATGCGTGACGTCAAACCTTTACTGTTTAAGCACGGCTTTCCCGGAATTCATCGCGGGCAACTCAAGATATTGCAGATGAACCTGGGTTACTTATGCAATTTGAGCTGCCTGCATTGCCATGTCAATGCAGGCCCGAAGCGAACTGAATTGATGACACGCGAAACGATGGAAATCGCCCTGGAATTTGCCGGTAAATATCAACTGAAACAATTGGATTTAACCGGCGGTTCGCCGGAAATGAACCCGGGTTTCCGCTGGCTGGTGCAAACGGCCAGAACGCAAGGGCTGCATGTCATGGATCGTTGCAATCCCACGATTTTAGTTGAGCCGGGCTTTGAAAGCACGGCCGGTTTTTTGGCTGAACAGCAAGTAGAAGTAATTGCTTCCCTGCCGTGTTATCTGGAAGACAACGTCGATGCGCAACGCGGTAAAGGCGTATTCACCGCTTCCATTAAAGCTTTGCAAAAACTTAACAGCCTGGGTTATGGCCGGCCTGATAGCAGTTTAACGCTTAATCTGGTGTTTAATCCGCAAGGACTCGCTTTGCCGCCGCCGCAAGAGCCATTGGAAGCGGCCTACCGGCAGTTTTTAAGCGAACATTTTAATGTGCAGTTTAATCATCTGTTCACCATTACCAATATGCCGATACAACGCTTCGGCGCCGTGCTGTTGGCGAAAGGCCAACTCGAAGACTATATGAATCTGCTGAAACAGGCGTACCGGCCGGCCAACATTGAGCGGGTAATGTGCCTGAGTCTGTTGAGCGTGGATTGGCAAGGTTTCGTCTATGATTGCGATTTCAATCAAATGCTGGGGATTCCGATTGCGGGCCGGGCTACTCATATGAGTGAATTGCTGGAAGGAATGCCTGAAGCTATGACCATAGCCGTCGCCGATCATTGCTTCGGCTGTACTGCCGGTCAAGGCTCCAGCTGTTCCGGGGCATTAGCAAAATAAAACAACTCCGCATTATAGCTTGATCGCCCTATCTACTAACAAAGGCCTGACGTAATCAAGTACTTCATAAACTCACCTTTCTTCACGACCTGCTCTGTGATGGCAATTCCTTGAAAACAGCAATCGTCAGATGCGAAAGCTGTTCTTACTAAGCTTGGCTTTGCCCCAGGAAGCCCTTATTGATCCGATTCTATAAAATTTCTTGATTACGTATAAGCTTCAGCGGAAGCAGTAAACTCTTAAGCCCGTCATACCGGCATGGAGTCACGTCAGGCACTCCTGCCTGACGCCCTTCGGGTAAATGCCAATTCGCTCCGGACGAATTTGTGCCGGACCAATCCGCCAGGAGCGGATTGGCATTTACCCCCATTGGGGTGCGGGGCAGGAAAGCCCCGCATGAATCCAGAACACAAGGATGTGATTAACCACCAAAGTTTACCTCCCTGTAGCCTGGACCCCGGCACAAATCTGTCTGGAACAGATTTGCATTTACCCGAAGGGCTCCGGGCAGGAAAGCCCGGAGTGAGTCCATGCCGGGGTGACGCCGTTTGCAGAACCTGAGCTCTTCGACAATGCTCAGAAGAACCCTATCGAAAGGCCCCAGCTGGCTTCGACAAGGCTTTCCTGAGCACCGCCGAAGGGCTCAGCTCGAACGGTTTTACACATCAATGGGCCGGATCAATAGTGAAAGGAGCGGGATTTCGGCAGGCATAACTATGGTTTTTAGGCTAATTGGCAATGGCATTCAAAATACGGAAAAAATTTTTATAAGCTACCTAGCGTACATAACATTAAAGGGATTTCAGGTATTAATATTTTTTATACGCCATTGCCAGGCTTAGCCTAAGCGTAAAACCGGAAGATGAAAGCAGGAGCGATTCATGAAGTTATGCCTTATTTTCATACTTGATTGCAGATACTGATAAGGAATAGCGCCAATGTACAGAGCCTATGTCTCCGCTGCGTTAGAAGGAGATAAATGAGACGCCTGTTTTTTAGCCATGAGAACTATTCCGGGAGAATGAGATGACAGCAGCACTACCGGGTAACGTGTCGGATCAGGACGACGCAACTTATTGCGCCCATCCGCGTTGCCTCTGCAAAGTATCACCGGGCGATGAGTACTGTAGCCTGAGCTGTAAAAATCAGCCAAACAGTGATGCCTGCGCCTGCGGGCATTCAAGCTGCCAACTTGAGATAAAGGAGTTGCCATGAAGAAGAACGTCAGCGATTTTTTAGTCGAGCGTTTATCCGGCTGGGGGGTAAAACGCATTTTCGGTTATCCGGGCGATGGCATTAACGGCATTATGGGCGCCTTAAACCGCGATCCGTACAAGCTCGAGTTTATTCAGGTGCGGCATGAAGAGATGGCGGCTTTTATGGCTTGCGCCCATGCCAAATTTACCGGCGAAGTCGGTGTTTGCCTGGCGACTTCCGGCCCGGGCGCGATTCATTTATTGAATGGACTTTATGATGCAAAACTCGACCATCAACCGGTGGTCGCAATCGTCGGGCAACAGAAGCGGGCTGCGCTGGGCGGCAATTATCAGCAGGAAGTCGATCTTGTTTCATTGTTTAAAGACGTCGCCCATGAATATGTGCAAATGGCGTCAACCCCGGCTCAAATGCGTCATTTGATTGATCGCGCCATGCGCATCGCACAAGCTGAACGTACGGTCTGCTGCATCATCATTCCTAACGATATTCAGGAAATGGACGCCCAGACGCCGCCTCACGAGCATGGCACCATCCATTCCGGGATAGGATACCAGGCGCCGCGCACCGTGCCTCATGCCGAAGATTTACAGCATGCCGCCGACGTGCTTAATGCAGGCGACAAAGTGGCCATGCTGGTTGGCGCGGGGGCGCTGCAGGCCACGGCCGAGATACTGGAAGTGGCTGAGCTGCTGGGGGCCGGCATTGCCAAGGCCTTGCTGGGTAAAGCCGCGGTGCCCGATGATATTCCGTATGTGACTGGTTCAATAGGGCTGTTGGGTACCAAGCCCAGCTATAACATGATGATGGATTGCGATACCTTGTTGATGGTCGGCTCCAGTTTTCCTTATTCGGAATTTTTGCCCGAAGAAGGCCAGGCTCGAGGCGTGCAAATCGACATTAACGGCCGCATGATCGGCATTCGCTATCCGATGGAAGTGAACCTGATCGGCGACAGCGTTCAAACGTTAAGATCCCTTATTCCATTATTGCAAAAAAAAGAAGACCGCAGTTGGCAGGAGCGCATTGAAAAACAAGTCACGCATTGGTGGGAAACCCTGGAGGCGCGGGCCATGCAATCGGCTGATCCGATTAATCCGCAACGCGTCTTCTGGGAGCTGTCCCCGCGTCTGCCAGATAACTGCATTCTCACCTGCGATTCGGGTTCGTCAGCCAACTGGTATGCGCGCGACCTGAAAATGCGCTCGGGCATGATGGCTTCGTTGTCCGGCGGACTTGCCACCATGGGGCCGGGCGTGCCTTATGCGATTGCAGCAAAATTCGCGCATCCAGGCCGCGTAGTAATTGCGCTGGTCGGCGATGGCGCCATGCAAATGAACGGCATCAATGAGCTGATTACCATCGGCAAATACTGGCAGCGCTGGAGCGATCCGCGGCTGGTCATTATGGTTCTCAATAATCGCGACCTGAATCAGGTAACCTGGGAGCAGCGGGCGATGGAAGGCGATCCGAAGTTTGAAGCCTCGCAGGATTTACCGGATTTCCCTTATGCACGCTGTGCGCAGCTGATCGGCTTGCGCGGCCTTTGCATTGATCGGCCGGAGCAGCTCGCTGATGCCTGGGAGCAAGCGCTTGGCGCCGACCGGCCGATGGTGCTTGAAGCCTATACCGATCCTAATGTGCCGCCGCTGCCGCCCCATATCAGCTTCGATCAGGTGAGAGCGTATTCCTCGGCAATTTTGCAGGGCGATCCGGATTCGGCTGCTATTATCAAGGCGTCATTTAAACAACTCTTCGCCTAGGCCGGAGCTGCCAATGAGCCGGAGCAGCCGTCCTAATTTCAGCGGTCCGCCCATCGCCAGGATACGAAGCTCAGCCTTTCGTATCCCGACCGCCACGCCGGAATCCGACGGCACGCTTGAGTGGACTTCGACTACGCTGGTGCTGGTCGAAGCTGCTGCGAACGGCAAGACCGGCATTGGCTTCAGTTATGCCGATACGGCAACCGCAAGATTGGTTAACGATAAACTCGCCGGTATCGTAACGGGATGCGATGCGCTGTCGGTGGGCTACTGCTGGGAGGCCATGACCGCGCAAATCCGTAATCTGGGCCGGCCGGGTATTTGTTCCATGGCGATTGCCGCGGTTGATAACGCCTTATGGGACTTAAAAGCGCGACTTCTCGATATGCCTCTGGTTACCTTATTGGGCCAGGTACGCACAGCGGTTCCTGTTTATGGCAGCGGCGGTTTTACCTCTTACTCGGTTGCAACATTGCAGGAACAGCTTGCCGATTGGACGGAGAAAGGAATAACGCGGGTCAAAATGAAAATCGGGCGCGAACCGGAGCAGGATGTTTCCAGGGTCGCCGCTGCGCGTCAAGCCGTTGGGGCGGCCAGTGAGCTTTTCGTCGACGCCAATGGCGCTTATTCCTGCAAACAGGCGCTGGCGATGGCGCAAGCCTTTGCCGATGAGGGCGTATCATGGCTCGAGGAGCCAGTGGTTAGCGATGACCTGGAAGGATTGCGTTTGATACGCGACAGAGCGCCGCCGGGTATGGACATTAGCGCCGGCGAATATGGCTATGACAGTATTTACTTTCGTCGCATGCTGCAAGCCGGCGCTGTCGATGTATTGCAAGCCGATGCTACCCGCTGTGCGGGAATTACCGGCTTCATGCAGGCAGCCGCCCTGTGCCGGGCGTTTAATTTGCCGCTTTCCAGCCACTGTGCGCCATCGATACATGTTCATTCCTGCTGCGCTGCCCAAGCGGTACGTCACCTGGAATATTTCCACGACCATGTACGCATAGAAAAAATGCTCTTCGACGGCGCGCTCGAACCGGTAAATGGCGAATTGATCCCTGATCTTTCTCGTCCGGGTTTAGGACTGGAGTTCAAATATGCGGATGCAGCGCGGTACGCGGTTTGAATATGCGGCTCTTGTCCAGTTCAAAACTCATGATTTTGTGGAGACTTACTGATGACAATCTCCAGTCTTAATGCCGCTGCCCTTGCCGCCGAGCTAAGCCGGAACATTCAGGGCGAAGTGCGATTTGATAACGGCAGCCGCGCCCTTTATGCGACCGATGCGTCCAATTACCGTCAGGCGCCTATCGGCGTGGTCATTCCAAAATCAATTGATGATGTCATTGCGACAGTCACCGCCTGTAATAGGCACAGCGCGCCTCTCGTTTCGCGCGGCGGCGGCACCAGCCTCGCGGGACAGTGCTGTAATGTCGCCGTCGTCATGGATATGTCCAAGTACCTCAACCGTATCCTTGAGCTCAATCCCGATAAAAAAATGGCAAGAGTCGAGCCGGGCTGCGTACTGGATGATTTACGCGACGCTGCCGAAAAACATCATTTAACATTCGCTCCTGACCCGTCAACGCACACGCATAATACGCTTGGCGGCATGATTGGCAATAACTCGTGCGGCGTGCATTCGGTGATGGGCGGGAAAACCGTCGATAATGTCATTGAGCTCGACGTGCTGCTCTATGACGGCACGCGTATGAAAGTCGGCAAAACCGATCTAAACGCGTTTGAAAGGATTATTGCCGAAGGCGGACGCCGCGGCGGCATCTATGCACGGCTGAAAGCCTTGTGCGAGCGGGAGGCTGATCGAATCCGCAGCCGCTATCCGAAAATCCCGCGGCGCGTATCTGGTTATAACCTTGACGAGCTGTTGCCTGAAAATGGATTTAATGTAGCCCGCGCCCTGGTCGGTTCGGAAGGCACGTGTGTTGTCATTCTTGAAGCCGCGTTACGGCTGGTCGATAGTCCTCCGGCGCGGTCGCTGCTGGTGCTCGGTTATCCGGATGTGTTCAGCGCGGGCGATCATGTTCCCGAGGTGCTAAAGCATAAACCTATCGGACTGGAAGGCATTGATGACCGCTTGATAGCGGACATGAAAGCTATTAACCTGCATCCTCAAGATATCCGGTTATTGCCTGAAGGCGGCGGCTGGCTGCTCGCCGAATTCGGCGGCAACACTAAAAACCAGTCCGATGCTTTGGCAACTGCTTGCATGGATGCGCTAAGGCAATCAGGCAATCCGCCAACAATGAAATTATTCGATGATCCCAAAGAAGAGGAAATGATCTGGAAAGTGCGCGAGTCCGGGCTAGGCGCAACAGCTCATGTGCCCGACAAAAAAATCACTTGGGAAGGCTGGGAAGACGCCGCGGTGCCGCCCGATAAAGTGGGGAGCTATCTGCGCGATTTCCGCAAACTGCTGGAAAAATTCGGCTACGGCTGCGATTTGTACGGGCATTTTGGCGAAGGCTGTATTCATACCCGCATCGATTTCGACCTGGAAACGGCTGCCGGTATACAGGCCTTCCATGCCTTTTTGAACGAAGCGGCCGATCTGGTCGTAAGCTATGGCGGTTCGCTTTCGGGGGAACATGGCGACGGTCAATCGAAAGCGGAATTCCTGCCGCTTATGTTCGGCGAGGAATTGGTGCAGGCGTTCCGGGAGTTCAAATCAATTTGGGACCCGGATGGCAAAATGAACCCCGGCAAGATTGTCGATGCCTATCTCCCCACTGAAAATCTGCGCCTGGGAACGGGATACAAATTGATGCAAGCGACTACGCATTTCCAGTATCCGAAAGACAAAGGCCAATTCAGCAAGGTCATCTTGCGCTGCGTCGGCATCGGCAACTGCCGCCAGCACCATACCCAGACCATGTGTCCCAGTTATAGAGTCACTCGCGAAGAACAGCATTCCACCCGGGGCAGAGCACGGTTATTGTTCGAAACCATGCGCGGCGAAATTATTAAAGACCTCTGGCAAAGCGAGGAAATGAAAGAATCGCTCGATTTATGCCTTGCCTGTAAAGGCTGCAAAGGCGATTGTCCGGTCAATGTCGATATGGCGACTTACAAGGCCGAGTTTTTATCGCATTATTACCAGCGCAAACGGCACCCTCGCCAAGCTTATGCCTTCGGCTGGATTAACCGTTGGGCAGCACTTGCTGCCTATGCACCGGGGCCGATTAATTGGCTGGTGCAAGCGCCTGGTGTTAGCGATCTGATGAAGATGATGTCTGGGATGGCGCCGCAGCGCCGTATTCCGCAATTTGCGCCGGAAACCTTCCTGCACTGGTTTAAACAGAGGCCGCTTAGCAATCAGGATAAGCCTGCCGTCATCCTCTGGCCGGATACCTTCAACAACCATTTTCATCCTGAAACCGCTAAAGCCGCGGTCGCGGTGTTGGAAGCGGCGGGTTTTCAGGTGCGCATTCCCGAGCAGCACATTTGCTGCGGACGTCCGTTATATGATTTCGGCATGCTGAAACAGGCCAAGCGGCAATTGCAGCAAATTCTCGCCGGTATGCGCCAGGATATTAATAACGGTGTTCCCATGGTTGGCCTGGAGCCTGCTTGCGTCGCAGTATTCCGCGACGAATTGGTCAATCTCTTTCCTGACGACGAAGACGCGCAAAAATTAAGCCGGCAAACCTATTTTTTTAGCGAGTTTTTGATGAAGAAGGCGCCGAATTTGCCGTTTCCGAAGCTTCCGCGTAAAGCCATACTGCACGGGCATTGCCATCAAAAGGCTATTATTAAAACGGATGACGCATTAAACGTACTCAAAAATCTTGGCTTGGATTGTCAATGGCTTGATTCAGGTTGTTGCGGCATGGCCGGTTCATTCGGCTTTGAAAAAGATAAATATGAAGTGTCAAAACAGATAGGGGAGCTGGTTTTACTGCCGGCCGTGCGCGCCGCTCCGCCTGATACGCTGATAGTGGCCGATGGTTATAGCTGCCGCGAGCAAATTGCCCAACTGACCGGGCAGCGCAGCCTGCATAGTGCGGAAGTCATCCTCATGGCGCTGGAAAATGAACAGCATGGAAATGCTGTGTAGGTTCAAGTGAGAGCTTCTCGTAACAAATCAGGAGATTTTTCATGATTGACCGGAACTTGAAAAGAGATAGCACAGACCCAAAGGCGCAGGTTATCGTCATTACCGGCGCGGGTGCAGGCGTTGGCCGCGCGACGGCTCAAGAATTCGCCCGAGCCGGCACCCGCATCGGACTGATCGGGCGCGACCGGGCTCGCCTTGAGCAGGCAGCCAATGAAGTGCGCAATTTAGGCGGTGAAGCCGTTATAGGCACAGCGGATGTGGCCGATGCGGCTCAGGTCGAAGCGGCGGCGGCGCTTGTGGAAAGAACATTCGGCCGAATTGATATCTGGATCAATAATGCCATGGCGACGATCTATTCGCCTTTCGAGCAAATTTCTGCTGACGATTACAAGCGCGCCACAGAAGTCACTTATTTGGGAGCCGTATACGGCACAATGGCCGCGCTCAAGCGCATGAAGCCTCTCAATCGCGGCATCATCATTCAGGTCGGGTCGGCGCTGGCTTACCGGGCCATTCCGCTACAGTCGCCTTACTGCGGCGCGAAGTTTGCGATCCGCGGCTTTACCGATGCTTTGCGCAGCGAGCTGTTGCATGATCGCAGCAAAATCCGGCTGACGATGGTGCATATGCCCGCCCTTAATACGCCGCAGTTCGACTGGGGTAAAAATAATATGCCGAAGCGGCCGCAGCCGGTGCCGCCCATTTTCGAACCGGAAATGGCGGCCAAGGCCATTTTCTGGGCGGCGTCTCACCAGCGGCGCGAGGTGTATGTCGGGCTGCCTACCGTAAAAGTGATTTGGGCGAACAAATTCATTCCGGGCTGGATTGACCGCTACCTGGCGCGCAGCGGTTATGAAGGCCAGCAAAGCAGTCAGCCCGCTGATCCTTCAAATCCGAATAATCTATGGCAAGCGGTAGAAGGGGATTTTGCCGCTCACGGCCGTTTTGATAAACGCGCCAAATCGGGCGAACTGCAACTTTGGGCCACGCTCTACCGGGAACCGATCGCGATAGGCTTGCTGGTCGCCGGCGTATGGGCTTGCCGGCGCTTGCGTGAAAACAGGCGCTTGAAAACTGCCGGCAGGCAGTGAATGGGCTGGGTCAGTACCGCAGCTTTCACAGCCGTAAGCCTTGCTGAGTTGCGTTCGCCCTGAGCCTGTCGAAGGGGAAGAGAATTCCGCCAGGCTTGGCTTTGTTTCAGCTTTAACAAAGGAGTGATAACTATGAATATCGGTCATAAATGCTGGGTCATTCCCGACGGTTATATTCCTCCCGCCAGCACCGGCAGCAACCGGGAATTAGTCAGCCACGATGCCATGTGCATCCTGAATTGCAATGCTCAAGATGCCCATGTCGAGGTCATGCTCTATTTTTCCGACCGGGACCCGGTGGGGCCTTATCGCTTTGCCGTCAATGCCTCGCGCACTAAACACGTCCGCTTCAATGAATTCACCGATCCCGAACCGGTTCCGCACAATACCGATTACGCCAGCGTTATCGAAGCGGATGTGCCTATCGTCGTTCAGCATACGCGGCTCGATTCCCGCCAGTCGGCGCTCGCGCTGATGACCACGGTGGCTTATCCAGCCGCCGCGGGAGAATTGCCGTGAGCGCGGATTTTAGCTGCGATCTCGGTGCTGCAACCACCTCGTTGCCGCATGTCTGGGAGCATACAGTCGGCAGCAGCCATGCGCGGCTGGCGTTGCGCGCCGACTGGCAGGAACAGCTTAAGAAATCGCGCGGAGAATTAGGCTTCCGCCATGTTCGCTTCCACGGCATTCTCGACGACGATATGGGGACGCTGACTTGCCAGCAGGAAAAACTGATCTATTCGTTTTTCAACAGCGATCGGATTTTCGATTTTCTGTTGTCAATCGGCATAAAGCCGTTTGTCGAACTGTCGTTCATGCCGAACACCTTGGCTTCCGGTTCTACGACGGTATTCAAATACAAAGGCAACATCACGCCGCCGAAAGATTATGCGCAGTGGCAAACGCTAATTAAAAAACTGGTTAGCCACTGGGTTGACCGCTACGGCTTGGACGAGGTTCGGCAATGGTTCTTCGAAGTCTGGAATGAACCGAACCTGAAATCTTTCTGGGCGGCGGAACAAGAAGATTATTTCAAGCTTTACCAAACCACCGCAATCGCAATCAAAGCGGTCGACAGCCTACTCAAAGTCGGCGGTCCGGCAACCGCGCAGAATGCCTGGATAGCCGATTTTCTCGGTTTTTGCGCGGCTAATAATCTACCTGCGGACTTTGTCAGCACACACCATTATCCAACCGATGCGTTCGGCCAACCCGGCGACGACACCGCGACGCAATTAGCGAAGAGCCGCCGCAGCGTGTTGCGTGAGCAAGCTTGGGGAACCTGTCAGCGCGCGCAAGGAAAGCCGGTCTATTACACCGAATGGTGTTCGTCATCCAATCCTTTCGATAGCTTGCATGACGAACCTTATGCCGCGGCGTTTGTCACCAAGACCAATATGGAAGCGGTCGGCTTGGTGCAAGGTTACAGCTACTGGACGTTCTCCGATATTTTTGAAGAAAACTATTTTTCCTCGGCGCCTTTTCACGGCGGCTTCGGCTTGCTCAACATTTACGGTATCGCCAAACCGTCTTACCGCGCTTACCAGCTGCTGCACCGGCTGGGAACCGAACAGTTAGCGGTCGAAGGCAGTCATGCAACGGTCGACGTCTGGGTGGTGCGCGGCGATAAAGAGATCACCGTCTTGGCTGTCAATTCGAGTTTGCCTAATCATCCGATTGCCGATGAACAAGTGCAGGTCCGGCTCATCCATGCCGAGCCCCCGACCGCCGCCGAAATCAGTCGCATCGATGCGGACAATGCGAATGCAAAAAGCGCCTGGGTGGCCATGGGCGAGCCCGATTATCTTTCGGCCGGACAGGTGCAACAGCTGCATGCGGCTTCGGAGCTCAAACCGGGCGCGTTATCATGGAAATACGCAGGCGACCTGATCACGCTGGATTTTAAATTGCCATCGCAATCAGTTGCGGCGCTCAGAGTGCAGTTTAAGCCGAATCAACTACTGCAAGCGGAATCGGTATAGTTATGAGCGCCGCCGATCAAACCGACGAACAAATGCTCGACGAGGTTCAGAGGGAAACCTTTAATTATTTTATACGCGAGGTCAATCCCGTCAACGGTATGGTCGCCGACAGCAATCAGCCCGGACAACCGGCCAGTATCGCCGCGATCGGTTTAGCGCTGACCGCTTATCCGATTGGTGTCGAGCGCGGTTTCATAACGCGTGCCGAAGCGGTCCGGCGTATCTTGGCAACGCTGGAATTTTTCCATCACAGTACGCAGAGCAATGCCCCGGACGCAACCGGCTATAAGGGCTTTTATTACCATTTTCTGGATATGGACAGCGGCAGCCGCGCTTGGCAATCGGAGCTTTCAACGATCGATTCGGCGCTGTTATTTGCCGGTATGCTCGCCGCCGCGCAATATTTCGACGCTGACAACGACGATGAAAAAAAGCTGCGGGAACGCGCCGAAGCGCTCTACCGGCGCGCCGATTGGCAGTGGGCGCAGAACGGCAAATTGACGGTAAGCCATGGCTGGAAGCCGAAATCCGGTTTTTTGCGTTGGCAATGGGAAGGCTATTGCGAAGCGCTGATCTTGTATGTGCTCGGCCTGGGTTCTCCCACCTATCCGTTGCCTAAAGAAGCTTATCGGGCCTGGCTTTCCAGCTATGCCTGGAAGAGTGCTTACGGTCTGGAAATGGTTTATGGCGGGCCTTTGTTTATGCATCAGCTGTCGCATATCTGGATAGATTTTCGCGGTATTCGCGACTTGTTTATGCGCGACAAGAACCTAGATTACTTTGAAAACAGCCGCCGCGCCACGCTGTTACAGCAGCGCTATGCGATCGAAAATCCTTTGCGCTACCCCTATTACGGCGCCCAGGGTTGGGGTATCACCGCCTGTAACGGGCCGGGGCCGAAGATGCTGAAAATCGACGGTATCGAACGCCGGTTTTTCGGCTATAAGGCTCGCGGCGTGCCCTTTGGACCTGACGACGGCACGCTGGCGCCTTGGGCTGTCGTTGCTTCGCTGCCGTTCGCGCCGGAAATCGTATTGCCGACCATGCGTTTTTTTATCGATGAAATGGAACTTAAAGAGCGCAACGGCGAAGGTTTTAAAGCGACTTTCAATCCGCTCTTTCCTAATCCCGAAAACAAGAAAGCAGGCTGGTCGTCACCCTGGAAATACGGCATTAACCAGGGTCCTATTGTCATGATGATTGAAAATTACCGTTCCGGCCTTGTCTGGGAATTGATGCGAGGTTGCCGCTATCTGCTTGAAGGCTTGCGACGCGCGGAATTTCACGGCGGTTGGCTGGAAGGGCTTCTTTAAATAAATAGAACTGATCAAAACCGGCTCTAAATATTAAATGATGAAATTAAAAGTTGTATTGACAGGCTTGGTAATAATGCTGCATTCGGTAGTGCTTCCAGGACAAAATTTGCTTCCGTCTATTGAAAAATCAGCCCCTGCACAACCACCGGCTACCGTTATATCACAGCAATCGACACCGCAGG
Organism: Methylobacter sp.; assembly: GCA_028716975.1. Lineage (GTDB taxonomy): Bacteria > Pseudomonadota > Gammaproteobacteria > Methylococcales > Methylomonadaceae > Methylobacter_B. Next base: position 12,681 of record JAQUOU010000013.1, on the reverse strand, counting down.
CGGATGAATTGATCAAAAAACGGCTTAAGGACATTTTCCGCCATATTGAGGGACTAGAAAATTTGCAGGTGAATGTGAAAGCCGGCGTTGTTGAGTTGACCGGAGAAGCGTTAAACGGACAAGCGAAAGAAAAGGCGACTCAATTAGCTGAACGTACGGACGGGGTTGTTGAAGTCCAAAACAATATCCGTGAAGTTCAATCTATTAAAAAGCGCCTGCAAGCGGTATTAAAATTGACTGTGAGCCGTTTTGAAACAGCCATCGCCTATCTTCCCTTGTTTATTATCGCGATTCTGGTCATTTTGCTGTTTTGGTTTTTAGCTAACTTAATGACCCGCCATGACTGGTTCTTTAAAAAAATTACACCGCATCTTTTTCTTGTCGAACTGATTAAACAGTTTGTACGGGGTTGTATCATAATTCTTGGTTTACTACTGGCTTTTGAAATACTTGATGCCAATACGTTGGTCGCCAGCATAATCGGAGCTGCCGGTTTATTTGGGTTAGCCATCGGTTTTGCCATCCGCGATACCGTAGAAAATTATATATCCAGTATTTTGCTGGGTTTACGTCAGCCGTTTAATCCTAATGATTTTGTCAAAATTGAGGAATCCGAAGGTTTCATCGTCAGATTAACCTCGCGCGCGACCATTTTAAGAACCGCGGAAGGTAATGATATCCGTATTCCCAATGCCAAAGTATTTAAAGCAACCATTATCAATTATTCAAGCAATCCAATCAGGCGCTTCGATTTTACTGTGAATGTCGGGATAGAGCAGGACTTGACTTATATACAGCAACTCGCCATTCAAACATTAACGCATATTGAGGGCGCATTAAAAGATCCAGCGCCCTCCTGTTCGGTGGAAAATTTGGGCGATTCCAGTACTTTATTGCAACTATGTGGCTGGCTTGATCAGAATCAGGCCGATTTTCAGAAGCTCAGAAGTAATGCGCTTTCCGTAATCAAAACAGTATTTGACAACGCTAATATTAGAATGCCGAAGCAGGCTGTAGAGACTTCCCCGCCGCCGGATAAGCAGCCACAGCCTATTGGGAAGGTTAAAACTATAGTCGAACATAAAACACAGGACATTACGCCTGACCGCAATGTTAAACAACAGATAGATCAAGAACGCGAACAAGGGGAAGATTTGCTTAGTGCTAATGCAAAAAAAGAGTAAGGGTAATATCTTATGAGTGATAGCTTCAAATGCAATCATGGGCGCTTTCAAAGATCAGGCCAAGGGAAACGACGGTGATTTTTCACGTCGGCACGAACACCGGCATAAAGATAAAAAGCTATGAAGCTGCAACTAATCAAAATTCGTGACGCCCTGGCAGATTCATTCTGGTTTCTGCCGGCCTTAATGACGTTGGCTGCGGTAGGCGCAGCCTTGGTCAGCGTTGCTCTTGATCATACTATCGGCGACGATTGGGTTCATGATATGGGTTGGATCTGGTCCGGTGGTGCCCAAGGAGCACGCAGGGTTTTATCGGTTATTGCCGGCTCCGTCATGACGGTAGTTTCGATTGTGTTTTCATTGACTGTAACGACGCTGGCGCAAACTTCATCGCATTTTGGGCCGCGCGTGCTGCGAAACTTCACATCGGATCGGAGGGCGCAATTCACCCTGGGCACTTTCATCGCCACCTTTATTTATGCCCTGCTGGTCCTGCGAACAGTGCGGTCGGCTGAGGAGTCGATCTTTGTGCCTTATCTCTCAGTAAACATCGGCATGCTTTTGGCGCTGACGCCGCTAGCGGTGCTGATCTTTTTCATTCACCATATTTCACAAAGCATTCACGCCGAAAACCTCATTGCCGATGTAGGGGAGGGATTTCAGAAATCCTTGCCGGTGCTTTTCCCCGAACACATCGGACAACCGCAAAGCGATGTTATGAATCCGCGCCTACAGCCCGAAGAAAACCAATGGCAGACCGCCCATATCGTGACCTCGTCCGCTAACGGCTACTTACAAGCGGTAGACGATGAATTATTGATGCGCCTCGCAGTCCAGCATGATTTGATAGTGAAACTGGAAACACGTCCCGGCGCTTTTGTAACGCAGTCGGAGCCGCTATTACGAGTGCTTCCGCCCTCTCATATAAATCATGGTCTCGAGACTGATTTACGTAACTGCTTTAGTCAAGGGCGCCGGCGTTCGCCTCATCAGGATGCAATGCTAATGGTGCAGCAATTGGTCGAAATAGCGCTACATGCGCTTTCACCCGGCATTAATGAACCTTTTACCGCCTTGGTGTCTGTATCGACTGGCTAGGCGCCTCGCTATGCGGCATTGCAAGCCGGGAATTGCCAATGGCACTACGTCAGGATCAAAACGGCCGGTTACGCGTGATTGCCTGCCCGCTTGATTTCGAGGAAATAGTTCATGCCGCTTTGAGCCAGATTTGCCTTTACGGCGCGGAAAATCCCGAAGTGATGCAGCATCTTCTCAACATCATCGCCAAAGTATCGCCCTATTTGCACCGTGATCGGGACCGCGCTGTATTGATAGAGCATGCCCGACTCATCGGCGAAGATGCCATGCGCATCGATAATGAAAGGGACCGACGGCGCCTGGCCAATTGCCTCCAGAAGACATTGGACGCCTTAGCCCAGGGCTCAGATAAAAAAGGGGTATAGACCTTGTTTTTAGCTATTGATCTGATTTGCCGCTTATCGTTATTGCCGGAACTTTAGTTTATTTATCCCTGATTTTTAGGGCACATTTCAGACGAACTGTCCGTGCCGAACTTTTTCAAAAACGTTTGGCAAGTAAAGGGCTTCATGAAGGCGGCATCGGCAGCGACTGTCCGTTGACATCCGGGACATCAAGCACCATCATCAAACCGCCGCCACCCATTTGCTCCTGATTGTTGTTGGCCATGTGATGGGGAATATGGCAGTGAACCAGCCAGCGCCCGGGCTTACGCGCCGTCCATACGACATCATAGCGCTGCCCAGGCGCAACATTGATCGTGTCGGCCATGAAGCGCGCGCCAACCGTCAAGGTCAGTCCATCGCGGGCAACGACTTCAAAGGGACCGCCATGAATATGCATCGGGTGCACAAAATTATTGTGACTGCCGATGAAGCGGATCTTAATAGTGCTGCCAAGCTTGAGTTTTATAATATCCGTCGCAGGATAAGCTTTGCCGTTGATAGTGAAATAATTGGGGAGACCGCCTTCCATCGGCATCGCAGGGTAGGTTAGACCGTCGCGATTGAGCCACTCTTGCAGAAGAATCGTGTAGTCGTAATCGGCTTTGACTTCGTCGCTGTCTGCGGCAATCGCAGTCGCGGCATCATCGGATAAATGCTTCATCGCGGCCAGACGTGACAGATTTTCAGGATTTTTTGAGGGATGCACGATTAGGGCGCCATAGAGGCCGAGGCCTTGTTGACGGTCCGGATTATCGTGCGAATGATAAAAATAAGTGCCGATCTGGGAGACCACGTAGTCGTAGGTATAAGTAGCGCCGGGAGCAATGGGCGATTGCGTCACTTTAGTTGCGCCATCCATTTCGTTAGGAACTATCAAGCCGTGCCAATGCAAGGTAGCTGAGTCAGGCAGCTTATTAGTCACTATAAATTGTACATGGTCGCCTTGTTCCAGTTCGATGCGCGGACCGGGCACTTGGCGATTCACGGCATAGGCGTTGACAGTCTTGTTATTAAGGATATTCCAGCGGATAGTTTCCAGGATCAGATGAAATACTTTGATTCCGTTGACGACTTCCGGCTGCAATGCTTGATCGCCATGAGCGCTTGGCGGTGCAGTATAAACGCTCTGCCGCGGATCGATAGCCGCCATGTCGCGCATTGTTTCGGCGGACGTTTCCGGGGTCATGATCATCTCCGGCGGCATAATCAGCTTGCCGACCTGATGCGCGGTAAGCCGCAGATTGACAAAGACCGAGGGCAGCGACAGACCTGCTATCAGCATCAAGCAGGTAAAGCCGGCTACGGCGGTTAACTGCGCGCGCGTAGGTTTTTTACCGTTGTGCTGCGAACCGGAACTCGTGCCGCCTTGGTCGTGATCCTGATGGTGATGACCTTCAGCGCTGGAAGAATGATCGCGTACTGTCATCAGACCATGTTTCATAGCCTTCGACACCAGCCATATATTAACCGGATAGGCGGTGGCAAAACCCATACAAATGCCAATCGACATCACAGCCCAGAACAGCGGTTCGCCCGGCCACATCGCGCGCATATCGCGGCCCATCATCAACAATGCCATGACCGGCGCCATGCCGGCCATCATCGCGTTCATCGAGGTAAACTCGGGCATAAAAGACTTGCGGACATTTTCCATATACGAGCCGCCCATCATCTTACGCATGAAAAGTGCCTGAAAGATGAAAAGTCCAAAGGCAAAGCCTGCACTGTATTCAATAATAAGATCGAGCCACATCGGCAAGCCGATCATAGCGACCACTACCGCCGCCAGAATAATGCCGGTGGCGTCGCCGGCGACGCAATGTACGGTAGAACCCACCCCCTGCTTCCAGAGCGGTTTTACGAAAGCTTCGTGGGTTCCGGGTTCGGGTTCCTTGTCAGCCATTATGTACAGCAGTAACCCGATAGGCCCCATATAGAGCGTTATCAGGACGAAGCCCCATTTCATCACCGTAGGTTCGGGATTGCCGCTAAACTGGTCCCATGCTACATAAGCGGCGCAGAGCACTGCGATCATCAGCCATCCATAAACGAAAATATCTATTGGTTGCATAAACACGAATATTCTCCTCCGGACAAAATCATTATCCATTTAACTATTGAGAAAGCAAGATGAAGGGTGACGCAGCATGTGCTCCGGTTAACTTTTCTGGAATTGCGTATTAACAGTGTTATTTATACCGGAAACTTTTTCAAAATATGTACGGTAGGGAGCACTACGATTATTAGAGAGTATAAAATCAATGCTGTCACCGCATTTAGCAGCCACGTTTTTTACAGGCTAAAGCTAATGAGGATGAATACTTAATAACCTCGTGATAATTCGCCATGTCGTTACCGGCGAATGCTGGTTTCATGATGGTTGATTGGCACTACGTCAGCCAACGAAAGGCCCGTTTTAACTCGTCTATTCCATTACTTTCGTACCAGCGCCCATGAGAAAGAATGATCCTTCCGGGCTTCCATTTTAGTATCCGTTGGTAACCTTGATACGCCTGTATCTTACGTCCCCAGAAGGTTATCCTGAGGTCTAAAGGCGCTTTCCCATCGGGATCAGCTGCTCCTGCCAAACGAAGTAACACTCTATATAGCCAGCCCACTTTTTTAGGTTCAAAATTCTCAATCAGGTCAGCTAATATCAGGGTTGATGTTCTTTTATGGAAGAAGACTACTTCATCCATAAACCGGCTTCCACGAAAAATCAACTGGTCTATGTCATCAGCCCATACGGGTGGGGGCGTTTCACTCAAGTCAGCATTGAACGTTAGCGCTATTCCCTGATTTGCCGCCCTGTCACGAACACCGGGAGATGCCCATGCTGTTGCTTCCGGATAGGCCTGCATCCAGGAATTTATGTGGATATAATGAATTTTGTTGGGCGAAACCAGATGGCGGACTGGTCCAAGCCGGTCTATTTTTGATTTTATAGCCTCCGTTAGCGCAATAGGCGAATGGCACCAAAGGTCGCCATTGCTGAGATGGATGATGGTCATTCGCGTTGGAAATGGTATTAAAGCCTTATACATCGCCATTTTTACAAGGGGACCATCTACGATCCAAATATTATCATCAATACTTTTCGGAATATTGATCGGTTCGTAAAGTTCTATGTTATCTTGAATCATGGCTTATTGCTCCAGTAAGTGGAAAGAGACGGCAACTATTTCTCTGAATTATGGCCATCGGTATGATGAGTTGACCCTTTGGTTTCTGTGGATTCAAGACGCAGTAACCGCGCGTCAATATCCGCCAGCAATTTTTCCTGAACGTCCTGAGTGAGAAGTCCCCGGTGAAAGGCGCCGATTACCGCGTTTTTTTCCACCGCTTGTAAATGCCGTTGAGCCCATTGTAATTCCTCGGCTTTAAGTTGCTGTTCCTCAAGATGCAACTCAGCCAGGGCTGTACTGTCGCGTTCAATTTTTTGTTCATATTGTTGGCGGAGAGTAGCGAGCACTTCAGGATGCGCAAAATGCGAACGTGTCATTTGATTGATCTCTTCCAGCGCGGCATGGGCTGACAGCAACTTGCCGCGTGTCAACTCATAGCTAGTCCGTTCCCGGCAATCCTGACTAATGCCCAGCCATCTTAGCATCCCGGACATCGTTAACCCGTGGATAAGAATCGAAAGAATGACAACGCCGAAAGTCATGGATACCAGCACTTCCCGATATGCAAAATCCTCTGGCAGACTAAGCACCAGTACCATGGATAATGCGCCGCGTATTCCGCCCCAGATAAGGATCACGCTCCATGCCCAGGGAATTTGCTCCAGAGTTTTCTGTAATAAAAAAGATACGCCGAAGATAACCATTGCTCTACCTGCTGTAACCACGAGGTAAGCAATCAGGATTGTTCGCCAGGAGTCAAGCAACCCGTAGATGTGAACTTCCAGGCCAATCAGGAGGAAAACGATGGAGTTGAGTGCGAAGGCTATGTATTCCCAAAACGACTCCACAGCTATCCGCGTGGATGGCGACATGCCAACGGTGCCATAATTTCCGCAAATCATACCGGCCGAGACGGTTGCAATCACGCCGGAAAAATGAAAATGCTCAGCCGTCAGGAAAGAGCCGTACGCGGCAATTGTCGTCAGCGTAATCTCGATCATCGGATCATTTACCTGCTTGATGACATGCGAAACCACCAGCCCGATCCCCGTTCCAATAAGCGTGGCGAAACCGGCGATCCTGATAAAGTCGAAAGCCAACCCGTCGGCTGTTGCCGCCTCTCCCGTCACAAGCGTAAAGCTCAGCGTGAAGAAAACAATCGCCGTACCGTCGTTGAGCAGGCTCTCGCCCTCAAGCAATACGGCCAGACGCCTCGGGACACCGAGATTCTTGAAGATCGCGACGACAGCGATGGGATCGCTGGCGGAAATAAGCGCACCGAATACCAGCGCATATTTCCAGGTAAAATTTTCCAGGAAATGCAGCATGTTAATGACTTGTGGCAAGATCAGTGCCGTCAGCGCAATTGCCACTACTACCCCGGGCAGAGCCAGGGAAAAAATGGCGAGACAATTTCGCTGGAACTGTTTAAATTCGATATGAAACGCTGCATCGAAGAGCAGACCCGGCAGAAAGATGCCGAACAGTAACGCTTTAGTCAGACGAGGGGCTTCGAGGACATGCAGAAGCCCTAGTACGAGGCCGGTGCAGACTAAGGTTACCGTGTACGGAACTGCCAGCCGTTGTACCGCTATCGCCACGGCTGTGGCTACAACGAATAGCAAAATGAAGATTGTTTCTGTCTCCATTTAAGTTTTCTCCGTCTATCATTTATGGCATGGGCCGACTTATTAACTCTTGATTTTGAATTGGGTAAGCCTAAGAATTGTTTATTGCATTAGTTAGTTTTCGTTAAATTCGCCTGGTTTTTTCAAATGATTCTCAATGTTAAGCTTGTTTTAGAAACATTGCGTATCAAGCTGTCCGGCAGGGCGTCATTCAGGATTAGCTTTATTGACGATATCGACCCGGAAATCCTCCCTTTGCCACACGTCGCGGTCAAGCCAGTAGAAAGTAAAATCGATGTGCTCACCTGCCTTAAGCTCTTTAGTCGGAAGCCGTGCAACATAGCCTAATCCCCAATTGTCGGTAATGACATCGGCCGGATTTTGCCAGCCGTTCTTTCCCCAGTGTACCCGCGCAGGTTCGAATAGCAATATGCGCAGTTCCTGACCGGCGATCATCTGCTCCACTCGTTGGCGCGGCTGCCACAAAGCGAAATCAAGTTGCGGATGACGCCCGCCGTAGCGGGCCCACGTGCGTGCGGGTCTGTCAACCGGCGCGCCTGCGGCAATGCTTAACGCCAGTTTGATGAACTCAGCATGCGCCCATACCAGCGGCATTGCCGAGCCGCTGGGTTGGCCTGGATACAGGCCGTGCTCGGGGATAGCGGCGCTATCCCACACCTGTTCCGGCAGCAGTCCGCCTTTTCCGGTCATCTGCGCCATAGCATAAAGATAAGGCCGCGCATCTTCCCCGGCCAACAAAGCCAAATGTCCGCGTTCTCCGGTTAATAACGGCCAGCCGCGGCCCTGTCCCCAACCATCGAAGGGCGCGCCATCCGGGTGTTCGCCATAGATATCACCATTGTAGCGATGCCACACCGGTCCGTTGGGCGTATCGGTCTTGAGCAGCCGGTCAATGGCCTGAACGCTGCTTGCCATGGCTGAATCATCAGTGTTGCGTAAACCAAAACGGACAAGCTGCAAGCAATCGATAGCAAGTTGTTCTTCGGCGGCACTTTCCGAATTATTCTTGCGGTTTTTGTTCAGTAGATGTTCAAGCTTCGCGCCTTCATGGATCAATAGGTCTTGAGGCGCGCTACGCATGTAATAGCCGTCTACACCCAGTTGCCGGGCCAGGTCAGTCCCCGCCGCCCAGGCATATTCTTCCAGGCGTGAGTTCCAGGTATCGGCCAGCATCAGGGCGCATTCCATTTCAGGCCCGGCAAGAAAACGGCTGCCTTCGACCAGCGCGGCAATAGCTACAGCGACAGTGAACGTATTAATGCCTTTGACTTCTTCCCAGCGATCCTGGGAGGTTACCGGCCCTTCATGGGCTATAAAGCCCAGGGCGCGGCGCACCATGTCGCCTACCCGCACTTCACCCAGTGCATCGCGCTCAGCCAATGCGCCAGCCAGCAGTACCGGAAAAGCTGTTTCATCGAGCTGTATATTTTGCCAGAACGGCTTACCGCCCAACCACTGGTTTTGCAGCCAATGGCCATTGGCCTGCTGGGTAGCGATGAGGTAAATCAAAGTCCGCTGCGCATCTGCCGTATCGTCTAGCGCCACTAATGCGCCTGCTGTCTCAACCAGGTCGCGCGCCCATACCAGATGATAACCGCTCCGGCTGATGCTGGTTTCGCCCCAAGGCACCGATAGACTAGCGATAAAAGCACCGGGGAAAGTATGATCTTCATGGATTTTTATAACTGCCGCCGAACGCTTTAACAGCACGATGGCTTTAGGCTCCAGCAAAGTCGCCAATTCGGTCGGCCAATGCAGCGTCTTCAGCCATTGCTGCCAGCCCTGGCAATACTTTGACCAGATTGTCTGAAAACCTGATGCCAACGATTGCAGTGCCAACGTAGCGGCTGCTTCACGGCTGCTGGCGAGTCCCACGGCCAAGGTACCGGCACTGGACAATTGCGCAGTCAGGGCTACCTCGCCTGGGCCGGCCTTGGCATAATGCCAGGTCATGGCGTTATTGTATTTAAAATCCTGCCAGCCGTCGCTTTTACCCACTAATCCTACTGAACGCTGTAACAGTGCGGGGCATCCGCCGCTATCGACACCCATCAGCGCCATCCCGAACGGGCCCTGTTCAGCACCCAACAAAGGATGGCCTTCCCATTCGTCCGTCCACGCCTCATTGCCAGCCGCATCTTCCCCCATACGGGGTGCAGCCAGCAGATAGAGTTGCAGGTCCCCGTCTCCTTTTAACATAAAATCAACCAGCAGCACATCGCGTTCAGGATCGACGCATATCTTAAGGGTGAGCATAAAGCGGGCATGGTGATGGATGATCGTGATCGCCGGAACGGCCTCGTCATGCCAAGTCACGGTATAGTCGTTCAAACGCCGCAACTCAATCCAAAAATCCGTGTCATTGGCGACGATGAAACCCAGATCTTTTAACTGGGGAATGTCCAGACGCGGATAATAAACTTCGGTAATAATACCCTGCGCGACGGTAAACCATACGCGTGAGCTGCCTAATGCCGTGCCCACCGCATCTTTGTCGGCAGGCGCCCAGGTCGGGTAAATACGGGCGGGGGCAGGGGCCATTCCTTGGGGGTACGACTTTTCTTTCATTTGAGTACTCCTTCGCGATCAATATCATGTCAATTTTGCAGAATAAGACTGATTAAGCTTGAATCTTGAGCGTACGCCATGCTGTCATGGCTTTGATATTAGAACCGCTTGGGTACTGCAAAACAAGAGGCGGCTTTTCCAAATGGCGAGAGCCGCTGATTTGATGTTATAAAAGCGGCGCCTTGCAAGGGGGAGCAAACGATCAATGTCGCCTATTTATAATGTGTCTGTGTGTCTATAACGTCCAGTCGCCGACTTAAGGCAATCACATTCGGCTTATTGTCCTATCTGCGCAAATCTTCGCTCCCGCACCAAAAATGCTAAAATCGGTTTTCAATAAATCAACTTTAATTCAGGAAATATATGCCGCAAATTACAATAGAACATAACCCCAGCGAAGAGCGCCTGAAAGAATTAGGGGTGGCGAAGTGGGAAATCTGGGAAAAGGAAGTATCCAAATTCACTATCGATTTTGATGAAACAGAAACTGCCTATATCCTGGAAGGTGAGATTCTGGTGACACCGACGGGCGGTGAGCCGGTGCGAATCTTGCCAAAGGATTTGGTTGTTTTTCCGGAGGGGTTGAATAGCCATTGGGAGGTCGTCAAGCCGCTGCGTAAGCATTATAGTTACGACTAGCCCCACTGAAAAAGGCCTCTTGGATTTAGGCTCAGGGTTCTGCAAGCCCTTAATCCCAAGAGGCCAATCCTCAAAAATTGACTCATCAAAAGATGAATAGATATAGAATCTATTAAAGAAAATGGATCTAAGTTCTCTATCAAGTCGCCGAAGATGGCACTCTTTGAATTTTATGGAAGAGAAAGTGAATAGTCCGAGAAATGATTTTACGAAGGATATGAATATGTTGTCCGATGCAATATACAAAAGCAAATGGTATTTGAATTAGCGTGAGTGGTGTTGCCGGGGGATTAGACGGTGGATTTGAAGGTCTTCGAAGTGAGGAAGACAGACTGATTCCGTACCAGGATTTTTTTAGCAAATTGTGAAAAGGGAAAACCCTAAAAACAAAATCTTCCAAGGCCAGTAAGCCTTGGAAGTCTGTAAGTGGCTTGATTAAGCCGTTCAGCTAAGGACGTCATTCGCATGATAATTGTTCAGCTTCGCGTTTACGATTCAGGTTAACGTTACTGGCAATGGCCGCAGTGGCGAATAACGTGGAAGAAATAATGAATTCACCAGAAAAAAAGCCCAGCAGGCCAATTATAAATACTATTCCGGTTAAAATATCCTTGTAAAAATCGTTCATGTCTAAGTTCTCGTATAAAGTTGAAGAGGGTTTATTCAAACTGCAACTCAACTATATAGTAGGATTATATTGTTGACAATGGTACTGTGAATATATTGATTGTTTCATGATTAGAAACATTACATTCATAAGCCATTCATCTAAACTGAGTAAAACAATAAAAAATTTAGTTCATTTTCTTAAGGGAACCTCTAAAAATTGCACTTCGACAAGCTCAGTGCGAACGGTGGTTCATTAAAATCAGTGACTTATCCGTTCGTGCTGAGCCCTTCGATAAACTCAGGAGAGCCCCTTCGGCCATGCTCAGGAGAGCCCCTTCGCCTATGCTCAGGAGAGCCCCTTCGGCCATGCTCAGGAGAGCCTTGTCGAAGCATTAACGGATAATTTTTAGGGATTCCCTTAAGGCTGTCTTGGTTTTGATGAAAAAGGCCGGTTAATCCGCCCTTTTTTCATTAGTGAAGAGACAGCTCAGCGTTGCGCTACAAGATGAATATAGCGTCCCATATCTCGATAGGTAGGCAGCCGGCAGTAGCGATATTCCAACTCAAATAATTCGCTCTGTTTGCTGTGCTCCAAAGTTTCTTTGGAAAGATAGTCATGAAACACACGAATACCGGTATGAATCATTATAGTAAAGCCCCAGTGTTGAAGATGTTCGATGATTTCATGGGGAAACTGGGGGTTCGGCGGAGTCAGGTTTTTACCTTTACCGAGATAAGAGTCATCCAGCAGGTTCTTCCAGCGCCAGTCACCTTTTAAGGCATTGGTATAAACCATCGCGTTACGGTTATAAAACAGTAGCGATAAATGCCCGCCTGGCTTAACCCCGGCGGCAACGGTTTGCAATGTGGGCACAGGATCGGCCAGCCATTCAAGAACAGCATGAAACAACACCAGGTCAAATTGAGGTAGTTTGGGCGCAAGTGTTTGCACACCTTCATGATGAAATTGCGCATTCAATCCGTCTTTAGTAAATTGTTGCCTTGCCTGGGCCAGCATTTTTTCCGACAGGTCGCAAAGCGTCAGCTCATGTCCCTGTTCAGCAAGCCAACGGCTGATTTGCGCAAAACCGCAGCCGGCATCCCATACTGTCAAAGGTTCTGACGCTTTGTAGAAAATATCGAGATCTTCCTTAAGCAGTTTAAGCCGCCACTCGCCTTTGAAAGTGTCATAGACTCTCTGTTCGAATTTATCGATGAGATTGTCAAAGTTCCGGTCTTGTGGGGATTTCATCAGGTTATGTTAACCCTACTAAAACATGATTGGACGAAACGTATTTAATTACGATAAAAACTGTCATGTTTTTGTTACTGGAAAGATTGAGCTAACAAGACAAAGTTAGTGATTGCCGACACACTTTTGCTTGCATGAGGTTCAGAATGAATTCGAAGACGGAGAATTTAA
>JAQUOU010000012.1 GCA_028716975.1 Methylobacter sp. | reverse complement strand
CCTTTCACTTGTTCTTTATTCATCGTAAACTCCTCATTGGAATGGATTAACCGGCAGTGGGCAAATGCCCCTGCCATGATTCTATACTAGTTAAACCCCCGCCCCAGGTCGGTGCGATGACGCACATAGAAGAGGATTTCGATAACCCATCATTTGTTTTTTTTATTATCGGCAGAAGAAAATTCATATTTTGAAAATAACGCTTGCTGGAATTAATCTCTAATTTTTCAGCTTTTTTCTGCTAGGGACGTCTATCAATTTGTTATACTCAGACCAATTAGATCTAGCATGGTAGTGTTCATGTTAAATTGAAATGCTGATTTTTATTTGTTTTAGGAAATAAACATGTCTTTTCTTAATCCTTTTTTTAAAGGCAAGAAAAATGTATCGTCGCCCTGCACGCTTGTTTCTGAAAAGATTTCGATAGAGGCCTTAAAAGAGCTCATTCCTATCAGGAATTTCAGCAATGAGAAACTTCTGGCTTTTGCAACCAATCACTCATCAGAAGTTTTCCCGGCGCAAACCACCTTGTTTAAACTGGGCGATGAGACTGATTCCGCACTGTATCTTTTAAAAGGTATCATCACTTTATCCGACGATAGCGGGAAATCTTATGAAGTGGATGCCGGGACTGCAAAAGCAAAATTCCCGCTTTCCAGTGGCTCCATTCATACAACAACAGCCATAGCCAAAACTGATGTAGGCATTTTGCGTGTTTCGCAAAAAATCATGGCCGGCAAAAAAATCATATCTGCACCTCTACCAGAGCTGAATATTCCGGATAATCTGACTGAAAATCGCTTGTTGCAGACATTTTCACAGCATTATACGAGTGAAGAGCTTGAATTGCCTTCCTTACCGGACATAGCACTCAGGTTACGAAAAGCTATGCAGCAGGATATTGGAATTGCCGAGGCGGTAAAAATTATTCAGCTTGATCCGGTAATTTCCGCCAAACTTATTGAGGTAGCTAATTGCGCTCTGTATGTGAGTGCTATCCCTGCAAAAAGCTGTTTTGCAGCGGTTAGCCGTATCGGTTTAAATGCTACGCGCAATCTGGTCATCGGGTTAAGTATTAACCATATTTTCAAAAGCAATTCGCCTTTAATAAAAAAATATCTTGATAAAATATGGAAGCAAAGTTTGTATATTTCCACCCTCAGTTATGTTTTGGCAGCGGTTACCAAACAAGCTAATCCTGAAGAAGCTCTACTTGCCGGCCTGATTTGCGACATTGGCGCAGTCCCTTTCTTGAATTTTGCAGCTAATCTTCCGAAAGACTATTATTCCGAATCAGATATCGCTCTCGTCTTGCCTCACGTTAAAGGCCCTATAGGATATAAAATTTTGCTGGAATGGGGATTTAGCGAGGAATTCATTAACATTCCTGTTTTCTCGGAAGATTGGTATCAAAATAGCAGCGAAAAGCTTAGTTTAACCGACATCGTTGTGCTTTCCCGTTTGCACAGCAAAATCGGACAGGCAGATATGTCCGAATTACCTGCTATTACGTCTATTCCTGCCGCCAGCAAATTGAAGAATTTTTCCCTTTCCCCCGAGCATTCCCTAAATTTACTGCACGAAGCCAAACAGCAGATTAATGACGCGTTGAAGACTTTTCACAGTTAATGTAAAGCTAAGGATTTAATGCTGTTTTAGCTACTGCAACCGGCTCACGGTAAACAGCGCCAGCACTAAAACTGTCACGCTTGGGAGTATAGCCATCAGGGATGGACTCAGTTCATAAATTAAACCGACATGACCGACAATTTTGTCGATTATATTAAAGCTCATCCCAATGACAATACCTATCATCATCCTGCCGCCAACGCTAACGCCTCGTTTAACGCCGATAACAAACGGCGCTGAAACCAGAAGCATTACGAAAATAATGAGAGGATTCACCAGACGCCCCCAAAAAGCCAGCTCAAAAACGTGGGACTTTTGATGATTTTCCTTTAAAAAATCAATATACTTGGCCAAGTCGACTATTGATAGGTCATCAGGACTGACCACAACAATTTTCAGCAGATCCGGGGCGATTGAAGATTTCCAAATCTGCTCATCCTGATATTTAGCTGCCATTTGCTGTGTAGAAATTTCTGATTGACTGATATGCGTTAACTTCCATTGCTGCTTTCCTAAATAAGTTGCTTGCTCGGCATGCTTCGCCAGATGCATATGATGCTCATCATCTAATTCATAAATACTGATATCTGCCAAATTCCCGTTATCATTTATCTGCCTGACATTGATAAAGTTTTTACCTTCGCGCAGCCACAGCCCGTAGCGCGTACCCATAACAATCTGCACATTCTGGGCAGTGACTTTAATAACCTGTGCCTTTCGTTCAGTTAATGGCGCGATAAATTCTCCAACAATTATTGAAATAAGCGCCAAAATAACCCCTGCCAGCAGCACGGACTTGATAATCCCAAAAACGGATAAGCCCGCAGCCCGCATGGCAATCAGCTCATGATGAGTACCCATTGCCCCCAATATGAACAGGCTGCCTAACAATGCCGCCGAAGGCACTAACTCATAAAAAACTCGTGGCGAAGTCAAGGCGAGAAAATAAAAAATCTCTCTTAGGCCATAATGTCCCTTGCCCAAGTCCTTTAACTCATCAGTAAAAGTAAATAAATTAAATAACGTCAATAATAATAAAAGCGCAATAAACGACCCTTTTAAAACCTCCTTGACTATATAGCCGGTTAAAACATTCACCTTGCTACCTTTTCCTTGAATTTCAAAATAATCCATGTCCATCCATAAAATCTGGCCAATAAAATGCCACCCGCCAATAACAACAGCACATTTACTCCTATACCCCCAAGCCAGGCGGGAATGGTCTCATTCATAACCCAGCTCTCACTGACACGTGAAAGATTTCCATAGCTAAAATAGATTAAAAAACCAACGAGCATGTTTCCGTAAACGCCTCCGCGCGGCGAAATCTGCGCTAAGGGTACTGCAATAAAACTTAACAATATTAATCCCAATGGGGTAGAAAACCGATGCTGCAATTCAGCAGTATCGCGTATGGAACCGGACTTCCATAGTATGGCGGCAGGTACTGCGGCCCGGTCAAAATCAATAACCCCTGATTTTTCCTCAATCCTCACTGCGTACTCCACGAATTGTTCAATTACATAATTTAAGCTTCCCGGCAACCCTTGTATGCGCTCTCCATTCTCCAGGACTATATAACGTCCGTCATTTAATTCCTGCACTTTACCCTCTTCGGCGGTGACAATCGCCAAATTGCCGGATTGCCTGCTTTGTACAAATACCTTATGCATTTTTTTATCAGAACTTACGTTTTCCACATAGACCACCACATCCCCCTCGCTATAATATTCACTAAATTTGCCGGCACCGATTCCCCTGAGGTTTGTGGATTGAGTATCCTCATGCATTAACTGCTCTATCCTGGCTTCCGCCCAGGGCGCGACATACATGGATAGGCCCGTCGCCAGCACACTTAAGGGGAAAATCAGCAAGAATAACGCCCGGTAAATTATCCCTGAACCGCCCCCTGCTGAAGAAATTGCGGCCATTTCCTGATCTCTGTACATCCTTCCCAGCACCATCAATACTGTCATAAAGAGCGACGCCGGCAAAAAAGAAACACTGGCGACAATAATTTTTAACCCCAGAATAGTCAGCAAGGTTTCATTTGATACCTGCCCTTCAATCGCCTTATCCAGAACCCTGATAAATTGCCGGCTGACAATAATCACCACAATCACCGTCAATACTGCCAGCAAAGTTCTCATTACATCTTGCATAATCATTTTATCCAGGACGGTGAACAGTTGACGCCGTCCGGTTTTATAGCCTTTCGGCCAATTTGCTTCCAAGCCCATCTCCCCTAATTAAAATCAATATTTGTGTTGTATAATTAAATTTAAACAGCTCATTCCGGGGTGCTTATTTATAATTCCCCCAGCAATGATTTTACTCAGTAAACAAGCAATAAAAATTATGGACTATTCTATAGAAAGCGCCCCCTTAGAAACACTGCAATGTGATTGTATTATTGTTGGTATTTACGAAGATCATCAATTCAGTCCATCCGCAACAGCACTCGATAACAGCACCCACGGAATGATCAGCAAAATTGTTAGCCGTGGCGACATTAGCGGAAAAAATGGCGAAACAGTGTTAATAAACGTTATCCCTGACAGTCGTATTGAAAGTATTTTGCTGGTCGGCCTTGGCAAAAAAGACCTTTTGTCCGGTAAAAACTACAGAAAAGCTCTCTTTGCCGCCATCAATAGCCTTAAAAAACCGCAAATAAAATCAGTCGCCTGCAGCTTAGCCGAATGTGAGGTCATAGCCGGCGACTGGCAATGGAAAACCCGGCAAATCATCGAAGTCTTTAATGATGCTATTTATCAATTTACAGCACAAAAATCGGATAAAGACACCGAAAGCAAGCTTCAGAAAATATCTATTATAGCGCCGGAAAGTGAAATTGCCTCATCGCAAGCTGGTTTGGCACAAGGACAGGCTATTGCCGAGGGTATAAACCTGACCAAACTCCTTGCCGATTTGCCCGGTAATATTTGTACCCCTACCTATCTTGCCGGACAAGCTATTGAGCTGGGTAAAAAATACGAAAAACTTACTGTTACAATTCTCGAAGAAGCCGATATGGCGGCATTAGGCATGGGTTCTTTCCTTTCAGTCTCGCGGGGCAGTCGTCAGCCGGCCAAATTGATCACGCTTGATTATCAAGGCGGCGAAAAAAACAGCAAGCCTATCGTGTTAATCGGCAAAGGCCTGACTTTTGACGCCGGAGGTATTTCATTAAAGCCTGGCCTGGGCATGGATGAAATGAAATATGACATGTGCGGTGGCGCCGCCGTATTGGGAACCTTACTGGCCGCGGCAACAATGCAATTGCCCTTGAATATTGTCGGCCTAATTCCTTCATCAGAAAATATGCCCGATGGCGATGCCAATAAACCCGGCGATATTGTCACCAGCATGTCCGGTAAAACTATTGAGATCTTAAATACCGATGCTGAAGGCCGCTTGATTCTTTGCGATACCTTAACTTATGCGGAAAAATTCAACCCCGAGGTAGTTATAGATCTGGCTACCCTGACGGGTGCTTGCCTGGTCGCTTTAGGCCGCGTCGCCAGCGGCCTGCTCGGCAATGATGATGCTTTATGCAGTGATCTGCTTGCGGCCGGTGAAACAGCCCATGACAGCATCTGGCGCTTACCGCTATGGGAAGAATACCAGGAGCTGCTCAAATCCAATTTTGCAGACATGGCTAATATCGGTGGTAAAGATGCCGGTACTATAACCGCCGCCTGTTTTTTATCGAGTTTTGCGGAAAATTACCGTTGGGCTCATCTGGATATCGCCGGTACTGCGTGGCGTACCGGCCAAACCAAAGGTGCGACAGGACGTCCTGTTCCCTTATTAAGTCAATATCTGATTAACCGAGCGAATGCCTGAAGTCACTTTTTATGTACTACAGTCTCAATCAATAAACGATCGGTATCTATTTGCCTGCAAACTTATAGAAAAAGCCTACCGTAGCGGCCATTTCTGTTACGTACTAACCGGCTCCGATGAACAAAGCCAAATCATCGATGACCTGCTCTGGACTTTCAGAGCAGGCAGCTTTATCCCGCATCAACAATATACAGGCGAAACACCCGCTGTTGAAAAAGTTGTTTTAATAGGTTCCTTGAATGCCCCGCAAAACTGGCAAAAAACACTGATTAACCTGTCTTCCCAATATCCGCAGGATTTTGAGCTGGCCGAGCGTATCCTGGAAATACTGGATAACAGCGAAGAAACTAAAGAAGCAGGCAGAAACCGTTACCGTCGTTATCAACAGGCCGGAGTAGCCTTGGCTACGCATAAAATTGAGCAATGAATTTAAGAAGCGATGCTGTTTTGAATTTTTCGGCTTGCCTAAAATCAAACAGTTCGGAAAACTACAAACCAAGCAACGTTTAATATTTTTACCCGATAAATATAAATTAAGAGGGCGCCATGCCTATAAGAAGTTTTAATAATATACAGCCCAAAATCGGCAAGTCGGTTTATATCGATGACACGGCCGTGGTCATAGGGGATGTCACTGTAGGGGATGACGTGTCCATATGGCCTACAACCGTTATTAGAGGCGATGTTGAAAGCATAAAAATTGGCGATGGAACCAATGTTCAGGATGGTTCCATTTTGCATGTGACTCATTACGGCAAATTTACGGACAGGGGTTATCCTTTAACGATAGGAAAAGGCGTGACTATCGGCCACAGAGCAGTAGTACATGCCTGCACAATAGGCGATTACTGTTTAATTGGAATTGGGGCGATTATTTTGGATGATGCTGTTCTTGAGGATTATGTAATGCTGGGGGCAGGTGCGCTGGTGCCGCCGGGAAAAAAGCTGGATAGCGGCCATCTTTATATAGGCTCGCCCGCCAGGCAGGCAAGATCTTTAACAGAATCCGAAAAAGAATTCCTGGAATATTCTTATCAGCATTATATTATTTTGAAAAATGAATACCTGAAGCAAGGCAATAAATGAAAAGCTGAATTTTCATTTTTAGTCTTGATTTTTACGTCTTTCTAAATTTAGCAGTTCAATAACCGGCCGGGTTTCAGGACGGACGCCACGCCAGATAAAAAAAGCTTCCGCCGCCTGTTCTACCAGCATCCCAAGCCCATCCAGGCTTTTAAAAGCATGATTTTCCCATCCCCAGCGCACAAAAGGAGTCGGTGTATCGCCGTAAGCGAGGTCATAACAAATGCCATTTTCGGCCAGTAAGCCTGCTTCCAGCGGAGGTAACCGGTCGCTTAAACTGGCGGAGGTTGCGTTTAAAATCAGGTCAAATTGTGAATGACTTAAGTCGTTAAATCCACAGCCGGTAATAGAACCTTTGCCTTGAAATTCGTCGGCTAGACTAATAGCTTTATAAACAGTGCGATTAGCGATGACTATGGATTGCGGTGATTGTTCAAGGAGAGGAGCTAGGATTCCTCGGCTTGCCCCTCCGGCTCCCAGAATTAAAATCCGGGTTCCTTTTAATGTTACTGCCTGATTGATGATTAAATCTCTTACTAAACCGCAACCATCCGTATTATCGCCCAGAATAGAGCCGTCCGCCTGTACAGAGAGCGTATTGGCCGCTTTACTCAGTTGGGCGCGGCCGGTTTTATGGTCAGCAAAAGCCCAGGCGAGTTCTTTCAGTGGCACCGTACAATTCAGACCCTTGCCGCCTTGGGAAAAAAATATTTTAGCGGCTGTTGAAAATAATTCAGCAGGAACTTCTTGGGCCGTGTATTCCAGAGATTGGCCGGTTTGCCGGGCAAAAATCTGGTGAATTACAGGTGACTTGCTATGAGCAATGGGTTGCCCAAAAACGGCATAACGATCTTTTAAATTCATTATTAAGCTTTTTTTGCCTGCCAGATCTCCCATATAATTGTTGTCAGAACTATAAGAAGGGCAATTAGGAGCTCTATCCAAAGAAAATGTTCGGTATAGACGGCTATGACGGCAGAAACTCCAAGAAATATCCCGACCACACTAAAACGCCACCCTACACGCAAGCCATCCAGGATAGTGGATAGTGATAAAATCAGCAAAATGACAAGCCCAATATCATCAGATTCAATGCGGCCTGATTTTTGTATCAAAAATGCGCCACCGACTATCAATAACGATGTGGACCAGTGTATCGATTGTTCACGTAATATTTTCTTAAAATCAACCGAACGATGTTTCGATTGCCGCCAACCAATAATGATTGAAAACAAAGCAAAAACGAACACCATAATAATCCAGTATCCATAACCGTCAGCGGGAGAAAAATCGGTAATTCCAATACCTACCAGCGACAAGATAAGCAGTAAAGTTAAAAGGGCTTCTTCAATATGAAATCTTTTTTTGGGGATAATCAGGCTGTCTTCTGACATGCGACAAGCTCCTTTCCTTGTAGGGTTAAGCGGTAGATTATTAAAAATACTTGATTCAGCGTCAAGAACATATCAATTATATTAACTTTCAATTCGCAGAGTATGTTGGTTTTGTTTTTTTAAAGGAATATTTTTATTTCAACAAATACAGCTGAGCTATTCTAACATTATCCAATTCTCCTGCTGAAAAATCAGGATAAATATCCTCTTATATAAATTGATTTTAAATTTAATTCAGCATCTACTGTAAAATCTTTAAAATCAATCCAATAGGTAATAAATATTACCAATGATTTTAATTAATTGAGGCTGATAAAGGTTCCATTGATGAATAAAATATGGCTGGGAATATTTGTTTTGGTACTTGTGTGGTCAGTCATAAATCCAAAAGATTACTTGACCTGGGTACTGGAGACCGCACCTGCCTTAATTGCTTTGATCGTTCTTATCGCGACGCGACAGCGATTTCCATTGACCAGCCTGGCTTATATCCTGATTTTGATCCTGAGCATTATCTTAATGATAGGAGGGCACTACACCTATGCTGAAGTTCCCCTGTTCAACTGTTTAAAAGAAGCATTTAATTTAGAACGCAATAATTACGATAAAATCGGCCATTTTGCACAAGGCTTTGTGCCGGCTATAGTTGCGAGAGAAATTATCCTTAGAAATCAGGTTCTAAAAAATATTAACTGGCTTAATTTTTTTATTATTTGTATTTGTTTAGCAATTAGCGCTTTTTACGAGCTAATTGAATGGGTGGTGGCACTATTTAGTAAAGAAGCTGCGGAAGCATTTTTAGGAACTCAGGGCTATATATGGGATACCCAGTCAGACATGGCTTATGCTTTAATTGGCGCCATCACAGCAATTTCAACCTTAAGCAAATTACATGACAGCCAGATTAGCAAATTAAACACTTAAAACGGCTGTTTTCAGCCATTAATATTGATGGTTTTGTTTTTGTAGCATTTGCCTACATGATACGGGGATTCATCAGTTACCTTTATAACTATTAAAGACCTGATAATGATTTTCTTTGTCAAAACTCATAACATTATAGTCATCTTTTCGGCGTCCCATCTCCATACCCGGCGTACCGGCCGGCATAGCGGGAACAGCCAGACCAACTACATGCGGTTTGGCCTTCAACAGAGAAATAATATCCGTCGCGGGTACATGTCCTTCAATCAGATAATTCCCGACTATCGCGGTATGACAGGAAGCCATTGCTTTTGAAACGCCGTATTTATTCTTTACTGCGTCGACATCGTTGGTAACAATGTCTTTTACATTAAAGTTATTTTCTTTCAAATGCTCCAGCCACTTTCCGCAACAACCGCACGTTGGACTTCTGTATACAACAATATCAACAGGCTTTGCCGCGTTAATACTTTCAGCATTTACGCCGGTATTTACAATAAGTAAACTTATTGCCAGAAACTTTAATATTTTCATGTACTACCTCGTTTGAATTACTCATAGTTTAAGATTGATGATATGCCGGACTGTATTTATGCACGGCATCAACCATCGCTTTAACATGATCAGGATTAATATTAGGCAGGATACCGTGGCCCAAATTAAATACATGACCGGATCCTGAGCCGTATTTATGCAAAATGGACTTCACTTTTTCAGTGATTATTTCAGGCTGGGCATAAAGGGAAACAGGATCCATATTGCCCTGTAAAGCAACCTGATCACCGACTCTTGCGCGAGCTCGCTCTATATCCGTCTGCCAATCCAGACCCAATGCATCATAGCCTGCACCGGCCATTTCTTCCAGCCAGAGTCCGCCGCCTTTGGTGAACAGAATGCTGGGAATCCGCTGCCCGTCTACATGTGTTTTAAGTAATGCCCTGACCTGCCGGGCATAATATAAAGAAAATTCGCTGTAGTCTTCGGATGTCAGCATTCCGCCCCAGGTATCAAATAACATGACAGCCTGAGCGCCCGCCTCAATCTGGGCATTTAAATAAGCCGCTACCGATTGAGCCAGTTTATTCAGCATGACATGCATTAGCAGTGGCTGCTCATACATCAAGCCTTTCACTTTTTGAAAAATCTTGCTGCCGCCTCCCTCAACCATATAAGTCGCCAGCGTCCAGGGGCTTCCGGAAAAACCGATTAACGGCACGCTGCCCTGCAAGGTTTTTCTGATTAACCGGACTGCATCCATTACATAACGTAAATCTGTTTCCGGGTCAGGAACCGGCAGTTTATTGATATCCGCAACCGTGCGCACTGGGTTTTCAAATTTAGGGCCTTCTCCTTCGGTAAAATTAAGCCCCAAACCCATTGCATCCGGAATAGTCAAAATATCCGAAAACAGAATTGCCGCATCAAAATCAAAGCGCCGCAATGGCTGCATTGTCACTTCACAGGCGAGCTCCGGATTAGTGCACAGCTTTAAAAAACTGCCCGCCTGCTCTCTGACTTTTCTATATTCCGGCAAATATCTTCCCGCCTGCCGCATCATCCATACCGGCGTTCGCTCAACCGGTTGTTTTAAAAGAGCTCTAATGAAGGTGTCGTTTTTTAATACCATTACTTTGATTATTAATAATTAAGATAGTGTATTGACCATTAATGTCTTCCATTTTGAACGAGTACCATCAATACATATTAGACTGATGGCAATTATACCCTTTTGATTTTACTATTGTTTCATCGCATTAATTTTTCTGGGATATGAATTCTGGAATTCAGGGGGCAAAGACTGCCGGGCTTTATTGGCCAGAGTGGAACTGGCAAACGAGCCATAAAACACAATTAATCTTTCCTTGCCGTTACTTACTGTCTTGATAGTTCTAATGTCTTTCCCTGACAGTTGATATTTTTTTAGTAAATCCGTTATCGACTGGGGTTTTGATAACACCATAAGTTGCAGCGTGTAATTCTCAGCGGGCTGCGTCATCAGCCATCGCCTGCCCTCACTTTCAGCAATTGCAGGTTTTATTGGTTCCTCTTCAGGGACTGCACTATCTTTTACCGGTTTTTGCTGCGGCTGGATTATTTCAGGCTTTTCAGGTTCGGATGGCTCTACCTTATTGACCGCATGATTTAAATCGGCTTGCCCTGGCTTCTCTTTGTCAATAATCAAGGACTCAGCAGCTTTCGACTCAATATCGTTTTTATGTAACCTATTCTTGATATCCTGATCAATGGCAATCATATTTACCGTCCCGGGCTTATTTTTAGTGATTGGTAACGGTTTTAAACCGATCGAGTTATCAATGGCATCATCTACTTCATAGTGCTCTGAATCATCGGTATTACCGGGCTTCCGCTCTGGAAGCGGCGTTTCATGAGTAATCTCCACAGGTTGCTCACCCGGATTAATTAAGGCTAATGCAGGCGGGGAAATTAGCTGTGGTTGCGCGGACTCGACATTGAGCACTTTCTGATCAACTGCAACCGGTGTTATTTTTTCTTTATCAGGATTTTTTGCAGAAGAAAACCACTGAAAGCCAAGTGTTATAGCAACCAATACGGCGACGGCAGTTCCAAGAAACCGAATCGAATTTTCGCCAGGTTTATTATCAGTCAAACCGGCTAATTCAGAGATAATTCTTCCCGGGACGCCGTGGGTTTCCCGATAGATATTTTCCACCGTGCTTTCATTAATTGCATTTAGCGACACATGCGACCCAGGCTGCGTCGATAAATGCTGTAAGAATTCACCGCATTGCTTTTCTGAGAAGGGCGGAATTTCAATTAAATGGCAATCATCAATAGTCTGATCTGATCGGTTTTTTACATATAATTCATCATGAGTTAAAACAAAAATCACTCTTAAAACAGGATTTGCCGCCGCATATTGAGTAATGGCCGTTATCAGGCCGGGAACTAAATCGCCTGCGTCATCAATTATTAAAACTATTTTTTTATTTTGGCTTGTCAACTGACCAAAAATCCTGGTCAGAGATTGATCCTGTTTGTAAGATTCAGTCTGATTGACGACTCTGGCTATGTTCGCCTGAATCTCTTCAAAACTTAGCTCAGCATTACCCTGTATCGGGCAATAAAACCATGACGTCACCTCACGTTCCTGCAAAACTTTCAGTAGCGTCGTTTTACCGATTCCTTTCGGCCCGCAGACGACCAGAGTTTGTGTTAGATTTGAAATCAGATGAATTAATAATTCAAGTTTCTGAGTCCGCTCCTGTGTTATCAAGGAATGAACAGTCGTATGTGTTTGATCATTTGACGACTTCTTCACATGATAGGTAAAGGTATCATGTTCTGCCATAGGTCTTGAGCGCCGCTCCCAATAGTTCTTGATTGATGTTTACAGGCAAAGTTGCTGTGCCTATTTGCTTTAATAGAATCAGCCTGATTTGACCGTCACTATTTTTTTTGTCAACCGCCATTAACTCCAGGAATCGTTCAGAATCAATTTCTTTTGGCGGAGTAACAGGTAGGCCGATTTTTTTAAATAAATTAATAATTCTTTCCACATCCGCATCATTTAACCAGCCTTTTCTCCTGGAAAGATCCGCTGCTTGGCACGTGCCAATGGCTACAGCCTCGCCATGAAGATAGACGCCGTAACCTGCGCCGGTTTCGATCGCATGCCCGAAGGTATGGCCTAAATTTAAGGTAGCCCTGATGCCGGTCTCTGTTTCGTCTTCAGAGACAATCTCCGCTTTATTGATGCATGACCGTTCAATGGCGAATGATAATGCCTGTTTATCCCTGGCCAACAATGCGGTGATATTGTTTTCCAGCCAGTCGAAAAAATCAGCATCCCGGATCAGGCCATATTTTATAACTTCTGCAAGACCCGCAGCTAATTGTCTGTCATCCAGGGTATCCAATACATCAGCATCGGCGATAACGCATTGCGGCTGATAAAAGGCGCCGATCATATTTTTCCCCAGTGGATGATTCACTCCCGTTTTGCCGCCCACCGAAGAATCCACTTGCGCCAGCAAGGTAGTCGGTATTTGCAAAAAAGCAATGCCGCGCTGGTAACAGGCGGCTGCAAAGCCGCCCATATCGCCAATAACACCGCCGCCCAAAGAGATTAATGTGGCGTTACGGCTAAATTTGCAGGTCAGTAATTTATCAAAAATTCCAGAGACAAACTCTAAAGTCTTAAACTGCTCGCCGTCGGGCAATATTAATTGTTCAACAATATATCCCTGCAAATTTTTCAGAACCGCATCAAGATATAAGGGCGCAATGGTTTCATTGGTGATGACAATAACTTGCCTTGACTTGATATGTTGCGTGAATAACTCAGGCTGGTTAAGTAAACCGGAACCTATATAAATCGGATAACTACGGTTACCTAACGCTACAACTAATTTTTTCATGGCTGTTAACGATTTACTGACTGGTATTCTTCCAGGATATGGCTAACGACGGCTTTATTTTGCATGATGCCCGTGTCAATTTTGTAATCCGCGCACGACAAATAAAGAGGCTCCCGCTGGGCAAACAAAGTCTCTATCCGCTCTCTGGGATTAGCTGTTTTTAATAGTGGCCGTTGCGTGTCGCGGCGGGTCCGCTCCAGAATCCTTGCTACCGAGCATTGCAAATAAACGATAAAGCCGCTTTCTTTTAATAGCTTGCGATTTTCTTCCCGTAAAATAGCCCCGCCGCCGGTAGCCAGTACAATGCCTTTCATTTGCGTCAATTGCTGAATCATTTTTTGTTCCCGATCCCGGAAACCTTCTTCGCCTTCGAACTCAAAAATGGTGGGAATATCTACACCGGTGCTTTCTTCAATCGCCTTGTCACTGTCATAAAAAGGCACAGACAAAGCTCTGGCTAGCTGCCGTCCTATGGTGGTTTTTCCGGCGCCCATGAGACCAATTAAGTATATATTCTCTGATTGCATCATGAGTTATTCTGATCTATGTCAAACCAATAAAAAGGAGGCATTATGCCTCCTTTTTGCTCCGGGTAGAAGTTATTCAATAGGTGGCTGCGTTATCTGTGATAATTTTTGGCGTTACGAAAATCAATAGCTCCCTTTTATCATCCTGTTTGAAGGTTCTCTTGAATAAAAAGCCTATGCCCGGCAAATCGGCTAAAAAAGGCACTTTATTAGTGTTATTATTTTGTGTTCCTTCAAAAACCCCGCCCAGCACAACGGTTTCCCCATCTTTCACTTGTACACTGGTTTTAATTTCCCGCTTGTCAATCTGACGGTCGCCATTACCTGTCACCACTTCCCCTAACGTGTTTCTGGTAATATATAAACCCATAATCACATTTCCATTCGGAGTTATTTGCGGCAATACGCCCAATTGCAATACAGCATCAATAAATACAGTATTTGTTCCGGCATTACCGCTTGAGGATAGGTATGGAATTTTAGCCCCCTGTTGAATAAATGCGAGGCAGCGGTCGGAAGTCATGACTCTTGGATTGGAAACCAGCTCGCCAAGATTTTGATCCTGCAAAGCTGATATTTCAAGGTTAAGCACATAATCAGCGCCCCTCGCCAAGGTCATGCCTAATGCGCCATAAGGATTAGCGGATGTACCAAGATCAACCAGCGCATCATTTACAATAGCTGCTCCATTGATGCTACCTGCTGTACCTGCTTGACCTACCGAACCAAGCCCTCCTGAATTACCAAAAGGTACAAAAGCTTCATTAGTCGTAACGACCCTATTGCCATTAATACTGCTAGTTGTTGTGGTGCTGCCAATGCTGCCGGCGAGACCAGGATTTCCTGCTACCCCAAACCTGACACCCAGCTCTCTCGCAAAGGTATTGGAAGCGATGACTATTCTTGATTCAATCATAACCTGGCGCACAGGCACATCCAATTGGTGTATCAGCTTCTTTATTTCTTCCAGGCGCTTTGCTGTTTCGCGCACGATCAGGGTATTTGTTCTTGAATCGACTACTGCAGAACCTCGATCGGAAAGCAAGATAAGCCTATCCTTGTCTGCCTCTGAATTATCTCCTGTACTACCCTGGTTTGGGTTTTGGTTTTGGTTTTGACCCTGGCCTTGCATCTGGTATTGTGACTGTGCCAGTGCCGTTCCAGATTGTCCGCTAGATGAAGAAAAGTCAGACGCACTTACCTTGGCGCAACTACCGATAGCACTGGCATCTCGTCCATACATCAAGTTTCTAAAATCTTCTGCCTTGGCGTAATTAATCTTAATGTATTCAGTCAGCAATGGATCCAACTGCTCAACCACTGCCGCTGTTTCCTGCTGTTTCTTCTTATATTCTTTAATTTTATCCAGTGGTGAAATCAATGTGACATTGCCAGACTCATACTTACCCAGCTCCTTTGTCATCATGATAAAGTCCAGCGCCTCATCCCAGGGCACATCGTCCAGCTTTAAGGTAATGTTACCGGTTACATCATCGCCGGCAACGATATTCTGACCGGTAAACTCCGCCAGGATTGCAATAACGCTACGTATTTCTATATCCTGAAAGTTCAATGTCAGCCTTTTGAGGCTACTGGGCCTTTTACTGTCCAGAACCTCTTTTTCTGCGCTGGTTAAAGGCCTGAATTCAACCGTCAATAAGCCATCGGACTGAAATAGGGAGTAATCATAAAGGCTGTTTTGCGGCACGATAGTAACAGTCGTTTCCAGCCTTGAGGTGATCGCTTCAATATATTTTACAGGCGTTCCAAATTCGGAGACATCCAGTCTTTTAGCCAGTTTTTCAGGCAGCCGGGTGTTTAGAAAACTCAAGACAACTTTTCCGCCTTCTTCTTTGGTGTTAACTATGGTATTGGGATTAGCTAAAGTAACCAGTATGCGTCCTTCGCCATTATCGCCACGCTTGAAATCAAACCCGCTGATCGCCTGTTCGGGCAGTAATGCCGGGATCACCGAGTTTTTAGTCATTTGATTACCGGAATTTAATGCAACCGGCATGAAGGCTTTTGCGCGGGTTAATGTCAGCAATACTTTATTGCCCGCAACTTTGGTTTCAAAGGGTGTTGATTCAATAAGATTGACCACAATGCGAACCCTGTTGCCGGCTTCCGCCACATAGATACTGCTGGCAGCCCCCTGATTTATCGAGTACATTTTTTTATCCAGGGCATTCTTTACGCCGGAAAAATCCAGGGCAATTCGCGCCGGGTTGTCCGTATGAAATACTTTCGGTGTGATAGCGGCACCGGTCATCTCCAACTGTATCTGCAGTTTATCTCCCGCCAGTGTGGCAATGTCGATTCCCGAAATAGCCAGATCACCGGCTTTGACAGACGCAATGTGAACTATAAAGAAAAATAGACCCAAGCCAATGAGCGCCTTCCGAGATGGCTCTCTTTTATTTAACATAACTCTACCGCCTTGTTTGTTATTCATCATTTATCCTCAAAATCACTCTGTCAAAGCTAATGACGCTTGCTGTTCACGCCAGTATCCGGGCTTATCGGGTACTATTTCCATTAATTCAATTTTATCGCTGACTATGCGGATAATTTTTCCGTAATTTTTACCCATATAATTCCCAACCCGAACGCGATAGATTGTCCCGTCGCTGGCTTTTATCAATCCCCACAGGTTAGTCTGCATAGTGACCGTGCCCACCATTCTTAAGCCGTCCAACGGATAAGCTTCCAGATCTTCCTTACGCCGGGAAGTATCAGGTTTAATACCGCTACCCGTTGAATTGTCGTTTTGTTCATTCTGTTCCGGCTGTTCCAGCGCGGTAAAGGGATCGCGCAAACCTTCCGGTTTAAAAATAAAGGGTTCAATAACTTTGATTTCGGGCAAAGGCTCAATTGGAGCTTTGGGTCTGGCTTTAACTTCCGAGATAAATCGATTTAAATCCGAGAAATCGTCATTGCCGCAACCGGCTAACAGAGCCAAAAAAACCGCGCAACTTATCCGCAAATTTTTCCGCCTGCGGCTTGAGAGCAGTAGCCTATATCGCCTCATGATTTTCTTCCTCTTTTTTTCCTGGTTCCTGTGCTCCCGGTAGCGCCATCTGAACCCTCGTTGTAGGTTTTTACGGTCGCATTCATCAGCATAGCCCCACTCTTTCCTTCGGGAACCATGTTGACATCGTGTACAGTCACAATGCGTGGCAACGATGCCAAGCCGCTCACAAATAAACCCAGTTCCTCATATTTTCCTGTTACCTGAATACTAATCGGCAACTCTGAGTAGAACTCTTTAACAACCGGAGCAGCGGGTTTAAACAGTTTAAATTCCAGACCGCTTGCCAATCCTGTCTGAGAAATATCAACCAGCAAGCTCGCAACCTCTTCTTCAGTGGGCATTTGCCGGATCATTTCATCCAATGACGCTTCAATTTGCACCAATTGATCATGATAATCCTGAAGATTTACAGCTTTCTTCTGCTTTGTCTCAAATGCAAGTTTTAATTCCCGCTCTTTTTGCTCAGCCGCATCAAGTTCGGCTAACTGATCAAGCGTAACCAGGTAAATGCCGGCGCCCATGACTACCGCGCAGATTACCAGGATTATTGCGGCTTTAACGGGTAGCGGCCATGTCCCTGCCGCATTCACATCCCAATTAATTTCCGACAGATTCATGCGCACTTCCATTCTCTGCTTCATTCTCTTGCCTGCCCTGCTTTGCATGTAGGGTAAAATCACTTAACTGATCAGCATTGGCTTGATTCGGCGTCTGAATGATATCCAGCGTTGGTTTTTGCAGCCAGTGTGATGCCTCTATTGCTCGCATGAAGGCGGAAACCCGTGCATTTGATTGGGATTTTCCGGTAAATACCAGTTCCGTTCCTGTTTGAGTAACCTTGGTAAGAAAAACCCCATCCGGTGTAGTTTTAGGAACTTCATCAAACAAATGCACAATTTCCGGACGGCTTTCCTGCAACTTTTGAATCAGTTCTATTTTGGCCAGTAATTTACTTTTCTTTTCTTCAATGCTCTTTATTTCTACGATTTTCTTGTCAACTAATGCTATTTCGTCCTGCAGTAGCTTGTTCCTTTGGTCCTGATACTCTCTCAATCCTTCAATATACATATAAACCATGCCAAGAATAGCCATAGTCATCAATACCGCTAAGCCAAGCGCATTTAACAAATCCTGCTTTTTTTGCTTGCGCAGCTCTTCGCGCCAAGGAAGGAGATTAATTTTCGCCATCAGTCAAAACTCCTTAAAGCCAGACCGCAGGCAATCATCATAGCCGGTGCATCATTACTCAGAGTTTGAGGTTTGACTTTGTTGGACAGGGCCATATTTACAAAGGGATTGGCTATATAAACCGGAATACCCAGGGTTTGTTCAACCAGCTTCTCAATACCCGGTATCGAGGCGCAGCCGCCAGCCAGAATGAGGCTATCAATCCCTCTATTGGCACTGGATGACATAAAAAACTGTAATGACCGTTGAATTTGTTGCACCATTGCTCTTTTAAAGGGATCAAGCACATCAGAGGTATAATTGTCCGGTAATCCGCCATGCCTTTTTGCCAGGCCGGCTTCTTCATATGACAATCCATACCGGCGCTGAATCTCTTCAGTTAGCTGTTTACCGCCAAATCCCTGCTCTCGCGTGTATACAGTCCGGAAATTATGTAAAATATTCAAGGTTGCCATGGTTGCCCCTATATCTGCGATAGCTATAGTCTGGCCTTCCAATGAATCCGGTAATTGATCTGATAGTAATGGGAAAGCATTTTCCATGGCGAATGCTTCTACATCAATAATTTTGGCCTTTAACCCGGCTTTTGTTAATGCATCGACCCGGTCATCAACATTTTCTTTTCTGGAAGCGGCAAGCAGTACATCAACCATTTCCGGGTTAGCTTCATTTCTTCGCTGCACCTCAAAATCAAAATTAACTTCATCAAGCGAATAAGGCACATATTGATCTGCTTCAACCATGATTTGCTCTTCCATTTCATCATCGTTTAAAGAAGCAGGCATCGTTATGACTTTTGTCATTACCGCAGAACCGGCTACCGCAACTGAAGCTTGTTTTAGCTTTGACCCGGATTGCTTTAAAGCCGCTTTTATTGAATCGGCTATTACATTGACATTGGCAATATTCTTATCTATAACGGCATCTTGCGGCAAAGGCGCTACTGCATAACTTTCGACCCGGTAACGCGCGCCTGCTTTGCTCAATTCCAGCAACTTTACTGCTGCTGTGCTTATATCAATACCGAGAACAACATTCTGATTTTGATTAAACCAGCGCATGAAAACCCTTTAAAAGCCTGCTCATTAATTTATACCCTGGATGACCATGTCTGCTCTTCCTGCATTCTGCAAAAACAAACCTATTAATTTAAAAAAAGTATAGTTATGTTTTTTATTTTGACGCTGAAAATTATTCAATTTATTTGTTTGCAGCGTTCCTCTATACTCCAGCCCAACTTATTCCTATCGGCATTCAACTGACAAAGCACTGCTTTATTCTTAAATTACGGTTTTGGTTTTTCCCCAATAATCTCCGGAGACTTACTTGTGGCTGAAAAAGGGCTGCTCAGACGATTTTTTAAATGGGTCTGCGTTTTTTTTATAATAATCACTGCCTGTACGATAATTTCCGGTTACCTTTTATATACCCGCCTCATAGCTGATTTGCCCGATATTAATAGCCTGCGTAATGTCCAATACCAGATTCCTTTAAGTGTTTACAGCAAGGATAATCTACTCATTGCCCAATTTGGAGAGAAGAAACGCATACCGATTGCTATAGAAGATGTTCCGCAGCAACTCATTCAGGCCTTCATCGCTGCTGAAGATGACAAATTTTTTGAACATCCGGGAGTTAACTACAAAGGTCTGCTTCGAGCGGGTTTACAACTGGCTTTGACGGGCAAAAAAAAACAAGGCGGGAGTACTATCACTATGCAAGTTGCACGCAACTTCCTGCTGAATAGTGAAAAAACCTATATACGTAAAATAAAAGAAATCATCCTGGCGATAAGGATAGAAGCCGAATATCCTAAAAATAAAATTCTTGAACTTTATTTTAATCAGATTTACATGGGTCATAGAGCCTATGGCATAGCCGCAGCGGCGCAAACTTATTACGGCAAATCCTTAAATGATCTCACACTGGCCGAATACGCCATGATCGCCGGCCTGCCTAAAGCACCGTCCGCTTATAATCCCATCACCAACGAAACGCGGGCAATTCAAAGACGTAACTATGTGTTGCGCCGAATGCTTGAACTTAACTATATAGCGCAGGACGATTATGACAAGGCATTCAATCAACCTTCTACCGCCAAACTGCAATATCGATCAGTTGAACTTTCAGCGCCTTATTTGGCAGAAATGGTGAGGCAAACGCTATACGATCAATATGGCGAGCTGGCATACACGTCAGGATTCAAGGTTTATACAACGCTAAGCGGAGTACTCCAAACGGCTGCGGATCAGGCACTTAGAGATACCTTACATGCTTATGACGAACGCCATGGCTACCGGTCAACAGCTGGTTCAAATCCGGATAAGAAGTCTAACTTCATGGATATTCCCATCATTGGCGATACTTTGCCGGCCACTGTTCTAAGCTTAAATGACAAGAGCGCTACCGCCCGGCTTCAGAATGAAACCCTCATTGAAATACCGTGGGAAAATATTAAATGGAGCGGCAAACCCATCAGCAAGATAATGAAAGTCGGCTCCTTCATTCGTGTTCGGCAATTGAAAAACAGCACATGGGCTTTAACTCAAATCCCTGAAGCAGAAGGAGCGTTTGTTTCATTAAATCCTACGAATGGAGCAATTTTAGCCTTGATCGGCGGCTTTGATTTTTTACGCAATAAATACAATCGGGCAACCCAGGCAAAAAGACAACCAGGCTCAGGTTTCAAACCCATCATTTACACCGCAGCGTTAGAAGAAGGCTACACGGTAGCCAGTGTTATTAATGATGCGCCCATCGTCATAGACGATACCAGCCAGCAGGAAAATGAGTGGCGTCCTGAGAATTACAACCGGAAATTTCTTGGGCCAACAAGTCTCAGATCGGCTTTAACGCATTCAAGAAATATCATATCCATACGTTTATCGAAAGAAATAGGCGTCGATAAAGTCATCTCAACCGCATTACGCTTTGGCTTTACTCAGGAACAATTACCCAAAACCTTGTCTTTGGCATTAGGCAGCGGCTATGCATCGCCGCTACAAATGGCGCAGGTTTATGCCACATTTGCCAATGGCGGGTTTCTTGTTAAGCCTTATTTTATCGAGCGCATTGAGTCCAACGAGGGCAAATTTATTTATCAGGCTCAACCTAAGCGTGCCTGCCCATTATGTGATAACAGCCAGGAGACAATGAATCACTATGCGCCAAGAATTATTTCGCCGGCGATTAATTTTCTTATGAATTCATTGTTGAGGGACGTCGTTCAACACGGCACGGCGACGCGTGCGAAAGTGTTAAATCGACAGGATATTGCAGGTAAGACAGGGACGACAAATGATCAAAGAGACGCCTGGTTTAATGGTTACACGTCTTCGATTGTTGCAACAGCATGGGTTGGATTTGATAATTTCGCCCCTCTTGGAAATCTTGAAACAGGAGGATTGGCGGCATTGCCCATGTGGATAGAATTTATGCAGACGGCTTTAAAAAATATACCGGAAACCCCTTTGGAAATGCCTGACGGAATTGTTAAAGCATTCATTAACCCTCAAACAGGTCTTTTAGCCCCTGCTGAAAGTAAATCAGGTATTTGGGAGTTTTTTCAAGCTGAGCATGTGCCAACCAAGTTCTCATCGCCTTATGATGAGTCAATAGTGGACGAGAATGAAACTACTGCAAAACCGGTTGAGGCTCTATTTTAGAACAAAAAAAATAGTGGCTTGGTCAAAGCCAATTGAACAATTCTTCCTTATAAATATCCTCAGCTGGCACGATTTCCTGTAGAGGAATTTATTAAATCAGCAAAATGGATAGATATACAACTAGCCTTTATTTAACAAAAAGAGCACGAACTATTGCAGATAGTCAGAGCTCTTCTTGTTAAAAAACTAAAAGAATCTATTTTCCATATTTTTTACGGAATTTATCAACACGGCCCGCTGTGTCAACAACCCGCTGTTTACCTGTATAAAAAGGATGGCAGGAAGAACAAACCTCAATCTGCAAATCCTTACCTAATACAGAACCGGTCACAAATGAATTACCGCAACCGCAGGTCACGGTAATCTGTTTATATTGAGGATGAATTTCTGGTTTCATATCACTTTCACATTGCCCTTGAACGGACTATAAACTATTAAAGAACCACATATAATACGTTCTCCATAAAAAAATCGCAACTCTTCTTATATATGCGCATCATTACCTTAAATGCAAACGGCATCCGCTCTGCGGCGCGCAAAGGTTTTTTCGCCTGGATGCAAAAGCAGGAGGCTGACATTATTTGCATACAGGAAACCAAAGCCCAGATACATCAGCTTGATTCGGATCATTTCTATCCCCCAAACTATTACTGTTTTTATCATGATGCGGAAAAAAAGGCTACAGTGGCGTCGCTTTATATTGCAGGAAGCAGCCGGATAAAATCATTAGCGGAATAGGCTGGCCGGATGTGGATGCAGAAGGCCGTTATATAGAAGCTCAATTTGGCAGTTTAAGTGTAATCTCGCTTTATTTACCTTCCGGTACATCCGGGGAAATCCGGCAAGCCATCAAATTTAAATTCATGGACTGTTTCATGCCTTATTTACAAGCCTGTGCTCAAAATGGCCGTGACTACATAATCTGCAGTGACTGGAATATTGCCCACAAGGAAATTGACTTGAAAAACTGGCGGGCAAATCAAAAAACTCGGGGTTTCTACCTGAAGAGAGGGCCTGGATAGATCAATTATTTGGAGAGGGATATTGGGTGGATGCGTTCAGGCTTATTAATAAGGAAGCCGGGCAATATACCTGGTGGTCCAACCGGGGCCGGGCATGGGCAAAAAATGTCGGTTGGCGCATTGATTATCAAGTAATCAGCTCAACGTTAAAAGATAAAGTAATCTCAACATCCACCTATAAAGATGAGCGCTTTTCCGATCATGCCCCGCTTATTGTGGATTATGACTATACGCTTTAGGCAGCTCTTGATATCGCATTAATAAAAACACCAGAACGATTGCCGGCAGCCCTACTGTTGCTGCATAAATAAAAAATACCAGATAGCCGTAACTGTCCACAACTATACCGGAAAAGCCTCCTAATAACTGGGCGGGCAAAGTCATTAAGGAGCTAAACAGGGCATATTGCGTGGCCGTATAAGCGGTACTCGTTAAGCTGGAAAGATAAGCGATAAAAACCGATGTCGCTATGCCGCCGCTTAAATTATCCGCACTTATGACACCGGCCAGTAACAGCAGGCTCGGTTTGCTCACCGCCAAAACAGCAAACAGAAGATTGGTGCCCGCCACCATCATTGCTCCCAACAGTAACGGGTGCATAATCCCGTACCTGACAACCATCATGCCGCCCAATGCAGCGCCCGCAATAGTCATAAAAAAACCAAAAATCTTGCTGACCTCGGCAATCTCTTTTTTACTGAACCCCAAATCCAGGTAAAACGGATTTGCCATCACTCCCATGGTGATATCGCTCATTTTATACAGAGCGATAAGCAGCAAAATTAATAAACCTATTCTGCCGTTACGATTAAAAAACTCAATAAATGGACTCAAAACCGCCTTAGAGAAACCGGCCAGAAAACGTTGCAGAATCGATTGCCGTCCAACTATACCCAACATAGCTTCAAGCTTGTTTTCCAGTACTACCGCCTCTTTAATTTTATTATGGTCTGGCTCTTTAATAGAAAGTGTAGTCAGCACGCCTACGCTCATAGCAATGGCCATGACAAAATAAGCCAGTTTCCAACTGGAGTATTCGGCAATATAAAACACACCTGCTCCGGCAACCAGTAATGCAATGCGATAGCCAAACACATACGTTGCCGCCATAGCGCCTTGATATTCAGCACCAGCCGTCTCAACACGATAAGCATCGACCACAACATCCTGAGTAGCCGAGCAAAATGCCACCCATACGGCAAACAGGGCAATTTGTTGTAATTGCGTATGTGAATCAGAACTGCCCATGCCTATCAAGCCAGCCATGATTCCTAGCTGCGCAAGCAACATCCAGCTTCGTCTTTTACCTAATAAACCCGTGAGTAAAGGCAAGGGCAATCTATCAACAACGGGAGCCCAAAAGACCTTGATTGAGTAGGTCACACCGACCCAGCTAAAAAAACCTATGACAGATCTTTCCACGCCTTCATCCCTTAACCACGCTGATAATGTCGAAAACACCAACAGAAATGGAAGGCCGGCGGAAAAACCAAGAAATATCATGCTGCGCACTTTAGGCTGAGCATAAATTAAAAAGGCTTTTCGCCAGCTTTTTTCAGTAGCCATCATTCATATTCGACCAGCAATACAAAGCAGGTTTGCAGTGTAACTTCAGAATATTAGCCGTTGATTAAGTAATGAGTGAAAATACTTGCAATATAGCCCCCGGCAATTGCAGGCGTCCATTTTAAATGACTAAAAAAGGTGTATTTATGATTAGACTGCCCCATTAAAGCCACGCCTGCGGCAGAACCAACTGACAGGAGCGATCCACCAACACCGGCGGTTAATGTCACTAACAGCCACTGGTATAAATCCATGTCCAGATTCATATTCAATACTGCAAACATGACCGGAATATTATCAACAATCGCCGAAATCAATCCCACCATGATATTTGCTGTGGTGGGCCCCAAGCCATCGTACATGCCCTTTGACAGTAACTCAAGATAACCGATATAGCCTAACCCGCCCACTGCAAACACTACGCCGAAGAAAAACAGCAAGGTGTCCCACTCAGCATCACGAACTCTGTGAAAAACATCAAACGGTTGTCCATCTGGTGCATACAGGAAATTTATCCGATAGCTATAAATCATCAGAACAGAAAGACCGACCATCATTCCCATAAAAGGAGGCAAATGCAGGACTTGTTTAAAACTTACGGCAGTAATAATAGTGAATAAGAATAAAAAGCAAATTTGAATCGCCCCAGGTTTTAACTGGACGGCCTCTTCGGTGGAAGACTTAGGCTGTTCATCCGGCACCGCAAAATACATAACGGCTGCAGGAACTCCGTAATTCACTGCTGAAGGAATAAACAACTTGAAAAAATCAAAGAATTCGGCATATTCAGCCTGCCAAACCATTAAAGTTGTGATATCGCCAAAAGGACAGAACGCACCGCCGGCATTGGCTGCAACCACTAAATTAACAAAACCGATACTGACAAATTTGGGATTATCAGCTCCTACCGCCATGACTACTGCGCCCACCAGCAAGGCCGCCGTAAGATTATCGGCTACCGCCGACAAAAAGAAAGTAATAACACCGGTAATCAAAAACAATTGACGGTAGCCGAACTGCTTTCTGACTAACCAGGATCGCAAGGCTTCGAATACATTCCGCTCAGCCATCGAGTTGATATAAGTCATCGCCACCATCAGGAATAACATTAGCTCAGCGTATTCCTTCAAATCGTGTTCGAAAGCCGCGTGCATATCATGAATGGAAACACCTGCCTGAGCAGATAGAATAGCAGCATGAGCCCAAATAATACCGGCTGCAAGAATAACCGGCTTGGATTTGCGCAGATGAGTAAACTCTTCCGCCATAACAAAGCCGTAAGCAATTATAAAAATCAGAACGGTATAAATTCCCCGTTCAGTTCCGGTGAGCCCAAGGCTTTCAAAATTGGCCGCCATTACTATTTCAGGCAATAGCAGCATCAATAAAAAGGCGAATAAAAACCGTACCAAAATAACCCCCTATTGTTATTTTTAGAGTGAATAAAACAAATGTCTAATTTCAACCGGCAATACTATCACTATATAATAAACTTTGTCATTTTATGACTCGCAGTATATGATTATGGGCCGTGTTTCGCCTGACCCGCCTTTTGCTCAACTATGTATCAGTATAACCAGAACGATCAAACACTTATCGAAGAACGTGTCGCCCAGTTTAGAAGGCAAACCGAGCGTTTTTTAAAAGACGAGATTTCAGCCGATCAATATCGTGCATTAAGATTAAGGAATGGCGTCTACATTCAGACTCATGCCCCCATGCTGCGAATAGCAGTCCCCTACGGTTTATTCTCTTCCGGACAGATCCGCAAACTGGCTCATATTGCCCGCAAATATGACAAAAATTATTGCCACTTTACAACCCGGCAAAACATCCAGTTTAATTGGCCTAAACTTGAAGAAGTGCCTGATATTCTTGAAGAACTGGCCAGCGTTCAAATGCATGCCATACAAACCAGCGGCAACTGCATGAGAAATACCACATCGGATCATCTGGCCGGTGTTTGTATTGATGAGCTGGAAGATCCGCGCCCTTATTGCGAAATCATTCGTCAATGGACCACCCTGCATCCGGAATTCGACTATTTGCCACGTAAATTCAAGATAGCCGTTAGTGGCGCCAGGCATGATCGTGCCGCCACCCAATTTCATGACATAGGCTTGCACCTGATTAACAACGAGGCCGCAGAAACCGGTTTTAAAGTGCTGGTAGGAGGCGGATTGGGCCGCACGCCCATCATAGGCCAAGTTATAAAACCTTACCTGGAAAAAAAGCACCTGCTGTCTTACCTGGAAGCCATACTACGGATTTATAATCTGCACGGCCGCCGCGATAACATGTACAAAGCCCGTATTAAAATCCTGGTCAAAGAATCCGGGCTGGAAAAATTTACCGAAGCTGTTGAAAAGGAATGGCTATTGATCAGAGATGGCCGCGAGCTCAGTGATGAACGCATCGCAGCCATGCAAACCCAATTTGCGCCTCCAAAATACGATCCCGAGGCCACGCAGGATAAAAGTTTTGCTCGGCTCCACCAGCAGGAAAATCAAGCATTTGCAACCTGGGTTAAACACAATACCGCCGATCACAGAATACCCGGATACCGTGCTGTTTTCATATCATTAAAAGCACCGGACTCACCTCCGGGAGATATGACGGATACACAACTTGATGCCGTTGCTGACTTGGCTGATCAATACAGTTTCGGCGAGGTCAGAAGCACTCATAGACAGAATTTAATTCTGGCCGACATAAAACAAGCCGATCTATTCCCTTTATGGCAGCAACTGGATTCACTCAAACTTGCGACACCTAATATTGGTACGGTAACGGATATGATTTGCTGCCCCGGGCTTGATTTTTGTTCACTCGCCAATGCCGGCTCCATTGGCGTTGCCAAAGAAATCAATGAAGCCCTGGATGACATGGATTATATTCACGACATAGGCGATGTAAAAATCAATATGTCCGGTTGCATGAACGGTTGCGCGCATCAAAGCGTCGGGCATATCGGCATACTCGGTGTTGATAAAAAAGGAGCTGAATGGTATCAATTGACTTTGGGCGGCTCATCAGAAAATGAAGCAGCTATCGGAGAACGGCTCGGTCCTGCTGTCGCCAAAGACCAAGTCACTAAAGCAGTAACCACTATTCTGGATGTGTATGTCAAACAACGCCTGGAAGATGAGTCATTCCTTGACATGGTAAAACGGGTTGGCGTCGATCCATTTAAAGAGCAGGTATATGCAAATTATTAAAGATGGACAGCTTATTAATGATAGCTGGAGTTATATTACCGATGATGCCGAGCTGACAGCCGGCGACATCAGTGTTTCATTGGCTCGCTGGAAAAAAGACAAAGAACAATTGCTTGGCCATCAGGGAAAACTGGGCGTAAGAATCGGCCCTGCCGATTCGGTTGAAGAAATTGCTGCTGACCTAAAAGACCTGCAACTGATAGAGCTTGATTTTCCAGCCTTTGCCGATGGACGTATTTTTTCTCATGCCTGGCTGCTTAGAGGCCGTTATAACTATCAAGGTGAAATCAGGGCAACAGGCCACTATTTGACGGATCAGGTATTTTATTTATCCCGCGTCGGGGTCAATGCATTTAGTCCTGAAAAAACTGAAGATTTACCGGTATCCCTTGCTCATCTGAATGACTTTACTGTCAAATATCAGCCTTCAATAAATTAATTTTTCAGATTAAGTAAGGTGCTCTGTGATCGAGCACCTTTCCTCTATTTTCTTCCCCACGATTCCAGATAATGACCAACAGCGTTTTATCCGCGCGGTTGATGAAGTGCTGAACAAACTGCTTTTCAGCTACGATTAGTGGAAAAGCAGATTTTTTCAGTGTCATAAGAAAACAATAAAATTTTATCTTAGCGACCCATAATGTCGCTTGTCTTCGTATACTGACTCCCGTCATCAACCACAATCATTTCGGAATCAGTCATGCTCAACAAACCCTTCCCAGCTTTTATGTCTCCCGTCCGTACTTCACGACAACGTTACGCCTCACCTAATCAATATGCCGCCTATCAACGCCTGGCGGCTATTTACCTGTTGCGGCTTGCGTTGGGCTTGCAAAAAAACCTGAGACGGACTCACCTCTGTGCTTTCTTTGTAGATGATTTGGGCGATATTACAGGGTTGGATGAGTTTTATCGTTGTGGGGATGGAGACCTTCATTTGTATGATTCAAGAGATAAGTTGCCATTTTTACAAAGCGCCACTAAACCGGCATTAATAAAATGCATGCGTCAACAGTTGAACACCTTACTGGAAGAAGGTATCGGATCGTCTGAATCGTTGTTTGTTAACATAGGCTTGCTGAGCCATACCCTAAAGCTCAGTCCGGTAGAACAGGAACTATTGGTGCTGCGTTTGCTCATGCCCCTGCTGGAAGTGTTTCGCACGACAGTGATCGATCAGTGCGGCGCCTGTAGCATGGAGTCAACTGTCGATTACTTGCGGCTGATGACCACCCGTCCCGCACGGAACATTCAGAAAGCCCTGCGATCCAACAGCCAATTGCTGCAAATGGGCTGGCTAAAAATCAACCCCGGCTTGGTCGATCTGGAGGACAAACTGATACTGGCCGATGGTTTACTGGATATTCTGCTGCGTCAACACGACAGTGCCGAAGCGCTGTTTGCCAACTTTTTCCGGCCCTCCGGCCGCACCGAGCTGATGCTGGATGATTACGCTCACTTGCAAAATGATCTGGATGTGTTGCTGCCTTACCTGCGGACAGCAGTGGACGAAAAACAGGCAGGCGTCAACATTCTGATCTACGGACCTCCCGGCGTCGGCAAAACCCAGTTTGCCAAACTGTTGGCGCAAAGCTTGAACGCATCATTATATGAAGTGTTGTGCGCCGATCAGGAAGGCAGCGTCTTGCGCGGCAGAGCCCGTTTTGCCGCCTGCCATCTCAGCCAGAAATTGCTGAGTAAAAGCCCCGCCAGTCTGTTGCTGTTCGATGAGGCTGAAGACGTTTTTCCCGCCCGTTACAGCTTCTTTTTCGGCGAAGACGAAGATGATGATGAGCCATCCAGCGGACAAGGCGATAAAGCCTGGATCAATCAGCAGCTGGAAAATAATCCGGTGCCGGTGATCTGGATCAGCAACCGTACCCAGGGTATGGATAAAGCCTATTTGCGGCGATTCAGCTACTCGGTCGAAATCGACAAAATGCCCGCATCGATTCGCCGGCGCATCGTCACCAAGTACAGCAAAGGCTTGAAGGTAAGCGCAGAGTGGCGCGAAAAGCTGATCGGCCAGGCGCAGCTGACACCAGCGCAAATCGAACAAGCCTGTTCGATAGCGAAAGTCGCGCAAAAACGGGCGTCAATTAAAACCGGGCAAATTGCCGAACGGGTGCTGGAAGCCAGTATGCGTTTGCTCAAGCAAAAAAGCAGCCTGTCAAAAACCCCGGCGTGGACGCAATACGACAGAACCTTTACCAGCACCGATATGGATTTGGACGCACTGCTAACCGGCCTTAAGCAAAATCCGCGCGGCAATTTCTGTTTTTATGGCGCCCCCGGCACCGGCAAAACCGCATTGGCCGGGCATATCGCCGAAACACTCGGTTTGCAACTGCATAGCAAACGCGCTTCCGATCTGCTCGACAAATACGTCGGCGAAAGCGAAAAAAACATCGCCAAAATGTTTGCCGATGCCCAAAAGCAGGGCGGCATCCTGTTGCTGGACGAAGCCGACAGCCTGTTGGGCGAGCGCAGTCGCGCCGGTCATCAATGGGAAATTACCCAGATCAACGAAATGCTCACCCAGATGGAAACCTTCTCCGGCCTCTTCATTTGCACCACCAACCTGATGGACAAGCTGGACGCCGCCTCGTTGCGGCGTTTCGATTTCAAGGTGAAATTCGATTACCTCAGCCCTAAGCAGCGCTGGGCGTTGTTTCAGCAGTATAGCCAACGCCTTGGCAGCAAACTGCCGGTAAATTCCGAGGCGTTGGCTATACTGAAACAACAGCTTCACCGCCTGACCAAACTCACCCCCGGCGATTTTGCCGTGGTCAGCCGGCAAGTGGCGGTGCTGGGCAACACGCCGGAGCCGGAAAAAATTATTGCCGTGCTGGAACAGGAATGCAGGGCTAAGGGCGAAACGTTTTCACAGATTGGGTTTGTATTCTAGTTGCAGCTGACTAAACTTTATTAAAGCAAATTTTTAAAAGATAAACTTTATTTCGATTCCGTAGGCAAACAATAAAGCTGTTTGGTCTACCTGATTTCAGAGGATCTCTAAAAATGCAAAGTATCAACGATTACTACAAGCCCAAACGAGTTTCAGAATTTAAAACGGCAATTCCTAAGCTTCGAGCACAAATTGGCCGGGAAACATGGTCAAATGAGATTAAACAATTTGGTATAGCTGGTAACACTTTTCGAGCCTTCAGGGGGTGGACGCATATGCCAAGCGATCTATATCGCACTTGGGCAGAGAAGCAGTGCATAGCAATTGTTCCAGCCTCACTTGCGGTGTCAGTCAGTTCAAAAGAGGGATTTGAGGAATGGCATGCCTCACTTTGCCAGAGCTTACAGAAACACTGGAAAAAGTACGAAAGTAGCGGGTTGCCAATTGCTCACCAGTACAAGGTCATCGATCTCTATATCAAATGGCTAAGCCAATTTAACTTTGATTTACCTACCATCTCTAGCGGGTTGATTGACTATTCGCATTGCGCCATCGACAGCCAGATCCTCTTAACATTGAATGATTGTCTATCTGGTGCATTGCCTCTCGGTAAGCCATCAATGGGGCACGTTAGATATGAGGCAACCTATCTATTCTGTCAGGAACTGGTTTCCAGGTTTTCTTCGCACTGCGGAGGTACCCCACTGCTTTTCGACTACTACGCCTGGAAACCTGGCGGTGGCTAACTTTTCCACCCAACGGGCAGCCTTATGTCGTCGCTGCATTCAACGTTAGGCAATGAATAAGAATTTAGCCGTGGATGGGCAACGCTATCCTGTCTATATGGATAACCGGATGGGCAAACGATAAAGTTGTTTGCCAACCCGACCTGATTTGATGCCAAACATTGTGAAATGGGCAAAGTTAGCAGCGTAGAGTGGGCAACGCTTTTCTGCCCACATTAATGATGAACCGGTGGGCAAACGATAAAGTTGTTTGCCCACACGACCTGATTTGTTGCCAAACATTGAGAAATGGGCAACAAAGGTTAGTCGGCCGGTAAGCACTTATCAACTTACCGGACCGATTTTACCTGATAATTAATTATCCAATCCAAAGGAAAAGAAAATCATGAGAAATATTCTAATAAAGTTTCCAGTTAAACCTGCGTACTTATTCGCCAGCGAAAATGGCCTTGAAGCAGAGGCAATAGCTATTCGCAAATTGCCAATTACATGGCAAAGGGCGTATAGAACTGGCGTTAGAAGAGGGTATCTAGCGGATCTATTTCATCAGAACAACCTTCTCGATAAGTTCATTGAAGAACATTGGAATGAAGGGCATGAGG
Source organism: Methylobacter sp. (assembly GCA_028716975.1). Classification (GTDB taxonomy): domain Bacteria; phylum Pseudomonadota; class Gammaproteobacteria; order Methylococcales; family Methylomonadaceae; genus Methylobacter_B. Next base: position 76,748 of record JAQUOU010000012.1, on the reverse strand, counting down.
ATAGCGAAATAAAACACCTTAAATTTATTGAAAAACTCAGGGAAGATTACATTAGATATTTGGAGGAGAAAGAACCCGAAGAAGAAGACGATTATGATGACTCAGATAGTCTAGCCATTGTAATGGAAAATCATCTGAGGGATTTTCTTAGCAATAATAATCTGGATAAGATTGAGCCCGGTTTAAAGCTTATAATCGCGATGGAGTTACGGGACGAGAGTTTCGAATCGATAGTGGAAGAATAGACATATTGGCAATTGATAAGAACAATAAACCAGTAGTGATTGAATTGAAGGTTTCTCGTGGAAAGGAGAGGGTCCTTGGTCAAATTCTTTGTTACATGGGTTGGGTCGACAGTAACCTAAACATGGGTCGATGTAGAGGGATCGTTATTGCAAATGAAATATCCCCTGCATTGCAACTCGGGGCATCCAGGGTACCTGACATACAGCTTATGCAGTACAAAATGACGTTCTCAGTTGAGCCAGTGACAATCATATAAAGTCATAGTAAGAAGTTCGTTTGTATTTTTAACTTATATGGTGGCTCCATATCAATAAACCATCATTTTGTGTAGTCAAAAACCAATCCATTATTGATTACAGCATTCCAAAAAACTTACCATCATGAATCAAGACATCCGCTGGAAACAACGCTTCGCCAATTATCAAAAGGCTCTTGCCCAGTTAACAAAATTTATCGGCAAGGGCGAGCTCAACGAGCTGGAAGAGCAAGGCTTGATTCAGGCGTTTGAGTATACGCATGAGTTGGCCTGGCATGTCTTGCGCGATTATTTATTGGATAAAGGTCATCAAAATATTCACGGTTCGAAAGATGCAACCCGTGCGGCCTTCAAGCTGGATTTAATCCGGGATGGCGATAGCTGGATGCATATGATTCGGGATCGTAACCGCACCAGCCACAGCTATAATCAGGAAACAGCGGACTCAATTGTCAATAACATCAAACAACGCTTTTTCGGGTTGTTTGTCGAGCTGCAACAAACCCTGCGGAATTTGCCGGATGACAACGACTAACTCCGCGACAGCAAATGACCTATTTGGATTAAAACAGCACACGATTAGCGCCATTCAGAAGGTGTTTGTCCGGCACCCGGCGATCAGGCAAGCCGTTTTGTATGGTTCACGGGCAAAGGGCCCACATCGCCCCGGTTCTGATATTGATTTGACGCTGTTCGGCGAGGCATTAACCTATACCGGATTGAAACAGAAATCGATGATTTACTGCTGCCTTACACGGTGGATTTGTCACTGCACTCGCAGATTGATAATGCCGGTTTATTGGATCATATCCAGCGTGTGGGGCAGGTGTTTTATCAACGTGATGGATTCGAGACAATTTAAATACCAACCCTTGCACTTACCCCTTCAATGAATACCCTCCTTCGCTACTTCCAAATGCTGCTTTTAATCCCGAGAGAGCCGGGCAGCATTTCCACGCCGGATTCGCTGAAAAAGCTGCAAGATAAAGGTTATCAGATTGACCTCAGAACAGTGCAGCGGGATTTGAGCAGGTTATCGGCCTCCGGTTTGTGTCCGTTTACCAGTTCCGAAGGCGCCAAACCGTTATGCTGGTTCTGGCCCAAGCAGGCCCCGCGCCTGCAGGTGCCGTTGATGACGGCGGATGAGGCGCTGGCCTTCAAGCTGGTTGAGCAGTTTTTAAAGCCCTTATTGCCGCATTCCGTTAAAGACCAGTTGGCCGCTTACTTCACTTTAGCCGACCGTACCTTACAAGCCACGCCTTTGGCGAACTGGGCGGATAAGGTGCGCATTATTTCCAACAACCAAAGCTTATTACCGGCCAAGATCGATGACGCCGTGCTGGCGGTGGTTTACGAGGCGCTCTTAAAAAGCCGGCGTATTACGGCAAGCTACCGGCCCCGCAAAAATGAAATAAAAACTTATGAAGTCAATCCGTTGGGCCTGATATTCAAAGCCAGCGCCGTGTATCTGGCGGCCACGCTGTGGGATTATCAGGCTATTAAACAATTGGCCTTGCACCGGTTTTCAGAGGCCGCATTAATCAATAAGGAAGCTATTCTACCCAGCGGTTTTTCGTTAGACCGTTATATCGCCGAAGGTGAGTTCGACTATCCACTCATTTCCGGGCAGTCCATCCAACTCACCCTTAACATCAACGCGCAAATAAAAAACTATTTGTCAGAAACGCCGTTGAGCCTGGATCAACAGGTTATCTCGCTGGATGTATTAACCTATCAACTGCGAGCCACGGTTAAAGACACGCTGCAACTGCGCTGGTGGCTGCGCAGTTTTGCCGCTGACGTGGAGATTTTGGAACCTTTGTCGTTACGTGAGGAGTTTGCGGAAACAGCCAAAGCATTAAACCAAATCTATCAAGCGTGAACCTGATTAGTCAGCAACCTCAGCCAGTACCGTCCTACTGCCCAGGATACCTCCAGTGCCATGGAGGGTAATTGGCCCATAACGCGGAGGCATTTTAAGCGCCCTGCCAGACCATAGCTTCACCTCCCTGTGCCTGGATTCCGGCTTCCCTGCCGGAATGACGAGCTTTTTTTCTACTGGCTGAAACCTCATGCTGCTCAGGATATTGAATGGCAACCTAATCTAAATTAACGACACGTTTTGTCGCAACCGCCTGTTATTGTGGTCATTAACGAAGATTGAACAATGACAGGAGATTCACAATGACACCCAAACAACGCGAAATAGTGGCCGATTTCCAGGTGAAAATTAGCCAGTTGGACACTTACGTCGGTTTCCTTCGGCGTCAACTGCAGAAGTTGCCGGACTACTTTGATTCAGACTCAGCACAGGACAAAGGTGAGTTTACCGCCGAAGAAATCAGTAAGCTGCTGTGCTTTAATCAACGCTTGTCGGCGCTTGAAGGGTATTTATGCGAGATGGGCGCAAAAGAATGCCTACAGTTGGATGTCCGTGTTTCCGATCCCAATGACCCGCTGGACGATTACGAGATCGAGGCGACGCTGTACTTTACGCTAGGCGAAGATGATCCCGCATTTGATGCAGACGAGGACAATTTTTTGACCCAGCGGCAGATCGGTCTAAAGCGTTTGAATAGGGAATGGGGCTTAGGGGATGGACAGGATCATCGCGAAACTGTTTGCTTTTATCCAGGCGACCTCAATGAGGCACCTCATTGCTGGCTGTTTCATGACCTTAACGATCACGACTACGGTCTGGAACAGCCCGCGTTAACGCTGCAAGACTGTTTGCGTGTTGATTCAATCTGGGTGGATATCGCTGTTCACCAGCCAGCGATGGTGGCTATTAAAACCGGTCAATGGCTGCCGCCGAACCAGCCGGACAAATAGCCAGGATAAATCAAAAGCGAGTAAACATCTGCATCCCAGTTAGCTACAGCAAAGTGCATTTTTGTAGGACTTCGTCAATTGCGTTTAAAGCAGGCATCGCAATGGAAAGGGTTCCTGCCGGCTTCCAAGCGTCTTGGGAGGATTGATCCTGGTCAAAGTGCCCTGCACGAATTGACTGGCAATTTATTTAAAAAATATCAGCATAAAAAAACCCGCATACCACGAGTGGTATGCGGGTTTTTTATCAAGTCAGGCAATAGTTATTTATTAACAATACTAATGCCTTTTAATAACGTCAGAGCCTCATATAAAGCATAATCCTTCATTTCCAATGGCTGCTCCTTGTTTTTATCCAACGCATTCACACCTTGAACATCCGTGCTTTCTTTGCCATTTTGCAAATGATGTGATAAATCAGCTTCTTTTACAGGGTTAAACTCAACCTTATCCAATGACTCCAGCTTCAGACGCGCTAACGCAATATCCGGCTCAATACCTTCAGCCTGTATAGACCTGCCGGAAGGAGTGTAGTAACGGGCTGTTGTCAGCTTTACTGCCGCCCCGTTGCTGGTTGGCAATATAGTCTGCACGGACCCTTTACCGAACGATTTCTCACCCATAATCACGGCACGTTTGTGATCCTGCAAAGCTCCCGCTACAATTTCGGAGGCTGATGCAGAACCGGCATTAATCAATACCACCATGGGAGCTCCGTCAATAAGATCATCAGGAGCCGCGTTAAAGCGCATTTCAGAATTTTCAATGCGGCCTTCGGTGTATACGATGAGGCCACTCTTTAAAAAGGCATCACTTACTTCTACAGCGGCATTTAAAACTCCGCCCGGATTATTCCTTAAATCCAGTATCAAGCCTTTTAAATTGCCTCCATTTTGCTTTTTTAACTCAGCAAGGGCAGCTTTAAGGCTCTCCCCTGTTCCGGATTGAAAGCTGCTAATACGCACATAACCATAATTCTTTTCAAGAACTCGGCTTTTTACACTTTTAACTTTTATGACATCACGCGTAATAGTGAGCTTTAAGGGCGCTTCTTCGCCTTCACGAACAACGGTGAGCAAAATTTTACTGCCAGGCTCACCTCGCATCATCTTGACCGCATCGGCCAAAGTCATGCCTTTTACCGGTTTATCATCCAGTCTTACAATAAGATCTCCAGCTTTTATACCGGCTCTTTGCGCGGGGGTGTCATCAATAGGGGAAACCACTTTAATAAAGCCGTTTTCCATGGTAACTTCAATGCCCAACCCTCCAAATTGGCCTGTGGTGCCTTCTTTTAATTCCTGATACTCCTCCGCCACCAAATAGGCGGAATGGGGATCAAGGCCACTGAGCATGCCGCGAATAGCATCCTCCAGTAATTTTTTGTCCGAGACCGGTTCAACATAATCCCGTTTGATTCGGCCAAAAATTTCCGTGAATGCCCGCAAATCTTCGTAAGGTAATGCCTGACTATCGCTAGCTACCTCTGCGTTATCCCGTTCAGCAAAGACACTGCCGCAAGTGCTTATAAAAACACCCAACATAATCCCCAGGGATAAAATAAAAATTTTTCTCTTTAGCATGTGTCTTAAAACTCCAAAAACTCGATTTCCTAAAATATTATTTCTATTGATAACTATTACTTTAAACCATTAACTTTTAGATCAGCTTATTTTCGGCACCACTCAAGCGGATCAACAGGTTTGCCTTTCTTGCGTATGCCAAAATAAAGTCCGGACTGACTTCGTCCGCCGCTTTGTCCCACGGAAGCAATAATTTCGCCCGGTTCTACCCATTCCCCCACTCGTTTATAAAGGCTCTGGTTAAAGGCATACAGTGTCATATAACCGTTGCCGTGATCTATAATCATAAGCAAGCCATAACCTCTTAACCACTCTGCATAAACTACTTGGCCTTTAGTAACCGCATGAATTTCCGTACCTTCACTGGCGTCTATTAATACGCCGTCCCAACTGCTTTCCGCACGCTCACTGCCAAATTTTTTCGTTAATCTACCACTAACAGGCCAAGGCAAGTTACCTTTAAGCGAATCAAAATTAACTTTAAGCTGGGGGGAATCTTCCTTATTTCCAGAATCATCATTTTTAGGCGTGGAAAGCGCATTTACCTGTTCGGTCTCCAACGCAGAATCATCTGTAGTTTTCTGTAAAGAAGCGAGCAGTCTCTTCAATTTGATTTCGCTTTCGTTTAATTGTCTTAGCTGCTGCCCGTTTGAATAAAAATCCTTACTTAAGTGCGTCAGCAGTTCTTTTCTTTGGTATTTGGCATTATCCAAAGCTGACTGCTCCTCTTCTTTTTGCTGTAAAGTATGCACCAAAAGCCTGGTTTCATCCTGCTTTTGCCTACTCAGTCGGTCAAATCGCTTCAATGACTCTTCAATATTAGTTAATTTAGTCAGGCGTGCTGAATTTAAATAATCGTAATATACCATCATTCGACTGGCCAATGCGGGATCACGCTGGTTGAGCATTAACTTCAATTTTTCTTTTTGCCCCATTGCGTAAGCAGCTTTTATTTGACCGGCTAATTCCTCATTTTGAGTCGATATCTCGTTCTGTAGAGTATGTATCTCCTGCCGAATATGAGTCAAGCTTTGACGTTGCAGTTCAATCTGCTCCTTGAGTTTTTTTAAGAAAGCGGCTGTTTCGCCAAATTTTTTTTCGATTTCAGCCAATTGGTTATTTAAAGTCTTTTGATCCAGTTGAATGCGCTGCATATCTTGTTGCACAGCATTCATATTCAACTGGACTTCATTTAGTTCTTTGCTTTTTTCCGAAAAATCCGCTTTCCCCTCGTTTACCCATATACCCAGCAACAAACAAACAACTATTTGCTTTATCATGCATCCACTTAAGAGGTTATATAGAGATCCGGCAATCACTTCAATGAGTTGCCCGACGCCTGAAGCTGCCCACATGGTTGATCCAATATCCGATAAACGGTCTCTGGGAGCCAATGGGCTATTCCGGCTTTGGTCTATTCAACATCTTTTATTCATCTTCAGATATTAAAATAAAACCCGGATTTGTTTTCTTCATAAATCAATTTATGCCGTGCTTTATTCTCTATTACCTAAAGTGAATGAAAATAATGTATCATTTTGTCAGGGTTACTGACTTTTGTATTCTGATGACCGGGCGAAATCCAGAAGTGCTATCAATATATTAATACACGTTGGCAACCGTTGTGTAAATAATTCTTTCCGGTTCTTTTTTAGAATTAGAATCCATAAACCTTTATCCTCGAGCAAGCCCTATGCAAATAAAGTATGAGCACGTTTTGTATAATGATGCCGACATAGCCAAATCGGCTCGCTGTTTAAAGGCCATGTCGAACTCATTGCGGCTAAAAATATTATGCGTCCTCGGGGATAATTCCATCAGCGTGCAAGACCTTGTGCAGCAAGTAGGCACCAGTCCGAGCAATATTTCCCAGCATCTGGCTGTTCTTAGAGCAAAAAACATTGTCGGTTTTAAAAAACAGGCTAACCGGGTTTATTACTTTATCGACGACAGACGCATGCTACAGCTCATTCAAATGATGCAAGACGTTTTCTGTTCCGGGCACTGATTCATTTCCATTATCCCACTTGACTTACCCACACTAAAACACAATATCCATGGACCGTTATTTCGAATTTATCTTAAATCATTATATTTTGTCACTCGCACTGGCTGTAGTTACCTATTTATTAATACAGGAACTGTTCGACACAGCATTCAAGAAGTTCGGCTCGGTTTCGCCCTTACTTGCAGTCGCAAAAATGAACGAGGGCAATGCTACCATCCTTGATGTGCGTGAACCCCCTGAATTTGCCCAGAGTCATATTGAAGCAGCCATTAATATCCCGTTAAGCAAATTATCCGAACAGCTTTCAAAGCTGGAAGCACATAAAAAAGATCCCGTGCTTATTGTCTGCCAGAATGGAACTCGCTCGTCCTCAGCCGGCAAATTATTAACGAAGGCCGGTTTGGAGCAAGTGTTCGTCATTACCGGCGGTTTGCAAGCCTGGGAAAATGATTATAAATTACCCGTAAAAATAAGTGCCAACAAAAAAGATTAACGCTAAGTTGTTGAATAACGAAAAATAACTCCCAACTCACCCTTATCTCCAAAACTCATACTGTCACATGTCAGAAGAAAACAATACCGTAGAAAAACAATTCTCCATTCAAAAGGTTTATACAAAAGATATGTCTTTTGAAACTCCAAACTCACCTAAAATATTCACAGAAAAATGGGAGCCCTCTGTTGACTTTAACTTGGCTACTAATGTCGGGCCTTTGGAAGACTCTTTATACGAAGTAGTGCTTACCATTACTATCACGGTTAAAAGCAGCGACCTAACTGCTTATCTTGTGGAAGTCAATCAAGCGGGCATTTTCTCCCTAAGCGGCTTTACCGACCAGGAAATGGGTCCAATGGTTGGCAGTTTTTGCCCCAATATTCTTTTTCCTTATGCAAGAGAAGTCGTATCCGACCTTGTTGCCAAAGGCGGATTTCCCCAGCTTCTTTTAGCTCCTGTAAATTTTGATGCTTTGTACGCCCAGCATTTGCAAAAAGCGCAACAACAAGCCCCAGGTTCAGACTCAATCAATTAAATTGCTTGATGGACAGAAAAATAGCGATTCTGGGCGCCGGCTCCTGGGGAACCGCTCTTGCAATCCTGGCCGCGCGAAACGGTTATCGAACTCTATTATGGGGTCATAATTCGGAGCATACGGCATCGCTGGGTCGGGATCGGCAAAATAAGCGCTATCTCTCGGATTTTTCCTTTCCTGAAAATCTTATTGTTACCGCTGATTTATCGGATATCGCTGAATTCAGTAAACTTATTCTTGTTTCCGTACCCAGCCACGCCTTTAAAGAGACGCTGATTAAACTCAAACCTTTGTTATCGAGCGAGATAAAAATAGCGTGGGCAACTAAAGGATTTAATCCCGATGACGGCTCTTTACTGCACGAAATTGTGGCCGAAATTTTTGCGGCACAAACTCCTTCAGCCATACTTTCCGGCCCTACTTTTGCCCGCGAAGTTGCAGCCGATCTACCCACTGCAATCACTATTGCATCATCTAATCACGATTTCGCAAACCAATTAGCCGGGATTTTACATAGCCGACGTTTTCGTACTTATACCAGCTCAGACATGATTGGAGTGGAAGTGGGCGGCGCCGTAAAAAACGTTATGGCTATTGCTGCCGGCATTGCCGATGGACTTGGCTTTGGCGCCAATACGCGGGCGGCGCTTATTACGCGAGGTCTTACTGAAATTATTCGTCTCGGCGTCAAACTTGGCGGCAAACAGGAAACCTTTATGGGTTTGGCCGGCTTGGGCGATCTTGTTTTAACCTGTACCGACAACCAGTCCCGTAACCGCCGTTTCGGTCTGGCATTAGGACAAGGCAAAGACAAAAATGCCGCCATACTGAAAATCGGCCAGGAAATCGAAGGTATTTCAGCCGCGAAAGAAACTTTTTTACTCGCCGGGAAATATGGCATAGACATGCCGATTACTGAACAGGTGTGCAAGGTTTTATACGAGGACCTTGCGCCATTGACTGCCGTACAAAACCTGCTGGCCCGCGACCTGAAATCTGAATCATAGAGTATTTTTGATTATAAATTTCGGTATCTAGGGAAGTGCTGAACAAATCGATTCCGCTCATGGTTCGACAAGGCTCTCCTGAGCGTAGCCGAAGGGGCTCTCCTGAGTTTATCGAAGGGCCCACCATGAACGGAATTAACACAAACCGTTCGTCCTGAGCCTGTCGAAGGAAGCCTGTCGAAGGATTTAATCAGCGCTTCCCTAACGCATCCGGATCAAACCGATTCTATTCATATTTCTTGCACATTTAGCGATGATAATAAAATCATTAGCAGGAGATGTGCCGAGTGTATAAATCGATTCGGGTAAAATTGTTTTTAACCTTACTGCTGGCCACTCTCATTGTGGTTGCCGGTATGTATACATTTATGCGCGAATCGTTTGAGCGCGGCTTTATGATATTTGTCGAAACGCGGCAAAAAGAACGCATAGGCAATCTCATCGAAGCGCTGACCAATTATTACGCAAGCGATGAAGGATGGCGCAAGCTGGCCAATAATAAAGGCAAGTGGATCGAAATACTGTCGCAAGCTAACCCGCATGGTCATTATACTCCCCCTCCGCCCTGGCTAAACGACATAGCAGCCGAACCTGCCAATGCATGGCCGCCAAAGTTGCCGAAAGAGTATTCAAAGCGCCATTTTGTGCCTCTGGAAATGCGCGTCATGTTACTAAAGGCCGACAAAAACATCCTCTTCGGGCGCACTGAGCAACTCTCCCAACTGTCTCTCAACCCCATTTACCATGAGAATCGAATCGTCGGCTTTTTAGGCGTTTTGCCGGGCAAACCGCTTAACCAGTTAGGGGAAATCCAATTCATGGAGCAGCAGGCGGAATCGTTTGTCTGGATTGCCGTATTAATGATATCGCTCTCGGCCAGCCTTGCCCTGTTGCTGGCTTATATTCTGGGCAGGCCGCTCAAGCGCATTATTGCCGCATCCAAGGCCTTGGCCATTGGCCGTTATGATACGCGGCTGCCGATTGATTCGCACGATGAACTGGGCCAATTGGCGCATAACTTTAACGATCTTGCCGCCGCTCTGGAACAGGCGGAACAGACCCGCCGGCGCTGGGTTGCGGATATATCGCATGAACTGCGTACTCCGCTTTCGGTGCTGCGCGGGGAATTGGAAGCCTTGCAGGATGGCATTCGTCCGTTGACTGGTGACGCCGTCGATTCGCTTTATGGCGATGTCATGCGGCTGAACCGGCTGACGGAGGATCTTTACCAATTGTCGCTGTCCGATCAGGGCGCGTTGAGTTATCGCAAAACGCAAACTGATCCGCTGGTTATTTTGAAAGAAGACCTCAATGCTTTTGCTCCGGAATTTGAACGGCGGAATATTTCGGTTAAGCTGGAAAACCAATTGGCCGAACCGATCATAATTCATGCCGACCCAGACCGGTTATCGCAGCTTTATCGAAATCTGCTCAAAAACACGGTGAACTATACTGATAACGCCGGTCGATTGCTTATTACCGCTTCGCTGGACGCCAATAAAATTTTATTCAGTTTTCAGGACAGTGCGCCGGGAGTCCTGGAACAGGATCTACCCCGGTTGTTTGATCGTTTTTACCGGCTTGAGAGCTCCCGCAGCCGCAGTCATGGCGGCGCTGGCTTGGGCCTTGCTATTTGCCGGAATATTGTCGAAGCCCATAACGGGCATATTTATGCAGCCGTTTCACCTCTGGGCGGTCTTGAGATTAAAGTGGAACTACCGATCTGATGATGAATACCGCACTCTCAACCAAACACATCCTGATCGTGGAAGATGAGGTGAAACTGACCCGCCTGCTGGAAGACTATCTGCATAATGCCGCCTTTAAAACCCACAGTTTTGCCAATGGCCTGGAAGTAATACCCTGGCTCAAGGAGAATAGCGTTGATTTAATTCTCCTGGATTTAATGCTGCCCGGCCGGGACGGCCTGGATATTTGCCGCGAGATACGCGGCTTCAGCGCAGTTCCCATTATTATGGTTACTGCCCGGATTGAAGAAATTGACCGCTTGCTGGGATTGGAACTAGGAGCCGATGATTATATTTGCAAACCATTCAGCCCGCGCGAAGTAGTGGCTCGTATTAAAGCCGTGTTGCGCCGAGCCCAGCCACAGCCTGTATCGATTCAGTCAAGTATCCTCGAACTGGATCCATTCAGCTTCCGGATTATTGCAGGCGGGCATGAAGTAACATTAACCGCCGTTGAGTTTCAACTGCTGCAGGTGCTGTATCAGCACCCCGGCCGGATCTTTTCACGGGTACAGTTGATGGACCGGATTTATCAGGATCACCGCATCGTTTCCGACCGGACTATCGACAGCCATATCAAAAAACTGCGTAAAAAACTGAACGATTTATTACCCGAAGCAGAACTGATACATTCCGTTTATGGCGCCGGCTATCGCTACGATCCGCAACCCAAAATCACGGTTGAGGAATACCTTTCATAAACCGTTTAAACTCCACATTCTTTCCACATTTGCTTCATTGTGCTTCCTTTTTTAACAGGTATCTTATTCATCAAGGACGATAAATGACCGTTCTGCACCAACTGGCTTTATTAACAAACGAGGTAATTAATGATGAATAAAAAACTGATAAATATTATCGTACTGGCTTTAAGCCTTCCTCTAACCGCCATGGCCGGACCAGGGCCGAACGGCGATTTTGAGCGGCCTCATGGACAGAAAGCCGAGCGTTTGACAAAGGAACTGGGGCTTAACCCGGAACAAAAAACCAAAGTCGAATCTTTATTTAAGGAAAAGAAAGCGAAATATAAAGCGCTGCATGAAGAAACGCGCGGGCAACTGGAAAAGATTCTTACGCCGGAGCAATTAGCCAAGCTGGATGAACTTCATAAACGCCACCACGAAAAACATAGCGGCCAAAAAGACACGACCAAAGCGCAATAAAATCATGGCTGGCATAGGTTCAGGGAAGAACTTATGCCAGCTATTCTCAGGAAAGCAGTTCTGTCAGTAAAGGCTGAAGATTATATAACTGCCTTTGCCTGGTTAGCCGATTGGCAATTATGATGCTTTTTAATTCAGTCAGCGCCTGTTCAAAAACATTGTTGACCACCAGATAATCAAACTCCTCGTAGTGACTGATTTCAGCAACGGCGTCGCGCATCCGCCGGGCAATAATTTGTTCGTCATCCTGGCCGCGATTTCGGAGCCGCTGGAGCAAAATCCCTGTCGAGGGCGGTAAAATAAAAATCGAGATACTCTCCGGCAACAATTTTTTAATTTGCTGAGCGCCCTGCCAGTCAATTTCAAGAATCACATCAACCCCTTTTTTCAGGTTTTCTTCCAGATTTACCTGTGCCGTACCGTAAAAATTATCGAAAACCTGTGCATATTCAAGGAACTCCTGTTTTACCTGCATAGCTTGAAATTCTTCAATGCTAGTAAAATAATAATCCCGGCCATTTGCCTCGCCAGGACGTATTGGACGGGTGGTATGGGAAATGGATACAGTCAGGTTGTCCAAATCAGAAATCAGCTGTCTAACCAGACTGGTTTTTCCAGCCCCGGAAGGCGCGGAAATAATATAAAGTTTGCCGTTATGCATGATGAAATCTGATAGCTATAGAGGAATCATTCAATATTTTGTATCTGCTCGCGTATTTGCTCAATCAACACTTTGAGCTCGATAGCGATTTGCGTCATTTCCTTGTCAGCTGATTTTGACCCCAAGGTATTGGCTTCACGGTTTAATTCCTGCATTAAAAAATCCAGCCGCCTCCCTATCGGCTCTTTTTGATTGAGCACTCTCAAGACCTCGGTAATATGAGTTTCCAGTCTATCCAGTTCTTCTGTAATATCCAGTTTTTGAGCCATAAAAACCAGTTCCTGCTCCAGACGGTCGAAATCAGGTTCAGCCGCCAGTTCAGTAATTTTATCTTTTAGTTTAGCACGTAACAGCAGCAGAACTTCCGGCATGCGTTTACCGGCTAAATGAACATACCCTTGCATTTTCCGGCAACGCTCCTCGACCAGAAGCTTAAGTTGAGCACCTTCTCTTTCCCGGACTTCCAACAGTTGCACGAGCGTTTGCTTGACCAGGTTTGTAATGCCTTGGCTAAGCTGCTCCTTGTCAATAGCCGGTTCCTGCTGAATTCCCGGAAACGCCAATACATCCAGGGCCGAAAATGCCAGGGAACCGGGCATTTGCTGTTCGATAGCATCTGTCGCGGCCAGTAATGTGGCTAGGGCATCGATATTTACAATAAAATTTTGTCCGTCTTTTGCATGCTTTTTATAACTTAATATACATTCAACCTTACCCCGGTTAATTTTTTCGGCGATGATCGACCGGAGATCCGCCTCCATAAAACGCAAACGCTCAGGTAATTTTAAGGTGAGATCACAGTAGCGGTGATTTACCGAACGGAATTCGCAGTTAATGGTTGAATTTCCAATTTCCGCCTCATTGTCGGCAAATGCGGTCATGCTTTTAATCATTTTTCACCTATACTTGCAGGGCTTTAATACGACAATCACAAAATGGCTCAATACTACGATCCGGAAACGTATCCCAAAGAGTGGAACTACCTCCAAACCGGCACTATTATAGACCAGTATGTAATCGAGCGGGAATTGGCGCATGGCGGGTTTAGTTCGGTCTACCTGGCAAGACAGACGGCAGATCAGGTTCAGGTTGCCATTAAGGAGTATCTGCCGCGGAAACTCGCTCACAGAACCTGGAATAATGTTGTCGTTGCGAATAGTGATGAAACCCGGCCTTTATTTCGACGCGGCAGAGCATTGTTTTTTGAAGAAGTCAAGGTCCTGGCAAACCTGAAGCACCCCAATATTGTCGAAGTTATCAATTTTTTTGAAGCCAATTCCACGGTTTATATGGTGATGAATTATGATTATGGGGTAACGCTGGATAAGATTTTGAACAACAAAATCCTGACAATTTCTCCGGATTTTTTTTTAAGGGTATTTAATTCTTTATTGACCGGCATCGCCCATATTCATCATCATAACTTAGTGCATCTGGATGTTAAACCCGCCAATATCCTGGTACGCCCTGGGAATGATGCTCTATTACTGGATTTTGGCGCAATACAGAGCTTTCCACGTCAACGCGGAAGTCAAAAAAGCAATATTTTGACCACCGGCTTTTCGCCCATAGAGCAGCATGACCTGAATGCTGAATTAGGCCCGTGGACAGATATTTATGCAGTGGGCGCAAGTATGCGTACCTGCCTTGAATATAAGATACCGGTTCCTGCGCCGGATAGGGTAAAAAAAGACACCCTGTCACCTGCCGTTAAGGTATTTAAACGAAAATTCCCGCAGTCTTTATTAAAAGCTATCGATTGGGCAATGGAACTGCAACCGGAAAATCGTCCGCAATCAGTCGCACAGTTGCAGCAGGTTCTTGCGGTAAGTGATTTTTCATAAATCGAAAACCGTATAATTATCAGTTCAGGTATACTGTTCTGTTTTTATTCTGGCGAAACAGACATGAGACCGAGCGGACGCAATCCTGATCAACTAAGAGAAATAAAATTTACCTGCGGTTATACCAAACATGCGGAAGGTTCTGTCCTGGTTGAGTTTGGCGATACCCGAGTACTTTGTACCGCCAGCGTTGATAACAGTGTTCCCCGTTTTCTTAAAGGCAAAGGTGAAGGTTGGATTACTGCCGAATACGGCATGCTGCCGCGTTCAACGCATAGCAGGATGGGACGTGAAGCCAGTTACGGCAAACAGGGCGGAAGGACGCTCGAAATTCAGCGGCTGATTGGCCGGTCATTGCGGGCAGCGGTTGATTTAAAGGCGTTAGGCGAAAATACCATTACTATAGACTGTGACGTATTACAGGCGGATGGCGGTACGCGGACAGCTTCAATTACCGGCGGTTTTGTAGCCTTGTCGTTAGCCACGCAAAAAATGTTCAAACGCAAACAAATTAAAACTAACCCGCTGCATGGGCAAATCGCATCGGTTTCGGTAGGAATTTATAACGGCATCCCAGTACTGGACCTGGACTATGCTGAAGACAGCAACGCGGAAACCGATATGAATGTAGTCATGAATGATGCCGCTGCCTTTATTGAAGTTCAGGGTACGGCTGAAGGCCATGCCTTCAGAAAGGAAGAACTGGATGCCATGCTGGAGCTAGCGGGTTTCGGCATTAAGCAATTATTGGAAAAACAGCGAATAGCGCTGGGATGCGAAGCTTGACATTAAAATCGCAATACCAATCTGCCTGGAGCAGATTGGCATTTACCCAACGGGTGCAGGGCAGGGATAGCCATGCATGACATCGTTCTGGCCAGTGGCAACCTCGGCAAGATCAAGGAAATTCAGGCGCTTCTTACGGATTATCTTCTCGTTCCCCAGTCTGTATTTAATGTTGCGGAAGTAGAAGAAACCGGCTCTACATTTGTAGAAAATGCGATTTTAAAAGCAAGAAACGCGGCTTTGCATTGTAATTTGCCGGCTATAGCCGATGACTCAGGTTTAGTCGTTGATGCCTTGAACGGCGCTCCGGGCGTGATTTCTGCCCGGTATGCGGGCATTGGCTCCAGTGATCAGCAAAATCTGGAAAAATTGTTGCAGGAACTTGCAGGTGTCCCTGAACAACAACGCAGCGCGCGCTTTATTTGTGTCATGGTGTTTATGAAACACGCCGATGATCCTTTTCCTGTGATTGCTCAAGGGGTCTGG
The DNA here is from genome assembly GCA_028716975.1 of Methylobacter sp. Classification (GTDB taxonomy): domain Bacteria; phylum Pseudomonadota; class Gammaproteobacteria; order Methylococcales; family Methylomonadaceae; genus Methylobacter_B. Next base: position 61,100 of record JAQUOU010000012.1, on the reverse strand, counting down.
GAAGGCAGAATTTTAGATCATGCCAGCGGTACAAACGGTTTTGGCTATGATCCGGTATTCTGGGTGCCGGAGCAAAATTGCACATCGGCGGAATTATCTGCGGCAGCTAAAAATTCCCTGAGCCATAGAGGCCAAGCCCTGAGACTACTAACCGCATTAATTAAAAGCGGGGCAAGCTGATGTGATGGCGGCATTAATCGCCCTTTCCTGCACTGTACTATTTTGATGAACGCGCTGCTTGCCATTGCCGGCCAATTTGCCAAAACCGTTAATCAAATAACTCGGCTCGGCAATGGGTTAATAAACGATACTTACCTGGTTTCAACGAGGTCCTCGTCATTTGTTTTGCAAGGCATAAACCACACCGTTTTTCCCAAGCCTGAACAAATCATGGCAAACCTGATAAGGCTTAATCAGCATATTGAGCAAAAAGCCGGCAACTTAATCAGGCTGCAAATTCCGGAAATTTTACCAACTACAGATAAAAACTCTTATTATCAGGATGAAAAAGGCGATTATTGGCGGGCGCTAAGCTTTATTGCCGATACAGAAAGTCTTGAGTCCATAGCCAATATTAGCCAGGCTGAACAGGCCGGATTTGCACTAGGACACTTTCATCGCCTGGTCAGCGATCTTAACCCTCAGGCCTTACATGATACTTTGCCAGGCTTTCATATTACCCCTGAATATTTAAAGCATTACCATTGGATTTTAAAGCAGCCAGCCAGACCAGTTCCTGCGCTGGAAAGCCGCTATTGCGCTGACTTTATTGCCCGCTTCCAGCATTTGGCCGATAATCTCGAAAATGCCAGACTACAAGGTTTATTATCGATGCGGATTATTCACGGCGATCCCAAATTGAATAATTTCCTTTTCGATAAACACAGCAGAAATATCGTCAGCATTATTGACCTGGATACCGTCAAACCCGGATTAGTGCATTACGATATTGGTGATTGTTTGCGATCCTGCTGCCATAATTTAGAGACTGATGAATTTGACCTCGATATTTGCACGGCTCTATTAAAGAATTATTTAAGCGAGGCCGGCACATTTTTTTCAGATTACGATTACCATTATTTATACCCTGCCATACAACTGATTCCGTTTGAATTAGGCCTCCGGTTTTATACGGACTACCTGGAAAATAATCGCTATTTTAAAGTGACTGGCCCCGAACAAAACTTACAGCGGGCTGCGGAGCAATTCCGCTTGTGTGAAAGCATCATGGCGCAGGAACCTGCAATCACAGCCGTGATTGAAAGCCTGAAACACAAGGCGCTAAATAAATAACCGGAACATGGCAATACGATACCGCTAAGGGGCAGGTTAGGAAAGCTCTGAATAAGTTGATTTTGTTCATGGTTCGACCAGCTCACCACGAACGGAATCGACAAGGCTCTCCTGAGTCTAATCGAAGGGGCTCTCCTGAGCGTAGCCGAAGGGCTCACCACGAACGGAATCGACACCGCTCTCCTGAGCCTAGTCGAAACCTGTCATGAGCTTGTCGAATGAGGCTCACCACGAACGGAATTAACACAAACCGTTCGTCCTGAGCTTGCTGGTCGAAGGAAGCTTGTCGAAGAACTTATTCAGAGTTTCCTTAGCATTCCGGTTAAATTAATCTTATCTCAATATTACTGTACGGGGATTCCCGATACCGCCCCGGGTTTCCAGCCGCCTCCCAAACTTTTGTAGACAGCGATTAAATTTTGCGATGTCTGCGCCTTGGCTAAAGTCAACTGATTCTGGTAATCATAGAGCCTGCGTTGCGCATCCAGCACCTCCAGGAAGGATGCCAGCCCTTCTTCGTAACGCTTAAGGACAATCTCGTAGATATTAAGATCGGCAGCAGTCGCTTTTTCCAGGGATTGCGTGTACTTTTCCTGCTCGGTATAGGCAGTAAAGGCGCGTTCTACATCCGATAACGCGCTAATAATCGTCTTCTGATAGGTTGCCAGCGCTTCCTGCTGTCTTGCGTCTGCGGCAGCAAGATTGGCCGACAATGAGCCGAAGCTCAAAATAGGCCATAAAATGTTGGCTCCCATATTCCATGACTTACTGCTCACGCGCAAAAGATTCCCGGCATTGGTATTAAATAGGCCTATAAAGCCGGCCAGGGAAATATCCGGGAAGAATTTTGCAACCGCGACGCCTTGTTGCGCCGTGGCCGAGGCGAGCTTGCGTTCTGCATTGCGAATATCGGGACGCTGGGCAATCACCGAAGCCGGAGCCGCCAGGAGCAGTTTCCTGGTGCCGGCCGGTATGCCTGAAACCGGGTTGACAAGCCGATGCGCTGCTCCCGGCTGCTCGCCCAACAAGACATCCAGACTGAATTCCGCCTGCGCCAGCAGATTGCTGTAATAAGGCAGTTGTGCTTGATCGTGCTGCTGCTGCGCCTCAGCCCTGGAGAGATCAATTCCGGCAGTTTCGCCCAGATCAAACCGCTGTTTGGTAATAGCAGTAGTTTTCATGTCCGAAGCGACGGTGTCCTGGGCCACGCTCAATTGCGCCTGGAACTGACGTATCTCAACATAAGTGCGTGCGACTTCCGCCAGGATGCTGATTAAAATATCGTCGCGTGTGAGAACGGCGGCCTCAAACTCGGCTTCGGCGGCTTCCGCATCGCGGCGATGCCCGCCGAACAGGTCAAGCTCCCAGCTGGCATCAAAGCCAATCTTAAAAATATTGAAAGGATTTTTCACGGCGCTTGTTATAGCAACAGGGGCGCTACTGGGAAAACCGATTTGATTGCGTTGACGATTAGCGCTGGCCATCACATCGCCCATCGGAAACAAGGCCGCATCGGCGGAAGCGCGTAAGGCACGCGCCTCGCTGATCCGCGTCCCGGCAATCTTGACATCCGGATTGCTGCGGGCGGCTTTTGCTATCAATTGATTTAAAATAGGATCATGAAAATTCCGCCACCAAGCCAATTCGATGGCAACTTCATCCTTTCCATTTTGTTTGGCGTGAGAAGAAGTCCACTCCTTTGGAAGGCTGGTATCCGGTTTCCGATAATCAGGCCCAACCGTGCAAGCCGGCAATAAAAGACTAACTCCAGCCGTAGTAGCGAGACGTAGCGCATAAGAAATGAAGGAAGTAATGCTCATATATTCTGTCTACGTTGCGGCAGCTAATTATAGCGCCCTGAGAATTGGCCGACGCGCGGTAATATCAGGGAATAGCGATGGGTCAATGGCATGGCTTATCAGACACATGCCGATACCGGCTGACCTGCGTTTAATTTTAAACATACTCCTAATTCTACTTTGTCAGGTTATGCGCAAGTTCGTCATACCCGCCGGGAAGGGGGTATCCAGCGCCAGGGATGGCAAGCTTAAATCCATCCATGGAGCCTGGATTCATGCGAGGCTTTCCTGCCCCGCACCCCAACGGGGTCAATGCCAATCTGTTCCGGACAGATTGGTCATGCGAGGCTTTCCTGCCCCGCACCCCTAGGGGTAAATGCCAATCCGCTCCGGGCGGATGGGTCCGGCATCCATGCCGGAATGACGATGTTGGAAAATAGTCGTCATGTAATCTGACCAAGCAGAACTAACCACTACGGATTATTCCAAACGCCGGCGAAACATCCAGTTGGCAACGCCAAGTGTTCCGGCGGCGATAACCAGCAGTGGCCACAGGTTTTGCAGAATCGCGGACAGACCCATATCTTTGAGAAAAACGCCTTTTACAATAATCATAAAATGGCGCAGCGGGTTCAGCCAATCCAGGTATTGCAGCCATGTTGGCATGTTTTCAACAGGTGCAACGAATCCGGAGAGCAGGATGGCGGGCATCACGAAGCTAAATACACCCAGAAAAGCCTGCTGCTGCGTAGCACAGACCGAAGAAATCAAAAGCCCGAATCCGGCCAGGGCAAGAATATAGAATGTCATACTTGCGTAGAGCAAACCAAAAGAGCCGGCAAAGGGTATCCGGTAGATAAAGATACCCGCCAGCAGAATGATCGTCGCTTGCACCATGGCGACCAGCATCGCCGGAATAGCCTTGCCAACCATCACCATGCCGGGCGTCAGCGGGGAGGCCAGGAGCTGGTCGAATGTTCCCTGCTCCCGTTCCCGAGCGACCGAAAGAGCCGTTACGATCAGGGTGCTGATCGTCGTAATAATAGCGACCAGGCCGGGCACAATGTGACGCACATAATCGAGGTTAGGATTAAACTGATTGCGGATAATCAGGTTGGAGAGGGCAACTTGCTGTTTATCATTCAGGCGCTCGCCGATGTAAGCCTGAAGAATTTGCTGCACATAACCCAAGGCGATTTGGCCGCTATTCGAACGGCGGCCATCAAGCAGCGCCTGAATCCTGGCAGCGCGCCCAGCGGCGACATTGCGCGAAAAATCGGCGGGAAAACGAACAACGATTAACGCTTGCTGGTTATCAAGGACGTCACGCACCTCAGCTTCACTGTAGAGAGGGATCAATTCGGTGAAGGCTTGCGCCTGGGAAAATCGCTGAACCAGTTCCAGGGCTTCTTTGCCGCTGTCCTCATTAAAAACCGCCAGCGTATTATTGGTGACTTCCAGGGTCGCCGCGAAGGGAAATAGCGCAAGTTGCAGCACCACCGGCATGATGAGGATCACACGGCTTTGCTTGTCCTGCAGGAGCGTCTGCAATTCCTTGATGATCAGGGTGGCGAGGCGTAAAAACATAGTCATTCCAGCCGGCGTCGGGTTTTCAGCGCGGTCAAACCAATGAAAAAAACTGCAGCCAGCAGAAGAAAAAGTCCACTGCGCAGTATCACCGTCCAGACATTGCCAGCCTGAAAAATGGTTTGTATCGCTGTCACAAAATAACGCGCCGGAATCAGGTAGGTGAAAGCCTGGATAAGGACCGGCATGCTACGGATTTCGTAGATGAAGCCGGAAAGCATCAGGGCGGGGAGAAAGGCGGCGTTCAGCGCCGCCTGAGCGGCATTAAACTGGTTACGCAGCACTGTAGAAATCAGCAAGCCCAGGCCCAGACTGCAGCCTAAAAACAGCGTGCCAATAGCCCATAATACCAAGAGTGAGCCCCGAAACGGGATATTCAGGATAAATACTGAAACGCCAACACATAAGAATAAAGAAGAAATTCCCAACACGTAATACGGCAGCAACTTGCTGAGCAATAATTCAGCACGCGTCACGGGCGATGCCAATAGCGCCTCCATCGTGCCGCGTTCCCATTCGCGGGCGACCACTAACGAGGTCAGCAGCGTGCCTATAACCGTCATGATAATGGTGATTGACCCGGGAATGATATAGTTCCGGCTCTCGGCTGAGGAATTGAACCAGAACCGGGATTCAATGGCGATATCGGCCGGCGGCGCCTCGCCACGCTCAACAGCTCGTTGCAGCAGCCAGCCGTTCCAGACCCCTCGCACGTAATTTTGCACAAAATTTGCAGTATTGGGTTCGGCGCCGTCCGTGATCACCAGCAGTGGCGCAGTATCCGCCGGGCGTTTGAGTTTTTCGGCGAAATCCACAGGAATCACCACGAACCCTCTGACTTTACCCGCAGTCATCGCTTGCTCCATCTCCGTCAGGGTGAGTCCTGCGGTAACCTGAAGGTAGGGGGAACCATAGAGGTTATCCGCGAAATGCCGTGCCTCAGGGCTGGTATCTTCAAGCACTAGACCAATGCGTAAGGCCGTCGAGTCGAGGTTGATGCCGTAACCAAAGATGAAAAGCAAGACCACCGGAAGCACAAAGGCGATGATGTTGCTGCTGGGATCCCGCAGGATTTGCAACGTCTCTTTGCGGCAAAGGGCGCGGAGCCGGCGGAAGGATACTATTTTGTTCATGACCCGGCCTCATTCGATTGCGCCTGCACCAGGGCGATGAATGCGTCCTCCATGGATGGATCCGGATGCTGCGGCGTAGACGCCTGGTCCTTGAGCTGGTCGGGCGTACCGGCCGCAATGATCCTGCCGCGGAACACTAACGCAATGCGGTCGCAGTATTCGGCTTCGTCCATGAAATGCGTGGTTACCATGACGGTAACGCCTTTTTCCACTACGCCGTTGATATGGGTCCAGAACTCGCGGCGTGTAATGGGATCCACGCCGGAGGTCGGCTCGTCGAGGAACAGAATCCGGGGTTCGTGCATGACCGCGCAGGCTAGCGCGAGGCGTTGTTTGAAACCGAGCGCCAGGGTATTGGGCGCCGTATCAAGAAACGGCTGCAGCTTGAACACTTCGATCATCTCGTTCACGACTAGTTTTTGCTGCTCGCCTCTCAAGCCGTAAACGCCGGAGAAGAATTTCAGGTTCTGCTTTACCGTGAGGCTTCCGTAGAGGGAGAATTTCTGCGCCATATAGCCAAGCTTCTGCCGGGCCTGGCTTGCGCTTGTTTTTAGATCAATACCCATCACGCGCGCCGTGCCGGATGTGGGAGTAAGTAATCCGCACATCATTCTGAAGGTGGTGGACTTGCCTGCGCCATTCGGACCCAGCAGGCCGAAAATTTCCCCGTGCTTGACGGTGAAGTTGACATGATCCGTGGCAGCGAAATCGCCAAACTTTTTGGTCAGGTCGACGGCTTCAACCGCCGTATTGGTCTCGCCGGTGACCGGCCGCAACCTCTGAGCGAGCGCGGACTCGCCCCCCGGCCCGCCGCCCAAAGCCTCAATAAACGCATCTTCAAAGCGCGGCGCTACCGGCATGAGTTCCGCCTGATTTCCGGCGTTGATGTCATGCAGGTTGGGATGCGCGGCACCGGCACGAAGCACCAGCCGGACATTATGTCCTTGTATTACGCCATCCATCACTTCGTGGCTGCGCAGGACACGTGCGAGCAATTGGCGCCGGCTGCCGCTGATTTGGCGGATTTGAAAGCTGCGCTCACGGATACGGCTAGTCATATCTGACGGTTTTCCATAAAATACTAACTTGCCCTCATTCATCAACAGCACATCCCGGCATAATTCGGCTTCGTCAAGATAAGCCGTGCTCCAGACCACCGTAATGCCCTGGTCGATAAGCTCCTGAACCATTTTCCATAATTCCCGCCGCGAGATCGGATCCACGCCCACGCCCGGCTCATCAAGCAACAGCAAACGCGGCTGCCCAAGCAGCGCGCAGGCGAGCCCGAGTTTCTGCTTCATGCCGCCGGACAATTTACCGGCAAGCCTGGAGGTGAATCTAGCCAAATCGGTGAAGTCCAGCAGGCGCTTAAATGTTGCAGAGCGCTCTTCACCCACTACATTCCGCAAATCAGCGTGGAGCTCAAGATTTTCCTGCACGGACAAATCTTCATAGAGACCGAATTTTTGCGGCATGTAACCGATGGATTCACGCAACTTCGCGGCATCGTGAATCGGGTCAAGCCCATCCACGCGAATTTTACCCGACGTTGGCGCCAGTAACCCGGCCATCAGTCGTATGAGCGTCGTCTTGCCCGCCCCGTCCGGCCCGACCAGACCGGTGATCCGCCCCGGCTGTATGGTCGCCGAAATACCATCCAGAGCAGGCTTCTTCGAGTCCGTGAAAATTTTCTGAACGGATTCGATTGTGACAAGGGCGTCACTCATAATGGCTGGCTAAAAAAAGCATTGGCGGTTAATTCCCGGCAAGCTTGATAGTCACCGGCATTCCCTGCCTCAACCCTTCATCGGGATTCTCTACGACAATACGCAGCCGGTAAACGAGTGCGGTGCGCAGTTCCGGCGTTTCCACTGTCTTTGGAGTAAATTCTGCGCGCGGAGAAATATAACCGATTTGACCGCGATAAGACTTGTCCGGACGCGAATCTGTATAAATCTCAACTTTGGCCCCAGGATGAATGCGGCCAAGGCTGGGTTCAGGCACGTAGGCGCGAACCCAAACAGGATTTTGCAAAGAGACCGTAAAAACCGTAGTCCCGGCCTGCAGAATTGCCCCCGCTTCCTGGGCGCGAGTTAGAATGGCGCCATTGGACGGGGCAATTAAAACCGCGTCCTTCACCTGAAGTTCAGCGCTGGCTAACGCGGCTTCGGCTTGCGCGAGATCGGCACCCGCCTGGGCAATATCTTCAACCCGGAACCCGGCTTCGAGTAACGCGAGGTTTTCCCGAGCTGACGTGAATCGTGCTTCGGCTTCCCGGTAGGCCGCTTCTGCATTGTCGCGTTCCTGGGCCGAAATACCTTTGATGGCAAGGGTATTTTCCGAGCGCTGAAACAGTCGCCTGGCATTGGCTGCGAAAGCCTTGCGCTCGCGGACTAGCGATCTGGCTTGTGCAATCTCCTGTGGACGATTCCCTTTTTCTCTCAACTTCAGACGCTCCCTCAATGACTCCACTTGCGCTCTGGCACTGGCGACCTGATTTCGGTAGGGTTCATCGTCAAGCTTTGCAATTACGTCGCCGCCTTTGACTTTATCACCTTCATCATAAACGAGTTTAGCGAGCCTGCCGGCAACCCGGAAGCCGAGGTTAACCTCTCGAATATCGACGTTGCCGTAAAGCATCATCACACTTTCCCTTTCCTGATGATGCTTGTGATAGATCCAGCCGATGACACCCGCGATGGCGCATAAGAGAATTACAACAATGATTATTTTTTTCACAGTAGACATTCGACCAGGATTTGAGCCAGCAAGAGTCAAAGTTTCGCTAAATTCGCATGAGCCGGCTCAAGTAACCGGAATATTATCTAATACATTAGACGGTCTAATGCCAGTATCAGCCAGCTTCGGCAGCCAAACCATCATCAAATCTCCCTTGATGAGCCCTTTGGAATAATTGCCGCGTTGGATCTAACCTTTTCGAATCGCTAACCTTCGCATTGCAAAGATGCCCTTTACGGCTCAGAAGTGCCCAGACCCATTGTACAATTTCTAATCTTTATAGCTTTCGCGTTGCAGGAAACGGCTGGCGTTATTGGGAAATGCCATGATTTGCGCCAAGCGGCAACAGCGGCTGTATTTGGGTTTGCCCCGTCGATGCTTAGTATCCGTATTATTTTATAAATCATATTATACCGTAGCCCTCAATGCGTAATTTCTACATAAGTTTTTTGAAGAATAACATTATGCTGATGTGTGAAAAAGTCTCATCGAGCGCTTTACCTGTAACACAGCCATGAATTTTTACCCATTATCAGCGTCATAGTGTATCAGTGAAGATCTATGATAATAAATAAAGGGAACCTCTAAAAATTGCACTTCGACACGCTTCCTTCGACAAGGCTCTCCTGAGTTTATCGAAGGGCTCAGGACGAACGGTGGTTCATTAAAATCGGTGACTTATCCGTTCGTGGTGAGCCTGTCGAACCATACGCATAATTTATTGATAATATTAGAGAAATTCATGGCGCGACCGTTCGACAAGCTCAGGACAACCCTATCGAAGCACTGCATTTTTAAGGATTATCTTTATAGTTAATACATTTTCCGAAAACATTGGAAGGCTGAAAATATAAAGTATTGCACACCGTTTTACAAAGAAATGATAGGATTTCATCAACCGGAAATAACCCGCCTCCAACGTATACTTTTAACTGTTTATCAATGAGTTATTTGTTCTTATAAACTTCGAGACTAACGTTATGAAAAAATTCCACTATTTCCTCCTCGCTATTATTGTCACCGTTACCGGCTGCCAGTTTCAAAAGCCGGATGATCTAAAAATGATAACCGCGACTGACTTAAACCAAATCATGCACAATGAGGATATTATCCTGGTTGACGTTCACACGCCCGAACAACAGCATATAAAAGGTACTGATCTGTTTATTCCTTACAACGAAATAGAGACATACAAAGCCAAGCTTCCCCGAGATAAAAATATACCTATCTATCTGTATTGCGAAAGCGGCCCCATGGGCAATGCAGCAGCAAAATCTCTTTATAAATTAGGTTACCGTCACTTAGCCAATCTGGAGGGAGGAGCCAATGCCTGGCGAAAGGCCGGTTTTGATTTTGAATAAGTCGATGCACTGTACATGCTCGAACTTCAGAGAAGGGGCGCCTTAAACATTTAAGCTTAATCAAACATCAGATTCAAGCTGCCGCGCTTCGCTTAAGTACTAAACTTGTTCAGAGATTCCTTAAGGGCCTAGCCTTGGCATTTATCGTCTCATCATTTACGTGCTATAACTTTCAGCATGCCAGCCGCCAAGGATGCGCCTCCCCTAATCATTACTTCAAAAACTTACCTTTATGTAAGTGAACTATCAAACAGACCAAATATTTCAAAATCTGTATAAAAAACTACAAGCCGCCCAGTCCATGAACAGCAGAAATATGTTTTAACTGGCCGGAAAATTTATTCATGCGGGAAGGTTATCTTATGAGTTGAAAACCCAACGGGAAAAGCAAGCCGCCACATTCTGGTGCAGATGACAGGAAGATAACCTGAAAAAAGACCTGAAAGTCTTTAAGTTCCCAAGTGAGTGATTATTGACAAAACTGACACAAGGACTAACAAAATCAATGCGCTGTCACAGTCAACCCTAAATCGGTAGCGCATGAAATAAAGGGAGTGTTATTGGCATAAAAATTGATGCAATTTTGATATAGGAGCAGCCTGTCTTCAAAAGCTGGAGGCAGCTCATATAGGATTCATGTATTGGCTAAACCGTTAACCACGAGGATGCACCCATGCAAGCAATTGGCTATTTAACTTTAGGAATTCTTCTATTCGTGTTAGTTGGACAGGAAATAGGCTCCTCCAACCCTTGTTCACAATTCAGCGATTCAAACCGGCAGTCACTTTGTTCGTCTGATAACTATCCATCGGACGAACCTGCCGATGACGTTTAATTCTTGGCAAGGTTCTAATACTTAAATCTACATTAATCAACCCTATGATCGGGTTCGGGCTGTTCTCTCTCCTGCCTTGCTATATAAAAAACTCAACGGCAAGATTAAGCAACGTGAGCACTAGGCTCCCCCCTAAGGCTGGCCCAAAACCCTGAACACGAATGCCCGGAACCAATGCCGCCACCAGCCAAAGCATGAGCGCGTTGACTACCAGGAGAAAAAGCCCAAAAGTGAGAATCGTGAGAGGCAAGGTAAGCAGAACCATGAGCGGCCGCACCACGGCATTCACGAAACCGAGAACAATGGCGCCGATGAGCGCGGAACCCCAGCCCTGCACCTGAACGCCGCGGACGAGGTTGGCCACGAGCAGCAGCAAGGCGGCTGTTACAATCAGATGTGCGAGGAACGCAAGCATAAATGCCTCATAAACATCGTGTAGTTATTTTGATTGGGCCGAGTATAAACCAATATGACAGGCCGCACAAACAGCGCCGACATGCCTACCTGTCTAAAAACAAGGTTTTATAAAATATATCTTTAACATGGCGATGGACGTCATGTTTACGGAAAGCTAGCGATCGATTTTAGCGTACAAACTGGCACTGCCGGCAATTTCAGTCATTCAATTTTTAGAGGTAAACGGCGGAAATGGGTCCAGAGTGTGTAAAAACGCATCATAAGTTCGAATAATTTGAAATTTACCACTGAGCCTAACTATTCAAATCTATAAATATTAACACCAAGATCTTTGATTTTTATGAATAAAAAGCTAGATATCTTTCCATCTCTCTAATAATTCTAACGTTTTAATACAGGCTCGGTCGAAAGAGGACTTCCTTCCTTATTTGCAGTTCGGATCCACTAATTCGATGATATCCTGGTTGAATTGGTTCCTGGAATATAATGATTTGGCGTGCTCTTGATTTTTTACCAATAGATAATCAGTGAACGCGTGCATTTGTTGCAACAGCTTACTATGAGGGAGTAACAGGCGCAGGCTATAAAACCATTGTTTTGCCGGCAGCCATTGTTTTTGCGTCAGTAAGTCCAGAATAACCCGGCATTGCTGGTGAATTAAAAAATCACGGAAGACAAAAGCCAGCCTGGTTTTTTTAAAACGTAGCGAAAGCTCTAAAGCTTTAAGACTTTGCTCAGTTTCATCTTCTTCCCAGAACCGTATCGCTTTGGCTAGCCAATACTGAGCGGATTGTTCGGCGCCGAACACTTTACTTAAATCTGCCTGGCAACGGGGACATAGTATAGCGCCGCCCAAGCGAGCCTTGCAGCAGGGGCAGCGCTCCATCAAGACTCCAGGTAATAGATGATATCGTTTAATTGTTCGACTGGTTCCTTTAGCCCTTCGATATCTTCAGCCTCAATGCACGATGCCAAGGTTTCAATCAAATTAATCATATCCTCCTTGTCCTCATTGGATACCTGTTCGAATAAGCTTTCGGCTTTCGCGATTAAATTGCGTGCGGCTTCGATTTCCGGCGCTACCGGCGCTTCCACCCATTCCGGCTCGGCATAAGCATCCAGGCTTGAATCAAGTTGTCCGAATAAAGAAGTGATGCGTTGCTTGGCCGTATCCAATGTGGTGCTTTCAAAACGGGACAGGGCATTTTTAATGGTAATCGATTTTTCCAGGCCGGTCGCTTTTTCCTGCGCCGACACGTGCAAAATACCGTTAAGATCCAAACCCAAGGTCAGTGTTATGACATTACCCGCTTCCACATCCCGCAAACCTTCAACCCGAAACTCGCCTATTTTAATATTGTTCAAGGCATCGGAGTCTTCGCCTTGGTAAATGGTTATCTCAACGACTTCCTGGCCGTCAGTGCTGGTCATGAAAGCTTCGGTTTTGCGATTCGGCAACACGCTGTTTTTGTGAATTACCGGCACAAACATAAAGGGATAGAATTCGCCATTGAGCATGCCTATGGCGCTGGTGCCGTAGGTGTAAGGAGTGATATCAACCAGCACCGTATCAACTTGCCGGCCGCTGATCATTGCCGCCTGAATGGCGGCGCCCATGGCCACGCACAAATCAGGATCGACTTCGCTGTGCGGTTCAAAACCGAATTCATTAAATAATCGTTCACGAATACAGGGGGTGCGGGTAGAGCCGCCAACCAGGACGATTTCATCAATATCCGAAGCGGTTAATTTCGCATCTTTCAAGGCGATATGAACGGCATCCAGGGTGGCGTTGATGTAATCCTCAATCATCTCTTCGTAGTCCATCCTGGACAACTCAATGGACAAGTGAATGGCTGAACCTTCATGCTCCAGTAAATATTCTTCTTCAATCCGGGCGTAAGGCTGATCGGAAAGCAGGAATTTGGCATGCTCCGCTGCTCTGTTGATGCGCGCCATGGCTTTGCTGTGGCTGCGCGCATCAACGTTATAAGTAGTTTGCAGATAATCGAGCAGGTGCTCGATTATCTGCTGATCAAAATCGTCGCCGCCCAGATGGTTGTCGCCATGACTCGACAGCACTTCGACGACGCCGGCTTCGATATTGACTACGGAAACATCAAAGGTGCCGCCGCCCAGATCATACACCAGCATATGCTTGGGTTCGGATTGACTGGCGCCATAAGCCAGCACCGCAGCGGTAGGCTCGTTAATCATGCGCACGACGTCCAGACCGGCAATTTCTCCGGCTTCACGCGTTGCCTGCCGTTGGGCATCGGAAAAATAAGCCGGCACGGTAATGACGGCTTTGCTGACCGGCTGGCCAAGATGCTGTTCGGCAATGGCTTTAAGCCGCTTTAGAATAATGGCGGAAATTTCCTGCGGCGCATAAGACTGACCCGCCAAATCTACCTGGATGTTTTGTCCCATCAGGCGTTTGATGGATTTAACGGTTCGTTCCGGGTAAACCAAATATTGGTTCCTCGCCGTCTCGCCCACCAGAATATCGCCGTTATCATCAATGCCGACAAACGAAGGCAGGATTTTTTTATCGCCGTCGGCAATAACCCTGACTTTACCTTGCTCGACAATAGCGACTTCCGAGTTGGTGGTGCCTAAATCTATGCCAATAATAATTTCGTTCATAATATTAACCGGGTGTTGATTTTATTGACTTTAACTTCTGCCAGCCGCAGGACTTGATCTTTAAATAGAAAGCCTTTCCGCAGTTCTTCCAGCACAACTCCATTCTCGAGTTTTGGATCATGACCGGTTTCAACCGCGCTCATGGTCATAGGGTCAAGCAAATTGCCCACACAGTCAATCACTTGGACCTGGTAACGCTGCAGTAATTGATCAAAACGCCTGAGTGTCATAAGCTGCCCCTCTTTAAAGCGCTTGATAAAATGCACATCCTTGTCCCTGGAATGCTTGAACAGCGACGAAACCGGCCGGTAGTTTTGTAAAACTTCCAGCCCTGTGCTCAAACGATCATAAATATCTACGATATCCAGCAGCATGGTGCGCATGATTTCACCTTGCTGTTGTTCGAGCCGTTCGGCATGCACGGCAAGCTCAGCCGATAGGGTTTTATTATCGTCCTGCACCGTCGCCAGCGCCGAACCCAGCGACTCCAGGGTGCTTTTAAACAGTCTGGACTCGACCTTTATTTCAGTCTTTAAGCCCGCCATTTCACTCAGCAAGGTATTCAGGTCGGGTTGCTCGTTAATCGCTAATTGTTGTTCAAGCCTGCTCTGTTCCAGATAATTCCGGAAGTCTTCAAGTAATTCGCTTTTTTCTGCTTCTGTGCTCATGACTTTTCAGAATAGTGAGGAAGGGCGTTCACGAGAGTTGCATCATCAATGCCCGCATGTAACAGTTTATTAAAATGTTCCGGTTTAATCTGTAGGGCTTGCGCTGTAGCCAATGCCTGATCAAGTAGTTCTTCAAAATCGGCTATCGGCACATTGAACAAGGCATAGCTCATCCGGCTTTTGCTGTCTTTAATTGAGGTATAAGCGTTATGTATCAATTGAAACTGTTCCTGGTCACGATCCGGCGGGTTGTCTTTAACTTTCTGTAAATAAGCCTGCTTGATTTCAGCATCAGCTGCATCAGCTGCAACGCCCAATAGTTCATAAGGTGTTTTCATGGTGGATTACAGGATTAAAAAGGAAATGGGGAGGTCTTTTTGCCTACGCCGAAACAGGCAAGGACGTCCGCAACGCTGACCTCAATGTTTATGCCTAAATCATTTGCTGCTTTTAGTATCATCAGGGCAGTGAATAAATCAGGGTCTTGCATGATAGCGTTCAGAATTTTGCTGTCCTGACCGAGCTCTTTGGCCAACTCCTGAATAAGCCGTTCCGGTGAGATTTTTTTGGCTAAGGCTACTATTTTTTTGTTGAGCTTAATAAATATTTCATCAGGCAAGTGGCCAAAGAGCTGATCAAACGGATCATCATAATTATCTTCTTCATTCTCATCAAACAGATTTGCCAGAAAGCCCAACCCACTGCCTGGATGAGCTTCGTGGTAGCCATCCAGATAATTACCGATCAAGACCTCAGAGCGATGGTCTTTTTCCCGCCTGGCTCTCACAAGACTATCTTCCAGGCGGAAGCACTGCATGTATGAGCATTTTTCGGGGATGCCATTGGTCTCGGAATAAATCCGGTAATACATCCAGATGGGTTTTTGCCATTTGGCCTGCGCCCATTTCGCGCAATGGCGCAATAACTCAAAGTGATGAATAGCGCCCAATGTTTCACACAACGTTAATAACAGGCTTTCATCGTAATCCTGTTGGTGCACGGACTTTTTCAGCGCGCTCTTAACTTTTTCCAGCGCCTTTCGGAGGTATTCCTCATCGCCGGATTCCTGGTTATATTGCTTTAGCAACTCAATAAATCGGGTTAGTTCCTTTGCCGATAATAAATGTTCTTTTGCGGGCGGCAATTCCCTCAGAATAGCCGCGACCGGCAAGCCGGCTAAAAATGTCTCCATAATAGCCTGGAAATGCGCATTGACCGGATCGCTATTTAGCCTGTTCAAGGATTCAACTATCAGTTGCAGCCCCGGTTTTTTATCCTGGGCGGCAAAATAAAAAAGACCACGCATTAATTGCGTTTGAATAGTGTAGTTTTTGCCGATTTTTAAATCTTCAGCCTGTTTAATTTCATTTTCAACCAAATGATATTTTTTGCCTTTTAATAGCTGATGCGCATGCATTAAATGGCTTGAAAACAGGATTTGCTTGGTAGCGGTATTAAGCGGATCGATTTTCAGGATGCTCAACGCGAGTTGGCCGGCTTTTTTATAAGTCTTGCCGCGCATGGCTGCCTGAAGCGCCAGGGTCAGCACGTCAATGTCCTGCGGAAACTTTTCCAGAGTTTTGGTCAACCATTGCTTAAAGTCATCGGCCGTTTCCTGTTGCTGACCATAATAACGGAGAATTTGCAGATAACTGCCCCGATCTTCCGGGTCGTGCTCCAGGCTTTCAATGAGTAATTTGACTTGCTCTGAAGGCTCCGGCTGCTTTTCAGCAATATGGCGCAAAATCAGTGCTGTTTTCACACCGTTGCCGGTTTCCTGCCGGGTTAATATTTTTACGCATTGTTTCCAGTAATATTCGGCCTCGTAGCTATTATTATCGCGTTCGTGCAGCAGTGCCTTTAAGCGGTTTTCTTCAAATTCATCAATAGCGCCAAAGTGTTTGTTGAAATCGCGTTGTCCTGCCGGATAGCTGGCCAGCATTGCGAAACAGAAACGTTGCGCCGACCCGGAATCCCATAGCGATTGATATTGAATAGCCAGATTAAATTTTATTTTGTCGGATAAGCGGTCTTTTTGGCTGCTTAAAGACTCAATGAGATCGAGCTGCTTTTTATTGAGACCTGTTATTTCGCCAATAAGCCTGCGCTGTTGATGATTGAGCTTTACCATTTCCCAGGCCAGCGCCGAACCTTTTTGGAAGCAGACTTGCAACAACCGGGCGGCTTGCGAATACGGTGAATTCGCTGGAATTTTGGCTAACAGCGACTGCGCTTCTGTAACCGAAGCCGGCGCTGTGACGGCCGCTTTTAAAAGGGCGCGAAAATCCCGGAATGCGGAACGATAAGGTAATTCTTTTAACGCCTCTTCAACGCCGTCCGGATCGTTTTCCTGATACGCCTGCAAAGCCGTTTTCGCAATTTCTACATGCTTTATAAAGGCGGAGTCTTGCGGTAAAGCCTTCTGAAATTCAGGATGATCAGTAATGATCAGCGCGCCTAATAAAGCGGCTAACGCGGGATATTGATTATCCAGTTGCCGGGCTGATAACTGATCCAGACAGGACTGGATTCGGGCCTGGTTTTTGGTTTGAATCAGCCAGCTTATATAATGATCGTAAGCTTCATAAGGAGGCTGGGCCTGTTGGCTGTAATTTTCCCACAGCACCAATGCTTCTTTATACATGCCTTTTGCGGCAAACGTTAAGGCTCTTTGCAAGTAACAGTACGCTAACTGCTGCCGCCATTCGCTGTTACCGGAATCCTGCAATAACTTTTTATAAAGCTCGATTGCTTCTTTATATTTACCGGAATTTAACTGCGCCAGAGCCTGCTTTTCAAGGCTATCCGCTATCATGCCGGAAACTGGCATTTGTTTCTTTTTCATCGACGTTATTGTTCGTTCAAGGACTTATGTAAGATAAATACGATTCATTATAAAACTAAAGTGTCTCTCATTCTCATAACGCACGGCCTTTAAAAATAGTGACAAATTGAGGAAATTACATTAAATTTCAGCTTCCTAATATACGCAAAATTATGAATGAATGCTTTCGAGTAATTTCAATTATTCTTCAAAGCGGCCACAGCCAATTATTGAAACCATTATAATTAATAATGGGAACCTCTAAAAATTATCCGTTCATGGTTCGACAAGGCTCTCCTGAGCATAGGCGAAGGGCTCACCACGGACGAAATCAATAAGTTACCGTTCATCCTGAGCTTGTCGAAGGATTTAATCAGCGCTTCCCTAATGTATCAGACCGACCTAACCGCTGGAACCCCGCTTTCAATACTCGGCATCATGATAAACATTCTGCACATCATCCAGATCATTCAGCATATCTAAAAACTTTTCAAACAATGCCAGTTCATCCCCGCTAATAGCTGTGGTGCTTCTTGGCAAAAATTGAATTTCGTCTACAGTAAAATCAATCCCGCCTAACGAATTCGTTAAGGCTTGCCTGGCCTTAAAATAGTCGGCGGGGGGCGTGAAGATAGTGATTTTCCCCTCATCGCTTTCAATATCGGAAACATCCACATCGGCCGTTAGCAATACGTCAAGAACACTGTCCTCGTCATCATTTTCAAAGGCCAGGATAGCCGCATGGTCAAACATGTGGCTGACCGCGCCCTGGGTGCCAATTTTACATTTTGTTTTGGTAAAACACTGGCGCACATCACCAAAAGTACGGTTAGGATTGTCGGTCAGACAGTCGACAATCACCATGCAGCCGCCGGGCCCATAGCCTTCATATCGCGCAGGCGCAAAATCTTCACCTCCGCCGCCTTTGGCTTTGCCGATGGCTTTTTCAATAACGTGTGTAGGTACCTGGTCTTTCTTGGCTCGATCAATCAGCCCCCGTAAGGCTAAATTTCCGTCCGGGTCGATGCCGGCCGCTTTAGCGCACACATATATTTCACGGCCATATTTACTGTATACCTTGGCCTTGGCATCAGATGTTTTGGCCATGGAAACTTTACGGTTTTGATAGGCTCTACCCATTTGGCTGTGGCTCCTTTGACAAAGATAAAGCTGCGGATTTTACAGATAAGTATTTGCATAGGGAACCTTTTAGTCGGCATAATCGGCCTGACGTATATTAATTGACTGTGAGGTTATTCATGCCGGCCCATGATTATCATCGCTTTATGCAGGCAGCTTACCAGCAAGCGCTAAAGTCGTATAAAGAAGGTGGACTTCCGATTGGCGCCGTGATGGTGGAGCACAATCACGTTATCGGTGAAGGTCATAATCGACGGGTTCAAGATGGAGACCCCACCGCTCATGGTGAAATGGACTGCATTCGGCGCGTAGGAAGGCGTTCCGATTATCATGCCGTAACGCTATTTACAACTCTCAGCCCTTGCATGATGTGTGCTGGCAGGGTGGTCCAGTTCGGCATTCCCCAGGTCGTGATTGGCGAAAACCAATCATTTCCCGGAAATATAGACTTTCTCAGGGCTCATGGCGTTGAGGTAGTCCTGCTAAATGATCCTCAATGTGAAGCTTTAATGCGCACGTTCATCCTGGAAAAGCCTGTCCTTTGGAATGAAGATATAGCCGGTAGAAAGTCTGTTTAATTTTAAACCTTTGGCATGAATCGTGGTAAATCAGCAGCTTTGGATAAAAGTTATTCGCATCGGATCCTCAGAAATTTCACAAAATTAAGTGAAACAAACTCCATCAATATTGAAGTTCTACATAATTAATCACCCAGTATTATTCCGCCGATTTATTCGATGGTTTCGTGATTGTCGAGTTTGTTAGCATAAGCCAAGGCCGCTTCCTTCAACAAGAAAATATCGGCTTGAATCGCCTGGAATAAAGACAGCGCAAAAACAAAGCCGGCAACGCCAACAAACCCGCCTGCGCCTAAAAGTATTGTAGCCCAGCGTGAGCCAACCGAAGGGCCGAGGATAAGCCCCAAAGCCAATACCAGCATCGGCAAGGCTCCGGCCATTGCCAAATATCGCCACCTCAAGGAATCAATACGGGTTAAAGTCGCCATATCGCCGGCTGCAACAGAACCTGGCGTGAGCAATGGCGGGTAGAATACATGTGTGCATAGCCATGTTACAACCAGGAAAGGGTAAGTCGCCACAAAAATACCGCACACGCCCAGTGAAGCTATAAAGTAGACATAGTCGCGAAATTCCAGTGCGCCGATCATCAAGGGATAAATCGGTCCTGCTATAATCCATATGCACGCGCTGATAAGCGCGACATACTGCCCCAATAACAAGCAGCGCCGCCGTAAAAATGTTAAGGATTGTTGCGCTACAGCCCTGCCGCTAACCACATTTGCGAGGCCGCGGCTCACAGATCTGGCAAAAAAAATGAATAATACTATGCCGGTCAGAAACCCGATGCTGTTCACGAGTACTGCCCAAACCTGAAAGTAGTGCTCCGCCTGCTCAACCCCTCGCCGGGCCATAGGATGCACGATAACCTCCAGGTTAAAGAGATAGTTAAACGCAGCCGCTGATGCGTTTGGAAGAAGGCTGACAATTACCATAAGTGTTAAGGGATATTTGCTTGCTAAATTCTGCCACCTGCCCGCCTTTGGTCCGAGCGCAGACAATTTCCCGGCCAAAGCACGCAACGGTTTGATTCTTTCCGGAACATCCAGGTAGCGCGGTTGAATCGATGTAATGGCCTCGAATTCAGTTAAGGCCTCCTGCCAATGCCCCAGATCCAGCTTGGCTAATGCCGCGGAATACCGGCGTGCGACTTGCGGTTCCACTGCAATCTTTTCTATGGCGTCGAACAACCGCGCGATGTCGTCGTCCCATCGATCATAGGTAAGAGAAACTCCTTCCAGCGTGCTTAACTGCTTAATTTGATCAGGAAGTTGCTCAGGTTTCGGCACCTTGGCATTGTCCACCAGCACAGGAATTATCGGAATCTTATGCGCCAGGGCCACACCAAGCTCAAGACGCACAAAGTCAACAGGATTTTCTATGCGGCGTTGTCCAAACTCATCCCGTAAATCGATCCAGCTTGGGCCGATAAGCGCAAGCAACAGCTCACAATTGCTAACCGCCTCATCAATGATCAACGGAAAGTCGCTGCCGGCCGGAATGTCTTCCATGTCCAGGAAAACATGCTTGCTCCCGAAGAAATTACGCATATCGCTCATGAGCGCCCGGACATATCCCGGCGAATCCGCGCGTCTGTAACTAATGAAAATTGAGCCTCTAAGGCTTGGATTTTTCAACATTTCTTCACCGGAAATTTATGTGGAAAAGCGGTGGTCTATAAAATTACATAAATCCAGGCTCAACTTGAATACCTGTTTTCCGTTATGCTCAATCCGGCTCGCTTTCGTGCATAGTTGACTGCGGTACCGGATTTTTGGCATGAAACTGCCAGAACAGTTGCTGTTCTTCGGCCAGAATGGTTTCCACGCGTTCAACCAGCAGGCGATAAGCGGCGTCTTCGTCGGAGGCATCCGCATAGACATCGGCATTGTTAATGTACAGCCGGTATTCGCGCTTCATGTTTTCCGAGGCTTTCCGGTATCCCTGCCATGTTTCGCCCGGATGCAGCAACGTGTCAACTGCTCGTAAAACTGACACAAAAGCCCCAAGTCCTGCTGTTAGATATCTGATCCAAGCTGCCGCTTCAATTACTTGCAGACAGGAAATGAGAGTTCCGAGCACGATGACTGAGATAGCAAAGAACAGGTGCCGTCTTTTTTGCGTCCCTGCCTTTTCCGAATACCAGTCACGCTGGTTCTCCAGAACAGTCTGGAAGTAGTAATCGGCTCTCTCCCTCCGGCTTTCTATGGGGGCGGCCCAACCGGGTTTGTCCTTTGTTTGCGTGGGTTCTGTTGACATTCTTTCCTTTTTTCAATTGGTTACAGACTGAAGCTTTTATCAGAATCATAACGGCTGTATACTTGAATTTCTAGTTTTTTCGTCAATATCCAGGTGACTGGAACCGTTGGGAGCTGCAACGGAACATTGAACTATAACAACGCGTTAAAGTTTACGTCAGAGGATATGATAATGAAAAAAGTCATCATCAAAACCTTGAGAGAAATCCCACGTCAGTTTTTTTTAGGAATAATTATCGGCGGTTTTTTTCTAATTTCTCAAACCTCACTGGTCAGTGCAGGCGAATGCCCCCGCGCAAGCGGCACGCTAATCCCCGACTCCTGGGCGCCCTCGCTCGATCAGCTTAAAAATACTTTGCAGGAATCATCCAAAACTGACTCAAACGCACCCCAGCAAGCGATGAACCTGGCAAGCCAGAACCTGGCCGATGTCGCCGATGCGCAATTATTTATCCTTTATATCGAGTTGATGCAGACTCTTGATAAACAAAAGCGGATTCAACTATTCAAGGAGCAGGAACGCTGGCTCGCGAAGCGCGCCAAATCAGCTAATGAATCGGTGACTTCCAAGGGCGGATCTCTTGCGCCCCTGGAGTACAGCGCTGCGTTCAGTAAAATCACCGAAGAAAGACTCGTGGATCTGCGAAAGCGATTGCGGCCACTGCATGCCATCCATCCACCTAAAAAATGACTTGAGGAAACCGCCATGAATTTAACAGACCAACAAAAAAGTATTTGTGAGCAGGTTGTTAATGTTTTTGAAACCGGCAGCGCCGAAGGCAATTACGGCGCCATTGCCATTTTCCCCGATGGCCCGCACGGAATGAAACAGGTGACATACGGCCGTTCGCAAACGACCGAATACGGCAACCTTGAAGAACTGGTAAAAACTTATGTTGACAAACACGGCACGTACAGCGAGCAACTGCGTGACTACTTACCCAAGATCGGGGTTACGCCGTTAGTCAATGATGCGCTCTTTCAAAAGCATCTGAAAGACGCCGGCGATAAGGATCCCATCATGCGGCAGGTGCAGGACGTGTTTTTTGACAAACGCTATTTCAAACCGGCAATCGATTGGGCGGATAACAACGGCTTTACCTTGCCCTTGTCGGCGCTGGTAATCTATGACTCCTTCGTTCATAGCGGTTCTATCCCGGACTTTCTTCGAAAACGTTTTACTGAACAAGCGCCCAAATCGGGCGGCGATGAAAAAGCGTGGATCAAGCAATATGTCGATGTACGCCAGAACTGGCTGGCGCATCATGACAATAAGATTCTGCGCGGCACCATTTACCGTACGCAGTGCTTCAGTCGTGAGATTGCCCGCAATAACTGGGATCTAGGCCAATTACCGATTAACGCCCACGGCATAGACGTTAAAGGCTAAACACAAATCAGCCCGGAGGCGGATGATGAAAGCGGCACAAAAGCAAGCTAATAACGATTCCAAACGCTCGGCGATAAACGCCAGTGAAAGTCACTGGCAGAACCAGCTGGTTCAAGTCGCCGATAACAGCAAGGCAGCGGTCGCACAACGCGCTATTATTGACGGCATTAATGACAGCCCGCGTATGCTGGCGCAACGGCGGCAAATCGAAGGCTATATGGATTCAGGCCATCAACAAGCGTCTGTTCCAAGCCATCCCACTGCGCAAATCAATCAGCAACAGACCGTTCAGCAGGCAAGAAAAAAGGACGAAGAAGAAAATAATTCCTTACCAGGCAAATTCGCCACGCAAGCCCCGGCCCAATTGGAGCAGCAACTCAAACCCCAACCCAACAACACCGGTCTGCCCGACAACCTCAAGTCCGGCATCGAATCACTCTCCGGCCTATCCATGGATAACGTCAAAGTCCATTACAACTCGCCTCAACCTGCGCAAATCAACGCCCTGGCCTATGCACAGGGAGCCGATATCCATCTTGCGCCGGGGCAGGAACAACATTTGCCGCATGAGGCTTGGCATGTGGTACAGCAGGCACAGGGACGAGTGGGGGCGACAATACAACTTAAGAACAACAAACTGATCAATAATGAAAAGCTATTAGAGCATGAAGCTGATGAAATGGGGCACAAAGCCAGTCATCTTTTAGAAAACCGAAGACAGGAATTGAACCTATTGGATTCATCTATAAAAGGGCAAAAAAAGAATACAGGTATTTATCAAAAGAGTGACACAGAGTTTTCTTTGGAAGCATCTTCTTTTTCTCAGAATGCAGTTCAGCAAAACTCTGATTTGATGCAATTTTCATCAGCTCATAAGAATCAGGTCAATGCAATAGGTGTTATTCAACGTCTACCCTCCAAAAGCGCCACGTACGTGCCTGGCCTTGAAGCCGAAAATAAAATTAATGATATTGATAATCTCATTTCACAAGCGGAACAAGCGGCTGAAAATGAAGTGCTAAATAAGGTGGCTAATCATCCACATACGCCACATCAGGCGAACTACATCAATAAAAAAACCCATAAGGAATGGGGGTATTGTGTAGAGGAAAAGTTAACTCAATTGGTGCGTGCAAACCTGAGTAACTGGACTACTCAAAAGCAACTTAGAGGAGCGGGTAGTCAAGGATCAAGGCCAGATTATTGGAAGCTTATCCCTGTGAACGGGCAACAGGTGGATGTTTTTGTTGATTTAACAACTGTTACAGAAGCTGGCCAAAGCGGTAATCACATTACAAAAAAGCTTGATACGGCAAAATCCTATGGAGAAACAGTGGGCAACTGGCAAGCCGCAGATGTCACGCATAACAGCAAAAATCCCTTATAGGTAACTTTCGATCATCGCTTTAACTTTTAACCACGTAGTCGCGTCATTCGGCTCAAACACTGCAAACGCTGAAGCTTTGCGTGTCGACTCTTCAATGTTAATAAATAACCGCCGCACCGAAATATAGCGCCATTCATTATCGTTACCCGCCAAGGTCCGTCCGCCCCAAACCAGCGTGCCTTTACCGGTAAAACTGCGGATTGCATTAATGGATTTACCCGCGGTCGGATCGATATTGAGAATGTCCTGGTCCGTATCTGAAATCTTGGAAACCGGCCCTATTACTGCGTTTAAACTGACATTGGCAGGGGTTTTCCAAACGCCCCGATCACGATCGACGCTTGCATAAACGCCTGCAATCGCAGGGCTGGGCGGCAATGTGACTCGTTGATTGGCCAACCCGCTTTTGATCTGATTGTACAGCGAAGTGTTGCTCTGCTTCAGCCCGGCAAGTGTTTGGGTATCGGCTTTATTGGAATCGGCATTCAAATCGACAGACGCAGAAACACTGCCTTTGGTTAATGATTGGAGGGTCGTAGCAGTAATTTCGGCGCTACCACCGCCATTACTTACCATATCAAAAACATTGGGATTATTGCCTTGGGATTTTTTCCAGTTGTTCCAGACAGAAATTAAATCTTTAGCCGCAGGCGCTTTGGCAGCAGAGATCCTGATCGCTAGTGTTCCTGTGGTGCCGGTATCAAATTCGCTATCGGTAACAGCGGTATCGGCAGTAATTATGACTTTCGGGGCATCGCCGGCAGCGCCACCATAAGAAACCGTTATGCCCTGGTCGCCGGATGACCAGCTAAAAGTAGATTTGGCCGGCGCTTTTAACTTTTCGGATTGGCTGGCAAGGCCGTTTATAGTGACCTTATCTTCATCGTACACATAATTCAACGTAGTGCTTAGGTAGGGATGATAAGCCGCTGCATAAGAGAGGTAATTATTGCCAAACGTGTTGCTGTTTCTAAAGTTATCCGGGCTGCTATCGGGAATATCGACCAGTAAAAAACGGTCGCCAAGCTTGGGCACTGATCCAGTGCCATCCGGCTCAAGGGGTAATAATCTGTCTCAGCCGATGGCAGGGCTACCGCATCAAGCAAGACAATCAGCGTCGGTTCATCTTCTTTTTCCAGTTCCGTCAGCGCTTTTTTAAAATCATCCGCGGCAGGAACCGCACTGTAATCGCCGACCGACAGAATATAGCAGCTCCCGCCCCCGTTTTGAAAATACAGGCTAAGGCCGTAGTACATCAAGAACTTGACAGGCGTATTATCGGCGCTTGTGATAGTCAGGGTTGGCGGCAAACCAGTAGCTGGATTTTCGGCGACCGTCACCGCAAAGGCGCTTGGATTGGCGCCGCCGAATAAGTTCTCATAATCAAGCAGGGTGTCAATGCGGATGGGTGATAACAGCGGGCCTTTCTCTGTGTAGCCGATAAAACGGGTATTGCAGTTGCCACCGGCGCAACGGAAGGCGCTAACGTCGGAATTTCCTGAATATATACGCCCGGCGTACTATAAGAAGTCAACAGCGTTTTACCCCTTAGATTAATTTTGTGTTGGGAAAGTATTTCACGATTTCATATATCGCATCGCGGGATTTTGAATCTTTATTGGCGTTTACACGAAAATAATTCCGGTAACAAGGGCCGGGCAATTGTTCAAAAATAGGGTGCCCGTCTTGCTTGAGCTGTAGCTGCTTGCTGCAGGATTGGCGGCAATCTATGGTTTGTTCAGAAACAAAGCAAACAATAGTCTTGTCAGGAAACTGTTGGACGAGTTGAGCATAAATATTATCGGCAGGTGAAGCGGTAAGCTGTTTTCAGGTCGTTTTGGCAGTTTCCGGGCCAACATCATCAATAGTCACTTGCCCGCTATTGCTTTGGTCAGTTATTACGTAATAAACCCATAGTACCGGCTTGGCAAAAAAGCGGATTTCATCAGGGCTGGGTATTGCGATCTTTTGGCTAAAGTCACGTTGTACGGCAAGACTCAGCAGCGGTTCTACAACCTTGGACAAATCGGCTAAATTACCCGATACAGGATTACCGGCCTGATAAAGTTTGCAATCATTTGGACTTTATAACTCAATTCGCAGGTCGCTGTATAGCGCGAATTCGTCAGTTTGCAGATGAAAAACTGATCGTTCTTATCGAAAGAAATCAGTGGAATTTGTTTATCAACCGGCACATAAACGCACAAACCGTCAGCATCGGGTTTGATAACACAACGATGATTTTTAAGTAATTTTTCAGTTTGAGTATTGGCGGTAACAGAAAAAGCAGGACATTTGCCATTGTCATAAAAAGTATGTTTGAGGCTAATCATAAACAGCGGTGAGTAATTCATAACTGTCCTTGATTCAAAATGACTTCGCTGATATCGACCGTCGGCAATTGTCCGTCATCGATAAAGGTGGCCGCTTTTACCTTATAGACCAGAGAGGGCAAATAACTGCTTCGTAATATTCCCCATAACTCGTTCTGTTGCGTGGTCGATAAAGTATCGAGCTCCAATGCCAGATGATTGACAGCCGCGCCAAGTTCAGGCGCATTTTGAAGATCGAAATAAGGATTGGCCTGAAAATAACTAAGAACTAATGAAATGTAGCGCAGGCTTTGTTCAAAGTCCTTAAATTTGGCAGCGAATAATCCATAAAGATTAAGCCTAATGGCAGGATTAACCTTACGGGTTGTACCATCGTCAGCAAACCGCAAATAATTATCGGCTTGCCGTAAAGTGACGTCACGTTCGATATTAAACAAAAGCAAAGACACAGCGCCTAGCTTAAAGCTAATCGAATCAGGCTTTTGATCGCCGTCAACAAAAACCACTTTATCTTCACCCGCATCGGTCAGACCGGTTCCCGATAGCAAACGAAACTGCGCATTAAGACGATTTTTTAGAAAAACCAGGATATCTGCAATCATGTTTTTGCGCTGCTCCTAATCAAAGCCTAGCAGGAAATCTCAGTACCAAGACGAGGAATTCCCCAAATATGCTTTGGCGTCAGAAATATGTTAACGGATACTAACATACAAATTATATCTTGCAAATGCTGACTTAGCCCGTTAGTTTTGCAAGCCCTAAGCCTGAAATGATCACCTTCTTTAACGCGGTAATAGCAGGATGTACCGAACGGATAGCCTTTATACTGTGTTTTTTACGGCCGACAGATCAGTATAAATTTGTAATAAAATGAATAATAGAGTTGCGGTATTCCTCTAGCTTTTTGGTTCTGTCAGTTTCTGACAACTACTCAATATAACCGGTTTAGGCATTGGATATAGCCAATTAATCGATAATCCTGCACGCTCTTAAGCCAGGATGATTAATATTTCAATTAATAGAGACTACGTAAAAAGGGGGAAATTATTAAAACTTCAGTGATTCAGTCTGGACAGCAATTTTTTTTGGACTATTCTGACAAGGAACCTCACTGTCGTCTTCAGCGGGTTTTACAAACAGCTATTAATTTACTGTCATGAGGAAAAACTATGAATAAATCTGAACTAATCGGGGCCATCGCCCATCATTCCAAACTCAACAAAACCGACGCGGCTCGGGCGCTGAACGGCCTGACCAAAACCATTGAAAGCGCCTTGAAAAAAGGCCATCCGGTCTCTCTGGCCGGTTTTGGCAGCTTTGAAGTCAAAGACCGCGCCGAACGCAAGGGCCGCAATCCGCAAACCGGGCAAGACATAACCATTGCTGCGGCAAAAGTGCCCAACTTTAAAGCCGGTAAAGCTTTAAAAGACGCGGTGAAGGGATAGCTGAAAAATCTCACTCTCTTATCACCTGATCCTGTGCAAGAGAGTAGCTATCGGTAATTCGGCTAGAAGAATTTACATAAATGTAAATTCTTCTAGCCGAAAAATAGATGCTTTCAGGATTTAATTATTTTAGGTCCAAGCATTTCAGAAAACAGCCACTGCCAGTGTGTGAAATTGTATAATTTCACCTCTTACTTCCTACAGCCAATAAACTTTCGAGTTTTGAAGTTTGCCGGACACCGGATCGTGAAGTTCGCGAAATTTGCAAGCGCGACCAGCTACAGATTCAACTATTTAAACTCTTCTATGGGCATGGGCTTGCTAAATAGATAGCCCTGACAGGCAAGGCAGCCATGCTGCTCCAGAAATACACGTTGCGCCTCCGTTTCCACTCCTTCGGCAATCACCTCTATCCCCAGGTTGTGGGCCATACCGATAATAGTTTGCACGATGATGGCGTCGGTAGCTTTATAGCCGATATTGCGCACGAAAGAGCGATCAATCTTCAACTGGTCTATCGGCAATTGCGTCAGATATGAAAACGATGAATAGCCGGTACCAAAGTCATCCAGAGAAAATCGCACGCCAATTTTTCTCAGGGCGTGCATCTTGATGATAGCGTCAGCGATATTATCAAGCACCAGGGTTTCCGTAAGTTCGAGCTTGAGGAGAGCGGGGTTAATCGTATTACGGTTCAATACCTGTTGTACCTGCTCGACAAAATCGGCTTGCCGGAACTGGCGCGGACTGACGTTTACGGAAAGCTGCAAATGACAGGTATGCGCTTTACCTTCCCAAACCTTGAGTTGAGCTCCCGCGGCTTCCAGTACCCATCGACCTATCGAAAGTATCAAGCTGGTTTTCTCAGCCAGCGGAATGAATTCGTCCGGTGAAATCAAGCCTCGCTTAGGATGCTGCCATCGCAGAAGTACTTCGGCGCCGATAATCTGGTTGTTGTGATACACCTGCGGCTGAAAATAAAGCTTAAATTGATTTTGCTCCAGGGCATGCCGCAAGTCTTTCTCCATATCGGCGCGGGCAGTCACCATCGCCTGCATGGCCGGATCGAAGAAACGCAGTGTATTGCGTCCTGCCGTCTTGGCCTGATACATGGCAAGATCGGCATGCCTGAGCAGTACTTCGGCAGTCTCCTGCTCGCAATAAAGACGAACTCCGATGCTGGCCGTGCAATGAAATTCGTAGTCATCGAAGTGGTAGGGATGGGCGAGAGCATCAAGCAGCTTTTCTCCCACCTGTTGGCTCAGCATGACGGCTATTTCGGCATCTGCGCTCAAGTCTTCCAGCAACACCACGAATTCGTCCCCTCCCAGTCGCGCCACGAAATCAACTTCGCGTACGGCGGCTTGCAATCGTTGAGCCACCTCGACCAGCAACCGGTCGCCGATATCATGGCCGCGCGTGTCGTTGAGCGTCTTGAAGTTATCCAGGTCCAGAAACAGGATTGCGCCATGTAACCCATTACGGGTCGCGGCGGCCAGTTGCTGGCTTAGCCGGTCTTCCAGCAGGCGGCGATTGGGCAAATGGGTAAGCGGGTCGTAATAGGCCAAGCGGTGGATTTCGGCCACTGCATCTTTGTTTTCGGTGATGTCAAAATAGGTGCCGACATAATGGGTAATGCTGCCGTCAGGCGTGGTAACGGCGGCAATAGTCAGCCATTCGGCGACGATCATGCCGTTCTTGCGCCGGTTCCATATTTCACCCTGCCAATATCCCGTCTCCTTCAGGGTGCTCCACATGGCTTCAAAGAAAGCCTTATCGTGGCGGCCGGAACTGAGCAGATGCGGCGTCTGCCCAACCGCTTCTTGGGGACTATAGCCGGTCAGTTTGGTAAATGCCTGGTTGACACGCAGGATGACGGAATTGGGAGAAGTGACAATCATTGCTGACTGGGATTCGAAAGCGATGGCGCTAATGCGCAACATTTCTTCCGCCTGCTTGCGCTCGCTGATATCCCGAAAAATAGCAATGCCGCCCACGATCCTTCCGTCAGCATCACGGGATGGCGCGCAGGTCAGGTCTATCCATAGGTGAACATCACTGAAAGTTGCGTCATACGGGCCTTCGTAAACCACCTTTTCGCCTTTCAGGGCATTTCTCGAAGCCATGAGAATGGACTTATCCTTGAGGATATTCATGTCCAAACCGACGATCCCTTCAACTGTATTATGCAGAATATCGGCGAAGCGCTCATTGCAATAAGTAATGACGAGGTTCGTGTCATAATGAAAAATGCCAACCGGTAGATACTTCAGCAGCAACCGATAACGTTCCTCACTTATTCTCATTGTTTCCTCCCGTTCGGCGGCGTCGAGCTGTAAAACAATGTTCCCGGTTATGCTCCGGTTAATACGGCGCAAGCTGATGATCATGAAGCCAAGATACAGCATGCCCGCCATGGCCATTGCTACAAACAACCGGTCGCCTGTGATAAACAGGCGAATGATGATGGGCGCGAGAGATGTAAGAGAAAAGACGAATGCGCTCAGCAGATCGGCCGAAAATGCCACTACGCCGCCAGCCGATAAACCGGCTAGAATAAAGATCAGGAACATTTGATGCTGCGGACTATTAGCGGGGAACAACAGAAAACCGGCCGAACCCCACACCACTCCGACCGCCAAAACGCCAAGGCGAAATCTCGCCAGCCAAACACGAGTAATGGTCTCATTCTCTACAGGGGAGTATTGATATGCTTTAACAAGAATCGCCCGAGCAATAGCGATCAAAACAATGAGAGCAAACCAGGCAATAGCTACAGGGTATGCAATAATTCCGTTCAACATATAGGTAAGTATCGCCGCGAGCAGGGTGCTGGTTACCAGTGACACGTTACTGGCAGAGAAAAGCTGCCGCAACTGCGCAGACCGCACCGCTGCCTTTGGGTTTATGTTGTTCTTCATTTATTATTTAATGACCAAATATATCCCTAGCGACTGAAGTGAGTTTAAATCGGTATACAAAGCAAGTTATTTGGATTCTACACTAAGTTAAGGGAACCTCTAAAAATTATCCGCTCATGCTTCGACAGGCTCAGCAAGAACGGATAAGTCACTGATTTTAATGAACTAACGTCCGCATTAAGCCCCATTCGACAAGGCTCTCCTGAGCAGTGTCGAAGTGCGATTTTTAGAGCCTCCCTAAAGTGTGTGTTAAAAAATACAATGTATTCGAGATGAATGGGGAATACGTCGTCAAAATCGCCTTGACCAACCCAATTGAAAGGATAACTGATACGCCTGCAGCTCTATGGTCTGCCCGGGGTTCAACGGATTCGGCCCTTTAACGGAATTTTCCGGTGAATACATGAAGGCAAAACTCAGCTCATCATCCTTGTCAGGAGCCCAACTGAATCCTGTCGTCAAATGAAATTCCTGCACGCCGGGCACCAGTGTATTAAGCAGCACCTCCGAGCTGGGGATGGGTTGTTGGCCATAACTGATACCGGCACGCCACGTCCAGGATGGGTTCTGCCGCCATTGTGCGCCGAGCTTGAATATAGTCATGTCTCTTAGTCCTAACGCTGGACCGTTCTCATCGCCTAACCGGCTAGTAAAAAGATTGGGCAGAAACGGATTGCCGAGAGAATTTATTTGGCTAAAACGTATGTGTTCCAGATCAAAAACGGTAGTAAATCGGTCATTTATATCCCACGATATGCCAAAGTTGAAGCTTTCCGGAATATCAAAATCCCCCTTCCCGGCAAAAAGCCCCGAATAATCGCGAAACGGCGACATGAAGATTCGGCTCTTGTAAGAAACGCCAATTCGTAACCCTGGTATCGGTTCGGCAAGAGCGCCGACTCTAACCCCGCCGCCATAAGAATAATCATAGCCTTGGTTAGAAAGATGGTTTATATCACTGGAAAAACGCCCCAGAGTACTCAACCCTCGCGCTTTAAATCGCTGAACCGCAAAAATAGGCGCAATCCCCAGCGATAACTTGCCAGCGCTGAAACTGTGCGCGTAATTCGGTACGATAAATGCCTGTGCAAAATCGACGCCCGTTGTCCCTGCGCAAAAGATTCCGTTTCTTCCGGCACTGCATAAGGGGTTGGATTTGGCTACAAAATCGGTATTAACACCGCCATTGCCGTAAAACGCAATGCCGATTGACTGTTGCGCGCCGATTTTGTGGCTCCAGCCAAATGCGGGCACAGGAAACCATTCGCTGTCGCTTTCTGTAGTTCCAGGATTCAAAGGAAAAGAACCGGGCGCAAGAGTAGGTCTTCCTTCAACAGTAAATTGCCTCCGGGGACTGAAAAGTTCTACCTCTACATCGAGGCGATCACCCACATAGGCCGTTCCGGCCGGGTTGACAGCCGCCGTCAATGCGTCTTGAGGCAGCGCCGTTGTAGCGCCCGCCAGCGCCTTGCTGCGGGCGCTGTAGCCATGGGCAAAATAGCTATTGGTCGCTTCCGAAATTCCAGGCATTCCCGTCAGAACAGTAGCCGCAAAGGCAATCAGATAATATTTTCTCAAGTTAATTATCTGAATTCGCATTTGCTTTCGCCTTCCTTATTAGCCAAGGTAATTGTCCGGGATCCATGCTGAAAACGCCCTCCGTTGGCAGGCTCCAGACGCTTTAGCCTTTCCATGCTATCCCATCATGACTATGTCTGGCTTGCATGACCATTGTTTTAAATAAAAAGCTTTAATTCGTCGGCCAGCTAAACATCAAAACAATATCGGCATGGACTTTAGCCTGAATTCAGTCTGTGAGCCATTTGAGAAATCATCTATTAATGAGGAAAACTGACAGCACGCAATAGAACTCTGCCAAAAAATTAACGGTCTATTGCCAACCCAAAACAGCAATTACCCGATTGAGAAGGATGGATAATAACGCACTGCTGATTATCAGTGGAGCAATAGCTGCTATAGACCCAAGGATTTTCCCGGCAAAGCCCCATTGTTGGCGCCGGATAACGGTAATCCAGGCTAAAGGAGATAGAAACATCAACACAAACCAACCGACAAAGTTCAGTAAAGGAATGTCATAATAAACCGTTCCTTTAACGAACCAAATCCAGTAACCGGCTTTAACTGCGATTGGATCGATAAAAAGATCCAATAGGACAGCAATAAACCCCGTCAATATAGGCACCTGCCACAAAAGGTTTTTTTGGGTAATGAGATCAAACCCTCGACGGGCTAATATACCTTCTGCCAGGAAAAGGCAGCTTCCGCATACGCTGGTCCAGCCAAACAGAATAAAGGTAAACACCCAAAGGCGGGACTGTCCCGGATATTCATAGTTGTGTACTGCAAAAGCAGAAATAAAATCCATAATCGCTGAAAATCCGCCGGAAATGATGCAGAAAGAAACCGCAGCGGCTCCGTCAAAACGCCAGCCAATATAACCCGCAACGAGAACTGCAAAGAATATTGAGGTAATTAAAAGGAGCGTAAAATCAGGGCTCATCGGCACTCCCGGTGCGGACTAAATAAATCGTCACTGCCAGTAATGGCAGCAACACTAACGGGAGCAAATCCCAAGCGCTCGCCGCTAGACCGATACCCAGCCACGTGATGATATTGGCGGAATAAAAGCCGACCGGTATCCAACGTCCCAGCCGGGATTCACGTTTTTCCGAATGACTGGCTTTCACGGCTAAACCCTTTATCCAACCGAATGGATTTATGATTACGCATTTATTTCAGTACGGCAAGTTTGAGGGACAGCTTATGCTCTCTGACAGGAATATATACCGGCCATGTCCGGTTCGGGGAGCAACTTTTCCAGAAATTTTTATGGCTTAATGCGATATCGGGGCAATATGCCGCACATCTGTTCTTGATAGAAACTACCGTCATTTGTGCACTCAAGGTCAATAGGCCCTTCTACTGCGCGAAACTCGCCCGGATGAAAACGCGAGTCCAGAGTCCAAATCGCGGGAAATATCATTTGATAGTTTTATACCTCACGAAGTAATTCTGCAACTGCTTTTTGCGATATAAAGATTTTCTCCGGCTTATTTCAAAGGATAAGGGAATTAAGTTTAATCTCATAAAAATTGCAGAATTTAAGCCATTTTACTATGTTTTGTAGAATATGATTATCGTGGGTCGTGTAAGTCAAAAAGCAGCTATTATATCCTCAGCTACTCTGTGTCCCTGTGCTGACCGGCAGTTTCATTTGATTAATATTATTGTAATAATTTCGATGGAAGATTCTCTCCTATACTTTGATTACCATTTTATTCCCGATTGTCACGTTTTGTTGTAAATCCATCATAGCCAAGAGATTTAACTAATGACCACATCAAATAACTCAACAATTGCAACGACGAATTTTTCATTAAGCAGGGAAGAACTTCAAAGCATTGACGCCTATTGGCGCGCCTGTACCTATCTGGCGGCCGGAATGATATATCTGCTGGACAATCCGTTATTGAAAGAGCCGCTGAAGCCTGAGCATATCAAGAACCGGCTGTTAGGACATTGGGGCTCGAGCCCTGGACTAAGCTTTGCCTATGTTCATATGAACAGGCTGATCAATAAATACGACCTTAATGCTATTTTCCTGGCCGGTCCTGGACACGGCGCACCTGGTGTGTTGGCACCGGTTTACCTGGAAGGTACTTATGCTGAGATTTACCCTAATAAAGGCGAAGATGAAGAGGGACTGTTACAGTTTTTCAAGGAGTTTTCATTCCCCGGCGGTATTGGCAGTCACTGTACGCCGGAAACACCTGGTTCAATTCATGAAGGCGGAGAACTGGGTTACAGCATTTCTCATGCTTATGGAGCCGCTTTTGATAATCCGGATTTGTTAGTGACGGTAGTGGTCGGCGATGGCGAATCGGAAACCGGCCCGCTCGCTACCTCCTGGCATTCCAATAAATTCCTTAATCCTGTCCGGGATGGGGCCGTATTGCCGATATTGCATCTGAACGGATACAAAATCAACAATCCGACCCTATTATCGCGCATTTCTCATGAGGAACTGGAACAGTTGTTTCAGGGTTACGGTTATACCCCCTACTTTGTAGAAGGCGACGACCCCGAGACTATGCATCGGCTAATGGCCGGCGTTCTCGAACAGTGCGTGCTGGAAATACGCAGAATCCAGGCAGAAGCACGCCGTACCGGAATTCCGGCGCGGCCGCGTTGGCCTATGATCGTGTTACGCAGCCCGAAAGGCTGGACAGGCCCCAAAGAAGTAGATGGTCATAAAGTGGAAGGTTTTTGGCGTTCGCATCAGGTGCCGCTCTCAAGTGTGAAAGAAAATCCAGCTCACCTGAAAATACTGGAAGCGTGGCTACGCAGTTATAAACCTGATGGATTGTTTGATGCGTCCGGTAGATTAGTCCCCGAACTTAAAGCACTGGCGCCAACAGGAGCACGGCGCATGAGTGCAAACCCGCACGCCAACGGCGGACTATTACGCAAAGCCTTGCGGATGCCTGATTTCCAGGATTATGCGCTGGCGCTGGCCAGCCCGGGCAAAGCCACAGCAGAGAATACGCGGCCTTTAGGCAAGTTCCTGCGCGATATTATGAGTGAAAACATGCATAATTTTCGCGTGTTCGGTCCGGATGAAAACACTTCTAACAAACTCGATGACATTTACGAGGCCAGCAAGAAAACCTGGCTGGCGGACTATTTACCGGAAGACACTGACGGCGGCGAACTTTCCCCTGAGGGACGGGTAATGGAAATGCTGTCCGAGCACACACTGGAAGGCTGGCTGGAAGGTTATTTGCTCACCGGGCGTCACGGTTTCTTTTCCACTTACGAAGCCTTTGTGCATGTCATTGACTCCATGTTCAACCAGCATGCCAAATGGCTCGCCATGTCCAAGGAAGTGCCCTGGCGCGCGGCGGTGTCATCCCTTAACCTGCTGATTACGTCTACAGTCTGGCGGCAGGACCATAATGGCTTTACCCATCAGGATCCGGGCTTTATTGACCTGGTCGTGAACAAGAGTCCGTCCGTGACCCGCATATATCTGCCACCGGACGTAAACTGCCTGCTTTCTGTCGCCGATCATTGTCTCAAAAGCACCGACTATATTAATGTCATTGTGTCGGACAAGCAGAAACACCTGCAATACCTGGATATGGACGCAGCGATCAAACACTGCACCAAAGGCATTGGCATCTGGGAATGGGCCAGCAACGATGCGGGTCAGGAACCGGATCTGGTGATGGCCAGCGCCGGTGATATTCCTACCAAGGAGGCCCTGGCGGCAACCGTGTTATTGCGTGAAAACTTTCCTCAGCTCAAAATACGCTTTATCAATGTGGTTGATTTATATAAGTTAGTGCCCAGCGGCGAGCATCCGCACGGGCTTTCACATCGCGATTTTGACAGCCTGTTCACCGTGGATAAACCGGTCATTTTCAACTTTCATGGCTATCCCTGGTTAATTCATCGGCTGGCTTATCGCCGTAATAACCATGCCAACCTGCATGTGCGCGGTTATAAGGAAAAAGGCAGCATCAACACTCCATTGGAACTGGCGATTCAAAACGAAACCGACCGTTTCAGCCTGGCCATTGACGCCATTAACCGGATTCCGGCTTTACTGGTGTCCGGCGCTCATGTGAAGCAAAAATTGCGCGACCTGCAGATCGAGTGCCGCAATTATGCTTATGAGCATGGTATCGACCGCAAGGAAGAAGATCAGTGGCACTGGCCGTACTGAGCATTCGATAGACAAATATACAGTATGCGATCATCGTAGGGGCGCGAAGTTCGCTGTCATTTTATAGCTTTTTGCTTAACGTCAGATCCCAACAGAGTCAGGCGGAGCACAGGGGTTAATTCAATAATTTTTCCTTTAAACATTACAACATAGGAATACATCACTTATGAATACTCAAGAACTCTGGCAACGTTATCAGGATTGGCTATATTATGATGAAGGTTTGGATCTATATCTGGATGTCAGCCGGATGCGTTTTGATGAACATCTGGTAACAGCCCTGGAACCAAAATTCGCACAAGCTTTTAAAGACATGGCTGCACTGGAACAAGGCGCAATAGCTAACCCGGACGAAAACCGGATGGTGGGTCATTACTGGTTGCGTAACCCTGAATTAGCGCCCCCGGCTCTAAAAAATGAAATCATAAACAATCTGGATCAGATTGAGGCTTTTGTCCAGAAAGTGCACAAC
Organism: Methylobacter sp.; assembly: GCA_028716975.1. Taxonomy (GTDB): domain Bacteria; phylum Pseudomonadota; class Gammaproteobacteria; order Methylococcales; family Methylomonadaceae; genus Methylobacter_B. The sequence continues at coordinate 24,125 of JAQUOU010000012.1, read as the reverse complement.
GGTAGTGTTCATCCTCCTCAAGCTCCTAAATTCACGGATGTGCTTTCTATTGGGATTGGCGGCTCGGCTCTTGGGCCGCAGTTCGTGGATGAAGCATTGGCCGCCGCGTTTCCACCGCTGACTATACATTTCATCGATAATACGGATCCCGCCGGCATCGATCACATCCTCAACCGCCTAAACGGCCGGCTTAACTCCACCCTGGTTATTGTCACCAGCAAATCTGGCGGTACGCCCGAAACGCGTAACGGCATGCTCGAAGTAAAGCACGCCTATGAGCAACAAGGCTTGAACTTTGCTGCCCATGCCGTTGCAGTCACGATGTTGAACAGCAAAATGAATGAACTGGGGCGAACTGAAGGTTGGCTGGCTGAATTTCCCCTGTTTGACTGGGTAGGCGGCCGCACTTCTGAAATGTCATCGGTAGGGTTATTGTCCGCCTCTTTACTTGGGATCAATGTCCGGGAGTTATTAAAGGGTGCCAAAGTAATGGACATAGCAACACGTGTCCCCGAAATCAGGCGGAACCCAGCCGCTTTGTTAGCTCTTTCCTGGTATTACGCGGGCAATGCCAAGGGCGGGAAAGACATGGTGGTTCTGCCTTACAAAGACAGCCTTCTGCTGTTTTCACGTTATTTGCAACAATTGGTTATGGAGTCTTTGGGCAAAGAAAAAGATCTGGACGGTAAAACGGTGCATCAGGGCCTTACAGTTTATGGTAACAAAGGCTCCACGGACCAGCATGCTTTTGTGCAGCAACTGCGGGAAGGGGTGGCGAACTTTTTTGCTGTTTTTATAGAAGTGTTGGAAGACCGGAAAGGGCCATCAATCAAAGTGGAACCTGATGTGACATCCGGTGATTTTTTATCCGGATTTTTACAGGGGACGCGGCAGGCGCTTTATGAGAATCATCGAGATTCGGTTACGGTGACAATTCCCCAGGTCAATGCCCATACGGTCGGAGCTCTTATTGCCCTGTTCGAGCGGGCCGTCGGGTTCTATGCCTCGCTTGTAAACATAAATGCATATAATCAACCGGGCGTGGAAGCAGGTAAAAAAGCCGCTGAGACGCTAGTGGGATTGCAACGAAAAATTCTGGCCGTTTTGAAAAACGCGGAACAGCCTCTGGGACTGGCGTTATTGGCAGAAAAAGCTGAGGCGCCCGATCAAATTGAACACATTTACAAAATTCTGCGGCACTTGGCCGCCAATCATCGCGGCGTCGTTTTACACGGTGATCACGCCAAGCCGGGCGGGCTTACTATCAGCTACAATCCGTCCTAACTTATAGCCTTTAGAGAAACCGTCAAAACGGGATAGCAGGCTTCGTTGGTTTAGGCAGGAATTGAGCTCCAGCTACCTTTGTCAAGTAGTGGCTAGGCCGGAGCCAGCGCGGTTGTATTCAGGGCGGCATGTTCCGCCAAGCTGCAATCGTGATTACCGCTGCCGCAGTCCCCGGCTTGCAGGAACTAATCAAGTCTCCAGGGTATGGCGGCCGTCAGTCGCTTTCTTGACCAGCCTCTGCAGCGTGCATTTATTAGGAAGGCTGCCCCCGTAAAGTGTCCGGTTTTTATTGATGATTACATTTTTACACGGTCTCTACTTTTACTATTTATTGAGATGTGTATCCTGGGAGGATATAACGTAGAAGGTAAGACGGGGCAGTACAGCGATATCCGTGACAAACATAGGCATTGATGGTGGCGCCTATTGATAAGCGCCCCTGTACCGGCTGAAGTTTGAGCAAGCGGTTTAATTCTAAACTTACACATTTACAAGAAGAATCCTGCCAGTTCATGGGTTAAGATAAATCCGAAACCAAGCCATGAAACTGGTTAATTTTTAACAGGCTCTAATATTTTTTTTGGAGATTTCTATGTTTCAAAAGCAACAATTATCGCTACTGATCTCTTTTTTCAGTTTTATCATCCTCTCTTCTGTTGCGCTTGCCGCCGAGGATATTGCCCCAGCCCGGCAGATCATTGAAAAAAGCTCGGAACAAATCAGACAGACTTTAAAACAACCCGCCTATCAAAATGACTTTAATAAGGCGGTTCAATTTGTTGACGGGATCGTAACCCAATTCGCTGACATGCCCAAAGTGTCGCAACTGGTATTAGGCAAAAATATACGCAATGCCACCCCTGACCAAAGACAGCGTTTCATGAAGGAGTTTAAAACCTTGCTGGTACGCATCTATACCCGGGCATTTCTGGAATATAAAGATTGGAGCATCACCTTCAGCCCTAATAACGATGACAAAGACGATGGCAAGACCCTTATAAAAACGGTGGTAAATCAACCTGGACAGCAGCATGTCGACGTCAGCTATCGCATGGTGTTAGATGAACAAGGCGAGTGGAAGGTCTATGACATCATAATTGGAGGCGTCAGCCTGGTGACTAACTATCGCACTACTTTTGACCAGGAAATTGCGAAAACAGGCTCGATTGACAGTGTCATTCAAATGCTGATCGACAAAAACAGTAAAGCCGTATCGAACGACAAGAGCTAAGAATGGCTGAATGTTCAGCTAAAATCACAAAGGACTAGATGAACAGCTTATTAGCGAGACAGTGTTGGTACAAGGCCTATTAAATGCCACAACCCCAAGGCGCTAACAATCACCAGGCCGCCGCCAATCCAGCGCTTAAATAGCAAATCATTGCGCATAATGGCGTTATGCGCTTTCAAGCCCAGCATATGTCCAATTGCGGCAACCGGTATCAGCATCAGCGCAGCTAGAAAATGCAAGTCAACAGATAGTGCAATGAACGTCGTCATTTTGATGCTTACCAGGATGAACCATAGCACAAACAAGGTGTCGCGTAATTGCTCCTTGCTGACATTACGCATGTATACGGCTACCATTAAGGGTGCTCCGGTCAAGGATGTTCCGGCAACATATCCTCCTACAACCAGCAGCGCCTTATCTATCCAGCTTTGGCGGCTTACAATGGTGCGGTTGAATAACCATATCAATCCATAAAGCAGAGTGATTGAATAAATGAACACGTTCAGCCACAGTATCGGCAGACTCACCAATCCGAATACGCCTACGATGGCGGGGGGAATAATATAAAGTGAAGACTGCCGTAAATACCGCCAGTCAACATTATGCAAGCGGGTACGCAATGTTAAAGCGGAAAAAAACAGTAAATGCGTAGCGATAAGCGGTAGCCACAAACGGGGATCATTGTGTACGAACAGCATTAGCGGCAAACCTAACGCGGCGCCGCCAAAACCAAGACCCGTCCGTACAAAGCCAGCCCAGACGAACAATGCTGCAATGATCAGCGTTTGACCAAGCGAAAAATCAAGTAACATAGTTAAAAATTCTAAAACGACGTCTAATAATTACCGGTTTCCGTATCAGTCTTTCTCATGCCTCCGTTAGAAAAGACAACGAATGCCTAATCAGCCTCGCTCTACGATCATGACATCGAGGTCGAGGTTGAGCAAGCCCGAAAGGTACATAACTTTGCCGAACCACGCTGTGCCCTTGCCAATTCACTGAACAAGCTGAGGGAATAGCTGGTTAGCAAAGCTTGCGCTTAAGTATTTACCAGGCAATAGCCTTTTTAGGGGTTGCATGAACGCCAGAGCCCACTAAATGCATCCGTTACAAACAACCTGCATAGGCAGGCTAATTCCTTAACCTGCCCTACTTCGGGCGAAAATAGCTATCTTATATAATGTAATTTTTGCCCTAACATTTCGGGTGTTACGACCACGACCTTACCTTCGCTGACATAAAACCTTTTTTTATCTTCCTCAAGATTTTCACCAATGATGGTTCCTTCCGGCACGATGCAACTTTTCTCGAGAATAGCTTTGGTAATTCGGCAATAGCGGCCGATCTCGACTTGCGGCAATAGAATACTGTCCTCTACGACCGAATACGATTTCACCTTGACATTTGAGAAGATCAAAGAATGTATGATGGTTGAACCCGATATAATGCATCCTCCTGAAATCATGGAGTCCGCCGCCTGACCGCGGCGTTCGTCATCATTGAAAACAAACTTGGCCGGCGGCGTTTGTTCCTGATAAGTCCATATCGGCCAGGTAGTGTCATATAAATTCAAATCAGGCTTTACGCCAATCAATTCCATGTTAGCTGACCAATAAGCATCGATGGTGCCCACATCCCGCCAGTAACTTTGCTCCCCGCTTTGCAGGTCTAAAAAGGGATAGGCGTTGACCAGGTATTTTTTGATCACCGACGGAATGATGTCCTTGCCGAAGTCGTGGCCGGAGCTTTTGGTGTCGGCATCTTTAATCAATTGCTCAAACAGGAAATGGGCGTTGAAGATGTAAATGCCCATCGAGGCCAGGGCGGTATCGGAGCGCCCGGGCATCAGCGGCGGCTCTTTGGGTTTTTCGATGAAGCTTTTCACGCGCCGGTTGGCGTCGACATCCATGACCCCAAAGGCGCTGGCGTCGGCCAGCGACACTTCAATGCAGCCGATGGTTAAATCGGCATTTTTTTCAATATGGTCAGCTAACATGGCGGCATAATCCATTTTATAAATGTGATCGCCGGCCAGCACCAAGATGTGTTCCGGCTTGCGTGTTTGCAAAATGTCTATGTTCTGGAAAACGGCATCGGCTGTGCCTTTATACCAACTGGTCTCATCTATTCGTTGTTGCGCCGGCATTAAATCAACATATTCACCGAATTCACCCCGCATAAAACTCCAGCCCTGCTGGATGTGGCGAATCAGCGAATCCGCCTTGTACTGGGTCAAAATGCTGATTTTGCGGATGCCGGAATTGACGCAGTTGGATAATGGAAAGTCAATAATGCGAAACTTGCCGCCGAAAGGTACTGCCGGTTTTGCCCGCCAATCAGTCATATTCATTAATCGTGAGCCACGTCCCCCTGCCAGGATTAATGCAATCATGTTTTTGGTTAAGTGATGGATACTTCGATTTGAGATAGCCATTTGAGTTCTCCAAGTGAAATAAGCAGACAACGGAGATTATATTTATTGGGGTTGTCCGATTCTTATTCTACGTTACTGGGTCTCAAAATATACGAAAAATCCCGCAAGAATATATTTGATGGAAGTTGTCGATTTTATCGTTGGACTGACTCTTGCGGTTTTGAATTTTTATTCCCCTTGCTTCTCTTAAGTGATAGGGTTTCCGTGGCTTCAGAGTGCTGATTGTTTGATGGCCTGATCCATTATTCCAGAAGGAGGTTTGAAAGCTGCATGCGCCTTTCACGGTGGAGTGGCTCGCCGCCTCATGCCCGACTTACCCACCGATTGGGAAAAAGCGGCAGCTCGCTATCAACTCAACTTGAAGGCTTCGATTGCGTCGCAAAAAAGCGCATCATTTCCAGCGAAGCGTCGGGGCCGTTGCTATCCGTATAACTCCCGCGGCTGCTGCCACCGAACCACGCGTGACCCGCACCATGCACTAGCCAATGTTCCGCTATCACTCTGCCGTTAGCATCTTGGTGTACTGTTTGCGTATAAGCATGGCCAGTCCCGGCTCGCCCTTTCCTAATCTGCATCGCAGTTTGCTGAGGTATTGACTGGGTTATAATGCGATCACCATTTCCCGGATTAACCGTTTTGTCGCGATCGCCATGGAATACGATGACCGGTATCGCTTTAAGGCGCTTATCTGTGGCCGGTGCGCTGGCTCCATTCATGGCCGCCAGGGCCGACGGCAAGTCCTGAGCCGCGGCATACGGCAAGCCGGAGTGAATGCCGACTGCGGAGTAAAGCTCGGGGTAAGTGGTGCCCATGACGACCGCCATCGCACCGCCTGCGGATAGGCCGGCTATGTAAACCTTAGCCGGATCGGCGTGGTAGGTGGTAATAATCTCTTGTGTCATTCCTGCGATGATGGATGGCTCGCCTTGGCCGCGCTGCTGATCGCCAGTGTTGAACCAATTCCAGCATTTCGAGCAGTTCGCCGATTGTGCCTGTGCCGGGTAGAGCACCAGGCAAGGCTTTTCCTCGGCAATCACATTCAACCGGGTACCGGCGGCGAAGTCATCGGGGTTCTGAGTGCAGCCGTGCAGCATAACCACCAGCGGCAGTGCTTGGCCGTGATAAGCGGTGGGGACATACAGCTTGTAAGCGCGGGTGCCCGCATGATTAGTGAAGGAGCCGGACAAAAATTTTCCCGGCGCGAGCGCACTGCCCTCCTCTTGCATATCACCTTTTGGCGCGAAGGCCGGCATCTCAAAGCGAGGATCATTCAGCTCTGCAGGGGCGCCCATCCGAGCCAGCAACTCCGGCACCATCCTGTCCATATTATGGGCCGGCGCCTTAGGCGCAGGATTGATCTCACGGATTGGTCGGGACGAGGAGGCGGAAGTATCTGCGGGCATCCAGCCTTTCAGCGCCTGCTGAATTTTTTCGGTTGCGGCGCCAAGGCCGTTTTTTTGCATCAGGGCAGCAGCTTCGCGCATTCCCTTTAACATATTTTCATTGATTTTCATTGAGGGTATCCCAAGTTGAAGTTAGCGAATACGTCCGGCGAGGGCGCTTTTAACGGCAGGGCTGGCATGCAGCGCACCAAGAACAACCAGCGATTCGATTGTGGCCAGCGCCAGTTCCGGCGAAACATCGTCGCCGATGCTGGCTAGGCCCAGCACCTGGATCTGCAGTTTCTGACCTGTATTCTGCATTGCTTCCAGGTCGGCGCGCGAATAATGCTGCAGTCCAAGCACCAGGCTTTTGCGGGCGACAGTCTGGCGAACCACTTCAGCATGCGCGGTTAACTGGTTACGGATCGCTGTGCGAATCAGGTCGGTCCGGTTGGAGTAAAAACCTTCCTGCACCAGCAGGTCAATTTGTCCCAGATCGACGAGTCCGAGATTAATCGTAATTTTCTCGGTGTCGCTTGCCTTTGAAACTTTCGGATGAATTTCATGTACGTTCTTATTAACCATTTACCATCTCCTAAACATCTATATACCATCTGTATGGATGATATTTTAAGATTAAAAGAGAAAATGTCAATCGAAATACTTTAAGGAGGCGCTATTTTTGCAAAAGCTTATTTTGAATATTCTTCATTATAGCGATCATAATCGCTACAGCGGGATTGCCAAATCGGTTAATACGGTGATTTCGATAGGCTTATCTGCAAAGCGTATGCGCATGCCGAAGGGCAGATCATGACTGAGCACAGCCGTCATTTTGATAGTGCGACTACAGATAAATTATTTCGATACTGAAAACAGTGCCTTCTAATGAAATTACTCTGGCGGGCATGAATCTGTTCAGCCAGAAAATGCAAATCACGTAATCTTAAATCCAGCCTGCAAAACTATTTTTTCAGGGAAACCCAATGACCATTCACTGTAATTTTGTTACACATAAAGGCGCGCCATTTGCCGCCAGTAGCTGCCGCGGTGAGCGCGTCCATCCCACTCGTGCAGGCTGTGCCAGATGCCTTTGCGCCGTAATATACCGCTCAGATGGTGGTTATTGCCGAGAAACGGATCCTCTTTGCCGATGGTGAGCACTATGTCAAGCCTTCGTAAATGCTGTACCCGCCATTCGCATTCAAGCTGGGGAAGAAAGTGGGTGGGAGTGTGGTAATAGATGTTTTCGTCGTAGTAGTTGTCAAACAGGTTTGGGAAGTGATCCACAGGCATCGTCAAATCATAACGGCCTGAAAATGCACACAGTTTTTGAAAAAGATGAGGATGACGGAAGGCAATATTAGTGGCATGGAAGGCGCCCAGGCTACAACCCTGAACGATGGTGCAGGGATGCGGGTTTTTGCCGGCCATGAAGGGCATGACTTCATTAAGAATGTATTCCTCGAACTGGATATGGCGTTGGATTCGCTCAGCCGGATGCCGCCAGCAGCAGTAAAAAGTCTCCTGATCTATGCTGTCTACGCAATACAATTGCAGGTGTCCGGCGTCGATTTTATGCGCCAGGGCATGGACAAGCCCAAGATTTTCATATTCATAAAAGCGCCCGTCACGGGTCGGGAATACCAATACCTTAGCCCCTGCATGGCCAAACACCAGCAATTCCATGTTTCTCCCTAAGCGAGGGCTGTGCCAGCAGTAATACTCGCGGTTCATAAATCGCTGAAAAATTCCTGTAACTCCAACAATAATGCTTTTTTTTGGGCAGCCTGGCGGGGGTAATCGGAATGTCCCCTGTCAAGCACGAATAGCTTTTTTCTCCCTGGCAGCGCATTGTAAATGCTGAATTGTCCCGGAGGAGCCACCACCGGGTCAGCCAGTGCCGCCGCCACATGCACAGGTATCTGAATGCTTTGGGCGGCAACTGCTGCATCATAATAACTTAATGTTGCAAGAATATTACCGTGCGTTCGTTGATAATTCTGCACTGCCGCCGCGCTGCCCCAAGTCGGCAATTGCAGCCGTAATGGATGATTACCGAAACTGGGCACATTAAAATGGGCGCGCTGAATGCGCGAATCCCACGGCAGCGCCAAGGCGCCGATACCGCCGCCGAAACTGATGCCGAGATAAGCCAGATGACCTGCCGCGGCTGGAAACAGCGCCAACACAGCGGACACCGCAAGCCACAAGTCTTCTACACATCCGCCCAGAATGTAATGGTCGCGTTTGTCGATGTCATGCAGCACGTGATAGCTGGGATTATCGGAAATCGGCCAGTGCCGGCTCCGGGATAAGCCCCGAAAACAGGGAAATAAGAAGGCCGCGCCGGAAATCGGGAGATCAAAATCCGGTCCATCACGTCCGCCGTAACCATGCCCCACTATCACGCCGCGTGTTACCGGCATCCGTTTGGGAGTCAACGCCCACCCGCCTATCTCTACATTATCGGTGCTGCGGTAACTGAAGTCATGACACTCGTAATCGGAATGAAATCCGCCGTAATGGTTGAGGCGCGGACGCGGGTTCAGCTTCATGGCGCGCGCATGGCGAGCCTGCCAGAATGCAGCGAAACCCTCCGGCCGCGGCGGTGGTTTAATGTGCAGCAATTGCTCCAGGTTATATCCGTAAGTGGGATCAAAGTCGGGCATGGGTAATGGGTACGGGAAAGTTTTTTCGTTTGAGTTAAGTCTGAGCGTTGATTTTTCACAACTGAGGTTGAAAGAAGTAAAACGATACTCGAACTCAATAATAACTTGTTACAGCGGCGCTTACAGTTAAGGCTACTTTGTCAGATTACATCATCACTATTTTTCCATGATCATCATTCGGGCATGGAGTCACCCAGGGCTATTCTGCCCCGCATGAATCCAGACTCCATGGATAGATTTATGCCTGCCATCAATGGCGCTTGATACCTGCTTCCAGACGAGTACGACGCGCTGATGCATAATCTGACAAAGTAGAATAATGTAATACTAAAAATTTCATCTGACTTAGCTTAAGATGCATACGTGACCATTCTATTATCCTAAGTTACCATCGTCGACAGTTAGCCCATACATTTTTGTTATTGTTTGTAGGTTGCCTGGATCGCGATGTTAACGTCCGAGCCAGTTTAAGGAGTAACTCTCATGTCTAGAACCGATGAACCTTTAGATCAGTCAAGTTTGACCCCAAGCATTCCGCACTTTAAGGACATGTCCCTAAAAGGCTTCAACACTTGCCGGTTTATTCATTTTGTATTAATCGCCGCCGCACTCACAGCAATATTCGGCACAAGCCCTATTCAGGCAAAACCTGCCAATGCAAAACCGGCCCAGGAGCTCACAGGACAAGCGCTCTGGGATTTGACCGAAAGCAATTTGTTCGATAGTAAGATTCATCATCTCTACATCAAGATGAATCAAGCCGTTTGGAACCAGCTCCATGACGATGAAAAAAATAATGGCTGCGTTAAGAAAGATAATGTCAAATGGGGACATGTCCGCTATTTCGTTCTGGACGGGCTGGTGCTGAAGAACGTCGCTATGCGGGTGCGGGGAAACACCTCGCGCTGTATTCCTCGTTTGCAGTTCAGCGTCGCCTTCGACAAGGTGAACAAGGTTTACACCAGGCAGGGCGGCGAAGGCTGGCGCGAGATGCAATACGACGCGGCTACGCAAGCCGCCCTAAAGAACCGGAAAGTGCACGGCCTTGATGAACTCAGCCTGCGGCGCAGTTACAATGACTCCAGCGGACTAAATGATTCCGGCAATGGCCTGCTGGCCCGCGAATACACCGCAAGCTGGGCTGCGGCGCAGGCTGAAAAGGTAACGCCCACGACCCTTAGGGGAGCTCCGGTATACCGCAGCGTTTATACGGCCGTGGAGTTCCAGTTATGCGCCAGCGATAAGGACAGACAGTGCAATAATCGCTTCCGCCGCGCCTATCTCATCGCCGAACCCATAGACAAAGGCTTCTTCCGGATGCGCTACGATGATTCCAAGCCCACCTTTTTATCGATGACCCACGGGTGCGCTCTCAAAGGGGAGCGCGGGTTAACGCCGGACTGCCTGGAGCCGGAGTATATCAACGGCAAGAAATACGACGATCAGGATGCCGGCCAAAAATCCAGGCTTGCCGAGTTGCTGACCGGCGCTAAGGGCTTGAAGACGCATATCGACGCCGCTGCTGACCCCGCGGCGCTGGGCGCTGTGCTGGATCTGGACAGCGTGATGAATTACGCCGTGGCCGCGGCAACAGTCGGCCACTGGGACAGCGCTTACGGCAATTTTAACAACGACATTCTTTACTGGCATGAACCCAGCGGCAAATGGAAGCTGATAACCTGGGATATGGACAATACTTTTGATTACGATAGCCCTGGAGGTCCTGCCCGCAGCTATTCCTATTCGGATGTCGCCAAAGCTCCGCGCCTGCTTTTTGACAAGCTCTTCGGCATGCCGGAGCTGGACACGCGTTTCCGCACCCAACTTGGCAAATATCTGACACTGCTTTATGGAACGGGAGAGGCTGGGCCGCTCAAGGACAAGATTCAAGAAGTCCGGGATAACTTGGTCGGGAAGCTTAACGCGCAATTGGCGCCCCCGGAGCGGCAAGACCTCCAACGAGAAAAGGAAATGTCAGACTATGCGAAAGAGCGCTACGAAACGCTTACCCGGCAAATGGGGAATCGCTGAGTCATGGGCATGGGAAACGGCCGGAATGCCGGCACATCCTGTTCATTCCAACTGATGCGCATAGATGGGAAGAATATCCGGGAAAGCACCAAGTTCATGGTAATGCTCGCCTCCGCTCTCTTTGCCGGTAGTTTTTCCGGCATTGGATTTTCGGTGGTTGATGGCCTCCAACCCGGTCAAAGACTGAGTATAGAAACGTCTTACCAAATGCTTGTTACGGAGCTTTCAGGGCTTGCTTTGGTTTTGGAGGATGCTCCGGAAATTGATTTTCTCGCCGTGGGCGATTCGGACTATCAGATCGCCCGGTTCAGCCGGACGCTTTCTTCAGGTACGCCTAATATACGAGCGCTGGATGCAAGCAGTCTGGTAGACGGGAAGACACATGAGTTCTCCCAATGGGAAGCGATTGCACTGGATGGTCTCGGCAATGTCTGCCTGCTCGCCGAGGTAACCGCGCAGGTTCGCTGCCTGGACAAGGATTTGAGCAAGCAGGTGGCATCTTTCCAACTTGACCCTACCACTCTTCATAACTTGAACAAGTCCTGGCAGGCAGAGCCTAATTCGCGGGGCGAAGGCATGATCCTGTTGCGGCAAGGTCATGTATTGCTGCTCAAGGAGAAGAAACCGTCGTTGCTGGTGGAATTCGGTCCTGAAAACGAGGGAGCTATCGGTTACAGTTCTGAGACTTTCCTCAAGCCGGGCAAGGCCTTTACGTTTCCCGCCAAAGGACGATTAGTGGCGCTGAAGGTCTGGGAATTTGCAGAGAGCCTTAGCAAGCTTGCAAAAGACGGGAGCGACATTACCTTGGGGCCGGATGGACGCGTTTACCTGTTATCCGACGAAAGCGCATTATTAATCAGGCTGGAAGGGAAGCTGAAGCCGGAAGAGGTTAAGGTGCGTGAAAGTGCCTATTGGAAACTGCCCAAGGAAATAGTGAAACCCGAAGGTCTGGCGATTGATCAAGAGCTGCGCCCTTGGGTTGTCGTGGATCAAAAGCGGGAAAATCGACCTTCTTTGTTTCGGCTGTCACCCATTACAGCGCCTTGATCCTAAAAACCGCAGTTGGAACATGAGAAAGCCATTCGTGCTGAGCCCTTCGGCTATGCTCAGGAGAGCCCTGTCGAAGCATGAAGGGCTTTCTCAGGTTCACCCATTGGTTGGGCAAGGCGGTGGACTCCTGAGACGTTATTTATTAGAGGAGGCTGGCGCCTATATTGACCGTCAACGCTAAAATCGTTATGTTGAAAAAAAATACAATGACACAATGAAGTGTTACCAGCCGGCGAAAGGATTGCGAAGTGATATTAATGTCAGCGGTTTGTGCTGCTGTGCCAATTATGAAGGAGAAATAAATAAAATCCCAATAATCGGGTTGAAGATTGTCATCGGGGAATTCCAGTCCTCCATTGTTGGTTCTTGCATGGCGATTGTAATATTCATGGGTATAATGCAGTGCAAACATGGTTTGCATAAACATCCACGATAAGACAACGGTAATTCCCGTCAGGATAATGTGAACATGAGAAGTATCGGTTTGTGCTTTCGCAGTTGCCAGTTCTGCCACAATGGCCACCAGACTTGCCATGACAGAAATAACGGTGAAGACAAGAATTATTAAAGCCCCCTCATCCTCTGCGGTCGCTCGCGCTCGTATGGTAGCTATATCCGATTTACCCATCATGATGCTTATCAGTATCAGGTAAAGGAAGATGCCAAAATCCCAGGCCGTTAATAATTTCGTAACGGTTCGCCAGCTTTCCGGCAACAGGAAGAAATGAATTATGCCTATAACCAGCAAAGCAGTTGTCAGTCGTGGACGAACCTTGAGATGATGCAACATATGGCAATTAGCCTTTTTGGTAGATTAAAAAAATTTACCTGTCCAACAGAGTCAATAGATACGTGTAAGAGTGTCAAATTTGCCGTAGCCACGGTTATGAATAACTGCGGCCAATCGGCTCACTGCTCCACTGTGGGGGGGTCAACCTCTTCAGCGCTTGCTTTTGAAAATACGCTGAAACCCACGGTGCCGTAAAATTCATTGCCGGAATGTGTTTCAGGCACGCCCACGCCGATATAGACTTGAGCTTGAGGCAGGATTCGATAAAGCACATTGACAATAGCGCCGGAGACATTGCTGTGACCGCTAAAATAATCTCCCTGAACCGCCAGCTTGTTCTTGATGAGTTCCACGCCAAACCCCGCGGTATAGGCGAATACATCCGTGGTGGTAGAGAGCGCCTTATTTGCCCAGTAGGGGCCTGCGTGGATATTGGCGGCAGGAATAGGCTGATAGAGGGCCAAGGCGTATTCCACGTTATGAAACTGCCGTTGCGTTGAAAATAAAGTAGTGCCGTTCTGGGTTCCTAACAGCGCTTTAAATTGGGCGTTAATATCGAAGGTCTTCGACAGGTTGATATAGCTGTCCCATTCGTAGTTCTGAGCGCCTCCGCCGTACGCGGGTATATTATAGGAGGCAATCTGTATGTCCCAGCCATTTCTTGAGGAGAAATCCAGCACCGGGCTTAAATAGACCGTACTACGATAGGTATTGGACTCCAGGGTAAAGGTCCAAATGTCTTCATCGCGATTATTGGGAGTGGTGTCTATTTTTTTAATGGGGTGGGCTCTAGCGCCGTCTCTAGCCGTTGCAGTGTCCAATCCCAGGATAAAGTTACTTAAACAAAACAAGCAAACACATTTTTTATAAGAGTTACGGCTGGTTTTTGATTTCATTATCAACGCTTAATCACAACAACATACGATACGCCCTATACTTACTCACCTTCGGCGGAGCCAATCAAAGGATACAACTAATTTCCTCCAATGCATCACCGTAGTTATAAGGTATGAGTATTATCCCCTTATTATAGGCTGCTTCGTTTCTCAAAGAGCCGCTGAATTTGCTGCTCACCAGTTAGTGAAATAATCAAATTAAACAGGATATTTCTAAAGCCAAATTTAAATGTTATCAGGGATGAGCATGAATAATTCAGTTAAACATAAACGGCGCCCATACCACTTGAATTTAGAACACTACTTATGACAGTCAATTAAAATTGGCTTTTTTAAATATTTTGTGTGTTATTTTAATGTAACCGATCACTTAAGTGACCTGAATGAATAGACGGATTGAAGGCCAATGACAACTTTTGCCACCCTCACCGGGTTTATTAAACCACGGGGATTATTAGGTCTTGCGGGCTTAGTATTGGCGGTACTAAGCGCCACTGCTCAAACGGCGGAAGAGTCTGACGATCTGTTTAAGCAAATCCTGTCACTGCAAAGCCGGATGAAAATTCAGATCACTGGCCTGGAAAATACTCAAAATGAAGAAAAAATCACTACCAGCGGCAGTTTGGAGCAGCAACTTCAACAGCTCTTGACTTCATTCAATCATATCATCAGCCGCACTGCCACAGGACAGATTGAACGCATCGTTATTATCAATAAAAAACAAGATGAACCCAATCATATAGTTTTGCCGACCCGTCTCCAAGGCAGTCATATTATGGTTTCCGTATCCCTCTCCGGCAATGGCAGAGTCTGGCAGACTATAGATATGGTAATCGACACCGGGGCGGATTTAGTCGTTTTGCCGGACTCGTTGATAGCTGAATTAGGCTTGGCCGATTACCCGTTTATTCAAAAAACAATGCAGACTGCGAATGGCCAGGCCGAAGCAAAAATAGGCATGTTGCAGGAAATGAAAATAGCCGGAGAAAGCGTTGAAAATGTAGAGGTGGCCTTCATTGCGGACGCACTATTGGGGAAAAACAAGTTGTTGGGGATGAGTGTATTAGGGCGTTACCGCTTAACCATTGATGATGGATCTCAATCCATTACGCTGTTTAAAAAATAATGAGCCGGTTCGTGCCTTATTTGGCGAACCCCCATAGGCACATTTCTATCCTTATTGATTCCAACTGGCGTGTTTGCCTGACTGGGCTTTCATGTCAAGCAAACGCCCGCTTTTACTGGAGCTAATACGACAGAACCGGCTACAGGGCTAACGATGAACCTAAAAACCGCAGTTGGATTATGAGAAAGCCGTTCGTGCTGAGCCCTTCGGCTAGGCTCAGGAGAGCCCTGTCGAAGCATGAACAGCCTTCACACACTTACCCATTGGTTGAGTATTTCAAAATCCCGTTCGCCCTGAGCCTGTCGACGGGTGAGCGGGATTTTGAAATACTCAACTGCAGTTTTTAAGATAAAGCTTCGTAGCGTTGCCGGGCGATTAGCCGAACTTCTTCATCAGCGTCGTCAATCATCTGCTGTAGCAAGACGGGCGATGCCCGCAACGCCACTTCATAGCGAACCGTCCAATCGCTGTCCTTGCCCATCAACGCCAGATCATCGATATCCATACGCTGGGCGGCAATGCGGCGAATGTTGACTTCGGGATCGTTGAACATCAGCCCGAGGCTGACTGAGGGGATGCGTTCGGCTACCGTGCGGCGCACTTGATCGTCCGGATCGGCGACCAACCGACATAAGCGGCCTTCCGGAAGACGTTTGGCGATATAAGCGCGCACCAAATAATCCGTATCACCTGCCATTAGTTCCAACTCTTGCTCCGGTAACCGGTCGGCAACGGTTATCCTGACTTCCCGGTCAGGATCGTTACGCAAATTCGTCAGCCACTCCAGCGGCACGCGGTAAGCCAGCACCCGCCTTACCGCTTCGTCAGGATCGGTAAGCAAAGGTTGCAGCTGGCTGGGCGGCAAATAACGGGCGGCTATCGCCCGCCATTCCCAGAAACCGTCCTGGATGTAATCGGCTGCAAGACCGGGATTGACACGGAAAAACCGGTCGATTTGCCGTCCGCTATCGGCTATCACGTAGCAATCACCCGGCTTGCAACTGCCAGCTATCAGCAACGTCTCCCGGTAGCCGCAAATCGAACAATCAGCAATGGGAGTCAGATCCGTTAACTCTTCATCTAGCCCGGTTGAATTCACCCTCTAGGCTATTTCGGGTGCTACCGGCAGAAGCTGCGGAGTAATTTGCGCCAGCCAAATTTTAAGACGTTCCTCGGTCAAATGCGGCTGGGTGCGCTGATCCAGCGCCAAGCCGACAAACTGATTATCGATGACGGCGTGGGAATTTTTGAACATATAGCCATCGGTGCTCCATTGACCAACGATATCGGCACCCTGTCCGTAAAACAGCCGGTAAAGATGAATCATCGAACTGGCGAAGCGGTCGGCATAGCGTTCCTGATTGCCCAGGCCGAACAGCGCGACGCATTTGCCGGATAGATCGGCAGCGTCCAGACAAGGCACAAACTCCTCCCAATTTGCCTCCATGCAGCCGGTCGACAGCCCAGGCAACTCACCAACTCCATAACTGGGGGTACCCAATATCAGCGCATCATACTGTAAAAATTCGGCAGCGCTGGTGCGGTTGATATTTTTGGGTTTGTCCGCCAGCTCATCACCCAGCAAGCTGTAAATCTTCTTAGCCACCAGCCGCGTGCTGCCCGTGTCTGTTCCGAAAAAAATACCGATTTTGCTCATACATCACCTGTGGTCAAGATTGCAGGACAAAAGACTGCCCTGTCATTTTTACTAAGGGAAAGCAAATTTTAATCCAACAGAAAATAAAATATTTTTACATTTATTATCAGCTATATAGCTTATTTTTGTGCGGGAATGTCCTAGCAAGTAGAACGACAATTGTAGCTGGGTCTGGGTGATTTACGACATCGCTGGGATAGGATAAGGTTTAAGTGGCTTCCGAGAGGTGGGCAATAAGACAATGGCAAGGTGATTGGCTATTCCCCGTTGAAACTGTCTTTTAGGGATTGTCCAAATCTTCCGGCTCTTCGTCCAGCGCAGAGTCGAGCAGGCCTTGCTGCCGGATCATGGCTTTGAAGCCTTTCATCACGGGACGGGAGAGGGCCGTTTCCGCCAGTAGGCGTTTTTCGTAGATGAGATTTTTCATGGCGTCATCGGGATGCTCACGGGCTTGCTCAATTAACAGGCGGAGCGCCGTGTCCAGCAGAAGCCCGGGGCGGGTCTTCATCTCGTCGTAGAGCAGTTCCATCACGCGCTTTTCCGCTGTCCGCATTTTGCATTTTCCATCAAGGATTTTCAGCATTACGGTGATAGCGCAATCCACATGAATCGGCGCTAAGGGATGTGCCAGCGCCCAGCTGGCTACCTGGTCTTTGGTTATGCGTTTTCCTCTCTGGCAGCTGTTCTATGAAAATAATCAAGCAGCGAATCTTTGCTGGACTCATCTGGTTTTTTTGCGGTTTTCATGGCGTTCGGGAAATTGAATATAGTGGCTTTTCAAAGCACGAGCAAGAGTGATGCCAAGCGAATTAACTCAATCCTGGGGGGGCCTGAATCCATTTGCCGGCTCGTTATTCCGTAACATTGTCATCTTTACAACAAGAAAATAGGAAAGCCGGCTCTATGTGGAGGTATATAAAAGTTCGAGGTAGCTGTGGATTCTATACGCAAATTATTCATTCAACCTAAAAACCGCAGTTGAGCCTACCCAAATTCCGTTCGCCCTGAGCCCTTCGACTATGCTCAGGAGAGCCTTGTCGAAGGGTGAGCGGGATTTGGGTAGGCTCACCTCATAGGTGAGCGTGTGAAAGCCGTTCATCAACAGGCGCGATCTGATGGGCCTTCTAACTTGATCAGATCCAATTAAGTGGAGACTGCCTATGGGCGGGGGGTTGAAATGGTTCCAACTGGCACCGGGGCTAAAATCGGCAGGCTATAAATAGTCCCAAGGCCATGTCAGTCATGACGTTGAAAAAACTCTGAAACTTTTCCTGCGTAAGTCCAAATGTGCCCTATTATTATTTATACGATGTATGCAATTGTCCCTTGCCGTGATTCCTGGTGTTATTTTACCTTGCCCTTAAGGTCTTAAATACGCGCGCAAATCCCATATGACCTTACTCCCCCCATGTCCGTTACCTCAGAAGCCTCTAAGGAAGCGCTGATTAAATCCTTCGACCAGGCTCTCCTGAGTTTATCGAAGGGCTTAGGATGAACGGTTTGTGTTAATTCCGTTCGTGGTGAGCCCTTCGCCACTGCTCAGGAGAGCCCCTTCGGCTATGCTCAGGAGAGCCCCTTCGCCACTGCTCAGGAGAGCCCCTTCGGCTATGCTCAGGAGAGCGGTGTCGAATCCGTTCGTGGTGAGCCTGTCGAACCATGAGCGAAATCGATTGGTTCAGCGCTTCCCTAATGAAATCACGCTATTTCCCCGTAACCCCTAATCATCGCTGCAAAACGTATCCGTATGAGCTTTATCAAATCGCTGCTCAAACACGCCTCAGGCCAAACAAATTCAAGCCTGAGGACGCCTGCTTTTTTTGATGACGCAGCCTATAAGCCGCGCCGCACCATGATCGCGCTGGAGCCGCGTATCATGTTCGACGGCGCAGCCATGGCGACAGCCGCAGAAGCTGTAGCCGACGCCAAGCCGCCGCCTGTCCAGGATAGCGCCGCCATTCATCAGGATGCCGCCAGGCTTGCCGAAGCGGCGGCTAATGTTGTACCGTCTGCAGTCCAGACTGATCCGGCGCCGCCACGCAACGAGATTGTCTTTATCGAAAATAACGTAGCGGATTACCGGACGCTGGTGAATGGCGTCAATCCGGCTGCCGAAGTGCATGTGCTGGATGCAGCGCAGGACGGTTTGGCGCAGATGGCGCACATTCTTGACGGGCGTAGCGGCATCGACGCCATCCATATCCTTTCTCACGGTTCCGAAGGGGGTAGTAGGCGTGGGTTCGCTTAATTTGACTTCGCATAACCTGCAACGGCACAGCGCCGATCTGACCGCCATCGGCAGCACTTTAAATCAAAATGCGGATATTTTACTGTACGGTTGCGATGTAGGGTCCAGTTCCGATGGAGAAGCATTTATCTCGGCGCTGGCCCAAATGACTCAAGCCGATATTGCGGCCTCGAATGATTTGACGGGGCTGCGGCAAAAGGCGGCGATTGGTTATTGGAAAGTACAAACGGCAAGATAGAGGCGGCTTCTTTGCAGTTTGCAGGGTATCAACATATTCTCCCCAGCGTGGCCGGGACGATTGCGCCAACCTCAGCAAATAATGGGTTCGATTTTGGTTCGGTATTTATCGATGGCGAAGGCGGGTCTACCCATATTGCCGGGATTGAATACGATTTCTATTTCACCGACGGCTCGAATAACCGGTCAATACTGTTGCAGTATTTAATTCCAACGTGAGCGTTATCGCCTATACGGGATTGGTTGATAGTGCAGGGGACGCATCAGCGGGGGGAGCGGTGTTCAAGAGTTCGGCTGGAGAGAACTTTAAACTGACCAGCTTCTTTATTCAGGATGCCGATCAGTTGGATGGAACCTGGACTGTGACGGCTTATGAGAACGGTAGTCCGGTCGGTACGCCTCAAAACTTCACGATTACGCAATCGGGCGAATATGCCAGGACGGTGAATTTAACCAGCGATTTTCCACATATTGATGAAGTACGTATCACAAGGGCTGGAGGAAGTAGCGGAGGGCATCTTTTTGCAGCACTTTTCAGCAACTTTGTCGTCGCCAACCCGGTAATTCCCGATGTAACTCCGCCAACCGCAGGCATTCGTCGCCGACAACTCCTTGCTTGCCGGTGAAACGTCCTTGGTCACCTTTACCTTTTCAGAGGCTGTGACCGGATTTAGCAATGCCGATTTGACGATACCCAACGGCACATTGAGCGCAGTCGCTTCCGGCGATGGCGGGGTTACCTGGACTGCAACGCTAACACCGACTTCCAGTGTCACCGACGCCAACAATATGATTTCGATTGATAGGACCGGCGTGGCGGATGCGTCAAGCAATCCCGGAGTCGGCACCACCAATTCAAATAATTACGCCGTTTCGACAGTGCGCCCGACCGCGAGTATTGTGGTGTCTGACAATTCGCTGATCGTCGGTGAAACTTCGCTGGTGACAATTACCTTTTCGGAAGCGGTAACCGGCTTTACGAATGCCGATTTGACGATTGCCAACGGGACGCTGACCGGGGTGACTTCCGGCGATGGCGGCATTACTTATACCGCCACTTTCACACCGACGGCTAGTTTGTTCGACGCCACCAACCTGATCACGCTGGCCAATACCGGCGTGACGAAGGCGGCAGGCAATACCGGCAGCGGCACAACCGATTCGAATAACTATGCGATTGATACCAGCCGCCCTGGCGCGCCAACCACAACGATCGATCTAGCGACTGCCGGCGATACCGGCCTATCGAACAGCGACAACATCACCAAGTCCATCGCTCCGACAGTGCGGGCATCTCTGACCGGCACCAACGCGGTTTCGGGCGATACCCTCAATTTGCTTCTGGGCGGCGCATCACTGGGAACGCCGAAGACCAAGGTGCTCGGCGGCGCCGGCATCAGCGACGGCTATGCCGATTTCACCATTGCCGATGGCGATCTCGGAAGCGATGGCGACAAGACGTTGACCGCAAATGTCACTGACGCGGCCGGCAACATCGGCACCGCCGGCGGCTCGCTGACCATCACGCTGGACACCACAACACCGGCAGTAACGCTGACCGGCGGCTCACTGTCCTATACCGACAAAACAGCGGCCGCCGCCATCGATTCCAGCGCCACCGTGACCGAATCCGGAACGCCCGGACTGTCGTTGCTGACGGTGCAAATCACCGCCAGCAACGATGCCGCCGACACACTATCGCTGCCGGCCGGCGCCAGCAGCGGCATCAACCTCAGCGGCACACATCTGCGCTCGGAGACCACCAACATCGGCACGGTCACTGTCTCCAGCGTCAACAACAGCCGCACCTGGACGCTGACCTTCCTGTCCAGCGCCGCGGCCACCGACATTCAGGATGTGGTCCGCGCCATTCAGTACAACAACAGCTCCAACAACCCCGGCGCTTCGAACCGTACGGTCACCTTCAACCTGACTGACGGCGCAGGCAACGCCGCGACGGCGGCGACACGCGACATCGCGGTGACCGCAATCAATGACGCGCCGACCAACATTGCGCTGTCGGCCGGCTCGGTTTCTACGTTCGATTCGAACGGCGCAACGATTGGAAATTTGTCTGCTACAGACCTGGATAACAGTTCATGGACGTTTACGATCATCAGTGTAACCCACCCTTCCAACGCTGACGTGACGGCCGGTAACCTGTTCTCTATTACCGGCACGACCTTATCCGCAGACACCCCATCTGCGCTCCCGGCCGGTAGCTATACCGTACGGGTGCAGGCTGATGATGGCGGTGCAGGCGGTACTTATCAAAAGGATATGACGATTACTGTGTCCAATATTTTGGTTGTTACTACCAACGTTGACACCGGCGCGGACGCCACAACCGGCAGCACTTACACGGCCGAAATGGCCGACGGCAGCGGTCTTAGCTTACATGAAGCGTTGAGCTTCGCCGCCAGTGGCGCCACTATCCAGTTCGCTGCCGGCCTTTCGGGACAGACAATCACTCTCGGCAGCGATGTTACCGTTGCCGACGGTGTCATTCTCAATGCCGACTCGATCGGAGCACCGGGTAGCCTGACCATTACCGGTAACACGCTAAATTTGAACGGCACCTTGACTATCAATAACAGCTCGGGCGACACCCTGACCATAGCTTCCACCTCAGCGGGCCGCGGTACTTTGAGTAAGACCGGGGCCGGCAAGGTGACATTGTCGAGCACTGGCAATTCCGCCGGTTTCAGCGGCGGCATCACGCTATCGGGTGGTACGCTCGGCGTTTCCGCAGCCACCCACCTGTCGACAGGCACATTAACGCTGGACGGCGGCACGCTGGACAACGGCAACGCTACCTTCACCATCAACAACGGGTTGGTACTGGGATCGAGTGGCGGTACAATCAACGTTTCCAGTGCCAACAAAACCCTCACGCTGACAAACAATATCTCAGGAACCGGCGCGTTAATTAAGAGCAATGGCGGAACACTGGTGCTGTCGGGGAACAACAGCTATTCCGGCGGCACCACCATCCGCGGCACCAACGGGGTGAGCATCACCGGCAGTTCCACCGGTGCCATGAATCTGGGAACCGGCGCCGTGACGGTGGCGAGCGGTAGCGCCCTGACCATTACCGGCACCGGCACGACGGTGTCCAACAACATCATCTTCAATGATGATAGCGACCCGTACACGGCGATCACCGTCACCAACGCCAACGCCGTGACGCTGTCGGGCGTCCTCAGCGGCGCGGAGGCATTGACCAAAGCAGGAGCCGGCACGCTAACGCTGACGGCAGACAACACTCACGGCGGCGCGGTCATCGCGTCGGCCGGCGGCTTAACGCTATTAGGCGGCAGCAGCATCGGCGACAGTAGCGCGGTGACAGTGAACAGTGGCGCCACCTTGACTCTGGCCGGTGGGGGCGAAACCATTGGCTCGCTGAGCGGCGCGGGCAATATCGTCCTGACATTATATAGACTGACAGCGGGCGGCGACAACACGTCGACTACCTTCTCCGGCGTGATCTCCGGCAGCGGCAGCGGGATCTCCAAGACCGGCACCGGCATGCTGACGCTGACCGGCGCCAACACCTACACCGGCGCCACCACGGTATCGGCGGGAGGCCTGACCCTCAGCGGAGGTTCTGCAATCGCCGATAGCAGTGCGGTCACGGTAGCCTCCGGCGCGACAGTCGTCTTGTCCGCCAACGAAACCATCGGTTCCTTGTCCGGTGCGGGTAGCGTGGCGCTGGGCGCCAATACGCTTAGTGCGGGCGGCAATAATACGTCTACCAGTTTCTCCGGCGCTATTGGCGGTACCGGCGGCCTAACCAAGACCGATACCGGCACGTTAACGCTGTCGGGCGCCAATACTTACACCGGCGCCACTACCGTGTTGGCGGGCGGGCTGACGCTGAACGGCGGCAGCGCGATCGCCGACGCCTCGGCGCTGAGCGTGACCGGCACGCTGACCCTGGGCGCAACGGAAACAATCGGCGCATTGTCGGGTGGCGGCATGGTAACGCTCGGCTCCAACCCATTAACCGTTGGCCAAACTACCAACACCAGCTTCTCCGGCGTGATCGGCGGTACCGGCGGTTTGATCAAGACCGGCTCAGGCGCATTGACGCTGACGGGCGACAACGCCTACACCGGTTCCACTACCGTGTCGGCGGGTACACTGATCGCCAACCCCCTGGCCGACACCACGGCGGTGTCGGTGGCGTCCGGGGCAAATTTCACCGCCTGGGTGGCCGAAACGATCGGCTCGATCTCCGGTACCGGCACGGTGTTACTGAATTCGGAATTGCTGACCGTGGGCGGAAACAGCGCCTCGACCGAGGTCTCGGGCGTAATCTCTGGCTCCGGCAGCTTGGCCAAGGCCGGCAGCGGTACGCTGACGCTGTCGGGAACGAGCACCTACAGCGGCACCACGACGGTGTCTGCAGGCACACTGTTACTTACCGGCACGATCGCCAGCGCCACTACGGTGGCGTCGAGCGCAACGCTAAGGGGCACCGGCACGGTGGATGGGGCGCTAATCATCGCCAGCGGCGCTACTTTGGCGCCAGGCGTGACAGGAACCAACAACGGCATTGGTACGCTGACGGTCAATGGCAACTTCATACTGAACGGCGCGCTGATGGCGGAGCTGGCCAGCTTGTTCAGCTACGATCAGGTCATCGTCTACAACTCGGTCACGCTAAACAGCTCCACCAGCAGCGTCAACGTCGGCCGGGTAAACGGGTAAACGGCTACACGGCGGCCACCGGCGCGACTTTCACGCTGATCGATAACAACGCCGGCGGCGCCATCTCCAGCACCTTTAACGGAGTCGCCGAGGGCTCCAACCTCACCACCAACAGCGACATCTACACGGTCAGCTACGCGGCTGGTACCGGCAATGATCTGGTGTTGCCGGCGCTGGTCAACCCGACCGTGTTGAGCGTGTCGGCCTCCACAGCCAACGGCAGCTACCATGCGGACGACATCGTTACAGTGGCATTGTTAATTTATTATAGTTATCTTACACTTTTCTGTACCTCATATTATCTTCGGTAGGAAAAGGCTCATGATAAAATGTCCGAAATGCCGATCAGAGGCTTGCGTTAAAGCTGGTATAGTCCA
>JAQUOU010000011.1 GCA_028716975.1 Methylobacter sp. | reverse complement strand
TTCCTGGCACGGCTGCGACGCAAATCAAAGTGCTACAGCAAAAGCCAGGAAATGCTCAAATATTCCATTAAGTTATTAATGCTGAAATGGAATGGTGATTTAGAAACTATATTATATTAACAATGCCCAATCCTTAATCTTGGTTAAGAATAGCTTGCCCCATCGCTTTTACTGATCCGTCCCCATTGACATACATATAAAGTGTTGTGGTCGTGATATTAAGGCGTTTAGCTACATCCGTCGCATTGGCTTTTGGATCAGCCATCGCAGACATAGCCATCATTAAAGTAGATCTGTCCATTTTGCGGGGTCGTCCACCTTTGCGTCCCCGTGCCCTAGCTGCGGCAAGTCCGGCAAGGGTACGCTCGGCAATTAGCTCCCGTTCAAATTCAGCCAGCACTGCAAAAATCCCAAAGAACAACCGACCGTTTGAGGTGGTTGTATGGATTTGGGCACCGGCACCGGCCAATACTTTCAATCCAACGTTACGAGAACGTAGATCGTCTAGCGTCTTTACCAAATGTTTCAAATCGCGGCCTAGCCTATCCAATTTCCATACGACTAGTGTGTTGCCAGGCTGAAGCGCCCTAAGACAGGCATTAAGCCCTGGTCTATCATCTTTGCGACCTGATGTTAAATCTTCATATATCCGGCTAGGCTCGACACCTGCTGCCAGCATAGCGTCAAGCTGTGGAGATAAAGTCTGAGTGCCATCGTTTTTGGATACACGGACATAACCAACCAGCATGATAAATTTCAATGTACAAGAAAAGATAGAATTAAGTGTACAATGTTGCTTTGTTTTTATCAATGAGTTTTCTTGTAGATTTTTCGCCTGGTTGGGTCGATTTTTAGCTTACAAGATAAACGGGCGTTTTTCTTGTACTAAATCACTTTCCGGTTTTTAAATTCGCAACCCAGCGATACCGCCTATCCCCGATTCAAAAGCCGACTTGTGCAATCGGAGTTGTAACGTTTCTACACAGTGACTGATGTCGAGCTGGCATGTTGCGATAGTGCCACTCGCTCAAGCACCACGCGCTTGGGATTTGCTCTGCTATTAAAAACCTACCAACGGCTGGGCTATTTTGTAACCTCCGAGCAAGTACCGAATGCCATTACCGAGCATGTCGCCTCCAGCATAGGCGAACCCTATGATCGTGAGAATTTGCGGCAGTACGATGTTTCCCAGGCCAGACGCAAACACTTGTCGGCGGTGCGGGCGTTTTTGGCGGTCAAACCATTCGGCGACGATGGCAAAGCACTGATGAAACAAACTTTTTCCGAAGCGGCGCTGACCACGGAAGATGTCATTGATATTATCAATACCGGTATCGAAACCTTGGTGCGTCATCGTTACGAGTTGCCGGCATTCGATACCTTGCTGCGAGAAGCTCGCGTAGCGCGGATTGCAACGAATCAGGCGCGGCACACGCAAATTCACGATGCACTTGGAGATGCTGGCTGCGTTTTTCTCGACCAGCTCTTCGTCGTGGGTGATGATCCGCGCCGCGTGAGTCCTTGGAACGATGTCAAGCAAGATGCCGCCAAACCGACGATAGACGGCATGCGCGATTTGGTTGAACGCTATGACCGATTGACCGAGCTGGCTTGTCACGCAGACCTGTTAAAAACCATACCGGTCATCAAAATCAAACAATGGGCGCTGGAAGGCAACAGTCTCGATGCCGCCAATATGGTGGATATGGCTGCTGCCAAACGCTACACCGTTGCCTTGGCCTTGATTCGGCAACGTCTGGCGGTTGTGACCGATGATCTCTGCAATATCTTTTGCCGGCCGATGAAGAAAGCGTTACACAGCGCCGAAGAAGCTCTTGAAAAATATCTGGAAGACAACCAAGAGAAGACCGATGAGATTTTGCGCCGGTTTGCGATGCTGGAAACGCTCTTGAACTCCACCCAATCGGCAGACGAACAATTGAAAGGCGTTCGCCAAGCGGTGACGGCTCGCCCCGATTGGTGCGAATTCTCGCGCTTGCATGCGGAATACGGCGGGAAAAACGAGTTCCGTTTTGTCTGGCAGTTCTTCAAGCCACGGCGGGCGGAGATGCTACGGATTTTGAGCAAGTTAAAGCTAGAATCCACCAGTCAGGAGGCCAGTTTTGAGCGGTCGTTGGCATTTATGTTGGAGAACAGCCACCGGCAGAGCGAGTGGCTAACGCTCAACGGCAAAGGTAAAATAATATTAACTGAGGATGATCTGGACTGGATTCCCGAAAAATGGTGGAAGCTGGTGACTGGCGAGGTCAAACGCGATGCCGTTCCGACCCGAATCAACCGCCGCCAGTTCGAGGCATGCGTCTGTTTGCAAATGGTTAGAGAACTGAAATCTGGCGACCTTTGCGTGATCGGCAGCGATGCGTATTCAGATCACCAGAATGAACTGGTGCCGATGGAGGAATGCGAACATACATGCGCGGATTACGGCGAGAAAGCAGGTTTGCCAGTCGAGAGTGCGGCATTTATCAAGCATGTTCGCACCCTGCTGACAGAGGCGGCACAGAAGGCTGATAAGTCCTATCAGGACAATCCTTATTTCAAGATCGTTGATGGCAGGCCGAAGCTGAGTCGGCAGGAGAAAAAAGAGACGCCACCCGGATTCAAGCAGTTGGATGACGCATTAAGGCGCAAACTCGATGGCATGGGCCTTTCGCTGCTGGACGTGCTTGCCGATACCATGAAATGGATTGGCTGGGGCAAGCATTTTGGCCCGTTGAGTGGTCACCAAGGTAAGTTGCAGGAGGAAGAACGGCGTAAGATTCTGACGGTGTTCGCCTATGGTACCGGTTTGGGGCCGACACAAATTGCCCAGAACATAGCCGATGTCAGTGCTCGGCAAGTGTCATTCGTCAATCAACGCCAAGTCACGACGGAAAAACTGGAAGCCGCTATTTCTACGATCATCAATGCATACAATCAATTTCAATTGCCACGCTATTGGGGTGACACAAAACGCGCGGCGGCAGACGGTACCCAATGGAATCTGTATGAAAATAATCTACTGTCAGAGCGTCATATCCGTTACGGCGGTTATGGTGGCATTGCTTACTACCATATCAGCGACACGTATATTGCGCTGTTTTCTCATTTCATCCCCAGCGGTGTCTGGGAAGCCGTGTATATCCGGGATGGGCTGACAAAGAACAAGTCGGATATTCAGCCCGACACCTTGCGCGGCGATACTCAGGCGCAAAGCGCACCGGTTTATGGCTTGGCTTTTTTGCTGGGTATCAAACTGATGCCGCGTATTCGCAATTGGAAAGATTTGAAATGGTTCCGCCCGACTGCCGACGAAGTGTATATACACATTGATGACCTGTTTACCAAGGATGCGATAGATTGGGATTTGATCGCCTGTCATTTGCCGGACATGCTGCAAGTGGCGCAATCGATTCGTGCGGGGCGTATTCCACCATCGACCATTTTGCGTAAACTCGGTACTGCCAGCCGAAAAAATAAGCTGTATTTCGCCTTTCGTGAGTTGGGCAGGGTCGTCCGCACCCTATTCCTGCTGGAATATATCAGCGACGACGCGCTACGCCAGGTCATCCAGGCGGCGCAAAACAAATGCGAAGGGTTTAACAACTTTGCGCAGTGGGCGTATTTCGGATCGGACATCATTGAGGAAAATGTGCGTGAGGATCAATTGAAGATAATCAAGTACAATCATCTGATTGCCAATCTGATGATTTTTCACAACTGCCATACAATGACGCAGGCATTCAAGGAACTGGAAGCTGACGGGATGAAGTTGACGCCAGAATTGGCTGCGGCGTTTAGGCCATATCGGACGCACCACGCCAATTGTTTCGCAAGTACGAGCTTAGGGAACGGAATTTAGAGCCGATGGACTACGGCGTAACGTTCCTGATGTAACAAAATCGGGGATGTTACTCATTTACGAAGGAATCCTTACGGTCGCCCAATCCCGTTCAGAAAACAGGTGCAAAGATTATTGACGTGACACACTCAGCCTTGTTTTGTTTCATTAAGTTGCGTGAATGGCACTGAAGTGTGTTGCTATAACGGGTGGAGGCACAGATAAGTCCGGTGGAGCTTTAGAGCCTCTTGTTGATTAGCACTCTTATTTAACAAAAGTGTTGGCTTTATACAAAAGCCCCCGCTCGTCCACAGCACGCTATTTTAAATCATGAACTTATTTTCTCATCCTGTTGCTGCAAGGCCCACATCTGCGCATAGCGGCCTTTCAGGGCCAACAATGCCCGATGATTGCCCTGTTCAATGAGCCGTCCATTGTCCAGCACCACTATGTTATCGGCATCGGTAATGGTCGATAACCGGTGCGCAATCACTAACGTGGTTCTGCCCGTGGCCGCGTCGCGCATGGCCTCTAAAATAGCGGCTTCTGAATGGGAATCCAAGGCCGAGGTGGCTTCATCAAAAATTATAATAGGGGTGTTTTTTAAGAGCACGCGCGCAATGGCGATGCGTTGTTTTTCACCGCCGGACACTTTTAAGCCGCGCTCGCCGGCCACGGTTTTATCGCCGTCCGGCAAGCTCGCAATAAAGGGCTCAAGATGCGCCATTTTAATGGCCTGATCAATGTCGACGTCCATTGCATGGGGATTACCGTAAGCGATATTGTCGCGAATGCTGGTATTAAACAGCACCGTGTCTTGCGGCACGATGGCGATGGCTCGTCGTAAACTGTCCTGGGTGACGGCGTGAATCGATTGTCCATCAATCTCAATGCGGCCTTTATCGATATCGTAGAAACGGTACATTAATCGGGCGATAGTGCTTTTACCGGCCCCGGATGGGCCGACAATCGCCACCTTACTGCCCGCCGGAATGTCCAGCGTCACCTGTTGCAATATTGGCCGCTCACGGTGATAGGCAAAATCTACTTGATGCCAGCGAATATGGCCTTGCGTGACGATTAATGCTTTTGCATCAGGCGCATCACTGATGTTGGTTTCGCGTTTTAACAAGGCCAGCATATTCTCAATATCGGTCAATGAGCGGCGAACTTCGCGGTAGACAAAACCTAAAAAATTAAGCGGAATAAATAGCTGTATTAGGTAGGCATTTATCATCGCCAAATCGCCGAGCGTCATATGCTTGGCGATAACGCTTTGTGCGGCCAACAGCAGCATCACTGTCATGGCGGCGGCAATAATAAAGGCCTGACCTGAATTCAGGGTCAGTAAAGACAAGCGATTTTTTAATTTGGCGGTTTCCCAGTGCGCTAACAGTTTATCGTAGCTATCCGCTTCGTAGGACTCATTATTAAAGTATTTAACTGTTTCGTAATTCAGCAAACTGTCAATCGCGCGGGTATTGGTCGATGAATCCGCCTGGTTGGCTTCGCGTATAAAACGGTTGCGCCATTCGGTAGTGATAATGGTAAAAGCACTATAAACGGCCACGGCGGCCAAAGTAATCACGGCATACCAAATAGAAAAGGTCAGCGCAAAAATCCCGGCGACCATCGCGATTTCAAACAGCGTCGGCACAATGTTAAACATTAAAAAGCGCATTAAAAAACTCAGGCCGCTAATGCCGCGTTCGATATCGCGGCTAATGCCGCCGGTAGCGCGATCGAGATGAAACGCTAATTCGAGCGAATGCAAGTGTTTGAATACCCGCAAACCGACTTCACGCATGGCATGTTCGGTGACCCGGCCAAACAGGGCATCGCGAATCTCACCCAGGCACACACTGCCAAAACGCAGCAAGCCATATAAAACAATAAAAAACACCGGCAAATAAAGTGCCGGCTGTAGGCTTTTGTCAACGGCGTCCACAATCTGTTTTAGCGCCCAGGGCATTAAGAGACTCGCGGCTTTGGCGCCCATTAACGCGAGCATCGCTGCCATTACATGGCTTTTAAAATGCCACAGGTAGGGCCACAAATAAGCCACGGTTTCTCTTAGATCAACGTTTAATTCGGCCCCATTTTTTTTCGCCACAGGCTCAGGGCGTTTCATTCCATGCATCAATTTTCTAGTGTGTATAAGCTTACAAGAACGGGCAGTGGGCTAAAGATCAAGTAGCTACAGGGTGGAAGTCTAGGCCAAACCGCTGAAAATTCCGAGAGAAAAAGGGTGCATGCCCATTGGGGCGAGGCGGCCTAACCTCGGGGGGTGAAAGTCCCGGCATTACTGAATCGCCTATAGCGACGATGCGGCTAAATGTTCTTTGAGAGCCTTATCACAGATCCGGATAGGGTATGTGACGATGGCTCTTTCTTAATTTATAGTGGCCGCTGGGATCTGAAACGTAAGACTAACCCGTAACGAACTGAAGAGGAGCGTGAGATGAATAACTCTAAAAGCAAGGTGCTGATAGGCGTGATGCTGGGCATCGGTCTGTTTGGCTTTATTTCCGGCCAATTTATTATAGCGACTGTGCTATTAGCGTCCCTCGCTATGTATAACCACCTGGCACTGAGTAAAGCCTTGTCCAAAAACCGCAAGCAGGTCAGTATTCCCTTGCCGGGGCCTCCTGTTTTCTTTTACCAGAACCGGCCCTGGGTGACTGAAAGGACTCAGGAACACCCTAACAAACCAGAAGAAAAAGCTCCGGCATTAAGCTAACCATTGGAAGAATCTCCGCGGTTGTGGCCAAAACGCCGCTCCATAACTCAGGGAAGCTGAATAATAGCCCAGCAGTTGAGCCACGGTCGCCGGCATGATGTTAGGTTAAATTGGCTAGTAGTGAGTTCCAGTAAAACTATTACAAATTAAGCCACCCCCAGGTCGAATTTGTTCCAGCGAAATACAACCGGTGACGCATTGAACTCGTCGATCCCTTTTAGGATTCGCGCTTTCAGTTCATCGACAGATTTCACTCTGATGTGTCGCCAGAAAGTTCTAGCCATTTTAGAAAATGCGCACTCGATAAGGTTAAGCCAAGAGCCGTGCTTTGGCGTATGCACATACTCAAAGCGCCCTGATCGGCTTCCAAGATAGGCCCTTGTCTCTTTTGAAATGGGGGCCGAGTGATTGTCCAGTACTACCCGGATAACCGCCTCTGACGGATAGTATTCATCGAATCGCTTGAGTAACGCAATAAACTCCAAACTACAATGACGATCCTCTACATTAGCAATGATATGCCCGGAATGCAGATCAATTCCAGCCATAATTGACCCGGTACCGCGACGAAATATAGTCATAATCTCGCCCGATGGCCGGCAGCTTGTCTGGTATAGGCGGCACATCAGGCGCCGTGAGTCCGATGGCCTGAATACCGGGTTTTTCATCGACACTCACCGTATACATGGCATTGGCCTGGTCATCATGGCCAGGCCTGTAGGCCTCAATCGACACCTCCTGATAGACCAACAGAACTTCCTGCCTCTTACGCTCAAATTCCGGATCTCTTTTCTCCCAGTAGTACCGTATCTGGTGAGGCTTGATGTCGTTCTCATTGAGAATGCGCCAAATGGTACTTTTACCGGCCTGCGCTAAACGGGGAAATCCTGCTGCTTCGGCGCTTTCGGCTATAAATTTTGCCAGCCCAGAGAGGGTCCACACTTCCGCCGCCAAGTCATGCTCCTTTGGTTTTGCGCATGCGATACTGGCTACCCAAGCACGGGCTTCATCACTGATTTCCGGTTCGTGCGGGCGATGATACGTATCCTTTAATCCCATCGGAGCCCCTCCTGCCAATGCTTTATCTAGGCATTTGTAAAGCATGGGGCGGCTGACTCCAATCTGCCGCTGGAGGTCGCTAATCGAGAGGCCATCGGCATAGCCTATCAAAACCTTAGCCCGCTCAACTTCGCGTATCGGCGCAGTTCGTGATCGGGAGAGTTCAGTGAGCATTGTCTTTTGGTTTTCCGTCAATTTCAGTGCTGCACGTTTCGTCTTTCCTGCCATGATTACTCCCAATGGGTAGATAAGGATTATGGGTGTTTTAGACCAATCTGTAAATTTATTGATGGAACGATCTACTAGTGATTCGTTAGGCTTTGCAAAACTCCTTCATATCTCTGGAGTTGCGCGGTAGTCGTCACTGACAACTGCGCTTCTTCGAAGGAACAGGGGAGCATTGGACGATTTGCTTTCCATGCGCTTCGCCATCCTATTGAGGGGGTGCGTTACGTACGATTATTGATGTCTGCCTCCCCCCTCCCCCCCAGTAAGAAATTGATTCATTCGCTATTCAGCGTTCGCCGGTTATTATTTTCCCTCATTATTTTTACAAGGGATACAGTAATGGCCCTAGTCACTAAAAGAATTTTGCTCTGCGGTTTACTGCTGTTAATAAACGCTTGCGTATATTATCCGCATTCTTTTTATAAGGGAGGTCATGGCAATTATCAGGGCAACCACTATCGCGGTGACGGTAGCCATAGACATGGCGGCGACGGCTATCGTGAAAGAAGATAATATGAATTTAACTCTGGAACTGCCTTCACCCTATTTGCTTGGGTCACCCAATCAAAAACCGACTGGCATAAAAAAACGGCAGTCCTTTTTGAGAATTCTGCCGGTTTTTAGAGTTTAGTGGCGTTTGGGGAAATGCCCCCACCCCGTCCGTCCGCATGCCTGCAGCGGGAGTTTTATTACTTAGATGACCGTTACGTTTTCAGCCTGCGGGCCTTTTTGACCTTGCGTTACGCTGAACTGTACTTTTTGGCCTTCATCTAGTGATTTGTAGCCACCCGCGTTATTGATTTGTTGAAAATGGACGAACACATCGGGGCCTGATGACTGTTCGATAAAGCCAAAGCCTTTATCCGAGTTAAACCATTTAACGGTGCCGGTAGTAATTGTAGACATTAGGAGTCCTATAAATATTTGAGTATAAAACCTTAAAAAGGCGGGTAGCGCTGATAAATTTGGAAATTACAAATGAAAAACAGGACGAGACACTACAAGAAGAGACATCGAAGGGTAAACAAGGGTAAATCATATTTTCTAGCTAGCCGCCATGGTACGCTGATTTTGAGGCCTGTCAATCTTATTTATTAATCGCCGATGAAAGTGTACGCTCTACACTGCTGATTTCCCTCTGCCCTAAACATTCCAGGATCGGGAGAATGCGTTTTGAATAATGATGTGGTCTTAAGATATTGATTTAAACCCTTTAAAAAATAGCGGGGTTTGTGCCACAAGATCCTCTTCATCAATTAACTGCGTCAAGATCGTATTTTCACCGACAAGACCCCCTGTCAGCCTTTATGACAG
Organism: Methylobacter sp.; assembly: GCA_028716975.1. Classification (GTDB taxonomy): domain Bacteria; phylum Pseudomonadota; class Gammaproteobacteria; order Methylococcales; family Methylomonadaceae; genus Methylobacter_B. Next base: position 108,135 of record JAQUOU010000011.1, on the reverse strand, counting down.
CAGGCGGCAGGCATGAGCCAGAACGTCTAGTCACAGAAGAAATGCCGGACAGTAGGCTACCCGGCGAGATAAAATTAATTAACCATTATTTTGTAAGGCGGCGATACGCTCTTCCAACGGAGGATGGCTCATAAACAGCTTCCGTACACCACCCCCATTTATGCCAAAAGCCGCAAATTGCCCAGGCAACTCCTGTGGCTGCGCACGTTGCAGAGCACGCAAAGCGCCGATCATTTTTTCGCGTCCGGCCAAAGTTGCCCCACCCGCATCCGCCTTGAATTCCCTATGACGGGAAAACCACATAACCACGATAGACGCCAGAAATGCCAAGGCAATTTGCGCCACTATCTGCACAATGTAATAAGCCGGACCATAGCCGCGTTCGGTTTTAAACACAACGCGGTCAACCACATGGCCGATGACAGTGGCAAAAAAGTACACAAAAGTGTTTAGCACCCCTTGCAGTAAGGCCATCGTGACCATATCCCCGTTTGCAACATGGCTTATTTCATGGCCGACTACAGCCTCTACTTCATCGTTGTTCATGTTATGCAGGAGTCCCGTGCTGACCGCAACGAGAGCGCTGTTTTTGCTCATTCCGGTAGCAAATGCATTGGGTTCAGGCCTGTCGAAAATACCCACTTCAGGCATGCCGATTCCCGCTTTCTCGGCTTGTTTGGCTACAATATTAACCAGCCACTGCTCAGTCTGGTCGCGCGGCTGTTCAATTACCTGCACGCCCATGGCATTTTTTGCAGACCACTTTGACATTAGCAGAGAAATAAAAGAACCGGTCATGCCAATCACGGCGGACATGATTAACAAGGCATTAAGATCGAGGTTCACACCCTGTGCATCTAAAGTTCCGCTTAAGCCTAAAAGGTTAAAGACAATACTGATCACAACCAGTATTGCCGCATTGGTGGCCAGAAAAAGTATTATACGCATCATGATAAAAACCCTTTTATAGTAAGTAATTTCAAATATATGGGGATTAAATAAATTAATTCAATCTGTTTTTCAGAGTGATAATATAGTTAAAAGTTTATTTGTGGAGGGCATTCTCATGTATTTTCCAAAAATCACAGTCTTTTGCATGCTTTTATTTAGCTCATGCCTGGCTCTTTCACAGCAAGGCAGTCATCAGGATGTTATAAAACATCTGCATTTTCCTCCTGGATTCAGACTATCTATTTTTGCCGATGATGTACCTAATGCCCGCTCTATGGCGTTAGGCGATAATGGTATTGTCTTTGCAGGCACAGTGTCTCAAGGCAAAGTTTATGCCCTGCAAGACTCCAATGGCGACGGTATAGCCGATAAGCATTACGTTATTGCTACGGATTTATACACACCTAATGGCGTTGCCTATAAGGATGGCTCGCTTTACGTGGCGGAAATAAATCGCCTTATTCGGTTCGACGGCATAACTAACCATCTGGTTACACCGCCTAAACCGGTTGTGATTTATGACAAATTACCGTCAGATCGGCATCATGGCTGGAAATACCTGCGTTTTGGCCCGGATGATAAACTCTATACAGGGGTCGGAGCACCCTGCAATATTTGTAATCCAGAAAAAGCAATTTATGCATCGCTGGTCAGGTTAAATCCCGATGGCAGCGACTTTGAAATTATTGCTCACGGCATCAGGAATACCGTAGGTTTTGATTGGCAACCGGATACGGGGACTTTATTTTTTACTGATAACGGCCGGGATTATTTAGGTGATGATCTTCCCCCTGATGAGCTGAATCGCTGGTCTACCAAAGGAGAACACTTTGGTTTCCCCTATTGTCATGGCGGTGAAATTCCCGATCCCGAGCTTGCGGCAAATAAAAATTGCCGAGAATTTACTGCACCCGTATGGAAATTTAAAGCGCATGTAGCGGCATTGGGAGCACGTTTTTACCAAGGCAGACAGTTTCCCGCCGAATTTAAAAATCAGTTGTTTGTTGCTCAGCATGGCTCCTGGAATCGTACCCAACCTGATGGTTATCGCATTGTATTAATAAAATTCAAACACGATAAACCCGTTTCAGAACAGGTTTTTATCAGCGGCTGGCTAACCCCCGAAGACCAGGTTCTCGGACGGCCGGTTGATATTCTGGAAATGCCGGATGGCAGTCTGTTGATTTCGGATGACCGGCTCGGAGTCATCTATAAAGTCGAATATAAAGGTTAACATGAAAAAACAATTTGAAATCCTGAACACGGAAGTTGTTTATCCGGGCTTTTTTCGCATGAAAAAATACCGGTTGAAACATACGCTGTTTGCGGGCGGCTGGAGCGCTGAAATAAGCCGTGAGCTGATCATGCGGGGCAACTGCGTCGCCGTTCTTTTATATGATCCGCAAACCGATGAAGTTGTCCTGATCGAACAGTTCAGGGTAGGAGCGATTTCCCAGCCTGATAAAGCGTGGATGACAGAAATTGTGGCCGGCGCAATAGAGGAAGGAGAAACCGCCGAACAGGTCGCCTACCGCGAATCCATGGAAGAAGCCGACTGTGAAATTCAGGAATTGATGGTGATCAATGAGTTTTATACAACACCCGGTGGATCGTCTGAAAAAATTACTCTCTTTTGCGGCAAAATTGATAGTACCCGGGTTGGCGGAATTCATGGTCTGGACGACGAAGATGAAGATATATTGGTGCGCGCCGTGCATTTTGATGAAGCCTATAAAATGCTTGAAAATCGTGAAATAGAGTCCGCGATTCCTATAATTGCCATTCAATGGCTGGCATTAAACAGGCAGCAACTCAAGCAAAAGTGGTTAAAGACAGAGTAACTTAAAGCACGCTGACTTTTGGATTTTCTGAAAGAGCCTGCAACAGGATTTGTAACTTATCGGCATTGTTCCAAAACTACCGGCACTGCTTACGATAACGCCCCACCGGAATTTCAGGACAACCTGATAACCTGAAGCTTGCGTTCTGTAATAAATACCCTCAAGGTTCAAGAGTGGCGATCAGTATTCTCACAGATAAAAAATAAAAATATTCACAGATATAATGAATGCTCTCATTTCATCGCTAGATAATTAAAATAATAAGGAGAACAAGATATGTCACAAACAACTACATTTAGCCGCTCTTTTGAACACATCCAAAATTCCGGACAGGAAACCGGGCGGATTAGGGAAATTTCTAATCCAACCGTTAAATTACTCTTTGCCTCGGCCTTTCCCGGCTTATTTGAATTGGATGCCTCATTGCCGGGTAACAGCAATAGCGGACATCAATATGCGGCCGGGATAACACCGATTATCAAACTGGATAAAACCGGCAAGCCGGTTAAAAATGCAGCCGGACAGGTTGAGCTGGAAAAGTTGCCGCCGATTAGCGACAGTCAAAGGCAGGCTCTGATTGAATATCTTAAAACGATATAACATAAAGAAACGATGATCCGGTAAAGCTAATTACAGCAGCAAAATGGCATCTTCGCTAATAAAAAAGTTCGTTCCCGGTTTGGTCGTAGCCGTTCTTGCCGTCACTTCGGCAGGCTGCGATCATAGCCGGATTCACACAAATGAACATAATAAGTAACCAGGAATTTATTTAGAATAAATTGCTGAGTTTCTATAAAATCTACTATTTACCCTATTAATTCTTCAGATTATGTTTACATGGACCTAAAATTTCTCGATTTTGAACAACCTATCGCTGATTTAGAAGCGAAAATTGAAGAGCTCCGCAATGTGGAGTTTGATAATAATATTAATATTTCCGATGCCATCAGGCAACTGGAAGATAGAAGCCGGGCTTTAACTGAGTCGATATTTGCCGATCTTACCGATTGGCAAATATCCCAACTGTCAAGACATCCCGGCCGGCCTTATACGCTGGATTATATCAACCATATGTTCACCGATTTTCATGAACTGCACGGTGATCGCGCTTATGCCGATGACCCTGCCATTGTTTGTGGTCTGGCGCGTCTTGAAGGACAGCCGGTCATGTTGATCGGTCATCAAAAAGGACGTGACACCAAGGAAAAAATCTACCGCAACTTCGGTATGCCGCGACCTGAAGGTTACCGCAAGGCCTTACGTATTATGAAAATGGCGGAGCGGTTTAAATTACCTATAATTTGCCTGATCGATACGCCGGGAGCCTATCCTGGAATCGGCGCCGAAGAGCGTGGACAGAGTGAGGCAATCGCCAGAAACCTGTTTGAAATGGCCAGGCTTAAAACACCGATTATCTGCACTATTATTGGTGAAGGCGGTTCCGGCGGCGCTTTGGCAATTGGCGTGGGTGACCGTTTAATTATGCTCGAATACAGCACGTATTCAGTGATTTCCCCGGAAGGCTGCGCATCAATTCTCTGGAAAAGCGCGGATAAATCCCAATTAGCGGCTGAAGCCATGGGGATTACCTCAGACCGTATTCGTGAACAGGGTTTCCTGGATGAGGTCGTCAGGGAACCGGTAGGCGGCGGTCACAGGAATTTTCAGGCTATTGCGTTAAATTTAAGAGAAACCTTGATTCGTCACATGGAAGACTTGAAACAGCAATCCATCGATGAACTGCTGGAAAGACGCTACCGGCGGATTATGGACTTTGGAGTTTTTAGTGAGGAAGCAGGCAAATAAGCCGGTTTAGTAGTTAAATAATCCTCAGGCCGGCTTTTGCCGGTCTTTTATTTTTATCCGGTCGACTACGAATAATTCGCTATCACTGTGCTGCTGTCATCCCAAACTATAGAGTCGGCGTTAATTCCGTTTAACTTCGTAGAGCACTGTTTTATCGCCTACAGCGGCGGCGTAGATTCCCATGTTTTGCTGCATTTATGTGTGTCAATAAAACAGCTCAAAGGCAAGATCACAGCGGTTTATGTGCACCATGGCCTGCAGGCGGAGGCTGATTCGTGGGCTGATCATTGTGAAAAAACAGCTGAAGATTTAGGCGTGGATTTTTTAATGCGACGGGTTAAAGCTATGGCTTCGCCTGGAGAAAGCCGGGAAGAAGCGGCAAGAAATGCCCGTTATACAGCTTTAAAATCCCTGCTTGGCATTAACGATGTACTAATGGTTGCCCAACACCGGGAAGACCAGTTGGAGACGGTGCTGCTGCAATTGTTTCGGGGCAGCGGCTTGCGCGGACTTTGCGGGATGCCTGAAATAATGCCTTTCGGCCAGGGTCATATGCTAAGACCGTTATTGGCTATTTCCAAACAGGCGCTAAATGATTATGCCCGCGCGCATGCATTACGGTGGGTTGAAGATCCCAGCAATCAATGCAATGACTATGACCGCAATTTCTTACGCAATAAGGTTGTGCCGCTATTAAAGCAACGCTGGCCGTCCATTGAGAAAACGGTAGCGCGTTCGGCCAGACATTGCGCCGAAGCACAAATTTTAATCTCAGCTCTTACCGATGAATTATTCGAACAGGCTTTTAATAAATACGACCGGACGCTTTGCATTAGCAAGCTACAGGAACATACCTATGCTCAGCAACAACTTGTCATAAGGCATTGGTTCCACAGCTTGGGCTTAAAAATGCCGGCGCAGGCTTTTATCAAGAGCCTGCTTACTCAGGTGCTTGCGGCAAGAAAAGATAGCGATCCGGTGTTATCAGGCCAGGGTTATTGCGTTCGCCGTTATCAGGATAAGCTGTATTGCCTGCAACAATCCATAACGGAAGCCAGGCAGGACATTAGCTGGCCGGCCGGTCAACCATCGCTAAAAATTGCCGACCGTGAAATATTGTCCTGCGTGCCCTCTTCGGCAGGACTACTGCGTGAGCAATGGGATAATTCTACAATTATTGTCAGATTCCGCAGGGGCGGCGAGAAAATCTGCTTGCCGGGGCGTAAAGGTCATCATTCCCTGAAAAACCTGTTTCAGGAAGCGGGAATTCCGCCTTGGGAAAGGAAAAATTTTCCTCTGGTCTACCTTAATAATGAGCTCGCCGCTGTGGGTGATAAATGGATAAGCGCGACATTTTACAGCGAAAAAACAAATGCCTGCATCAGCTTGGCCAGGCAAAGATTAGAATAAATCCCGAAAGACAATGACGGCAAACGGATTGTCGATTAAAATGCTCGAGTTTATTCTAACTTGTCATCCGTATCATCTGTAGTCCATAAATTTTTACATGACGAAATACATTTTCATTACCGGCGGCGTTGTTTCATCTCTCGGTAAAGGCATCGCCGCCTCGTCGCTTGCCGCTATTCTGGAAGCACGCAACCTTAAAGTCACCATGACCAAGCTGGATCCTTACATTAATGTCGATCCGGGCACCATGAGTCCTTTTCAACATGGCGAGGTATTTGTTACGGAAGACGGCGCGGAAACTGACCTGGATTTAGGCCATTATGAGCGGTTTTTAAAAACCACCATGGCCAAAAAAAATAGCTTCACCACGGGCCAGATCTATGACAGCGTTTTGCGCCGGGAGCGCAAAGGTGAATATTTGGGCGCGACTGTTCAGGTTATTCCGCATATTACCGATGAAATAAAAAGCCGTATTTACCAGAGCGCCGAAGGCATGGATGTCGCCCTGATTGAAGTCGGCGGCACGGTCGGCGACATTGAGTCCCTGCCCTTTCTCGAAGCCATCCGGCAGATGCGTTTTGAATTGGGTATGGAAAGATCGCTGTTTATTCATTTAACGCTAGTTCCCTATATTCGTTCGGCCGGTGAAATAAAAACCAAACCCACGCAGCATTCGGTAAAGGAATTGCGGTCTATAGGCATACAGCCGGACATCCTGATTTGCCGTTCCGAGCGGCCCATACCAGTCAGTGAACGGCGAAAAATCGCCTTGTTTACCAATGTTGAGGAAAAAGCCGTTATTTCGGCGATAGATGCCGATTCAATTTACCGGATTCCGCTGTTACTGCACGAACAGGGTCTGGATGATATTGTCGTTAATAAGTTAAAGCTGGATGCGCCTCCTGCCGATTTAACCGAATGGGAAGATGTTATTGATGCGCTGACTCATTCGGTCAATGAAGTGACCATTGCCATTGTCGGTAAATATGTCGATCACTCGGATGCTTATAAATCCCTCAATGAAGCTTTAATCCATGCAGGCATCCGTACCCGCCATAAAGTTAACATCGAATATATTGATTCCGAAACCATAGAGGACGAAGGCATAGCCAGACTGAAAGATGTCGATGCCATTCTGGTGCCGGGCGGATTCGGTGAACGAGGCATTGAAGGAAAAATAGCAACGGTCAGGTACGCGCGCGAGAATAAAATTCCTTACCTGGGCATTTGCCTCGGGATGCAGGTTGCCGTGATTGAATTTGCCCGTGATGTTGCAGGCTTAGAAGGCGCGCACAGCACTGAATTTTTGCCTGCATCACCGCATCCTGTTATCGGCTTGATTACGGAATGGATAGCTGGTAGCGGCCAGCTGGAAACGCGTGATGAACACTCCGACTTAGGCGGATCGATGCGTCTGGGCGGGCAGCAGTGTCGATTACAAGCTGACTCTCTGGCTTTTCAGCTTTACCGGAAAGAGGTTATTACGGAAAGGCATCGTCATCGTTATGAATTTAACAACCAGTATTTTGAAAAACTTGAGCGAGCAGGGCTTAGGTTTTCCGGCAAATCTATTGATGGCCGCCTGGTTGAAGTGATTGAAATACCGGATCATCCCTGGTTTTTAGCCTGTCAGTTTCATCCCGAATTCACTTCAACCCCAAGGAAAGGACATCCTTTATTTTCCGGCTTTGTGGTTGCGGCTTCTAAACATAAAAAGGCAATAGCATAATGAAATTGTGTCATTTTGAAGCAGGCCTGGAGCTGCCGTTTTTTTTGATTGCAGGCCCCTGCGTTATTGAAAGCGAGCAACTGGCGCTGGATACTGCAGGTTTTCTTAAGGAAATTACCAGCGCATTAAATATCCCCTTTATCTACAAATCGTCATTTGATAAAGCCAATCGCTCATCACACGAAAGTTTTCGAGGCTTAGGTATTGACAAAGGCTTGGAAATCCTGGCAAAAGTCAAAAAGCAAATTGGGGTGCCGGTATTAACCGATGTCCATGAAGATACGCCATTGGCTGAAGTGGCCGCGGTTGTGGATGTTCTGCAGACCCCTGCTTTTTTATGCAGGCAAACCAATTTTATTCAGCAAGTTGCCTCTCAAGGCATTCCCGTCAATATTAAAAAAGGCCAGTTTTTGGCCCCCTGGGATATGGTACATGTTGCCAATAAAGCCAAGGCAACAGGAAACCAGCAGATTATGGTATGCGAGCGCGGCGTGTCATTCGGCTACAATAACCTGGTTTCCGATATGCGTTCCCTGGCAGTCATGAGAGACACCGGCTGCCCGGTCGTTTTTGACGCGACCCATTCCGTGCAACTGCCGGGTGGCCAGGGTACGTCCTCCGGCGGACAGCGTGAATTTGTGCCGGTATTGGCAAGAGCCGCAACAGCGGTTGGCATTGCCGGCCTGTTTATGGAAACTCATCCGAATCCTGCGGAAGCAAAAAGTGACGGCCCTAATGCGTGGCCCCTGCACAGAATGAAAGAACTGTTGAAAATTTTATTAACCATTGATCAGGCCATTAAAGCAAAAAGCCTGATTGAAACAACGATATAAGGAATCATAATGGCTGCAATAGTTGATATTCGAGCAAGAGAAATTCTGGATTCACGCGGTAACCCCACGCTTGAAGCCGATGTGGTATTAGCCTCCGGCGTCATTGGCAGCGCCATGGTACCTTCGGGCGCATCAACCGGTGAGCGTGAAGCGATAGAATTGCGTGATGGCGATAAATCCCGTTATTTGGGCAAAGGCGTATTGAACGCGGTTGCCAACGTAAAAACTGAAATTCGTTCCGCTATCGTCGGCATGAATGTCGCCGATCAGTCCGGCATTGACAATGAAATGATAGCGCTGGACGGCACGGAAAGTAAATCACGCCTGGGCGCTAATGCTACGCTGGCTGTGTCTTTGGCGGCAGCTCACGCGGCGGCAAAGGAAGCCGCCATGCCTTTATACCGTTATTTGAACAAATCCGGCGAATTCATCCTGCCCGTGCCAATGATGAACATTATCAACGGCGGCTCGCATGCCGATAACAGTGTTGATCTGCAGGAATTTATGATTTTGCCGGTAGGCGCGCCGACTTTCGGCGAAGCGATTCGTTACGGCGCGGAAGTGTTCCATAACTTGAGCAAAGTGTTAAAAGCCAAAGGTTTGGCGACTACGGTAGGAGATGAAGGCGGTTTCGCTCCTAACCTGTCTTCAAACGAAGAGGCTATCAGCGTTATTCTGCAAGCCATAGAACAGGCAGGTTACAAACCCGGCGTCGATATTTACCTGGGCTTGGATGCGGCGGCATCTGAATATTACACAGACGGTGTTTATGATTTGGCGTCTGAAAGCAAAAAGTATAATTCAGCGCAAATGGCGGATTTCTTTGTTGACTGGGTTAATAAATACCCGATTATCAGCATTGAAGACGGTTTTGATGAAAATGACTGGGACGGCTGGAAATTAATGACGGAAAAACTGGGCGACCGCATTCAGTTAGTCGGTGATGATTTGTTTGTAACCAATCCTGCTATTCTTAAAAAAGGCATTGAAAAAAACATCGCCAATTCAATCCTGATTAAAGTGAACCAGATCGGCACATTGACTGAAACGCTTGCCGCGATTGATATGGCGCATAAAGCCTCTTATTCGGCAGTGGTTTCGCACCGTTCCGGCGAAACAGAAGATGTCACCATTGCCGATTTAGCCGTAGCAACCGGCACCGGTCAAATCAAAACCGGTTCGTTAAGCCGTTCTGACCGTGTCGCCAAATACAATCGCCTGATGAAAATTGAAGAAGAATTAGGCAGTTTGGCTAAATACGCAGGTCGCAGCGCATTTAAAGTACTATAAGGTAACTTCTAAATATACAGTGATTCGACAGGGCTCTCCTGAGCTTGTCGAAGCGCTCAGCACGAACGGCTCTAATATTATCAATACCTTACGTTCGTGCTGAATCGTGAGCTTGTCGAACGATCGAAGCATGAACGTAACTTATTTTTAGAGCTCCCCATAAATAAAGGGCGGCCAGGCTTGCCGCTCTTATCCGTATATTGAAGGTGAAACGAATAAAAATTCTCATTGCAATCATCCTCCTGTTGATTATTCATCTTCAATACCGCTTATGGTTTGGCGATGGCAGCATTGCGCAAATTAATACCTATCAAGAGCGGCTTGATGACCTCAAAAAGCAGGCACAGGAAAAAACGGAACGCAACGAAGCTCTTTACGCTGAAGTACTGGATTTAAGAAAAGGCGAAGAAGCGATTGAGGAGAGAGCCAGGGAGGAATTAGGGATGATTAAGGAAGATGAGACGTTTTTTCAGATTCTGGAATAAAACAGGCGAACAGGCTGGACAAAAATTGAAAAAATGCACTTTAGCCTTTCTTATTAAATGACCAATTCAACAAAATTCTGGGCTGTTGTGCCCGCTGCCGGTATTGGCAAACGCATGAATGCCGACCGGCCCAAGCAATATTTGGAGCTTGCCGGAAAAACTGTACTTGAGCAAACGCTGCTGCGCTTGCTGCAAGCGGCTGTTTTTGAAACTATCGCCGTTGCAATTTCCAAAGAGGATCCGTATTGGCCTGAGCTGGAAATCACCAGGCATGAAAAAATCCTGATTGCGGACGGCGGCAAAGAGCGGTCAAACTCCGTGTTGTCAGCGTTAAAGGCAATACGGGATAGAGCCTCGGATAATGACTGGGTGCTGGTGCATGATGCCGCCAGACCTTGTATTACTCCGGCTGATATCCATCATCTGATAAATAACCTGCTTAATGATGACGTGGGTGGGATTCTTGCTTTATCTTCGCACGATACCTTAAAAAATGTTCAGGATGGCAGCATTCTCGGAACCTTAAACAGAATCCATATCTGGCGGGCATTGACGCCGCAGATGTTCCGCTATGGAATGTTAAAAAACGCGCTGGAAGCAGCGGAAGGCAACCCTGCCGTTACCGACGAGGCCAGTGCCCTGGAATTAAAAGGCCTACAGCCGAAAATCGTCGAAGGCCGCCCGGATAATATAAAAATTACCCGTCCGGAAGACTTGGCGTTAGCACAATTTTATATGGAGCAGCAATGATTAGAGTGGGTCAAGGTTATGATGTACACCGTTTTAACGAAGGTAACTCAATCATTTTAGGCGGCGTTAAAATAGGCTACGAAAAGGGCCTGGAAGCGCATTCCGATGGTGATGTTGTGCTGCATGCGCTTTGCGATGCTTTATTGGGCGCGGCTGCATTGGGCGATATCGGCAAGCATTTCCCCGATACCGATCCTGAATTTAAAGGCGCTGACAGCCGGGTCTTATTGCGTCATGTCTATGGCATCGTGCAGGAAAAAGGTTACAGTCTGGTCAATGCCGACATTACCATTATCGCAGAAGCCCCGAAAATGTCGCCGCATACAGCCGCCATGTGCCGTAATATGGCCGATGACCTGAAAGTCACTTTTAATTGCATCAATGTTAAAGCGACAACCACTGAAAAACTCGGCTTTGAAGGCCGTAAAGAAGGGATTGCGGTACAGGCAATTGTCCTGCTTGAAAAATAGTTCTTCAACAAAGGATATGAATAATCGCCTTTGCGCCCCCTTCCCCAATGCAAGATATTGAAATCCCTGTTTGGCCTTACGTCTACGGACAACCCTCCGGGCTAGGTAAAATCCGCACCGTCCACCAAGATTTTATTGTTAAGGAGAATCTGTCTTTCGAACCCTCGGGCGTAGGCGAACATGTCTTTTTGCAGATAGAAAAAACCGGCGAAAATACTGAATTTGTTGCCCGGCAATTGGCCAGATTTGCCAAGGTCAGGCAATGCGATGTAAGTTTCGCCGGGCTAAAAGACCGGCATGCCGTTACCACGCAATGGTTCAGCGTCTGGCTGCCCGGCAAACAGGAGCCTGACTGGACGCAATTTGAAACAGATAACATCAAAGTGCTCAATACCATTCGCCATGCCAGAAAACTCAAGCGCGGCGTGTTGTCCGGCAATAGCTTTAAAATAATTATTCGGGAATGGCAAGGCGATACAGAAAAAACTATTCAGCAACTGGAATCGATTAAAGCCAATGGCATAGCCAATTACTTTGGTCCCCAGCGCTTTGGCAATGAAGGCCGGAACGTCAGTAAAGCGCTGGAGTTGTTTAAGGGAATGAAAGTTAAACGCGAGCAGCGCAGTATCTATTTATCAGCGGCGCGTTCCTTTCTGTTTAACTGGATTTTAGCTGCACGCATAACCCAGCATCTGTGGAATCAGCCGGTTCCTGGTGATACTTATGTATTTGATTCGTCGCATAGCTGTTTTAAATCGGACCATCCCGATCAGGACATTATCCAGCGGCTTAATGCAAAAAAAATACACCCTACCGGCGCATTATGGGGCAAAGGCGATGCCGGTGTGTCAGCAGATGCGCGGGCTATTGAACAAAATATTATCGAAAAATATCCCGAACTGGCTCAGGGATTGATCGATTGCTCAGTTGATAGGGATCGCCGGGCGCTAAGGGTTAATGTGCAGGAGTTACAATGGCAGTTTACCAATGGCAACATATTGGAACTTGGTTTTACCTTGCCCTCAGGCAGTTATGCTACTTCGCTAATGCGGGAGATTATCGGGTAGCTTACCTTGACTGATTGTATCTAAATCAGCACCGAGAGGGTAAGACAAGTCAGAATTATTAGGGCTCTATTTACATGCATCATCTACCAACAATTTTAAAAAATCTTCAGCGGGTATCGGGCGACTGAATAAAAATCCCTGGAATATGCCGCATTGATGCTGTTTCAGAAATTCAAGTTGGGCTTCGGTTTCAACGCCCTCGGCGACTGTCTTCATTCCCAAGCCATCGGCTAGCGCTAGAATGGCCCTGACTATAGCTTGGCTACTCTCATCCGATTCAAGTTCCCGCACGAAAGCTTGATCGATCTTGAGAACATCGAGCGGAAAATTTTTGAGATAGGATAAGGACGAGAAACCCGTCCCGAAGTCGTCCATGGACAGCATAAGTCCCAAAGCTTTGAGATCGTTCATTCGCTCGATACAGGTCTTGACATTCCCGATAGCCACGGATTCTGTAAGTTCCAGCTCAATGCTGTTCGGATTCACGCCGGTTCTGGAAAGGATCTCCGTAATCTTCTGCACCAGTTCAGGATGCTTAAACTCGATAGCCGAAAGGTTGACGGAAACGCGCAAAGGCCCCAGACCCTGTGCGTGGCACGATTTGACCCACAAGCACGTCTGTTCAAGAACCCAGTCGCCAATCTCGACGATTAAACCGGTCTGCTCCGCCAAAGGTATGAATTTTTCTGGAGAAATCATTCCCATCTCGGCATGCCGCCATCGAATCAAGGCTTCGGCTCCGACGATTCGCCCCGCCAAATCGACCTTGGGCTGGTAATAGACCAAAAGCTCTTTTTTGGCAATCGCACGGCGTAGTTCCTGTTCCAGCTTGATATTTTCCAATGCAGCCACATTCAGTTCGGGCGAATAAAATCGGAAATTGGCGCGCCCCTCGTTCTTGGCATGGTACATAGCCGCATCCGCGTTCTTAAGCAAATCCTGAGTATTGTCGGCATCGCCGGGAAATAATGCGATCCCAATGCTCGCTGTGAAAGTCATCGCATGTTCGGCAACTATCAAGGTTTGGTTAAGGGCGGTCAGGATTTCTTCAGCGATAGCACTTACGAACAACATGGGGTTGTGGTCATTATGAATATCGGTAATAATGACAACGAATTCGTCTCCACCAATTCTGATAACCAAGTCCGTTGCCCTGACGCACTGAACAAAAATCCGCGAAACCTGAGTCAGAAGTTCGTCGCCTGCCCCATGCCCCAAAGAGTCATTGATGTTCTTGAAGCGATCCAGGTCGATAAAAAACACTGCAAGCTGAGTGTCATCGCGCCTTGCCCGAGCCAGCTCATGCGCCAGGCGATCATTGAGCACCAAGCGGTTGGGTAGGCCAGTCGAGTCGTAGTGCGCCTGATGGTAAAGTTTCTCTTCCCATGCGGCATTGGAGAGGGCGACGGCGATGCAGTCACCGAAATTTCTCGCCGCACTTCGCGACTCTGGGGGAATCGGATTTGGCGCTTGATAACCAAGGCAAATCATAGACGATAATGTTCCATTCAAAAGGACCGGAATGATTAAGTACCGCCAACTTCCGGAAACGCCGAAAATTTGAAGATAAGGAGACATCTTCTCACCGATACCGATCTCGATCGTATCGCTCTGCATTTCAAGCAAGTATGCGATATCCTGTTGATTCAACTGAATTGGCCCAGCCAAGATTTCAGTATCGTGGCCCGTTCGACGCGTACGAATGTCGCTCAAGAAATAGGTGTCGGGGTCAACCCGGGCGATGGAAATCAAATCACAAAACAGAATACCGGGGAGGCGGCTCAAGGCGGTTTCGACAATGTCCTCGGCGTTTAATGCTGAAAGAATATGCCGGTCGATTTCCGCCATAGTGGACAAAATATCGAATTGGCTACGCAAGCGGCGGGTCATTTCGTTAAACGAATCGGCTAACGCTTCAAATTCATCGCGGCTTTCGATATTCACGCGGCAACTGAAGTCGCCCTCTGCAATACTGAGGGTCGCGGCTTTCAAGCGTTCGAGCGGGGTTAAATACTTGGTGATTAATCGGGTACTGAAAAATGCGACAATCAAAACGGCAAGAACGATGACGGGCGGGTAAACTGCGCTAAATTGCCGAATAGCCGCGAAAGCCAAATCTTCCGGTTGAGCTTGCACAATAATCATATCGGATGTGGAAAACATCTCTTTCATGGGGATTTTCCAGTAAGCCCCGACATAGGCGGATTCCCAGCTTTTCCAGGTGAATTGCCCGCTGTTGGTTCGCGAAAACCCTCGTCTGACATCGGGCGGCAGATCGAAACCTGGTTCCGAAGCAGACAACAAGCGGTCGGCATCGTCGACCACCCAAAGATTATTAGGATTGATATTTTCCGCGCCCCATATTAGCTCTGGTTTCAGTTCGCCCATCAGGATGCCGGCTTCGGGATGGTTTTCTTCAAGGCTGATAGCCATCCATAATCGGCTTTCTCCGGGCTCGGCGCTTGCTGTCGGCTTAATAAGGGTCTTGCCGGCACCCATTTCTCGAATCTCCTGTCCGGTTAATGCCGGTACTAACTTGGCCTTCCCGAGAAATGAGTTTTTTTACCCTTTGGCGAGATTACCGCCAAATCGGCGAATTGCCCCTCCAGGTTTTTTTCATGGTATAAAGTGAGAAGTCGCCCCTTTTTGCCCGATTGCTCAATGTTAGCCGCCACCAGACGCAGGGTGCTTTCCATTAACCTCAGCCGCTCGATAAGCCCAAATGCGTAGTCTTTACAGCTTTTATGCAGAGATTTGGCGGTCTGTTCCTGAAGCTGTTCGCTGACCTGTGGGAAAGACAGCACCCCGAGAATTCCAATAGGAATCAATGCCGCCAGTACAAATGAAGTCAAAATGCGTTGCGCGACCTTATTGCCGATCAACGATAGTTTCTGCGCCCTAGAGTGTTTAATCAGAAATCAGAGGCAAGTCCGATGAAACTGCCGTCGCGCCCCAGGATGATATCGTCCACACTGTCCTTATTGTCCAGTTGTATCTTGGTATCTCCATCTTTGCCCATGCTGTACAAATCGTACAACGAGTTGATCGGGTTCACACTCCTATCTTTGCGCACTTGACCCATTATCCCGGGGCCGCCATTAATGATGTTTAAATACACATATGCGTTTCCCCAGGGATCTGTGTTAATGTTCGGAAGACTGGCAGAAATGACTGCCAGAGTCGCCGGATAAAAATAATTATCATTGTAAAATCGTTCAATAGCGGATTGAATACTTAAGATATCGGTGATAGCGGCCGTGTTCCTGGCTTTGTCTATATATCCGATGTAGGTTGGCACGGCAATTGCCCCCAACACAGCGACGACTATCAGGGAGAACATGAGTTCTATAAGAGTAAATCCGCGTACTCCAGTGTTTATTCTAGGCATGATCTATGTGTTTTCTGTAAACCGGCATTGATAGATATAGAGATGCCAAGCGAATGAGATTTAGGTTTAAGAAACCATTAAGTAGCGATTAAGTCGTAATCAATTATGGCAGAAATATTTGCCATACAAGGGTGGGAGGAAGCTGCGCTGCAAGATTTTTCAGGGTTAGAAGCAACAATACACGATTTTAACCATTAAAAAATGCGGTGTTTTATTTTGAGGAACGCATTAATATTGTTGTGATAGTTTGCCAAGGTTGTATTACATCTTGACCCCTAATCTTGGTACCGCCGCCAATAGTTTCTGCGTATAAGGATGTTGCGGACTTGTGCAAACCTGGGCGGTTTCGCCCTGCTCCACGATCTTGCCTTTGTACATCACCACCGTCCGGTCGCTCATATATTCCACTACCCCTATGTTGTGGCTAATGAATAACAGGGTCAGATTGCGCTGTTGACGAATGCTCAGCAGCAACTGCAGTATTTCCGCCTGCACAGAAACATCCAATGCGCTGGTAATTTCATCGCAGACAATAAACTCCGGGTTCAGCGCCAAAGCGCGCGCCAGACCGATTCGCTGCCGTTGTCCGCCTGAAAATTCGTGCGGGTAATGCCACAGGAAGTCGCGCTTAAGTTGCACGCTTTCCAGAAGCCGGGCGGCGAGTTCGATGCGTTCTTCATGATTCACGCCTATGCCGTGAACTTTCATCGGTTCGGTCAGCGTTGTTTCAATCAGCAAACGGGGATTCAGGGAGGACTGCGGATCCTGAAAGGCAATCTGCATCTTCCGCCGCAATGGGCGCAATTCGTGGGCAGAAAGCCCGGTCAGTTCCTGTCCATGCAGTTGAATGCTCCCGGAAGTCGGCTTTTCCAATTGCAGTACCGCCCGCCCTAACGTCGTTTTGCCGCAACCGGATTCGCCTACCAGCGCAACGATTTGACCCTGCGGAATATCCAGCGATACTTCGTCTACCGCGCGAATATAGTCGACAATGCGGCGAAGCAAGCCTTTTTTGATGGGAAACCAAACTTTCAGATTAGAGATGTGCAGCAGCGGAACTTCATCCGCAATCAATCCGTCCCTGGTATTTTGAGACCGCGGATGTGCTAATTCCGGCTTAGCCAAATTCTCCGGCAATGCGGCCAGTAGTTGTTTGGTATAAGAGTGTTGCGGCTTACGCAACACATCGGCGCAAGGGCCAACCTCCACCAGTTTGCTTTGCTGCATCACCCCGACCCACTGCGCCATCTGCGCCACCACTCCGAAATCATGAGTAATAAACAGCATGCTCATGCCGGTATCGTCCTGCAGCTTGCGCATCAGCCGCAAAATTTCGGCTTGCACCGTTACATCCAGCGCAGTGGTGGGTTCATCGGCAATCAGCAATTGGGGTTCGCAAGCCAATGCCATCGCTATCATCACCCGTTGCCGCTGTCCACCGGATAACTGGTGCGGATAATCACGGAAACGGCCGGAGGCATGAGGTATCTGTACTTGCTCTAAAGCCATAATCGTGCGCTGTTCGGCCTCGGCACCGCTCATACCCGGATGGTGCAACTGCAGCGCTTCGGTGATTTGCTCACCGATAGTCAACACCGGATTCAATGACGTCATCGGCTCCTGGAAAATCATCGCGATTTGCGAACCGCGAATAGCGCGAATCCCCGGATCATCCAGTTTTAATAAATCTTGGCCGTTGAATAGTATTTCACCGCTGGGATGAGAGGCTATTCCGTGCGGCAGCAAGCGAATCACCGATAAGGCGCTGACCGATTTACCGCTGCCCGACTCCCCCACCAGACAAAAAATTTCTCCTTTGGGAATGCTGAAACTGACATCGTCGACCGCCCTGACTTCCCGGCCGCCCGATTGCAGATAAGTGCGTAGGTTGCGGACTTCCAGCAGCGGCTGGCTCAAATAGTTACACCCGCTTTACGTGAAAGCTGCGGATCAATCGCATCGCGAAATGCCTCCCCAATCAAATTATAGGAAAACACTGTCATGAAAATTGCCCCGCCGGGAAATACCGCCATCCACCAGTTGAAGGTGGACGATTTGACTGCCTGATCCAGCATTTGTCCCCAGGAAGGCGCATCAACCACCCCAAGCCCAAGAAAACTCAGAGTTGCTTCCGCCAGAATCGCACCGGCCACGCCGAAACTCACGGCCACCAGCAAGGGCGCCACGCCATTTGGCAGCATGTGCCGGAACAAAATCGAACTTAGCGGTAAACCGCTGGCTACCGCCGCCTGTACATAATCCTGTTTGCGCAATTTCAAAAATTCTTGCCGTACATAGCGGGCATATCCTGACCAGCCGGTAACGCCGATAATCACCATCATCATATACAGACTTCGGCCAAAGAAAGCCACGAAGGTTAACAGCAGAAACAGCGTCGGAATGTCTTCAAAGATTTCCACAAGGCGCATGCCCAGCATATCTACAATGCCGGAAAAATAGCCCATCAAGCCACCCACAATTACACCGATAAACAATGCAATGCCGGAAGCGATCAGACCGATACTCAGCGAAATCCGGCAAGCATGTATCATCCGGCTTAACACATCCGCGCCGTTCTCTTCGGTACCCATCAGGTGAACATGCCTTTCTGTTATAAAAGGCGCTTCCAGGCCTTTGCTGCCTAAATCGCGCAAGTAATCGGTGGGCGCATAGGGAATTGGCGGCATGATCCGCCAATCCACTTGCGTGTAGGCAACAGTGCGGAAATCATCATAAATCACCAGCACCGGCGGTTTGACGAACAGATTGATCAACACGGCGGCCATCGCACTGCTTAGCAAACACAGCAGAATGCGCTTACCGGTCGCTAGTCGCAGCCGAAAAATAACCAGCGCGATAAAGAACGTCGCCAGCACCCACGCATCTTCCACGGACAGGTATTGCAGCACCGGCGAGGAAATGACGCCGCTCTTGCTCATTATTAACGGCATGGAGTTCGCTAGAAACGGCGCAAACACGGCGGAAAACACCAGCAACGCCACCCAGGCAAGACCCACTTTTACACCTACTCCTTCCAGCGTCTTGCGCCAAATGCGAGCTATAAAGGATTCACGGCTGACGACATGCTTAGTCATAGCTTACCCGTGGATCGGCCAAGGTATAACAGAAATCGGCAATCAAATAGCCTATTAAGGTGAGAAAGCCGCTGACCCAGGTAATCGACAACACCAGTTCGCGGTCGCGGCCTTTTACCGCTTCCACAGCAAGTTGTCCCATGCCGTTGATGCTGAAAATGTTTTCCACAATCAAAGAGCCCGCCAACAGACTGGGCAATAGTCCTGCCGATATAGTGATTAGCGGCAACAGGCTGTTACGGAACACATGCCGCCACAATACCTCTTTTTCTGCCAGCCCTTTGGCGCGGGCAGTCCTTGCATAATCGGAATGCAGGTTTTCCAGAATGGAGGTCCGCGTCAACTTCGCCAGTGCCGCAAAACTTCCGTAGGATAGACAGATCACCGGCAATACCAGATGCCACAGCCGATCAAGCAGAAAGCCACGCACGAACCCGGTTTCTTCCCAATGCGGCAAAAATGGCATGTCCTGCGCCTCACGACTGCTAATGCCTGCGGTCGGAAACCATTGAAAGTGCTGTACATCGGCGAAAAAACCCAGCAACAGCACCCCGGCCAGCATGGTCGGAATAGACCACAAGGCCAGCATCGACATCCCCATGCCCACATCGAAAGAGCCGCCGCGATGGGTGGCGGACTTCATTCCTACTACAATCGCAATCAGATAAGTGAACGGAATAGTGACCAGATTAAGCAGCAGCGTGATGGGAATCCGTTCGGCAAGAATATCCGACACCGGCCGTCCGTATTGAAAGCTGGTACCCAAATCCATACCCTTGCTGAAAGAAAACCCGTCGCGCTTGCCCTGCTCGTCAGTCACAAAACCAATCGGCGAGACATTATTCAGCCAGTGCAGATATTGCAGCGGCGCTGGTTGGTCCAGCCCGTAGCGTTTGTTGTAATAATTCAGTAGCGCCTGTTTTTCCTGCGGCTTCATGTCCATACCGCCGATCAGTGTTTGCGCACTGATACCTCCCGGCGATAGTGCCATCACCGTGAACACCAGAATAGTAATCCCCAGCAGAGTAGGAATCATCAGCAGCAAGCGGCGAACCAGATAAGTCAACATCGTCCATTCCTTCGCTTATTGAGTGTATTTCTGCTTGGCGGCAGGTACATAGTTCTCTAAAGGCAACGACCCCAGGTTCAAACCCAACTTGGTCATTTGCAGGTTGTGGATGCGTTTGTCGACAAATAGCAAATTTTTGCGGCGCATCAGGAAAGTATAGGGTTGATCCTGATAGATTATTCGCTCGGCCTGTTGCCATAACGGCATGCGTTTACCTTCATCGACAGTTCGCCGCGCTTCAACAATAAGCTCATCCAGCGCCGGATTTTTGTAGCTGATGTAATTATCACCATTACTCATTGCCTGAGCGCTGTGAAAAATCTGGTATAAATCGGTTTCAATTCCGCTGGTCCAGCCAAGCGTGATCGCATCGAAGTCTTTTTTATCCAGATTTTCCAGCATCACCGGCCATTCCTGCGGAAATGGGATCATCCGCACGCCGGCACGGGCATACAGGTCTTTCAGCAGCAACACCATACGCTTGGTATCCTCATTCGATTGAAAATAGGTCAGTTTGAATTCAAAAGGCTTGCCCGACTTATCTTCCAATACCCCGTCGCCGTTACGATCTTCATAGCCCGCCTCTTTCAGTAAAGCTTTGGCCTTATCCAAATCGAATTTGTAAGGCTGCAGGGTATCATCGTGCTGCTTACTGATATTACCGAAGGGGCTGACAGCGGGCTCTGCGTAATCCAGATAAACATCCTTTATGACACGGCTGACATCAGTAAGATAGGTCATCGCTTGCCTGACACGTTTGTCTGCAAAGCGCGTAGGTTTGCCTGCGCGTTCCTGGTTCCAGCCGATATAACTGTAACCGACTACCGGCGGCATATATTCGAAATTCTGGCTCTTGGCGATGATCTGCGCATCTTTTTTTAGTTCTTGGTACTCGACCGGACGAGCCGAATAAGTATCGATGTCGCCATTACGAAATGTGGTCAGCCGCGCGCTGTCGTTCTGGATGATTTTCCACAATAGGCGATTATAGGACGGTTGCACGTCGCCCCAATAGCGCTCATTCCGCACCAGTTCCACATTCCCCTTGTCAGGCGTCCAATTCTTGGGGTCGATCAGCTTGTATGGCCCACTCCCCAATAGCAACCCTTTGGATTCGTTAAATTTTTGCGGCGCCTTCAAATAGCTTGCGTAAAAATGCTTGGGCAAAATCGACATGCCGCCAGCCAGTGACAGGGCCTCGAAATACGATTCTTTGAAGGTAAACACGACTTCATACTTGCCGTTGGCCTTCACCTTCTTGATCTTTTCCAGATACGCTCTATCGCGCGGCGCCTGGATCGTCTCGGTCATAATAAAATCAAAGGTAAAAACCACGTCCTCAGCGGTCAGCGGTTCGCCGTCAGAAAAACTCACATCATCACGCATCTGAAAGCTGATCACTAAACCATCTTCGCTGACCTTCCAGCTTTTAGCGATTAAGCCTTCCCATTCCAGGGTATCGGGATTACGGGTAATCAGACTCTCCAGCACATAGCTTTGCACATTGGAAGCATAGGCGTCGCTGGAAACTAAAGGAGTGATGGTCTTGAGGTTGGTACCGAAGGCTTCCACATTCCAGTCGCCTTGCGCATAATCCGGCAGACGGGTAGCGGCATAGGCTCGTTTGAAGGCCAATGCAACCTCTTCGGTGACAGTGGAAGTTGTTGCCGATGTGGTCTGTATAGAGCCGGAAGAAATGGCGATGCGCAATTCGCGCATGGTTTTTGTCTGTTCCGACATGGCAGTTTGCATATCGGTGAGTTTCAGCCATTGACGGTCAATCTGATACATAGCCAGCAGTAACATTAATATCAGCAGGCTAAGAAGCGAATAGAGAATCCAGTCTCGGGTGGTCACTTGTTTTAACATGTTTTTCAGTATGTCTAAAGAATTTTAGCGGCGGCTTACGTAATACCGCCTTGATCCAGCTCGTCTTGAAAGCTTCTAGAAAGATGCGCCACCGCTCCTCGGATGGGGAATTATCCGGTGATGAAACATCGTTGCCGCTTTACAACAAGACCAGAGTAATGCTGCCTTGAAAGCATGAAAGTAGATCGATGACAAAGTGCTGGACATCATTAGATGGATCATAGATACTTGCGGCCATTATATCAACAAGCCATTTAAATAATAAGGAGTAAATATCTATGGGTTTCATGCAAGGCAAACGTGTCTTGATTGTGGGTTTAGCCAGTAACCGTTCAATTGCATGGGGGATTGCCCAAGCTATGCACCGCGAAGGAGCTGAATTAGCCTTTACTTTCCAAAATGACAAGCTCCAAAGCCGTGTCGAAGCAATGGCAGAAGAATGTAATTCAAAAATTACCATTGAATGCGACGTCGGCATCGACGAGCATATAACTCATGTTTTTGAAGCGCTGGGCAAGCACTGGGATGCTCTGGATTGTATTGTTCATTCAGTGGCTTTTGCCCCTCGCGACGCGCTGGATGGTGATTATGTCAATGCCACTACAAGAGAAAATTTCAGAATTGCTCACGATATCAGTTCGTACAGCTTTACGGCGCTGGCTAAAGCCGGCAGAGCGATGATGAGCGGTCGTAACGGCTCGCTGTTAACATTAACCTATTTAGGCGCTGAACGAGTTATTCCCAATTACAATGTAATGGGGGTTGCCAAAGCCAGTCTGGAAGCGAATGTCCGTTATATGGCGGTAGCCCTAGGGGCTGAAGGTACACGAGTTAATGCTATTTCGGCAGGGCCGATCAGGACGCTGGCCGCATCCGGTATCAATAATTTTAAATCCATGCTCAGTAAGGCAGCCGACTCATCACCGTTAAAGAAAAATGTTACGATTGAAGAGGTTGGTAACGCTGCTGCTTTTCTATGCTCGGATCTTGCATCCGGTATTACCGGAGAAATCACTTATGTGGACGCCGGCTATAATATCGCAGGCTTAGCGGCCTCCTAAAGAATTTAGTCGCATAAAAAAGGGAGCTGAACGCTCCCTTTTTTATTTCCGCTCAGTTTGTTATTGAGCCTTTGATATTTCAGCTTGCGGCTTAACCGAAATATCAGCTTCTGCCTGCAGACTGCTTACCACTGCATTGAATTCAGTCTGGCCGAAAGCTTTGGCGATATTCTTCTTGGCCAACTCCAGTTGCTTCTTATCTTCTTCGCTCATTATTCCTTCTTTTACTTTGGACAAGCTTACAACTATTTGTTCTCCGGAGGGCAATGCTGTTGTAGAAACAGTTGGTTTGCCGCCGATAGGTTTAACCGCCTTAAAAATAACCTCGCTCAACTGTTCCGGCAACTCATTTTTTCTACGGCTTAATCCTGTTAATTTCTTTATTTCCAGTTTATTTTCAGCAGCGACTGACTCAATTGACTCCCCTGCCAGCAATCGCGATTTAATCTGCAAAGCTTTTTCCACAGCCTGTTGTTTGGCTTTATCTTTTAATATGAGCGCTACCACTTCTTGCTTAACCTCATTTAGACCCAGCGTAGCGGCAGGCTTGTGCTCCAATAGCCGTAATACAACCAGCCGGTCGCCACCCAATTCCACAGGCGTGCTGTTATTGCCTTTCAATACTTCTTCAGAAAATGCAGCCTCACGAATTTTTTGTTCATTGGCAAAATCTGCGCCTTTATCTCTGGTGAACAATGCCGATTTCTTAACAGCAACACCTAAAGCTTCTGCAACTGTTTGCAGATTATCAGGGTTCTCATAACTCATTTCGGTTAAAGTTTCACCAGCCTCATAAAAAGCAGTTTCTGCCTGGGCTTTCTGATAAGCTTTTTTTACATCCTCCTTAACGGCATCAAAAGGTTTAATATTTCCCGGTATTAGTTCGGTCACTTTAATCAAATGATAGCCAAATGATGACTTCACCGGATTTGACACTTCGCCGACTTTCAAAGCGCTTGCCGCATCTTCAAACGGTTTCTCCATTACTCCCGGAGTAAATAAGCCTAAATCACCACCGGTTTTAGCCGTTAATTTATCATCCGAAACTTCTGAAGCTACAACTGCAAAGTCTTTATTTGCCAGTTCCTGTTTTACTTTTAAAGCTTTGTCCAAAGCCGTTTTTTCATCGGTCTTATCATTGACGGCAAATAAAATATGACTGATTTTTCTTCGTTCCGGGGTTGTATACTGATCTTTTTGTTCTTCATAGAAAGCTTTCAATTTATCATCCGTGACAGCCACATGCTTGGCTATCTCTTCCAGCGACAACTCCACATACTCTACAGAAACCTGTTCAGGCGTTTGATATAAATCGTGGTGCTGTTGATAATACGATGCAATCTCTTCCTCTGAGGGCTGCTCTGACAATTTCGGTACGGCAATTGTCAGATAACTGACATCGCGCTGCTGATTCTGAATTTTAAAAAAACTTTCTATGTCATGCTGTGTTGCAAAACTGCTGTCGATAATGCTGCGCTGAAACTGTTCCATGATCAATGCATTCTTGATTCTATTTATAAATTCACCGGATGAAATTCGTTGTGAATTTAGCAAGGCTTTGTATTGCTTGTCATTGAACTTACCATCCACCTGAAAATAGGCCAAGGATTTAATAAATTCACGTGCCGTATCATCGCTTGCTACAAGGCCTTCTTTATGAACATATTGTAATAATACCTCATCCTTTATCAGCTTATCCAAAGCCTGCGCTTTTAAGGCTTGCTCATCGATCGCCATTCCCTGTAGAGTCTGACTATATTGTTCATAGGCTTTATTAACGTCGCGCTGATAAAAATCCTTATCGCCCACGGTTGCAACCGGCGCTTCTTTACCGGTATCTATATAATTTTGAATGCCCCATAGAGCAAAGGGTACACAAATTATTATCAAGATTCCCCATGCAAAAGCACCTTGCGCTTTTTCTCTAATTTTTGTCAGCATATATAGCTCTATCCTATTGAATCAACTAAATTTTACCCAAAAAAAAACCTCGAACCAGACGGTTCGAGGCTTGTGATTTGGCGGAGTGGACGGGGCTCGAACCCGCGACCACCGGCGTGACAGGCCGGTATTCTAACCAACTGAACTACCACTCCAAGTCTGGTGGGTGCTGAGGGGATCGAACCCCCGACCCTCGCCTTGTAAGGGCGATGCTCTCCCAGCTGAGCTAAGCACCCGACTAAAAAAAGTTAGTTTACCGCATCTTTTAAAGATTTGCCAGCTTTAAATGATGGAATTTTTGCAGCCTTAATAGTAATTTCCTCCCCGGTCTGTGGATTGCGGCCTTTACGTTCGGCCCTTTCCTTTACAGAATATGTTCCAAAACCAACTAAAGCCACAGAATCACCTTTAGTCAAAGCGCCCTCAACTGCTTTAATAAAGCCATCTAAAGCACGTCCAGCATCCGCTTTTGTTAAGTCAGAAGACTCTGCAATAGCATCAATAAGTTCCGATTTATTCATTATTCCCCCTTAGGAAATCATTATTATGTTTATTTATTAAAAATCAGTATGTTAATTTTTATGTCTAATCTCTGGCAACATGAGAAAACACCTGCCTTTATATCAATGTCACTTACGGAGTGTCAAGTATTAACCCCCTGGAAACCATGATTTTTGCGGTTTTATGGTTTAGTCTCCTCATAGCCGCGCATTTATTTTAATGGGCAGTAAGACCCTGATTTAGTAGTTTAACTGCTTCAGCTTCATTTTTAGCTTGCTCTTCAATATCTTTTTTAGGAACTGGAACCGGCATATGTTGCAGAGCCACTTCCAAAACCTCATCTATCCAATGCACAGTTCGGATGTCCAGATTCTGCTTTATATTCTCAGGTATCTCGACCAGATCCTTTTCATTTTCCAAAGGAATCAAAACCGTTGTGATTCCGCCGCGATGAGCGGCCAGGAGCTTTTCTTTTAATCCGCCGATAGGCAATACTTCGCCGCGTAAGGTAATCTCGCCGGTCATGGCTACGCTTGCCCGGACCGGTATTTTTGTTAAGGCCGAAATAATGGCCGTACACATCCCTATCCCTGCACTTGGGCCATCTTTGGGTGTTGCTCCCTCAGGCACATGAATATGTATATCGTTTTTCTGAAACAATTCATTGTCTATGCCCAAGACTTCCGAACGGCTTCTCACCACTGTCATTGCGGCCTCAATTGATTCTTTCATAACATCGCCAAGCTTGCCTGTTGTCGAATGTTTTCCTTTTCCAGGGATTACCGCTGTTTCAATGGTTAATAATTCGCCTCCTACTTCTGTCCACGCTAAACCTGTAACCTGTCCAATCTGGTCCTTTTCTTCTGCAAGACCATAATTAAAGCGCTTAACTCCCAAGTATTTACCCAAACTCTCCGGAGTCACCAGAACTTTATCTTGCTCTCGTATCAGTAACAGATCTTTGACGACTTTACGACAGATTTTAGAGATTTCTCTCTCAAGACTTCGAACTCCGGCTTCTCTTGAATAATAACGGATCATATCCCTGACTGCCTCTTCTGAAATTTCAATTTCCTTCTCTTCCAGACCATTATTTTTAACCTGTTTGGGAATCAGGTAACGGATAGCTATATTGATTTTTTCGTCTTCCGTATAACCGGCCAGCCTTATGACCTCCATTCTGTCCAACAAAGCCGGAGGGATGTTCATGGTATTGGCGGTAGCGACAAACATCACATCAGACAAATCAAAATCTACTTCCAGATAATGATCTGAAAAAGTATGGTTTTGTTCAGGATCCAGCACTTCCAATAAAGCCGACGCTGGATCACCCCGAAAATCAGCCGCCATTTTGTCAATTTCATCCAGTAAGAACATCGGATTGCGAGTTTTTACTTTAGCCAGGTTCTGTAAAATCTTGCCGGGCATAGAACCAATGTAAGTTCGGCGATGTCCGCGGATCTCTGCTTCATCTCTTACACCACCCAATGCCATACGCACATATTTTCGATTGGTGGCTCTGGCGATGGATTCACCCAGTGATGTTTTACCTACCCCAGGAGGACCCACCAAGCATAAAATGGGGCCCTTGAGTTGCTTCACCCTCTGTTGCACGGCGAGATACTCAAGGATACGTTCCTTTACCTTCTCTAAGCCATAGTGTTCGGTTTCCAGAACCTGCTCGGCAACTTTTAGGTCATGCCGCACTTTAGTTCTTTTCTTCCAGGGCACATTGACCATCCAGTCAATATAATTACGCACCACAGTGGCTTCAGCTGACATAGGCGACATTAATTTTAATTTATTGAGCTCGGTATCTGCCTTTGTTCTTGCTTCCTTAGACATCCCGGCATTTTCGATTTTCTTTTCCAGCTCTTCAATTTCGTTGGGCACGTCTTCCATTTCGCCCAACTCTTTTTGAATCGCTTTCATCTGTTCGTTCAAATAATATTCTCTTTGATTCTTTTCCATTTGCTGCTTAACGCGCACGCGAATTCTTTTCTCCATTTCCAGGAGATCAACTTCACCTTCCATTAAAGTCATTAAATCTTCCAGTCGCCTCTCAATATCCGCGGTTTCAAGTATGACCTGCTTTTCATTAACCTTTAAAGTCATATGAGCCGCCATAGTATCGGCCAGCCGACTTGGATCATCAATGCCGGCCAGGGAATTCAGTACCTCCGGAGGAATCTTGTTATTCAGTTTGACATATTGGTCAAATGAACTTATTACTGTCCGTTGAAGGACTTCCTGCTCTTGCTCGGATAACTCTATGACATCATTAATTTTTGTTATGATGGCTGAGAAAAAGCCATCTGTCTCTTTATAGTGCAAAACCTTACTGCGCTGGCTGCCTTCAACCAGCACTTTGACGGTTCCATCAGGAAGCTTCAGTAACTGCAAAATATTGGCAAGAGTACCGACCTCATAGAGATCAGTAAAATCGGGCTCATCTACTTCAGCCTCTTTTTGAGCAACCAATAATATCTGTTTGTTATCCTTCATAGCAGCATCTAAAGCATCAATAGATCTTTCCCTGCCAACAAATAAAGGAATTACCATATGCGGATAAACTACTACATCTCTTAGTGGTAAAACTGGAATTAAAATATCTGTTCGTTGTAACTCGGTGATTTTGTGCGTTTCCATAAAGGGAACCTATAACAAATTACGTAAGAATTAAATTATGGGGGTGCTAATTTAAAAAGCAAGGGATAGGACTTAAAATAGCAATATTGCGCTTCAAAGCGCAAAAAAAAGGAGCTTTAAACAAAGCTCCTTTTTTATCATTCAGCCCTTATGGTCTGCTGAGGCTTTTTTCTTTTCGGTTTCATAAACCAGAAATGGTTCCGACTCGCCTAAAATAACACTTTCATCTACTACAACCTTGCAAATGTGATCTGCTGATGGCAACTCATACATAGTATTCAGCAAGACATTTTCGACAATTGTCCTTAAACCCCTCGCGCCTGTTTTTCTTTCCATCGATTTGCGGGCAATTGCATGCAAGGATTCTTCGCGAAATTCCAGTTCAGCGCCTTCCATCTCAAATAAATGTTGATATTGTTTGATCAAGGCGTTTTTGGGCACTGTCAATATTTGAACCAGAGCCTTTTCATCCAGTTCTTCTAACGTTGCAATGACTGGAAGACGACCCACAAATTCCGGAATTAATCCGTATTTAATCAAATCTTCAGACTCAACTTCTGCAAAAAGTTGGCCAACGTTTTTAGCTTCATCCTTGGTTTTTACGTCAGCTGAGAAACCTATCCCGCCTTTTTCAGAGCGTGCTTTAATAACCCGGTCCAAACCTGCAAATGCGCCCCCGACTATAAACAGTATATTAGCCGTATTCACCTGCAAAAATTCCTGCTGAGGGTGTTTGCGGCCACCTTGGGGAGGAACCGAAGCAATAGTTCCTTCAATCAATTTTAATAAAGCCTGCTGAACCCCTTCACCGGAAACATCGCGAGTAATAGACGGGTTATCGGATTTTCTGGAAATTTTATCAATTTCATCAATATAAACAATACCGGTTTCGGCCTTCTCTACATCATAATCGCATTTTTGCAGTATTTTCTGGATGATATTTTCTACGTCTTCACCCACATATCCTGCTTCTGTCAGCGTGGTTGCATCAGCGATAGTAAAAGGCACATCCAGCAAACGGGCCAATGTCTCAGCCAGCAATGTCTTCCCTGAGCCAGTGGGTCCAATCAATAGAATATTACTCTTAGCTAACTCAACCGTATCCTTTTTGGACTTGCTGCGCAGACGCTTGTAATGGTTATATACAGCTACAGCCAGAATCTTTTTCGCTCGTTCCTGGCCAATGACATATTCATCGAGTTCTTCTTTTATCTCTTTTGGTTTAGGCAACTCGTCAGCGCTGGAAGAAGAGTCATCCTGCAATTCGTCTTTTATAATATCATTACAAAGCTCAACGCATTCATCACATACATAAACTGATGGCCCGGCAATAAGCTTTCTCACTTCATGCTGACTTTTGCCGCAAAAAGAACAATAAAGAAGTTTATCGTCGTCTTTGCTGTTTTTGTCATTACTCATAAATTTGGACTCCCGCAAACATCCCAATGTGATGTATTTATTTTCGATATAACAAAGAATATATCGAAATACACAAAGATACCAACGGTTATTTATCAATACCAGTGATTCGACTTGATAATACTTTATCGATCAGACCATAACTTACAGCCCCGTTAGCACTCAAAAAGTTATCTCTGTCCGTATCTAGCTGCACTTTTTCCAGGGGTTGACCGGTATGAAAAGCCAGAATTTTGTTCAGCTTTTCCCGAATCGACAGAATCTCCCGTGCATGAATATCAATATCGGAAGCCTGTCCCTGAAAGCCGCCCAAGGGCTGATGAATCATCATTCGTGAATGAGGCAGACAATACCGTTTGCCTTTTGCCCCGCCAGTAAGAAGTAAGGCGCCCATACTGGCGGCCTGGCCGATACACATGGTGCTTACATCGGGTTTAATAAATTGCATAGTGTCATAAATTGACATACCGGCGGTAACTGATCCTCCGGGAGAATTTATATATAAATGTATATCTTTATCAGGATTTTCTGACTCAAGAAAGAGTAACTGGGCAACAACCAGGTTGGCCATGTAGTCTTCAACCTGACCCACCAGAAAAATAACCCTTTCCTTTAATAATCGGGAATAAATATCGAAAGAACGCTCACCGCGAGCGGTTTGCTCGATAACGATAGGCACTAGTCCGCCCGCTGCTTGCGGAGCCATTGTTTGATCCAATAGTTGTTGTTTATACATTAGAGTTCCTTATTGTTCTGGTTACCCATGATATCATTAAATTTCACTGTTTCATCTGAGACTACCGCCTGCGCAACCAGCCATTCAACTGTTTGATCTTCCAGCACCATTTGTTGCACATCCTTTAAACGGCTTTGATCTGAAAAATACCACCTGACAACATCCTCAGGACTTTCGTAACTTTTCGCCAGGTCTTCAATGGTAGAACGTACTCTATCAGTATCTAATTTAATATTATTTTTTTGAATGACTTCGCCCAGGATCAAGCCTAATGCCACTCGGCGTTTTGCTTGTTCTTCAAATACATCCCTTGGTAACTGTAAATCTTCCAGATTCAATTTCTGTCTTTTGGCGGTTTCCAGATAAGGCTTCATCAAAACTTCAACTTCCTGGTCCAGCAAGGTATTCGGCACAGCAACCGGGACTTTTCCATATAAGGCATCCATTACTGCATTTTTTAGCTTGCCGCGCAAGGCTTGTTCGAGCTCCCTTTCCATATTGGCTTTAACGTCTTTACGGAAAGAATCCGGGGAACCTTCTTCAATTCCGTAAGCCTTGATAAAAGCTTCATCAGTTTCAGGAAGTACCGGTTCTTCAACCTGAATGACTTCAACTTCAAACTTAGCAGCTTTACCGGCCAGCTTTTCATTCCCGTATTGCTCCGGAAAAAATACTTCAAAAGATTTAGCTGTCCCCGCCTTGAGTCCAAGCAGATTTTCTTCAAAA
The DNA here is from genome assembly GCA_028716975.1 of Methylobacter sp. GTDB lineage: Bacteria > Pseudomonadota > Gammaproteobacteria > Methylococcales > Methylomonadaceae > Methylobacter_B. Next base: position 77,049 of record JAQUOU010000011.1, on the reverse strand, counting down.
CCCGGTATCATTTGTTTGGCGCCAATTTCCACCTGATAATTCTCAACTTTTCCATCCGTAAAGTTCTCGCCCTCAGAAGTGCCTGAGAAACTTATTGTAATACGATCATTCTCCTGGGCATCCCGCTCTACTGCATGCCATTCTTTCTTTTGCGCGCGCAGTTTGGCAATCATATTCTCCACATCAACTTCTTCAACCGTTGCAATGGGGCGAACTACTTCAAGATGATCAATACCTTCGAGTGAAATTTCAGGATAAACTTCAAACTCAGCCGTATATTTGAAGCCTTCAGTCTCATCCGATGGATGAATATGCGGGTGACCCACCGGTTTTAAATCCTGGTTTTGCAATGCTTCAAAATAAGTAGTTTGAATCAGGTCTCCTGCAATCTCACCACGAACCCTCTCTCCGAACATTTTTTTAACTACATGTTGAGGCACTTTGCCCGGACGAAAGCCATCTATTTTCGCTTCGCGCGCTAATTTTTTTAAACGCGACGCCATTTTCTCCTGTACAACTTCTTCAGGTATGCTGACAGTCATTTTTCTGCTTAACTCAGATGTCTTTTCGACAGAAATTTGCATTTCTTTACCTCAAATAATTTAACAATAGAATTTGTATTAAGATACCGGCAAACGGCTAAAAGATATGTAAAATTAACGACACAAGTCGGTAATTTTTAATTATAGTATGAATTTATGGTGCGAATGGAGAGACTCGAACTCTCACAGGGAAACCTACTGGAACCTAAATCCAGCGCGTCTACCAATTCCGCCACATTCGCATAATTAACTTCTTATTATAAACAAACTTATATCCAAATACCAAGCTATAAATTCCCCTATTCCAGCTCTTACAATTTTAAAAGATAAGTTAAAGAAAATACATGAGCCCTGCTTCCGGTATAAAAGCTATCTAGATTTTCAGGTTAATCCCTATAGCATTGAAGCCAATGTAGTATGAAAAAGTTTAAATCAGTATTACATCATTTCCATCACACAGTTAATTTGATTCCCAGAAAATTCTAATTTAACTGTGTTGAATTTAAAAAACTGAAAGCCTCTATGTGACATTTAAAAAATACTTGCTGCCGGTATAAACTGTCAGGAATCATCGCAAATCAGAGCTTAAATCAGGCATTTATTGAGACATCAAAACCCAAAAGCCTGATTTCTTCAGCAAATGCAGTCATTGTGGCGACTGATAATGGCTGCAGGTGAACAGCTTCGGGTTGCAATGAGGGCCGCGCTATTGTATATAACATCACCTTTTTCAAGCTACCATTCGCCTGAAGCATTTTTAGCACGCTCAGAAATGCTACTTTTTCCTTGGCAGGCAATCCCTGTTTATCATAGTCAAACAAGCATATCTGCAATTTTGTCGGACAAAGCGTTGCTGAAAGCAGTAGATTGTCCAAGCCACTCTGACAGTTCTGCCCGGCATTATTGATAAAAGCCTTACCCTGTTCTGTAGCGCTATCCAGCTTGAACCAGACTTCTCCGCCATATTCCTTTAAGCTCTTTAAGCCTTCCTGAACTTTGGATTGATGCACCAGGCTGCCATTAGTAATCAACACAAAATTACTGTGGGGTAAAACTCCGCCCTCAGTTGCTATTTGTCCAATCAGTGTCACGGCCCTGGCAAAATCTTTTAGACTGGTCGGCTCGCCATTACCGGAAACGGCAATATCCTTAATGATACGCTGGCCTTCATGTACTTGAAAACGCTTGTAGAAATCGCCATTGAGCACATCATCAAGAAAAAACCTTAATTCATCTTCCAATAGCTGAAAATCCATTTCGGGCGCCGCACCGATTTTAAGATCAGGCACCTGACAATAGATGCAACGCCAATTACAGGCGTTATTGGTATTGAAATTGACGCCAATCGACAAGCCGCCTGCTCGCCTGGACAATACCGGATAGACATACTTTAAGCCCGCAACATCCCGATTATGACTGGTTGTTGTTAGTACGGAGACCATAATGGATAGTAATGAGTCTAAGTTAATATATTAAACGTTAAGAACAGCAATTTTTACTGTCTTTTTGTACAGGCGGGCATGGCATATCGGCATAAGAACAAAAAACGCAGCAATCCCCCGCTTTCGGGCGAAGCAATACATGACAATTTTCACACTCATAAAACCATTGACAGGCATCTGACGGCATAGTTTCTGTCTTTACATGGCCGCATTCAGGACACCTTATTGTTGATTCAAGGATTATTTCTTTCTCCATCACTTCTTATCCCCTTTAACTTGGGAAGGATAGCCTGCATTTTCCGTAGCCTTCATTAGGCTGTTTATATCGGTAACTTTATCATCGAAAGAAATCTCCGCCGTTTTGCTTTCATAAATGATATTAACAAATTTGACCCCATCGACTTTTTGTAAACTTTTCTTTACCGTAACCGGACATACAAGGCAATTCATTCCCGGAACAAACAATATTACAGATTGCTCTGCCGCAGATAAAACTCCCGATATAGATAGCAATACCCCAAAAAACAGCTTGTTTCTCATACTATTATCCATAAATTATTGAAATAAGATAAGGCGATGCAATAAACATTAAAACCACCACGGCCACACTCCAAAATAAGCCTTCATATGCCCGTTTAACAAGTGGTTTTGCACAAACCTTTCCCTCTTCGCATACCTGATCGGGTGCCCGATTGTAGATAAGTGAATAGGCAATGATTAACGCAGCCACTGCGAGAACTATGAATACGGGACGATAAGGTGTAAGTGCCGCCAAGTTGCTGACCCACGCGCCGCTAAAACCCAAGGACAATAAAACCAAAGGACCTGCACAACACAGCGATGTTGCAATACCCGCTAGCAAGCCGCCAATCAAAGAAATATTTAATTTTTTCGGCATGCTTTAAACTCCTCAATTTTTAACTGTATTCAGGAGTATAAGCTCCGTACCCAGGCACAGAGTCAAGTAAGTTTTATTTTTGTGCAATAGCCGTAATAATGGGACATCCCTGATGATCCGGAGTGGATTCACAGGACTGAATGAGCTTTTCCAGTGTACTGGCTATAGACTGCAAATCCTGAAGTTTACTTTTGATTATTTCAAGCTTGTGTGCTGCAAGTTCTTTGGTTTCAAGGCAACTGCCATCACCCAGGGCTAAAAGGCGGGAAATTTCAGCAAGGCTAAAGCCAAGTTCTTTGGCACGCTGGATAAAATGAAGCCGGGATATAGTGTCCGTGGAATAAACACGATAGCCGGATAGTGGTTTTTCGGGCTTATCGATAAGCCCGATACGCTGGTAATAGCGTATTGTTTCAATTCCTATACCTGCCTTTTTTGCCGTTAAATTAATTGTTAAAGGTCTTTCTGACATTACCTGGTTTCTCTGTACCACTGGAGCATAATCGCAAATTATGCCCCAATCTGGCGAAGGATGACCTTATCCAGCTAGAATCCCGTCTGTGTTATTTTAACCAGAACTTCGCCTCGCCCCATTTCCGACATATCACCGGCATAGCGTTGTACCCGGTTAAATACCGCGGAAGCCTCAGCAAACCTGGAATTGAGCTTTTTAAATGATGAAAACAAAATAGGTAAAAATGACAAGGTATGCGCGCCGCAATCATTGAAACTGGCTGACAGCACCGGCTGATTCCATAATAACAACGTACCGCGGCGCATGGCAAAACCCAAATACCTGCCGGTTTGCCCCATTACTGCGATCGTTCCTGCTGTCATTCTTGAACCGCAATAATCACCGGCATTACCTTCAATCAGGATATTGCCGCGCCGCATGTGATCACCGGCACGCTCACCGGCATTACTTCTAACAAGAATGGTTCCGCCTTTCATACCCATTTTATTGCCGGGCAAGGCGGCTCCCAAAAAGTCACCGGCATTACCGGCGATTTCCAGATAACCGTTTTTCATTTCGCAACCGGCAAAAATCTCCACATTACCCGAGACGATAATAGCGCCGGATTTCATACCCAAACCCAGATAAGCCCCGGCATCGCCTTCTATTTTTATGCTGCCGCCATCCAGTCCCCTGCCGATAAAGTCGAGCTTTCCAAAACTGTTTTTTATCACCATATTTTGGGCATCAGAACCGGTAATGCTGAATAATTCATCCACGCGACTCTTACTTTTACCATTCTGCAAAGTAAGCGCTGCAATTTCAGCAGGCTCCATATTTGCCAGCTTTTGGCAAACCAGCGGCGACATATCCACCCGCTGATCAGGTCTGTGTTTCAGCGTAAACGTCAAGTCGCTCATGCCATAATCTCCTGTAAGTGAAAGTGGAACGGCCCCAATTTACCACCATAATTGCCTGCGCTAATGCGTTTGATGCCATTCTCCGCGCCCAAATCACATACCGCCTGAATACCGACCCGCATGGCTTTATCAATATCTTCCTTGGTTAAGCCGTCAATGACAATTTCCATCACTGACTCGATATCGGCTGAGAGTTCAGTTTTACTCATGCCTTTTAAAGTCGGACAAAAAGCATCATTTGTCGACGCGTTTAACGCTTTATATTTTGAACCGACTTTAGAGCCGGAACGCACGATACCGCCGGGAAAAGGCATAATCACATTAGGGATTTTGCGCATTGCCTCAATCGCCGCTTCACATGCTGTCAACGCTTGCGGTTGCGACTGCGCCAATACTAAAAAATTACCCCCGCCTACAGCATCAACCTGACCGGTAGTCGCTTCGGTTAAAAACTCGCCATCCATCACAGGAATACGCCAGTAACGTTTGCCGTCAATGAGCTTAGCTACCTGAAAGCCATCACCAAAATAACGCAGATTTTTACCCAGCGGTATTCTTGTGCCGCCGTCAATGCCCGAAAATAATGCCGAGGTCGGCGAAGTTAATACGCACTGCCCTGCCCTGGTTTCAAGCTGTTTCGCCAGTCCTTTACCGCCCATTGCAAAAATCATGACAGAAACACCGGGACGGCCATCGGGTGTTTCAGATGAAGCCAGCGCACCCTCTATGCCGGCCTCACAACCGCAAGCTATCACTGAGGTTGCAAAGCCGGTCATGGTTTGGGCTGAAATCATCGCCCATTTTTCATTTTGCGCGGTGATGATGGCTCGTGTTGCTTTCATCGGAAACGCTTCCGCAAATGTTGCGTCTATTGCTACACCGTTAATAATCATATCAGGCAACACCTCCTTTCAGCGGATGCACAGTCAAACTGCCGCGCCCATCCTCGGTGATTTCATCATCGCTGATTTTAAAGTTATCGAGTTTCATGGTCAGGAAGCGGTCGAAATATTTCTTTAAATCCTTTTCTACCGAGGCGTCAAAGTCCGGCTTGACCACATGCGTAGTACCCCATTTGGTATGAATAACTTTGCCGTCTTTAACGACTAACTCACCGTCCTTAAACACATAATCGGGCTTTTCAAACATTTTTTGTCTGTCAGCATTATCGGTATAAACGGTAATATCTCCCCAATTACCCGCACTTAAACCGCCACGATCTTTTAAACCAATCAATTTGGCTGCACCGGCACGCGTCATAATTGCAATTTCATTGAGAGTATATTCACGATTAATCGAGGCAAGGTTAGTCATTTTTTGAGCCTCGGGATGAATGGTCGACAACCTATCATTTCGAAAACTTCTATCCATCAACAAGCGGATCAAATGCGGATAACTGGTGAATGGCGCGCCATTCGGATGATCGGTGGTCAGCGAAATACGCCACGGATCATCAACCAGCAGGAAGGTTTCCAGGCCAATCGCCCATTGCAGGGCGTTGACAAAATTTTGGTCTTTGTATTTAAACGGTACCACGCCGCAACCTGCATCGCATTCAATATCCATCGTTACCCATTTGTTCGGGCTGGCATGTTTATGATTAATATATTGAATCATATTATCGCCGGAAGCCGTTACGGTTTGGCCAAACATGATCTGGCCGACATCGACAGTAATATTTTTGTTTTTATTGATGGCTTCTGCGATTTGCGCAGCACCCGATGAAAATTTGAAATCGCCTTCCGCGCCGTAACTATGGAATTGAATATGGGTTAAGTGCATCGGCAGCCCGCCGATTCCCTGAATTGTATCCAGCGTGGTATTCATATTTCCGGGCACGCCCAAATTACAACCGTGCACATGCAAGGGGTGAGCAATACCCAGTTCTTTAACAGCGGTCGCCAAGGTTTTCAGGATGGCGCGCGGGGTTACGCCATAATGGCTGTTTTGTTCATCCAGGTCCAGTTTGCGCTGGTTGAATTTAAATGCGCTGATGCCGCCTGCATTCACTACCTTGATGCCAATACCTTTAGCCGCCTGGATAGTCCACGCCACATAATCATTAATAGCTTTCTGATCTTTTTTAGCCGTCATCATACGCAGCAGATAGTCATCGCTGCCCAGCATGATATAACCGCCTTTATCCATAATCGGAATATCGGCCATTTCCATGTGGGCCTGGCGTGCATTAGCGGGCAAGACAGCCGGTTCAAACCCGGTGGTATAGCCCATTTCAGCGTAACGATAACCCGTCACAAAACTACTGGGCGCAGCATGACCGCAACCGGAACGGGTAATATCAGTCCGCGCAACAGGATCGAGGCGATGATCTTCGGGCAATAAGGTTCTGGCAATATTGACTTTTCCGCCGCCAATATGCGTGTGCATATCAATTGCGCCGGCCATGACCACTTTACCTTTTAAATCATATTCATGGTCAACCTGAACCTCACCAACGGGTTTATTAACAATACGCCCGTCCTGAATGTAAATATCTTGCCGCTGTCCATCAATCCCGCTTGCAGGATCATAAACCATGCCGCCAGTTAATTTTATTAACATTTTTTCTCCGAATTACAGGATGTAGGGAGTGGCAGAAAATGCAGGAGCATTTTTCCGCCTAAAAAGCTTGTTCAATAGCACTGAGGACTTGGGCCGTACTGGGCAAACCGGAATCGCGCAGCTTTTTCAAACGAATCGCCACTACATTATCCATGCGATACGCATGACCGGCATGATCAATACCCGGCGTACCTACCGGTATAAATACATCCGGCTCATGTTCAAAAGTCATTCCGGAACGGCCCACGACAATGGTAGGTAAATCTGTTACTGGCGGCACCGCGCCGGCATTAAAGGCCTGCACCCAAACCAGGGCATCCGCTTCACCGTTGTCCAGCAGAAAATTGGCATCATTTAGATAAGGATCATATTCGGGATAACCACGGGAAAAACGTGTACGCGCCGGATAGCCGGTAGTCCAGCCGCAAACCTGGTTAGCGGTTTGATCGCCTTCCTTACCGGCTAAGGGTAAACCGGAGCTGCGGGTATTCTGACTGTTAAGGTCCTTAACCATTTCAGAAAGCGTCTGTACGGTCAATTCAGCCTGATTATAGGTTAAAGCCCCTGCCGCCCAAGTAACTACGCTATATTTTGCAGCCTTGAGTTTATCGGCGATTGCCTGTAAATCGGCAACAGCAACTCCACCTGTTGATTCAACCCGAATAGGATTTCCTTTAACCAGTGCTCTTAATACTGCTACAACTTCGGGTAAATCTGCCACGCCACATTCAAAAACCTGGGCCTTTTGCCCCGTGGGTGAAGTCGAGGCATTACCGGAAGGTGCTTTGCCTAAATAAATAACCTCACGCTTGCCGGTATCGTCCAGAAACATGGACTCTTCATTCCATAGATAATGCTCAAAAAAACGCGGTGCAAAAGCTTCCAAATCCACACCCACCACCAATAGCAAATCACAGCGATTTTTAACTTCCGCCAACGTTGTATTTATCCAGCCGGAATCCTGCAATGCCAGAAAATTACGCCTGGCATTGGTAAAATTCATGTTGTCAACAACGGCGCCGCTGCGATCAGCCAATGCCAGCAAAGCTCGCATACCGTTGACATCCGTTGCACAGCCGCCAATAACAGGTTGATTGGTATCTTTTAACAATGCCGCCGCTTTTGCTACAGCAACGTCCAGGCTGACTTTTTTACCATCAACTCTTGGACCTGTATCGGTAATGGCCTGTTCAAAAGCCGGTGTATTAACCGTGCAGCCGTTTTTTGTCACTTTAAGCGATACACCCTCAACCTGGATTGTCAGGTCATCTGTTCCAATACCGCAAAAAGGACTGGGTACTTCAGTTATTTCAGCCACACGCTATCCCTCTTGTTAGTCTCTTTGAATACATGTAAATTTTCTTTCACCAGACATTCTGCGGTGCTACGGCAGTTCTCCAGGCAATTAGTAAAGAAATTATTCTAACCCGAATTAATATCACTGTCTCAATTAACCGCTCTTTGCGATCTAACACATAGGTCATTAATCCCAAGATATACCCATCCGGATCAATTAAGCCTTATCACCTTATGGCTCGCTGTGCTCACGCCAAGGCTGTTAATACCGATTTAAGACTCTTTCTATCAATACGTTACTTGCATTTGACATAACTTCACACCACTTGGATATACTTTATCAGAACCTTTGGTTTTTAAAGCCTTAAAATTCAAGATACTGTTACTATTGCGTTGCTTTGATCTTTTCGGAAGTATATCGCCAAAAAATAATTCCATTATAACTGCTTAATTTTTTAGTGCGTCCGGGGTTTTCTTGCGCACAATCCACAAAAGAAAACGCCCTCACAAGGAGGGCGTAAAATAATCGACAGTGCCGTTTAAGAGACTACATATCAAGAGTTGAGCACATTTTCAACGCACTAACAGCTCAGGGCCGGACCAGTCAACGATGAAATGCCTGTAATGTTCTGCCTTGGCGGTCTGCAAGTATTCCAGCGGATTAAGATTGTCGGTGAGTATCACACCCTGGGTATTGTCCACTGCAACGTGCCGTTTTTTTCAACCACGCAATTTGCTCCGCCTGTAGCGTTTTAGAAGTCATCTCGATCGGGTGATTGGTCGCAAGGAGGCCATCATAAAAAGCCACAAAAGTGAGCGCAAGAATGCCTTTATCTGACAATAAACTGCGCAACTGAGCCAAGGTCTCAACAGTATTAAGTGCGAAGGCTCCCCGATCCCCCGGTAAAGCAATCGTGGATAATCAAGCCGTAAGGGTTTGTTAAGTGGCGGATCTCATACCGTGCATCGCCTACTACAGACTGACCTGAAGGTTTAAAGCCAAAATAATCGGTAGCGGCTTGTGCAACAGCCGGATCAATCTCCAGGGTGTCAGTCACTATACCATAACGATCATGCAGAACTTTCGCCATATGGCCCGCGCCGAGGCCGATGATTAAGGCGCGAGTCATTTTGAGTGCCAAGGCCGGTATCAAGCCGACGATATTTTGATAAGTGAGCCGACTTTCGCCGCGAGAAATGCCTGCCGCGCCTATCGCCGAAGCATCAGAAGTGAGAATACGAAGATCATTTGAGGGTTGATCTATCACCCGCACCCAACCATAGAGGCTTTCGCGCTCGGACAGAATTTGAAATTTTCCGCCAGCGGTGTAAGCATGTCCGGCGCCGGTGATTTTGGGCAGCAAGCATAGACCTAACGTTGCCAGCAACACACAAGGCAACAGGCAGCAGTCACCCCTAGTCGATTTTGCTCAAATAAGTCACTGCTACTCCCCGCTTTGCAGCGTGGAATTGTTGTGGTTTCGGGTTATTGCAAGCGTTATAGTTACCATCGCTATTCGGAGCCTTGACACCGGGAAATACTATGCGCCGCCACTCGCAGGCATGGAATCCTCCGTGTTTTCCCGTTCTACAAGCGAGCCGCCGGCTACTCCGTGTACGTCCACCCATAAATGGGGCAAACCCATGGCGTCCAACCAAGCCGGTCCTTTATCCTCCTTGAGCATGGCGATTGTAGAAGCGCTGCCTGCAATCACACAAAAATCCCCAACCACGCTGACCGAAGACAGGTAGCGCACCGGCCAACCGGTTTTCGGATTAAGCACATGCCCGTAGCGGACACCCTCTATCATAATACAACGCTCGTAGTCGCCGCTGCTGGCCAGCGCTCCCTCACGCAACAGTAGTGTATGTATCAATGCCTCTTTTTGACGAGGATGGCGTATGCCGATCCGCCAGGAACTACCATCCGCACGCGGACCGATAACCTTAATGTCGCCGCCTAAATTAACCATGCCATGGCGAATGCCGGCCTCCCGGCACAGCGCTGCCGCTCTATCGACGGCATATTCCTTAACCACGCCGCCGAAATCAATCTCCATCCCCGGTATTGGAAATTCAAGCACCGGAGGATTCCAACGCAGTTTATGCCAACCGATTTTATCAAGCAGGCCTTGAACTTGCCTATCGTCCGGCAGTGCGCCTGATTTGAAGTTCCAGGCACGGCGCAAGATGCCGGAAGTAATATCGAACAAGCCATCGCTTTGCTCATAGCAGGTTGACGAGTAATTCAGCAACCCCGCCGTTACTTCATCAACTGTTATACTTCCTCCTGCGCTTGCCACCCGATTGATGGCGGACAAAAAACTGTCGCTGCGATAGCGCGAATAGAGTGCTTCCAGTCTATGGACGTCTGCAATGGCAGAGTCTGCAACCCGCCTGGCCTTGGCGCCGGTTTTAGCAAAGAGCTGAATTTCGCACGGCGTCCCCATCGCCTGAAAAGCATAATGGTAATACTTCAGTTTATTCAGTTTGAAACTCTCTCAAGACTTGACGCAGGACGGTAAACGAGTTTGCCGCAAGTTTATTAAAACGCATAGCTCCAGTTAACAGACAGCGCACCATTACGGTCGAGCTGATAACCATTGACATCGGTAACCACAGGCTGCAACCACTCAAAACTCAGGTTATTGCCGGCAAGATCGCCGCTAGGGACAAAAGCGTTAACACCGAAGCCCACATCCCAGTATTTGCCGCCGTAATTATTCGTGTAATCCATGGGCCCCAGTTTTTCAATTAAGCCGTTGAACTCGCCCTTGACTGCACCTTGCACTGTGTAAACCCCGCGTACCGAAGCGGAAAGCCAGTTGAACAGGCTGTAACTGCCCCATGCGGTAGACTGGAGTATATCGCCAAAGGCAAAGCCTGATGAGTTCTTGTCCTGAAGGCGCTTGGTTCCGCTGAATTGCGCGCCCCAGGACCACTGATCAATCTGTCCGGTGTAAGTAAGACTGGGTTTGAAGTCCCAGGTACCGCTGCCCAGCTGCATGCCGTAATGAATAAAGCCGCCGTCTACCGTATGGTTACGCCTCAACATGATACCCACATCGCCGGTCGGCGCAGTGACGCCGAGGGTCATGTTAACACGATGACCGGGCGTATCAAACAGTTTGAACAATGCGTACATACCGGTATCGCCGACACCGCCTGTCGTGTGACCGGCATCAACGTGATGTTCAATATGTAGCCCTTTATCACCGGCCGCAGCATCCGGCGGGGCGCCGTCAAGCCGGCGCATGGTCATGTTCATGTCGACAAACTGCGGCATCAGCATCAGGTTTAACCAATCGGTCGGCGCATACATAATATCCAGCATGTGCATGTGCATGTTCATATTGTTCGGCGTGAGGAAACATTTATCGACGACAGCAACACCACAGCCCTGGTTGACGATAGTCTGATCGGCGACAGAATCAGAACCGCGCAGCATATTTCCGGCTTGAGTGCTGTACATGTAGCGGTAGCCAACCATAATTTCGCCGGGTTTGTCCATCATATGTCCAAACATAACGCCGGCGGGAACCGGTACGCCATGATGATGTTCATGGTGGCTGTGATCGCCCGCTCCTCCCCCATATCCTAAAGCCGATAAATTAACCTTCAGCGCAGCATTGGCTACATAATAATTGAAATCTGCGTAATTGCCCTCTCCACCGCCGCCCAGCTTAAGGTTACCGGCGTGGGTGTAATATTCAAAACCCGTTTCCAGGCTGACACCCTTGGCAAATTGCTTGCTTATTGATATGCCGCCACTCAAGGCGCCATAACCTGACAGGCGTTGATCGCTGGAGTAACTGGCCGGAAGCTTTTGATAATCAGTGGCGCCGGCGGCCGGTTGATTGATGACAAGATAGGGCTGGTAGAAATCGGCAGCATCCTGTGAGTAATAGCGAAGCCTGGGGGTGACAGTCCAGTCATTCCCTACCGGCTGGACCCAGTCAGCTTCAAAGGTGTGCGCATTGATGCCCCAGTCATCGTGGGAATAACGGTAATCAAAATGCAGCGCCGCATCCAGGAAGCTAAGGTATTGAACGTAGCGTGTACTCAGGCTCCATTGATTACGCACATCGGGCCGCTTTTCAAGAAAAGCTTTAAGATCTGCTTGCAGTATATCCGCAGGTCTGCCATCGCAAAAGAAATCTCCGCAATCGAGCACTTGATTCGGATCAACAAACAATACTTCCATCACTTTATAGGGGTTGGCCATATACCCGGTACCGCGGGTATAACCGATGCTGGCCTGGATCAGCGCATCCTTGGTCAGAATCTGGGTCAAGCCCAAATTCGTTGCCCAATCCTGCCGATTACTCTGCAAAAAGGTGCCTGTCGGAATAATTTTGAGCTGTCCGGAGTTAAGGTATGCGTTTTTATCGATGTAAGTCTGGGCATCGTGATCGATTAATGCATTGGTGTCACTGTTGGTATAACTTAAGCCCAAGTTCAGGCTGGTCAGCTTTTGGTTGAAATCCCAGCGGCTACCCAGATTGACAAAACGCGATTCATAGTCCTTTTCAACGGAAATGCCGCCACCTACATCCAGCGCCGCTTCATCCCACTCATAAGACAATTTGAAATCACCCTGCTTGCGAGTCTCCGGAGAGGCGACAGAAAGCGTATGCACCAGTTGCGCATCTTTGCTGAACACCTGAATACCGGTATCCGGATCTGTACTAACAAACTGCGCCGGGTTGAAGTTCTTATCCACAAACACTTGCCCACCTTGTCTTAGAATCATAGGCGATGCCCCGGAAACGCTTCCTGCGAAAGATATAGGCTGATTGCCCACGAAAACCTTTGGCGCAGTAGTGACCGGTGTCGCTCCGGACCAAGTGTCCTGCGTGTAATTGAAAGCGAACTTTACCCTATCGTACAGCGTCATCCTGGCGCCGCCGTGAATACTATCGACCTCGATAGGATTCCTGTTGTTGGGGACATCACTGAAAAGGTTACGCTTGCCCTCCTGGTAGTGACTGTACTGTAAGCCAACTTCATCATCCTCCGCAGCGGCAAGCGGTGACAGCATCAAACCCGGTAAAACCAGAGCTGCCGCCGTCAAGGCTTGCAAAGCCGGGCTGTTCGATACCAGGATTCGGGATTTAGTGGTCCGCGATAACAGGTTGCGTTTAGGCTGCCGAAAAGCGTTGTCAGGCAGCGGCTCAACCGGCTCCGGAGTATGATTATCCCTAGCTTTCATTTCAGTAACAGCCACAACCGCCGCCTCCACTGGAACTGCCGCCTGCTACTGCCTCTCTACTGCTGTAGTTGTGTCCGCGCATCTCGTTCAGCATAGGATAAGGATCCAGCGCCATTTGCGGTTTGGCAAGGTTACCGCGTTCCCACGCAGCCACCGGTGCACAACCGGATGCGCAGACGCTAAGCACCAGCAGTAGCAGGGACAATGCCTGTTCGCGTTTATTCATCGAGTGTACCTGATTTATACTCTTCATTCAGTGCTCTGATATCAAATCCGCCAAACGCAGTTAATGCGCTACAGAACTCTCTGCCAGTAACTGTTCTACCAGCACTCGAAACTGCTCAGCCTCGCCCGGGCGAAATCCCAGGTGCAGATGACGAATAATACCGTTGCGATCGACCAGATAAGAGGACGGCATCGCCTTGACTTCAAAATCCCTGGCGCACTGCTGGTCTGTATCGGAGGCCACGGTAAAATTGGCGGGGTATCTTTCCAGAAACTTTTTTGCGTCTTCGCTATTTTCATCCAGATTAATGCCCAGGACTTCTAGTCCGCGGTCTTTTAAATCACGATACAGGTCATTCATGAACGGAAAAGATTTCGCGCATGGACCGCACCAGGAGGCCCAAAAATCCACGTAAACCACTTTGCCTTTGTATTGGTGCAAGTCAAAGCGTTGTTCTTCACCGAACGCCGTTAATGCGCAATCGGGTGCTACGCGATCGGTTTCCGCTTTGGCTGTTGCCAGGGCGGTCAGTGTCAGCGCGATGCACAATAGCGTAATTATCGGTTGCTTCATGGGTGAGTTTGCTTTAGTTTTATAAAGAACTGGTTTTGCCGACTGCAGTTTTCAGCTTTTGGTTATCGACATTGCCCGCGATCAAGCAACGGGCAAAAAAGATAGTGAGATGCAGTATTATTGATTTTGTTTAGTAGTCAATACTGTTCCCGTGTGTTGATTATTTGCATCCTGGCAGTGATAGCTCATAAAGTAAGTTTCCGCGAATCTGGCAGTATGATCCACCAGTACCAGGTAATCTCCTTCACCGCCCTGCAGGGTGATGGCAGGAGCAGGAATGCCGTCCCCGCCAATATTATCAGTGCTGTTCACTGCTATGGCGCCTTTCATCACCTGAACGCTGAGAATTGCACCACCGGCATTTTGATCCTGGATCTGCACAAAAAGATGATCAGTGGGCTGTTGTGATTGCTCGGTTGGGTCGGTGGAACACGTTACCGTATATAAATCAGTCGCCCCTGCGCCTTTTAATATTCCAAGACTTGCTGCAATATCATGAGCCGATACTGTCCCGGCGTGTCCTGCTGCAACCAGCAATAATCCGGTTAACAAACCAATTTTAATAGCTTTATTGTTCATGGTTTTCTCCTGTCATTCGTTTAATGGGCGATATAAATTAAAGTGTTGATAAACGCTTCCAGCGTTATCAAATAGGGCAAGCTCAATATCTTCCGGTCTTCCCGTTGTTGAGTTTTTCGTGAATTCACGGATAAATCGCCGGCGCCTGCCTGGTGCCGGTAATACCTAGCTAGTAGGGCGTTTCATTAAAACAGTTACCATTCGCGGTGAGCTTGTCGAACCGCCAACACCTCGTCCCTATTGGCCTTCGACAAGCTCAGGCTGAACGTTTTTTTTGTAATCGTTTTGGCTGAACTGGCTATTAGTGCATTAACGCAGCGTATCTGCTTTGCCTAGCAGCTCAAGTTTCATTGCCGCCAACTGACGCACTGCCTCATCGCTGTCATTCAGCGCTTGCCGGATTAGCACAGGATTATCGCCCGCATTATCCACCGCCATCAGTCTTACCCCCGCATCCCTATCACGCAGCGCTTTTTGAAGATCTGCCGTAGCGCCTTCGCCTTCACGCTGTGCCAAGCCGAAAACAGCCTGCGCTCTAACCTCGGCGCTTTTGTCAGATAATGCTTCCTTCAGTGTCTTACGCACGTTGACATCATCCTTGCGTCCCTCGACTGCCAGACTGGAAATAGCTTGCACCCTTAGCGCGGGGTCTTTAGCCTGCTCTAACAGTTTGTCGGTATTATCCGCTTCAGCCTGTACATTGGCAGTTGCATGTTCAGGTAACAACGCTTGCGCGGGCTTTTCCGACATAATAGTATTGCCGGTATTATTGCCTGGTTGCTGGTTTAACACGGTAGGTGTTTGCAACAACCAGACTTCTGCGGGCTGCATCTGCGCAGCATCTTTCGACGCACCACGCCCATAGCGAAAAACAATATCGACCTCAGTACCCAACAGACACATCAGTACTTGTTTTATCGTTGCTCCTGCACAAGTCGCTGTCACCGGACCATCAGACAAAACTGAATAGTGCACAGGCACTCCCGTCTTACCGGCGATTGCGTTGAGCACCTTCGCCAACGGCGCCTGCCTGACTGTAAGATGTAACCCTGTTCCTGCTTCTGCGATCTTGAATACCTGGATGCTTTGCTGCTCCTTGATAGTATTCATGCCTTGTGCCGCCAGCAAAAGCCCTGGAAACAGCCAGAGCATAAACATACCCCTGATACGATCTGTTACCACTGAATAGGCTCCAAAACAGACTCATTCATTGTCATCGAAAAAACAGATAAGTGTTGACCGATCGTTATGAGCGCACCGGACAGGATAAGGTCCTTTTATTTGTTTACACACAATCAGGCAAGCAAACGACCATCACTTTTTTTCGCCCGAATAACCCTAAACCCGCCACTGCAGAACCGAATAACCAGACTGCGGCGGGCAAGGGTACAGCGGCAGGCGGAGCAGTAAGAGATACATCGCCATTAATATGCAATTGATAGTTATTAAAAATTGAATAAGCCTCGCCAGTACCGCCGCTTAAATCGCTTAACCCTGTAAATCCATTTTGCAGCGGTGAGCCTATAACCAGCAACTGGCCTATGGATCCGGTTGGCTCGTTATGGTTTTCGGACTGAATAAGCAAATAAGTGTTGTTGGCTGCTAAACTGAGCGGTAATCCTGGATCTGCAAGTCCTGAATCCGGTTGACCTGGAATAAAACCCAGAACTGATTGTCCGAAAACAGACGTAGGACCTGACCCGCCTACCCGGGGCGCGTCATCATTAAAACCCACCAGCGACCAATTGCTGCCTACTTGCTGCCATACGCTCAAGAACCCATTCATAAAAGAATCAGTTGTGCCGACTGCAGGTTGTGACTGAATGAAAATGTCCACATTTCCAGTACTGTTAGCTTTGATAAAATAGGTCTCAATTTGGTTAATATTGGTGCTTTCATGCACTCCATCAATTATTAACGAAGCGTGTGCCGCGCCTGCGGACAGCCCAAACAATACCAATGCAAGTAAAATATTTTTGTTCATAGCATCCCCTTAAAGGTTAAACATCATTGATTTAATACCATCAGCGCCAGGCTCTGTGCTCGGTAACACCTTTCCGGCACATAAATCCTGACTCTTGAATAATTATCAGATAATCCGGCGTGTTTCTTTTTGTTTACCCAACCCTATAAATGTCATCAATCCGGTACCAAACAGCCATACCGACGCTGCAAGAGGAACGGCTGCAACATTGGATACATTGCCTTCAGTGGTCAATTGATAAGGAAAATCGCCGGTTTGCGTTCCGAGATTTGCAAAACCGTTTGACAACAAGTTACCAAGCGCCGAGTTCCCGGACTCTGTAATAGTTGCCAGATACAGACCAGCCGTCAGACTTTGATTGATTTTGGAATCAGAAGGATTGATGGTCTCAAAAAAATTGGCGCCAACCCGATTATCGTTGGAAATCACAAGATGCCAATCCGAAGCGGATGGTGCAGTCACGGATGACGTCCACAGAGTCAGTAGTGGATTAAAAGGAGCATCCGAGGTGATAAACAGATTAACATTACCGGTACTAGTCACTGTAAAGGTAAAATTATTGATCTCATTAGGCGTGTTAATCTCATCATCAAATGTGAGATCGGCTTGGGCTACGCCCGATAACAAGCCAAATAACGCAAGCACTAAATACATTCTTTTTTTCATTTCTTACCTACCTAAACTATTTAATAAACGGAATAATACCGGTTAGGCACACCTGAACGTCGTAAACAACAACCGGTGTTGTATCCCCGCCACCTGATAGCCCTGTGTCAGCAACTACAACTTAGTAGAACAGACTCGGATCGGCGCCTGGTCCCCAACCCGGGAAAATCAGCTTATTAACATCTTCTTGAGATGGCTTAATAGTCAGGACAAAAGATGCATCTGTTCCACCTTGACCCGCAGCGGCGCAGTTGGCCGGATAGGGTTGCCCTACCAGATCCCGATTAACCGTTAAGGATGCTGATGCGGCACCGTCCTCAATGTGAGCGCCATAAAAACCGACTTGAGTGTTATCCAGCCACAAATTGGTACCTGGAACAGCAGGCGTAGCCCCTTGAAACCCTTTGATATTACAAATATCGGCAACCGCAGCAACGATCTTCACCGCACTGGTACAAGTGGTTGCTATAAACTTAAAGCCACCGAAACGGAACGGGATGTTACCTTGCAAGTGTTGACCGAGATTACCTCTGGTAGAAACCCATCCGATCACATTTCCGCCCGACCCGGGTATGTCATTTTGCTCGATCTGCTGTGTAAACACATCATGGTTTTGAACCAATTGAGGGAGACCAGCCAAACTGGTTAACGGCACCGGCGGATTTGCAGTATTCGTTAGTACGTCTGAAATAGCGGTAACAGGCTGTATATTAGGTTGGCCCTGTGCAGGACTGGTGCTAATAAAAGGACTGTTAATGGGCCATACTACGCTTTCAGCAACTACAGGAGTCGGCGGAACGGTAGCGTTGCAGCCATGGGTAATAGTAAATGCACTGTAACCCGTCGCACCGCTGGTAATCGCATTTTGGACGCCGGTATGAGCAAAAACGCTTTGCCCAGCAACCAACATCAGGACGGCTGATGACCACAGCGTACTTCTAGGTAGTTTTTTCATGAGTCCTCCTTGGGACAAGTGTTCAAATATTCTAATTATTAACATTTCAACTTTTAAACTGTTTAAAAGTGGTCTTGGCATTAAATCAATCGCTATCCCGGCTTTTTCTTTTTACTCAAGGTCACTGCATATAAAGCATGATCTGTGCCAAATATACATGTTTTATGAAGACACTTTTGGACCTGAATTACATTGAAATATTGATCGTAATATTATGATTTTTAATGAATAATTATTTTCAAGCCAGCATGTGATTCTGTGGCGAAAATAAGCAGGAGGAAAATTATTGCAGCTAAAGAGCCTTCAAAATACACACTCTTTAGGGGGGTAAAAAGACGAAGATTTTGAGCCCTTACCGGCTCGAATGTGTCAAATGACATGCTTTTTCGGATATTTTCAAAATCCGGGCGGTTATTTTCGCAGCCTCAGGGGAAAGTGTGGCATATGACCCGTTTTTACTGTGTTAAATAACATAGTTTAATTAAGTCTGTGCTGATTATCTTGCCGAACTGACCGGTTTAACGATACCAATCAATATAACGATACCAATCAATATTTGGTATAATTGCGGGTACAATTAAACTACCGCTTAAATTTTTAATTCAAGGTTAGCTATGACTCAATCGAAAAAACTCCCTTTGACTATTGTCCTACTGACTGGTTTTGCTTTATACAGCGCAGGCGTTTCGGCCGATCACGGTTCCCTGGGCTTCGGGATTGGCACCGCATCGCCAATTATCACTCAAACGGGGGTAACGCTCCCGGTAGGCATGTGGGCGGGAGGCCTAATTACCCAGTTTACAAGTTTCAACAGCGCTTCTGATCAAAAACTGCTTGATCTGAAAAATAATGCTATTGATGACGCCCATGGCGATGTCCACAGCGTAAATACTTTATTAATACCATCGGTCTTTGCGGCTTATGGCATTACCGACGATCTGACTCTGGGTATGAGAATTCCTTATGTCTTGCGTTCCGGCATACGCTCACCGAATGAAGATGGCGATGCAATCAATAAGCAGGGTGATCCCAGTGGCTTTGGCGATGTCTCGGTATTCGGCCAGTATCGTTTTTTCCACAGTGCCGATAATTTAAATCATGCCTCTCTGGTAGTCGCACTTAAAACTCCGACTGGTGCAACCGCTGTACAGGATAATCAAGGCAATACTTTCGAAACTCATCATCAACCCGGCGGCGGCGCCTGGTCCCCTTCGGCAGGTCTTTCCTTTACCCGGGCGATGGGGTCATTCTCGTTTGATACCAGTGTCCTCTATACCGTAGCAACCAAAGGCGCGCAAAAAACCGATCTCGGCGATATTTTCGGCTATAATTTTGCGATTTCTTACGCTTTCGGCGCTCCAGCCCGAAATGCTTTTTTCTCTTCCAGCAATAATGCACCCTGGACGGCTATTCTGGAACTTAACGGCGAGTGGCAGGGTTACCAAAAAGCAGACGGCTTAAAAGATCCCAATTCCGGTGGGCATACCGTTTTTATTTCACCAGGCGTGAGGTACTCGGGAGGTAAAAGCTGGAACACCGCGCTATCCATAGGAGCGCCGATAGTTACGGATCATAACGGATTTCAGACCGATCCTGATTACCGTATTACTTATCGCTTCGTTGCTGTATTCTAATGCTGCTCCAACAACTTAATTATTTTTGCCTGTTTTAGATTGATTAAATGATGGGTTTAGCTGATTTTCTGATTATAGAAAGCGTCCTTGGCAACACTGGCAAAACAAATAAAAAGAGATTTTTTAGGCCTCTTGCTCCAGGCTGCGGGCAACTGTTCAGTTATCTGTTGCTGATCAGCGCTTTGGCGTTGAGCGCCTGTACTCATATCAATCACAATATTACTATCTCCGGAACTTCGGATTACCGTCATTATCCTGAAGGCGGCGGCCTGTTCGTCTCTACCGCCTTTGGGCCGGATGGCCGATTATGGCGGATTGTACCGGAAAAAAAGCATGTCTATGTTGATTACTCAACCGATCTTGGAAAAACTTTTAGTGCGCCTGTCGCTATCAATACAGAATCACAGCGGATAAAGGTGAGCGGCGAAAACCGGCCCGGCATTGCCGTGGATCGTTCCGGTAGAATCACTATTATTTATGCGGCTGAGAGTGATCAACCGGTAACTGTATATTTCAGTGTATCTGCCGATAACGGCCGCAGTTTTTCAACGCCCTCACCCTTAAGCGATAAAGCGTCCGAAGCAAATTCTTTTCAAGGTCGTTTAGCCCTGAACCCGTCCGGTCAAGCCTATGTCTTCTGGCATGACGAACGTAACCGCACTGACTGGAAACAGCCTGGAAACTCGATTTATTACACAACCATTGGTAATTTAGAGCCGCCTGTGTTCGTCGCCCAAAAACTCTCCGATACACTCTGTGACTGCTGCCGTATTGCCGCTGCTTTTGATACCGATGCGCAGCCTGTGTTGTTGGCGCGGTTCATTTATCCGGGCGGCATCCGTGATCATGGTCTGATCAAAATACAAGCTAACAGCAAGGAACCGCGTTCATGGCAAGTTACCTTTGATCAATGGGGAATCGAGGCATGTCCTGAGCATGGCCCCGCAATTGCCATCAGTGATGATGGACGATATCATATTGCCTGGTTTACGCAGGGCAGCGCCCGCCAAGGTTTGTTCTACGCCTATTCCTCCGACCGGGGACAGCATTTTTCAAAACCATTGCCGTTCGGCGCCCCGGAAAAACTGCCTGGCCATCCTGATATTATGGTTCAAGGTAAACGTGTCATCTTGACCTGGACTGAGTTTGACGGCGTCAAAACACAGCTTCTGATTAGGCAATCAAACGATGGCGGTCAGACCTGGATGCAAGCCAAATCTATCGCCGAAAGCACAGCCGGAGTCGACTTCCCATTCTTGTTGAGCAATAATCACGGTACTTTCGTATCTTGGAACAGCAAAAAAGAAGGTTATCGCTTAATTCCGCTGAATTGAATCGTCCACTACTTTATGAAGACCCAGCCATGTCACTTAAAAAAATATTTTCAGTCTTATTATTTATTTTTTTAGCCTTGCTTAATATTTCTGCACAGGCCGAGAAGCCAATCTTAAATGCGTTTACCGCCGGCAGTTATCAGCAAATATTGACAAACAACGCCAACCAGCCCTTCATGTTAGTCATCTGGTCGGTAACTTGCTCTTCCTGTCTCAAAGACATGGCTCTACTGAGCAGCATTCATAAGAGCAGGCCGGAACTTAAAATGATCATGCTGGCAACTGATGATTTATCTGCAGCCGATCAAGTTCAGCAAATATTGGAAAAAAATCAATTATCCGGAATTGAGAACTGGATTTACGCCGACGATAATACCCAAAAACTGCAATTTGAAATTGATCCCAAATGGTACGGCGAAATGCCCAGAACCTATTTCCTGGACTCGGCGCATCTGCGCACCGGTGTAAGCGGAGTATTATCAAAAGAAGATTATGAAACCCTGTTCAAAAAAATATTAAATTAGGGGCACCTCGAAAAACCGTTTACGTTCATGGTTCGACAAGCTCACCACGAACGGAATCGACAAGGCTCTCCTGAGCAGTGGCGAAGGGCTCACCACGAACGTAACTGACTGATTATCCAATATCCGTTCGCGCTGAGCCTGTCGAAGCGCCAAGTTTTTCGGGGTGCCATTAGGATCATACCAATACCCCGGCTATAAGAAACATTATGCCGGGTTTGAATGCAAGATTATTTATTTGCCGGTGGATGACAGGTCTTCAGCCATTAAAGCCGCCGTAATTTTATTGCGAAGCTCCTGCTGGTGTTTTTTGTCTATCGGAAAATTCCACAGAAACGGCACGCCCAGGATCAAAATCAGGCAAGGCAGCCAGCCATAGATAACCATTAAGGACGTCAAGGCCGATTCTGAATGGACTGGTTCAGCCGGATTAAAGCCAAAAAATGCCGGTAAGGAAGTGCCCAGCACTACGCCCAGGCCGATCGAAAGCTTGCTCGCCATACCCCATACCGAGAAATATAATCCGGTTCGCTGTTGGCTCGAGACTACGGTATCGTAGTCGACCACGTCCGCGCCCATTGAGCTTGATAAAAAGAAAATCGAAGCCAGACTGCTGCCCCGCAGCACTATTAAAGTTACATACAAGACGCTGTCGCCTTCTCCTACAAACGGCAGGAAAACACTCCACAGGGCAATCCACAATGCCGCCAGCGATACCGCCCGATGTTTGCCGATACGGTCGGAAATCCATACCCATAAAGGCAGGCACAGTATTGAGCCGATGTTTTCCACCAGAATCATCGGCGCAAAAAGGTCCGGCGCTTTGACTATATGATTTAAAACAAAGCGGTGTAAAGTAGCTTGCATTAACACGGCAGTGCCGAATAAGACAACGGCGGCAAGAGTGCGCAAAAAAGCGCGATTTTTTCCCAATAATGCCAGTGCCTGCCAGCCTTGGCTGATGGCGTGTTCACTACCGGCCAAAACTTCCGGCATGCGCTCCGGCACTTTCCATAAGGTCGCGGTAACCAATAAGGGTTGGCTGATAACAATGATAATGGCGATGGCTAAAAGTTGTAAGCGAACATCGGTAATGCCTTTTAGAGCCATTACAATTAATGTTCCCAAAAACAGGATCTGCCCCAAAAAACCAAAAGCTTCACGCCAGGCAGTCACGCGGGAACGTTCCGAATAGTTGGTTGAGAGCTCCGCTCCCCATGCTTTATAGGGTAGATCCACAAAGGTATAGGCCAAATATAACAGACTGGTCCATCCGAAAAGATAAGTGACAGAAATGGCCTCACCCGGAACAAAAACCATCCACGCCGATAAAATTAATAAGGGCGTACCCAAAGCAAGCCATGGCTTGCGCCTGCCCCACCGGGTTTGCAACCTGTCGCTGATTATACCGACGATAGGATCTGAAATAATATCCAGAAGCCGTGAAGCGGCAATCGCCAAGCCCACGGAGGTCATCGGCAAGGCTAATTCATCGGCATAATAAGACGGGATAAAAAGAGCCAGAGGTAAGGCGACTATGGCATGGGTCAAATGAGGCAGGCCGTAAAAAATCATTAACGTCCGGGACAGGGAATGTTCGGTTGTTAAAGTCTTTTCTTGCATAAAACTTGACCTTGGGCTGGGTTATGTAATATTGAAGATGTTACATGATGCAACTAAATCAGTAATAGTCATTCTATTCCGGATAATAATAAAAAATGCAAGGGATCGAGGAGAGAAATGGAATGAATAAATATTATATAGGCCTGTCGGTTACCTATCATGATTCGGCTTTGGCTATCATTGATGCGCAGGGAGAAGTTCTGTTTGCCGAGGCTACTGAGCGCTATCTGCAAAATAAGCGCGCTTTAAACTGCGAGCCTGACCAGTTATTGTTGGTTCCGGGTTTATTGGAGCAGTATTGCCTCGCCCCCGACGAATTTGTTATTGCTATTAACTGGCGCAAAAAACGGCCTGTTTATGAGTCCGCAGTTTCCCGTTTAGGCTTTCTTTCAGCTCCCGGCCTGTTAAAAACCGGCATTAAAAGACTCCGTTCCCCGCTGGAAAATTATCAGCTGCACCACATGATGGCCTGCCAGCGAAACAGCATTGTTGCCGCCGGCATAAATCTGGTGCGTATCATCCGCGAATATTACCCCGGCTGTAAAATCTCCTTTGCCGACCATGATCATCACCTGACGCATGCAGCAACAGCCTGTTACAGTAGCCCGTTTGATCAGGCCGCCTGTGCGGTTATTGATTCCTATGGCGAAAAAGGCTCTATGGCTTTTTACCGGTACAAAAATCAAAAACTGGAACGCCTGCATGAAACCAAAGGCATAGGGTCGGGCAGTCTGGGTTTATATTACATGAAGATTACCGAGCTCTGCGGATTTGACTGGCTAAAAGGCGAGGAATGGAAAGTCATGGGCCTGGCGCCTTACGGCAAACTTGACAAGGAACTGTATGAGTTATTGCAGTCCATAATCTGTGTTAACGGCTTCGATTGCAAACATCCGTCCAGGCTATTGTTCCAAAGCCTGACCAGGCTGGATCCTTTCAAGCGGCAAAAAGACCGCCCGATAGAACAGGCGGCTGACTGTGCTTATACCGGCCAGGTTTTTTTTGCCGAGCTGGCAGCTCAACTGTTGAATCATCTTTATGAAGTGACTCAATGTGATAATCTCGCTCTTGCCGGAGGCTGTGCCTTAAACTCTTCTTTCAATGGACAAATAACCGGCCGCACTGCTTTCAAGCAGGTACATATTCCTTCTGCGCCTGCCGATGACGGCTGTGCGCTCGGTGCTGCATGGCTGTCTTATTATGCGGAACATCCCACGCACCGTAAGCAACCAAAACTGCTGACGCCTTATACGGGTTCGAATATCGCCAATGAAACTATAGAACGCTTTTTAAAATTCAACCGCTCGTTACAAATTCAATACTTACCCGGCAGCGTATGTGATATTACCGCCAAACTGCTGGCGAAAGGAAAGCTGGTCGGATGGATACAAGGCAGAGCGGAGTTCGGTCCAAGAGCGTTAGGAAATCGCTCTATTTTTGCCGACCCAAGATCCGCCTCCGCCCAGGATCACATCAATCAAAAAATCAAATTCAGGGAAAGCTTTCGCCCCTTTGCGCCCTCGGTTTTGCATGAGCATGCCGCGGATTATTTTGAAAACTGCCAGGAGTCGCCTTATATGGATAAAACCCTGTTAATCCGGGAAGCTATGCGTGAGCGTATCGCCGCCGTTTGTCATATTGATGGAACCGGGCGATTGCAAACTGTCAAAGAAGAGTGGAATCCACGTTTTTATAAGTTGCTGAACAAATTTTACCAGCTCACCCAAATTCCCGTGTTACTGAATACCAGTTTTAATGTAATGGGCAAGCCGTTAGTCCATACGCTGGAGGATGCTCTTGCCGTGTTTTTGACTACCGGCCTAGATGTGCTGGTGATAAATGATTATTTAATTACCAAATCCACTGATGAATGAATTGAACCCTTTTAATCCCTCATTGCAAGCGGTTTTTTCCAGCCGGGCCTATAAAGCGGCGTCAAAATATCAGCAAGACAGCCGGCATCTGTTTTATACGCTGATCCATTTCAGCGAACACACGGCTGTTCTTCCGGTTGCCTATCATTATATCCAACAGCATTTAATTGAAGCAAACAAGCACTACCCCATAAATTTTCCGGAACAATATCACCCCGATAATATTAGTGTTACCTTTCATACGCCGTTACCTGATCCCGGGCCGGTTGAATTAAATCTGAACGCTTGTTTACTGCAATCCTCACCGCTTATTTTGACTGAACCGTGCTGGATTCCGGCCATTTCACAAGCCGCCACCAGTCAATCTCAAACGGCTATTAAGCTGATGGCTATCTATTTAGGGTTGACGCAGGGAGAATCGTATAAGCCTTTATACCATTCACTATTAATAAGGGCGGGATTGGCTGTCCCGGCTTTACACACCTGGACATTTGCCAGACAAGAACAGGTTAGCGACTGTTTCTTTGAGTTTGCGACCCTTCAGCTTGCTTTGGCGCATTTCCCCCGCGTTTTTTTTCCTGAAATACTGGGATTTACATTGGCTTATTGTCAATCTCATACCCAGATAGAACATTGTTTTCCTGTCCAAAAGCTGCAGGCGAATTGCAGCCTGGTACAGTTCCTGACAGTCCGGCAGAAGCTGCTGACCGCTCAGATTCCCTACATCATTGAAGCCATTAAAGATTATTTACAGGTTTTTGCTGACCGCACGGATTGTTTATGGCCGCGTATACAGACCGGTTTTGGGCTTTATAAACAGCAGACAGAGCGTTGTTATCAGCATTTAAAAAGACAACTGGAAAGTCCATTATCTTCTCAACAGGCATTGGCAAAAGTGGTGCTACATAAAGCCCCTTCCGCTTTCGGACACCACAGTAAGATCCACCTGGCAGGCAGATCTTTAGATGACTGGTTTTCACAATCTCCATTCGACAGCGAAAATTTTCTTACCGCCTTAAAACACTCTTCTTATATTAATAAGCAAAATCCTGCTTACAGCCCATTGCTCAAGCTGTTTGATTTTAATAGTCCCATGTTCGGGGTTTTGTCTGAACCTGAAAAGGAACTATTGAAAACCTGGGTAGGATCTGAAAATTCAGAAATACACAGTCGGGATAAACCGGTAACGGTTATGGCGGAAGTTAAAAACCTACTGCCGATTGATGAAAAAAAATGTTCGCCGATTATTACCTACGTCAATATTAACTACTCCAGGCTGAATACCAGAGAACTTTATTATTACCTGGTAAATGCCGATTTATACCCGGAGGTATTAGCAACGGCGAAACAGAAAGTACAGCGTGTTTTGAAGATAACAAAACTTCTAAATCGATTGCCGTTTAAGCAATACGAACACCCCGTTTTTGAAGATTACATTGATGCACTTTATCAGCGCGAAATTAAGGCTTACCAACCGCTAAAAGCATCACCCAAACTATCAAGAAAAGCCTATTTATGGGGAATCGAACAGTTTGCGCCTACAATTTTAACCGACGGCTGCTGGCTCCAGCATGTTAATCAATTAAACCATTCCAACCCGGCCATAGCCGCTATTTTATTCAAGATTTATGAGGACGAAACAGGCAATGGCCTACTCGAACAAAATCATCCCTTTATCTACCAGCAATTACTGAATAGTTTGAATATCTGCGTACCGCCGATTCATAGCCGGGAATTTATTGAGTATCCGGGTTTTATAGCCGGCGCATTCGACATTCCGGTTTATTTATTAGCCATTTCAAAATTCCCGATTGCTTTTCTGCCCGAGCTATTAGGCTTGAATATGGCCATCGAATTAAGCGGTCTGGGCAGGGTCTATATGCGTTTAGCTGATGAACTGAAGTTTTGGGGTATCGACCCTGCTATTGTCAATATCCATATTTCTATAGACAACGTTGCTTCAGGACATACTGCTTTGGCAAAGAAAGCTATCCAGTTGCACCTGGATGAAGTATTTGCATCTCATGGAGAGCAGGAAATGCAGCGTCATTGGCGGCGAATTCATACCGGATATTGTTCATTACAAACGGCCGGCAGAAGCTTTAAATCGGCATTGATATACCGATATTTATTAAAACGGATGACTGATTGGCCCCAGTCATTATTAAAAATAATAACCTGACAGATGTTGATACGATTGAGCCATTTGCTCCCTTTTATTTTACCGCTTAGCGTTTTCTTTTTCCTGATAAGCGGACCGCACAGTATTGGAGAAGCGCTGGCCTGGACGATTCCTTTCTGGGTAGTCCTGCTGGTCGATTGGCTGGGCCCTGAAGTTAAAATGCCAGCACAGCAACAAAGTCTTGAAAGCAGGTTTTATAATGGAATTTTATATGGATTGGCTTTTTTGCAGCTAGTCAATGTAGGTTTAATGCTGGGCTATGTCAGTCAGTCGGAGTGGAATTCACCCAGCGCGATAGTAGTCGGGTTAGCTAACCTGGTTGCGATTAGATTCCTGGTCGGCACAAGCTCGGGAACGTCAGGCATTGTTGTCGCCCATGAACTGATCCATCGTTCCCAATGGCCTATGCAGCAACTGGGCCGATTATTGTTATGCAGCGTCTGTTATGAACATTTTGTCATCACTCATAAGCGCGGACATCACTTGAGTACAGCCATGCCCCAGGATATTGCCATGGCGCATTTGGGAGAAAGTTTTCATGACTACTGGAAAAGAATTTATATCGGTCATTTACGTTATGCCTGGGGTTCCGAACAGGCTAGATTAGGACTTTCCAAAAATCCGTTTAGCAGTTTAAAGAGTATCCATAACCAGGTATTACATGGTCTACTGATTGAATTCATACTGTTGGTTTCAATCATTGGATTTTTTGGCTGGATTGCCGCCTTTATGTTTTTATATCAGGCTTTTGCGGCTGTTCGCATACTGGAGACGGTCAATTATTTTCAACATTGGGGGCTTGAAGACGGACGCTACGGCAATAGCTATGGCTGGGTCAATAACTCATGGCTGACAAGATATGCCTTGATCGGCCTTTCTCATCATATAGGGCATCATCAGAATGAGAAAAAGCACTTTTATGAAATTGCCTATTCCGATCAAGGGCCGAAAATGCCCTATGGCTATTTCGTCATGAATCTTTGGGTAAAGCTAAACAATGCCTCTTATCAAAGAATGGCAATTCGTGAACTGCAACAGTATCATCACTCTCAACTGTCCTGAGGTAATTATTTCAATGGCCCAAAATCGGAAACTCAGTTAAGGAACTAAAAGTAGAACGGGTTAGTCCTTCGACATAAGGTAATGGCGGCACACAACAACTGCCACATTGGGCTTTTATGGGCTGTAAAGCTGCTGAATGAAGCGGTCGTCCAGGCAGGGCTTTTGTAGATATGAGAAATAAATAGTGCAGGCTTTTTATAGGAAATGGGCTAGTAAATTAGCCTTTTAGATAGAAAATATGTTTATTTAGTTCAGAAACGCAGAAACTACTTTATTTTCTTTTATCTCTGGAAATCACTAAAGATTATAATATTCTATAGTTAGATTCATCCCATCCTCAAACAATCATCAACAGGCATATTTCATGAAGTCGAACGTAACACTTTTAGCTAGTGCAGTATTTATTTCATTGGCGGCATGCTCTACTCAAGAGGTCAGGCAAACCGAAACCGCACAAAGCTCCCAGACACCCGATAAACCGTCAGCATCGTCTGATAAGCCATTATACATAGCAGGCTCAAATCCGCCGCTAACCGTAATTAAAGATCATAAAACCTTAAATCTCGTCAGAGTAATGGATGGCGCAGCATGTAAAAATGATTTCCAGGGTGCTAAAGGGGAATTTCTGATTTATGCCGATCCGAACGATATAGATCGCATTAAACGAGAAAAAGGACCTAACGTATTTAGTGATTTCGAAAAAAAAATCCAGGCATTTTCAACAGAGGTTTTGCAACACGCTATTAACGCCACCAATCTGGCCGAAGATCCATTTGCCTTGGGAGAAGACCAGGCTCAAGAAAAACTTGCCAAAGACTTGACCTACAATTTCCGGAATGCCGTAGCTGACGCCGTCAATTCTTTTGGAAAAGAAACTACTTTAACAATTGATGTCACTCCCTATCCACCGTCGTTTGTTTTTTATCAAAAAGGCTGTGCAGCTACTAACATTGACCCGGAAAATACCTAATGCATGGGATAAGACTGTAAAACTGAAGCTCTCCGGCTTTACAGCGAGGCCAATGCCTTATCGTAATCGGGCTCATCAGCTATTTCACTCACCAGTTGGGTATAAGTAATTATGTCGTTCTCGTCGATAATTACGATAGCTCGGGCAGTTAATCCGGCGAGGGCTGTATCGAGCAGTTTTACGCCGTAGTCATCAGCAAAAGTTGAACGGAAGGTTGATAAGGGAATAACATCTTTTAATCCTTCAGCTTCACAAAATCGGCCTTGAGCAAAAGGTAAATCGGAGGAAACAATCAAAACAACCGTCTTATCCAGGCTGGATGCTTTTTCGTTGAACTTGCGGGTGGACGCTGCGCAGATCGGCGTATCCAGGCTGGGCACGATATTCAGTATTTTCTTTTTACCTGCATAAGTTGCTAATGTAACATCCTGTAATTTACCGTTCACTAATTTAAAGTCAGGCGCTTTGGCGCCTTGTGCAGGCAGTTCGCCGGAAGTATGTAGGGGATTGCCTTGAAATGTAATTGTAGCCATTTGATTTTCCTCGTATGGTTATTTTGGCAAAACATAACTGACATTCTTGGAAGCATTTTCATGAATGTCAGTGTATTCATTTTGTTTTTTTTATATGCTTGACCAGTCGCTTGCGTTTTTGTAACTGCCGCTCTGTCAGCTTGTTTTTTTGCCCGTGAAAAGGATTTACCGGTGACTTAAACTCCAGGCGTATCGGAGTTCCTGACAAACCCAGTTTGTCACGGTAATAATTTATTAAATAACGTTTATAAGAATTTGGCAATGCATCCGTTTGTACGCCGTGAATAATCACAATAGGCGGATTTCGTCCGCCCTGATGAGCATATTTCAGCTTGATACGGCGATTATTTACTAACGGGGGCTGGTGCGCGTCAGTCGCCTCTTTCAGAATCCTCGTAAGTACCGGCGTTGACATATCCAGCATTGCCGATTCATACAATTTTTGGACAACGTCAAACAACTTTCCGACACCACTGCCGTGCAGTGCGGAAATCGGATGCTTTTCAGCAAAATCGAGAAATGACAATTTGACATCCAGCTGCCGATTAATAGTCTCCTTCTGTTCAATAGTCAAACCATCCCATTTGTTCAAGCCGATAATCAAGGCTCTTCCGGCTTCCAGCACCAGGCCTAATAGATGAGCATCCTGGTCCGTAATACCTTCACTGGCATCAATTAAATATATGACTACATTGGATTTTTCAATCGCCTGTAATGTTTTAATAACGCTGAACTTTTCAATAGCTTCCGATACTTTTGACCTTCGACGCATGCCGGCCGTATCCACTAAAGTAAATAGCTTGCCGTTGCGTTCAAATGGAATATAAATACTGTCGCGTGTGGTTCCGGGTTCATCAAATACGATCACCCTCTCTTCGCCCAGCAACCGGTTGATTAAGGTCGATTTGCCGACATTAGGCCTTCCAACAATCGCAATATTAATCCCGCTGTGTTTTTCATCGGCTACTTCATCGGCCGGCGGCAAAAGTGGATTAACTCTAGCCAGTAATTCAGGTATTCCCCTGCCATGTGAGGCAGCGATTTGTACCGGTTCTCCCAGAGCCAGCGAATAAAAGTCCGAAGACGCTACATTGGCGTCAATGCCGTCGACTTTGTTAATTACCAGGACTACCGGTTTATTTAATTTTCTAAGAGTGTCTGCAATTACCTTATCTGAGGCGCTAAGACCTTCCCGCCCATCAACCATAAAAAACACAATATCGGCTTCGTCCAGGGCGACCTGTACCTGTTTTCTGGCAAAACTTTCTATGCCTTTCGCATCATCGGCTATGCCACCCGTATCGACCACGAGACAGGCGCGATCACCGTGTTTCACGCGTCCATATTGCCGGTCCCGGGTTAATCCAGGGAAATCGGCAACCAGGGCTTCCCGGCTGCGGGTTAGATAATTAAATAATGTGGATTTGCCCACATTGGGCCGCCCTACCAGGGCTATAACAGGTAACATAAATTAAAGTGACCGGACTTTTAAAGCGGCAAGAGTGCCGTCTTTCGCATAAATATAAACGGTATTATCCACCACGACAGGCTTGGCATCGATAGGGCCATCAGTAATCTGCACACGTCCAAGTTGTCTGCCATCGCTATTGGACAACCAATGCACATAACCTTCAAAGTCGGCTACTACAACATAATCCTCATACGCAGCGGGAGCGGTGAGTTTCCTTTGATGCAAATCTTTTTGTTTCCATAAAGAGGCGCCGGTTCGCTGATCCAACTGCCAAACATGACTTTCTGAATCCGACAGGTATAGATAACGCCAGTCATGGCTTAAACCCGTATAAGAAGAAATAGTTTCGTTACGCCACAATATATCGCCATCCAACTCCGAGATTGCACCTACTCCGCCATGATAGCTTGCAATGTAAATAACCCCGCCAACCTCTATCGGATCGACATCCAGGTCCACCAGTCGTTCAACTTCAGAGCGTCCTGTAGGAATAGCGATACTGGTTTCCCAGACATATTTGCCGTCAGTCAGACGCAGCGCCATTAACTTGCCGTTATCGTAGCCGTCGATCACATGATCCTCCACAACAACAGGAGTCCCGGCTCCACGTATACTTAACGCAGGTACGTTATGCTCATAACTCCACAATTTTTCACCCGTCTTCTCGTTAAGAGCGATTACTGCGCCATCAGTAGTGCGAACTAAAACAATGCCTTTGGCAATGACGGGAACAGAAAGCACCTCGCTGGATACGGTGGACTTCCACAGCAGCTCGCCGTTTTCCAGGTTTAATGCGGCAACATCCGCATCACTGGAGCCCATGATTACAGTTCCATTACCCAAGCCCGGGCCACCGGAAAAATGAATTTCAGTCTCGGTTTCCCAAATTAGTTTCCCGGTTTTTAAGTCTCTGGCTTGCACCAAACCTTCTCTATCCGCAGCAACAATTCTTTCTGAACCGATTGCCGGAATCAATTTTAAGGATTGTTCTTCACTCCCTACACCAACACTTTCCTTCCAGACTACATCAATTCCAATCTCCGGCGTGTACTCAACTAAAGCAGTCGGCGGATCAGCATTATCTTCGCCGCCAAGAAAATAATCCGAAATGCCTGAAACAGAATCTTTAACAGTATCGAGTGCCGCGCAACCTGTCAAACCCAAAAAAATCAATATAAGGATAAACAAACGCATTATTTTTGACTGTCTGCATTTTCAAGAATGCTCAGATCATCAATTTTAAATTGCAGTAAGGGTGACCGATGGCCGTTTCTTAATGCCTTCTGGTAAGAAGTACGCGCTTCATCCAAACGGTCCAGGGCAACATATAAGTCACCTACCAATTCATCATAACTGCCTGCAAAATTCGAGGTTTCCGATGCATCAACTTCGGCAATTAACTGCAACCCCTGTTCATATTCTCCATTTGCCAGCATCAAGCGTACCAGCCTAAGCGTTGCAACGTTTTTCAATTCATTGTTGGAACCAGCGGCAATCTTCTTTAGGGTTTCTTTTGCCGCAGCAAAGTCGCCTTGCTGGACTTTTGATTTTGCCAGTAAAAGTCCGCTGTATGCCGCATATTCAGTACCATCAAATTGTTTTTGCATACGTTCAGCCAGTTTTTCCGCACTATCTTTTTTATCGGTCTCAACCGCTTTAAGTAACTGATCATATAAGACAGAAGCTTGCGCAGCTTGATCTTTACGATAATCCTGCCAATAGCCCCAACCTAGAATAATCGCTAAACCAACAGCTAAACCTACTACGATTGAGCTCCCGCTTTCTTTCCACCATCGTTTAAATGCTTCAAGCCGCTCTTCTTCTGTATCGTAAATTTCCACTTTATATCTCTATACTTATAGTTTTAATGAATCGGTTGAGTCCTGACGAATTGCTTGTGCCCGGTGCTATTTCAACAGTAATTGCTCATGAAAAAACCTGATCGCCTCCGGTTGAGACATATTCTGTTGCGTTTGTTCCTGTGCAATTGCAGAGCGCAAAAATTTAACACCGACCTCTCCTCGGCTGACTTCATCATCACCCAGGATAATTGCATAGTCGGCGCCGGTCTTATCGGCTTTTTTAAACTGGCTTTTAAAGCTGCCGCCATCCATGCCCACAAAAAGTTTCAACCCGGGGATTTCATTCCTGATAACTTCAGCAAAACGCATGCCTTCTCGCTCTGCCTGTTCGCCTACGCGAATCATATAGACATCGACAGGTTTTGCCAGGCGAATGTTATCCATAGTCTCCATCAATGCCAATAGGCGTTCAATACCCATCGCGAAACCAACAGCATGATTGGCTTTACCACCCAGCTGTTCTATCAAGCTGTCATAACGCCCGCCTGCGCAAACAGTGCCTTGCGACCCCAGGTCATCGGTTACCCATTCAAAAACGGTTTTGCTGTAATAATCCAGGCCGCGAACTAATCTGGAATTGATTTCATAGCCAATATCTAAATCTTTCAGGGTGGTGGTTAAGGCATTAAAATGCTTGCGGCTCTCCTCACCCAGATAATTCATCAATTCCGGAGCATTGGCTACAAGCTGCTTCATGGCCGGGTTTTTTGTATCCAGAATCCGTAACGGATTGGTATTCAGGCGGCGCAAACTGTCTTCATCCAACTGATCAGTATGCATTTGAAAATAATCAACGAGACTTTCGCGATACAGCACTCGTTCGGCAATAGTTCCTAGTGAATTCAACTGCAATCGAACCTTATCGTGAATGCCCAATCTTTTCCATAACCGGTCAATCAGCACAATCAATTCAGCATCGATATCAGGTCCGGCCATGCCATAGGTTTCAACGCCTAATTGAAAAAACTGGCGGTAACGCCCTTTTTGCGGACGTTCATGACGATACATCGGCCCGTAATACCATAACCGATGCACCTGATTATGTAATAATCCATGCTCAAGACAAGCTCTAAGACAGCCTGCCGTCCCTTCCGGCCGCAATGTTAAAGAGTCGCCGTTCCGGTCGGTAAAAGTGTACATCTCCTTTTCGACAATATCGGTCACTTCACCGATAGAGCGCTTGAAAAGCTCTGTTTTTTCTACAATAGGCAGGCGAATTTCTCTATAACCATAGGCTTCAAGCACTTCCTTGATTATTTGTTCTGCATACTGCCAGAGTGGAGTCTGTTCGGGAAGAACATCATGCATCCCGCGAATTGCTTGTAATATTTGTGCCATGTAGTTAATGCAGCTTGTTACTGTAGAGCCGGTTTGATGTGCTTTGCTTCATCTGAAAGTGGAAATTTTTCCAGCAGTAAATTTTGGTAGTCCTTTGCTACTTCTTCATTACCCAGTGCACGTTCGGTTTTCACGGCTATTTCTAACGATTCAGGTGTATGAGATGCAACCCGCAAGTACCTCTGCAAATATCCTTTTGCCGCCCAGAATTCACCGCTTTCATAACTTATTTTCTGCATTTCCTGCAATGCCGGGGCATAGGCATCATTTAATTGCAGCGCGCGTTTAAAGTAAGCTTTAGCTTTTTGTTTTTGTCCCATCCCCAATTGGCAGCGTCCGGCATTAGTTAATGCCAGCCACTGCCGGTCATTTAATGGGGTGGAAAGCGCCAGCGTCAATAAAGCCATGCCTTGTTCAAATTCGCCGCGTTCACACAAAAACCGGCCGAAATTATTTTGTACGCCCAGATCATCCGGGCTCTGTTTCAGAGCAATCTCATAGTGGTCTCTGGCCAGGTCATATTCATTTATTTTTTCGTATAAAAAAGCCAGGGCATCATGCACCTGGGTATTATCCGGATCTTTCTTCAGAGCTTGCTGCAAGTTCTCTTTAGCCACTTCCAGCTTATTCAGGCTCAGATAGCGTATTCCCAACTGCAAATAAACATCAGCAGAGTTATCGTCTTTTTTAATGCCATTCCCAGTCCAGGAAGCGCAGGAAATCAATACAACGGAAAGCAGAAAAACAGTAATTCGCTTAATCATGCTAATAAATTCAGGCGGCACGTTCTGAGTTCGCTGACTTATTTTTAAGGCGTCTGCGGCTTTTATCCTCAACTTGTCCAACCAGCTGTCCACAAGCGGCATCAATATCTTCCCCGCGCGTCTTTCTTATCGTGGTAACTATGCCGGCATCATTCAAAACCGTTTTGAAACGATTAATCGTTGCACTGCTTGAACACCGGTAAGCCGAATTAGGAAACGGATTAAACGGTATTAAATTGAGTTTTGACGGAACAGTTTTTAATAATTTGATTAATCCGCGGGCATCCTGCATTGAATCGTTAATGCCATCCAGCATGACGTATTCAAAGGTGATCGTGCGCCGTGGAGCTATTTTTGCATTGTCCCGGCAGGCTTCCATTAATTCCTTTAACGGATATTTTTTATTGATGGGGACCAGTTCATCCCTTAATTCATCGGTTACGGCATGTAAAGACACGGCAAGGCTGACATCACAGACTTGCGTCAGGCGATACATGGCCGGCACTACGCCGGATGTGCTGATGGTGACGCGGCGTTTGGAAAGTCCATAGGTAAAATCATCCATCATCAGGTTCATTGCCGAAACAACATTATTAAAATTAAGCAAGGGTTCGCCCATGCCCATCATAACCACATTGGTCACTTTTTTTTCTGCACCCAGGCGCTTTTGCGCGACAAATAACTGGCCGATAATTTCCGCTGTCGACAGGTTACGGTTAAAGCCTTGCTGGGCAGTAGAACAAAAAGTGCAAGCCAGCGCACAGCCGATTTGCGAGGACACGCATAATGTGCCGCGTCCCTCTTCAGGAATAAAAACAGTTTCCACCCGATTGCCGCAACTGGTTTGCAATGCCCATTTACGGGTGCCGTCGCCGGCAATCTGCTCCACTACAATCTCAGGCGTGGCTATATGGCAATGCTCATTCAGGTAAGCGCGCAACGGCTTGCTGAAATTGGTCATCAGGTCGAAGTCTTCGACGCCTTCCTGATAGATCCATTTAAGCAATTGAGTTGCCCGAAAAGGTTTCTCACCCAGTCCAACAAAAAAAGCTGCCAGGCCTTTCCTGTCGAAATCCAGCAAATTGATAGCTTTAGGTTTAACGGGTTCGAGCACAGAGTTCATTGTCTGAGAAAAAGAATGCAATTTCTTCTTTAGCTGTTTCTGAGGCATCGGAACCATGCACAGCATTTTCATCAATGCTGTTTGCAAAATCCGCGCGAATCGTTCCGGCAGCGGCTTCTTTCGGGTTGGTAGCACCCATTATTTCACGATGATTAATAACCGCATTTTCACCTTCCAGCACTTGCATCATAACAGGCCCTGAAATCATAAACGTTACCAGGTCATTAAAGAAAGGCCGTGCCTTATGCACAGCATAAAAGCCTTCCGCCTGCTCTTTAGTTAAATGGAGCATTTTTGCGGCAATAATTTTTAAACCATTTTTCTCAAAACGACTGTAAATTTCCCCTATTACATTTTTTGCTACAGCGTCAGGTTTAATGATTGAGAAAGTACGTTCTATCGCCATTTTTTAAAACTCCAATATGAATAAATGTTTATTAACGGCTGATTATACCCGATCGGCCGCTGTATTTCGAAGAAACCTCAGGCAGTTAAGGCCTGCTATCCAGTTCTGCGCCTTCCTTTACCGGTATCATCAAGTCCGCTGGGCTAATACCGAGAATCAAAGCCATAGGACTGGCGATAAAAATGGATGAATAAGTCCCAAAAAACACACCAAATAATAGTACGATAGAAAAGTTATGAATAATTTCCCCGCCTAGAAAAAACAGCGAAACCAGCACCAGAATCACCGTAAGAGAGGTCATTATGGTTCGACTCAAGGTTACATTAATTGAAATATTCATGATTTCTTCGGTCGATTCCTTTCTCAACACTCTGAAATTTTCCCGAATACGATCATAAACCACTATCGTATCGTTTAGCGAATACCCGATAAGCGCAAGCACCGCCGCCAATACGGTCAGGTCAAATTCCAGTCTTAAAATGGAGAACAATCCAAGCGTGACAATGACATCATGAAACGTCGCTATGATTGCACCTAATGAAAACTTCCATTCAAAACGCCAGGCAATATAAATTAAAATCCCGATTGTTGAATACAGCAAAGCCAAAAAGCCGTCTTCCGCCAGATCGTCGCCGACTTGAGGCCCTACAAATTCAACACGACGCACATGCGCAGGTTCCGCTGTATTTTTATTAACAGCCTCAAGCACTTTGGCGCTTAATTCGGCACTGCTCACGTCTTCATGAGGCTTCAAACGAATCAATACATCTTTGGCCGTACCAAAGTTTTGGACTGTAGCATCACTGAACCCCGCCTCATCTAATGTATTACGCAGTGCGGTTAAGTCTGCCGCCTGTTTATAGCCTACTTCAATGAGCGTACCGCCGGTGAAGTCAATTCCCATCTGTAACCCGCGTATAGCCAGCGAAGCTATTGCGATAATCATACACACACCGGAAAATGTCATGGCTATGTTTCGGTTACCGATAAAATTTATATTTGTTTTAAACATGTTTAAATCTTCCACTAATTTTAATCACAAGGCTCAAGGACTAAACAGACAATTTCTCAACCCTGCGGTTTCCATATATCCAGTTAATAATCATCCGCGTACCGGTAATTGCAGTAAACATGGACGACAAAATGCCAATAATCAGGGTCACCGCAAAACCTTTTACAGAACCGGTACCATAAGCAAATAACATGACGGCTACCACAAGGTTTGTAAAATGGGAATCAAGAATAGTTGCAAACGCCTTATCATAGCCAATAAAGATACTCGACTGAGGTGTGTTGCCCTTTTTGATTTCTTCACGAATACGCTCAAAAATCAATACATTGGCATCGACCGACATGCCTACAGTCAGGATTATC
The DNA here is from genome assembly GCA_028716975.1 of Methylobacter sp. GTDB lineage: Bacteria > Pseudomonadota > Gammaproteobacteria > Methylococcales > Methylomonadaceae > Methylobacter_B. The sequence continues at coordinate 38,669 of JAQUOU010000011.1, read as the reverse complement.
CCGGCAATACCGGGCAAGGTCAGCGTCGCCTGCAACATCGATAACATGGCCACGACAATAACCACATTAAATGCCAGCGCAATATTGGCGATCATGCCGAAGAGCTTGTAATACCCTGCCATAAACAGCACTACCAGCGCAAAGCCTACGACAAAAGACAGCATGCCCTTATTGATATTATCCTGCCCAAGGCTTGGGCCTACGGTACGTTCTTCAACAATATCAACCGGAGCTGCAAGTGCTCCCGCTCTTAACAGCAGTGATAAATTACGCGCTTCCTGCGGACTATCCAAACCCGTAGTCTGAAAGCGTTTACTGAAGGCGCCCTGAATAGTCGCCACACTGATGACTTTTTCCACCTTTTCTTTATGCCGGATTTTTTGGCCGTTAACTGTTTTTGTGTCAACTTTATATTCAATAAATACCACCGCCATCGGCTTGCCTATATTGGCCTGGGTCAGTTTACCCATTTTCGCTGCGCCGACTCCGTTCAGGGAAATAAATACAGCCGCTCTGCCGTCCTGGTCCATGCCCGAAGATGCATCGACAATTTGATCACCCGTTACGATAACCCGCCTGTCCAAGAGAATCGGATTACCATTTTTCTCATAATATAACCGGCTATTCACAGGCACATGTCCTGCAACAGCCTGCTGCACATCATGTTCGACATCAACCAGACGGTATTCCAGGGTGGCCGTAGTACCCAGGATTTCCTTTGCACGGGTCGTATCCTGTACGCCAGGCAACTGTACCATGATACGATTATCACCTTGCTGCTGTATTACAGGTTCCGCAACGCCAAGCTCGTTAACCCGGTTGCGCAAGGTAGTCATGTTTTGCGCCACGGCAAACTTTTTAATCTCCCGTTCTTCTTTTTTAGAGATTTTTAGCCAGATTTCAGTCGGATCTTCCTGCTCGGTTAAATCAAGATCGCGAAAATCCTTATTCACGAGAGCTAACAATGCAGGCTTATCTTCTGCCGCTTTTAGCTTGACTTTAATAGCACCGTTATCTTTTGAAACAGACTGGTAACGAATTTTTGCCCCCCTTAAAGCCTGGCGAATATCATCGGTATAGCGATCTTCAGCTTGTTTAACCGCCGCATCCATGTCTACTTCAAGCAGGAAATGCACGCCGCCGCGCAAATCCAGGCCTAGATACATCGCTTGAGCTCCTAGAGATTGCAACCATGCAGGGGTGGTGGGTGCCAAGTTTAATGCAACCGTATAATCACTGCCCAGTTTGTCCCTGAGCAAATCAGCCGCTTTCAACTGATCGTCGGTATTATTAAAGCGGGCAAGCACATGGTCGCCTTTAAATTCCAGAGCCTTTATAGCCAGTCCGGCAGCTTTAAGCGCTGACTCGATCTGATTTGCTTGTTCCTGTCCGATTGGAGTGGTTCGTGTTGATGACACCTGAACAGAAGGATTATCACCATATAAATTAGGCAATGTATAAATAATCCCGACAACAAAAACAATCAGGACCAATAAATTTTTCCAGAGTGGGAAATGGTTTTGCATTATTCTATTCCAACAATTAAACCGGGGCTTAACTCAAACAGCTGTTTACAGGCCAGCTAAGCGTATAACCAAAGGCGAATATTAAAGTTTCAAACTTTTCTGGTTATTGCCTTGTAAGTACCTTTAGGCATAAGACTTTCAACGCTATGGCGCTGTACCCGGATAAAAGTATTATCGCAGATTTCAATTTTGAGAAAGTTATCGTCCAGATCCACTATTTTACCCAAAATGCCTCCTGAGGTAACGACTTCAGCTCCTTTAGTCAAAGTCGCCATCATCTGTTTTTTCTCTTTAGCGCGCTTGGATTGGGGGCGCAAAAATAAAAAATAGAAAAATACCAGAATACCTAGTGGAAACAGCATGCCTTCGATGCCGGGTTGTTGCGCAGCAGGCGCAGCTTCAGCAAGTGCGTCAGAGATAAAAAAACTCATCGTTATCCTCGGTTGTTCGTAATTAAATAAAAAAGTTGGTCATTATGCCACATCCGGCACAGCTTTTCCTCGTTGTTGGTAAAATTGCCTGACGAAAATGTCCAACTCCTGCTTTTCTATCGCCTCACGCAAGTCCTGCATAAGGCTTAAGTAATAATAAAGGTTATGAATTGTATTAAGTCTTGATCCCAGCATTTCTTTGCATTTATCCAGATGCCGCAAGTAGGCCCGCGAATAATTCCGGCAGGTATAACAGCCGCAGGATTCGTCCAGGGGTTTGGTATCAAACTCATATTGACTGTTCCTGATTTTCACTACGCCGAAACGGGTGAACAAATGTCCGTTGCGCGCATTGCGCGTCGGCATCACGCAATCGAACATATCAATACCGCGCCTGACAGCCTCGACCAAATCTTCCGGCGTGCCTACGCCCATTAAATACCGCGGCTTATCGGCCGGCATTTTGTGATGAATCACATCCAGCGCAGCCATCATCTCATCTTTAGGCTCGCCTACTGACAAACCGCCTATGGCATAACCGTCGAAACCAATATCAACGAGACCATCTATCGACTCCTGGCGCAGCGCTTCATACATGCCGCCCTGGACAATACCGAATAAAGCCGAGGCATTATCATCATGAGCGGCTTTACTTCGCTTTGCCCAGCGCAAGGATAAGCGCATGGAATCTGCCGCTTCCTGGACTGTTGCCGGATACGGCGTGCATTCATCAAAAATCATGACGATGTCAGAACCCAAATCGCGCTGCACTTGCATGGATTCTTCAGGCCCCATAAAAATTGAACTACCATTGACAGGCGATTTGAAAGCCACGCCTTGTTCGGTGATTTTTCTTAATGCACCCAGACTGAAAACCTGAAATCCGCCCGAATCCGTCAATATGGGTTTATCCCAACGCATAAAATCATGCAAATCGCCATGAGCTTTTACGACGTCCATACCGGGCCGAAGCAATAAATGAAAGGTATTGCCGAGAATAATTTGCGCGCCTATGCTTTTTAAATCCTCTGGCGTTAATGACTTAACCGCGCCATAAGTGCCGACCGGCATAAAAATCGGCGTTTCTACAATGCCACACGCAAAAGCAAGCCGGCCACGACGTGCATGACCGTCCGTATTGATTAATTTGAATTCCATAGTTGTTGAGTACATTTATAAGGCTGGGGATTATCCAGACTTTTTAAATCAAAGTACACGTGATGCATTAAAACATTGTTAAATGCACTTCACTTATCGCATCGTGCTGATAAAAGCTATGATATGCTTGATCCCTAACAAGCTATTCCTTAACGAGGTGACCCATGTCCTCCATACTGACACAAACCCGCTACACCGCCGAAGACTATTTAACGCTGGAACGCAGCGCGTCCTGTAAAAGCGAATTCCACGACGGTGAAATTTATGCAATGACCGGCGCAAGTCGCAAGCATAATCTGATAACGGTTAATATTGCCGGAGAATTGCGAAGCCAGCTCAAAAAACGTCCCTGTGAAGCCTATATCAACGATATGCGTGTCAAGGCTGCCGAAGCGCGCAGCTATCATTACCCGGACATCGTGGTTGTCTGCGGCACACCGCAATTTGAGGATGCGCATGTGGATACCTTGCTCAATCCTGCGTTGCTGATTGAAGTGCTGTCGCCTTCCACTGAAGCTTATGACCGGGGCGGCAAGTTCGCCCATTATCGTAAAATTCCTACATTGCTTGAATATCTGTTAGTGTCGCAAGACCAGCCGAGTATCGAGCGCTATATGCGGCAAGGGGATGTTTGGATATTAACGGAAGCAGTGGGGCTTGAGGCTTCTGTACCGCTGGAAAGCATAGACTGCATTCTCAGCCTGCGCGAAATTTACGACAAAGTTCCGGATGAGGCAGAAACGAGTTAGTCATGTTCGCTACTCAAGCCTCTAGATTTCATGTGCGTAACGACCCATAGATTTCAACTCATCTTTAGCTTTCTTCGTCAGTCAAAAGGACGGTATTACATGCAATCTTCATCAACTCTCCCCCTTTCCTCAACAATCAACGCAGAACGTAAAGCGGCCAGTCTGGGTTTAAAGAACGAGTTGTTAAACTAGTTTCCAGCGCTGGAATAGCCAGTTGTATATGACATGTAGGCATTAGGTCTGCGTTAATTAATAGTAATAATCCCAGAACTTGGAGATTTAATTAGCACTCCTCCAACCAAAACAAAGCCTTTTTGAAATACTAATTATTTTGCCGTCTCAAGAATTTTATGCAACTCGTCAAAAGCATGATGATAATCGAAATCGTAATGATCCAATGAGAAGTTCCAGCGCAAATTAGATCCTATTTGGGCGCCGGATAAGTCTGTCACGATTTCAGGGTCCAGATACACAGGAAACACACCCGATTTGATAGATGTAAAGGCAGCATAAAACTGTTTTGTACCATTAATGCCGGAAAGCGCAGTTTTATTGGAGTGTACCACGCCAGGTTTGTTCGAAAGCCAGGCGATTTTATTTTGAAGAGAGCCGTGGTGGGCCAAGTAAAAATCGATGAAACGGGAATAAATTACGCTTTGGAAAATCGGTTTTCCAATTAAAAAATGCACGTCGATGGATGGATGCAATAAATCCTTTATTTTATGCATCACCTGCTCTTCATCGGCAAGAATACCGGTCAGTTGCCGATTGGTATCCTTTTGCCCAAAAGGAATAGCGTATCCATCAATAATCAAAGCAAAATCAGGATAGAGTTTTTTGAATTCGTTGGCGATGCGGGCTATGCCCTCGGCTTGGGAAAGCCAGCTGCGGTTCCCCGTGCGTATGGTTGCCCACAAAATCGGCCAATGCTTGGTCCTGAAGTCCTGCGCATCTTTTATGTAAGGTAAAGGGCTATTTTCCACCGCGACGCGGTGTATTCTTTCCACGACGTCATCAGTTACAACTGTTCCGCCAAGCCGTATCAAAAACAAGTTTTTCGCCAGAATGAGATCGACAATCTTTGAGCTTGAGACTCTTTGAAATTTCTTTGCGTCGAACTCCGGGAAGAGTTGGTTGATAGGCCCCATGGGCTCTTGTGTCATTAAAATGCTATCGATGAGGTCGGCATATTGCTTCGTAGTGACCTTGCTTAAACCCGTTAAGGTATTCCATATATGGTGGGCAAAATGCGCATGGTCCACTAAAGCACACATGACGGGGACCGTCTGGTTATTGAGATAGTCAAAAACATTTTTATAGTTGGAAATCAGGTAGGCCCTGAATTGATCGACTTCCCATCTGCCAAGCCATGCCCAATCCTTATCGCCCAAAAGAATAATCGTTTGCACATCAGGAAAATACATATACAGCTTGACGTAACCCATTGAATCGCGACCTACCGCAAGATAAAAAACATGATCGTATTCGATGAATCGGTAAAAAATTGTTCCCCCAGCTTCTGTTAACAGGGAACGGTTTGAGTACAAAGTAATGCCCGATCTAGGACAAATTGCCGTAACGCAACGGGAATTGATTGCTTCAAGTTGGAACGCTTGATCGTATTCGTCCAGCTCTTGATGGGGGAATGCTTTATCGTTGCTTTCTCCCGGCAAGCAACGTTTATTCTCTGCGATGTATTCTAGGACTAATCCATTTTTTTCAAAGTATTCATGGTCATCGTCCGTCAGATTGTCTAGGTCTATTATACGGTAATCCGAGCTCTTCGATAACGACTCGCCTATGCTGTGTCTATCGAGTGCGAATAAAGGAAAAAAACTGCATATATTACTTAGCTCGGCCCGTGAAAGTTGCCTCTCGATCTCATAATAGTGCCGGTATTCAGCCAGGGAAAATCCTGGTATGCAGCGCATAACTTTTAGAGATAAAGCCAGCAATTTAGTGAGTACTCTCCTAAGGTTGATCAGCATGCGCTTTCCAGCCTCAATAAGGGGATGCCTGTTGCATGGACTACAGCATCTCCACAATTATTCCCAATCACTTATATTCCATTTTTTCTGAATAAACGTTCAATATCTCATATTCTAATTATCCTTTCAATTAGTAAGAAATGACTACTCAAAATAACCACAACGGACTAACATATATTATTGAATTTAATAAACTAATGTATAACAAAGCGTCAAATCAAAAATAATGCTCCATCCAACTAAACCATCACGCATAAAAAAGGCCGGAGAACATCCGGCCTTTTTGTTTGTTTAATGATTAGTGCAATAACCCTTGCAATAAACCGTTCAATTTATGAACAAACGCCGCCGGGTCATCAAGCTGTCCGCCTTCACTCAGGATGGCCTGGTCAAACAGGATATGAGTCAAATCCGCAAACCGGCTGTCATCCTGTTCATTTTTCATACGGGCAACCAAAGGATGCGTGGGATTAACTTCAAAGATCGGTTTTCTGCCCATGCCCATCGATTGTCCGGCTTCCTTCATGATTCTTTCCATATTAAGACTCATGCCATAAACATCCGCAACCAGACAGGCCGGGGATTCAGTCAAGCGATGACTCAAACGCACTTCACTGACTTTATCGGCCAATACGTCCTTAATCTGTTTGAGCACCGGCTCAAACTCTTTATTGACGTCTTCCTGTTCTTTTTTGGCTTCCTCGTCATCCAGCTTGCCTAAATCCAGATCGCCTTTTGCCACAGACTGTAGATGCTTGCCGTCGAATTCGCTCAGATTGGATATCAGCCATTCATCAACACGGTCAGACAATAACAGCACTTCAATACCTTTTTTACGGAAAATTTCCAGATGCGGGCTATTCTTGGCTGCAGAGAAACTGTCCGCCGTTACATAATAGATTTTTTCCTGCCCTTCTTTCATGCGGCTAACATAGCTTTCCAGTGAAACATCCTGTTTATCGGTATCGGCATGGGTTGAGGCAAAACGCAGCAGTTTAGCGATACGTTCTTTATTGCTGTGATCTTCAATCGGACCTTCTTTTATAACGGTACCAAACTCGGACCAGAATTTCGCGTATTTTTCCGGATCATTGGCAGCCAATCCTTCCAGCATGCCCAATACTTTTTTGACGGCGCCCGACTTGATGGTGCTGATTTGCTTGCTTTGCTGGAGAATTTCTCTTGACACATTCAGCGGCAATGAATTGGCGTCAATAATTCCACGGATAAAGCGCAAGTAACGCGGCATTAACTGCTCCGCGTCATCGGTGATAAATACCTTGCGAATATACAGCTTCACGCCGTGTTTGGCATCCCGGTCCCACATATCAAACGGCGCGCGTGACGGTACATACAGCAATAAGGTATATTCATTTGAGCCTTCGACTTTACTGTGCACATGGACTAACGGATCCTGAAAATCATGGCCGACATGCTTGTAGAACTCATTGTAATCTTCCTCGGAAATTTCATGACGGGCTCTTGTCCATAATGCCGATGCGCGATTAATCGTCTCTTCTTCGACCGGCGCTGCGGCTTTGACTTCTTCAGCTTCCTCGCCTTCTTCATCTTTATCCATTGCCGGCATAACTTCTTTATCCATGACTATGGGCAAAGAAATATGGTCGGAGAACTTTCTGACAATGGAGCGAATCCGGTAGCCGTCCAGAAACTCACTTTCAGATTCTTTCAGGTGCAGGACGATTTCCGTGCCGCGCTGGGCTTTTTCCACGGATTCGATAGTATAATCGCCTTCGCCCGCCGACTCCCAGCGTACGCCTTCGCTTTTATCAGCCCCGGCTTTGCGCGTGGTTAACGTTACCTTGTCAGCGACAATAAATGATGAATAAAAGCCTACGCCGAACTGGCCGATTAACTCACTGTCCTTGGCCTGTTCACCGGTTAATGATTCAAAAAACTGCCGTGTGCCGGATTTTGCAATCGTGCCGATATGCTCCTGAACTTCCGCCCGGGCCATGCCGATGCCGTTATCGATAACGGTAATTGTCCGCTTGTCTTTATCGTATTCCAGGCGGATTTTCAGCTCGCTGTCGCCCTCATATAAACTGTCATTTGACAAAGCCTCAAAACGTAACTTATCCGCGGCATCCGAGGCATTGGAAATCAGTTCGCGAAGAAAAATTTCCTTATTGCTGTACAAGGAATGAATCATCAAGTGCAGAAGATGTTTAACTTCAGTTTCAAAGCCCAAGGTTTCTTTTTTTGTTTCAACAGCCATTTTTACTATTCCTGATTAAAAAGTGAATGATAAAGAGGTGGGGATGCAATCATTTTTTTCAAGCGGAAGGAGGCATTAAAGAAATGAAAATTAACACGACTTGCTAAAGCGGGTGGTTTAAACCTTAGGATATGGAAAATAAACCGCTTAATTTACTGCACCTATACATTTTCAGAAATTAAATTTCCTGTTACATAGAATTAATACCTTTAAAAATCATATTCTTATTTTTTCGTTTATGGAAATTATTTATCTGAAAGTCTATATTATGATTCAGTACGAATGCTGTAATGCTTAACCCGGATGCGATCTTGTACTTGATCCAATAGTTTTGGAGGTGATGTATTAGGTGTGGTTTGATTTCGCTCAACGGTTTGCTATTTAAAACGGTTGGAGTATATTCAATATCGTGTAAAAAAAAGGACAGTAATATACACCGCTGGTTAAATTTTAATAGGCCCCTAATTTTAGTGTCAGCCCGAAAACTCTGAAAGCTTTGACAGTTAAGTCTTTCAGGAGAAATATTGAATCGAAGCTTTTATGAGGCATTTTTTGAGAAAGCACACAGGCCTTCAAAATCAAGGTTAAATTTTTAAAAATGTTGCAATTCATGCTGACTTTATGGGTTTTCAAAAATCGTCAACCGGAATAATTCTCTGCACGCCTTGTCCTGCATGACTTCTAGCTTTATCGTTCAGACACTAATTAGGCATCTACTTTACGTTGGACGTCAAGAATTCAAACATTTCTACGGGCGCACACCAAATATTGGAAATAGTATATGCTGTACAGCATTCAACTTTGTCGGGCAATCGCTGCTTTGTTGGTAGTTTTCTTTCACTCCGCTGGCAATCTAGCTAAGGACAAATACTTTGGCTCCTCGGCGGGGGCCTCTCGAAAGGATGTTTTGGTTTGGAGGAGAAGCCGGGGTTGCTTTTTTCTTTGTCCTAAGTGGATTTATTATTCACTATATTCATCGACAAGACTTTGATCAGCCAGGAAAACTACTCAATTACCTTCGCAAACGAGCAGTACGAATATATCCAATATATTTTATAATTTTCATTTGTGTATTTGTATTGGCAAAGGCGACTCCTTCCCTCCGGGACACCATGCCCGGAGATATATACGTACTAATAAAGTCACTTCTTCTCCTTCCTCAAGACAGCAAGAGTGTCGGCGGAACGGGTGCCCCTGTTCTCGTTGTTGCATGGTCACTCCAGTATGAAATATTATTTTATGTTGCCTTCGCTACTGCATTGTTGAGCAGATGGATATTTTATTCAATAATAACAATATTTATTTTAAATCTATTTCTCCAAGCCACATTCGGTTCCTATGATTTTCCAAGGAGCTTCTTCGCTAGCCATCTAATTCTCCTCTTTGGTATGGGCATGCTTGCCTCCAGCGTAGTAAAACGTAGATTTCATTTATCCTACACGGGTTACTTAGCATTGGTATGCTCATTTGCGTTCGCAACAATAGCTTTCGTTGCCACTCAATACAGAGCAACTTATCAAAAACCACTCTTTGACCTCGCGTATGGTTTCGTAAGTGCAGTCCTGATATTCGCGCTCGCGAGATACGATCGCCAGCAAAAAGATGAAGTTAAGCCCAATCGGTTTGGGGTCATTGGGGATTCTTCTTATGCATTATATCTTATACACTTTCCGCTGGTTTCTATACTTTCGAAAATTGCTGTCCTCGCATTACCGAAAACTTTAGGTGGTGCGAGTGTCGCTTTTCTGTTTCTAGTCAGTGGAAATATAGTCATGGCATTAATATTTAATATATTTATTGAACGGCCTATATTGCGCCTCTTGACGCCCAACTCATACATTAGGCGTTCGCAATTTCACTTTAGGAGACTATAAAAATGAACATCAACCTTCAATTTACTCGATCACTGCTTCTTATAACGTTATAACGCGATACCCCATAAGGTGGCTTTTCCCTCAGGCAAGCCACACAAACGGAGAGATTGAGGCGGATTGTTACACAAAACTTTCCAAGCGCGGTAGGGCCGTAGGTTGGATTATGCAATAAAGTCGCTAACCCAACCTACGGCCTTGATAACTGCGAATTTTCTTACAAATCTCCGGCCAGCCAGTTAGTTATGCGTTAGGCGGTTCTAATCCATTGCGCTACAATCTGTAAATGGACTTTGAAATTATTGGCAGCATAAGGCATCCCGAAACTTTTGCTCGTAGCTCAGGCATTAGAGAATTAGCTAGGCTTCGTAAAATTCATGGACCGGGTTTGTGGCGTAAGCGTAAAGGTTTTGCCACAGTGCGTTTGCAAGATGGCTCGCTTCACGAAGCCGAAATTCATTGGTACGAAGCTTCAGGCATTGGCAAACGAGAATTTAAGATTAAACGTTATATTGACATACAACTATGAACAAACACGAATTGGCAATCTGCATTAATAACAGTGGTTATCAAGTTTCACTGGAAACGCGCAAGCTCTATGAAGTATTAATTGATGCTGACGCGGAAAAACATCATCAAATTAGGGTAATTGATGAGTCTGGTGAGGATTATCTATATCCAGCCTCCTTATTTGATCGTATCACCCTTCCTGCCCAAGTCATCGAGCATATTTTTCACTCGCAAGCCTAGGCAGCTTTTAGCGTTATTGGTTGCTGATTGAATTTAGTTGTGGTTGTGGTGTGGTGTGCTTTGCGTTGAGGCTACATCGTGACTAAGTCTGTCATTTTTTGGGCGCTGATCTGGCTCTGACAATTATTGTCAGTCACAGAGACGTGCCGCCCGTTAGCCATTTTGAAGTTTTGGGTTTATTATAAGGTTCGGTGGGTTCATATAAGATCGGTGTGAGGCGCGTCCATATTCATAACGTTACCCCGTATTCGCCAAAACCTCTTGCGATGCAAACATAAGGCAAATTGCCAATAGCGTTTCCCAGGCATCCCCTTGCTGTTGTCCTTTAATCTGGCGATCCGCCTTGGCGCTCACTACCAGTATTTTATTCAGATCACTTTCGCCAAGCCTGTTAAGTGCAGCATTAACAAGCTGCTTGCGATTATCCCTGGCGTGGTTATTTTTAAAACTTTGTCTATTTTGCCCATGGGTTAAGGCCGGCTTGAGTTTGAGTAACTCCCGGGCTTCGCGTGTCAATGCCCATAACACAACCGGCGCGGCATTCCCTTCCGCTTTTAAACCGGACAATATTTTAAAAATCCGGTTTACATCGGCTGCCAATACACAATCAACCAGCTTGAAGACATCGTATCGGGAACTGTCGGCTACCGCATCAAGAATTTGTTGATTGCTGAGATTTCCTGACCCGTATAACACATAGAGTTTTTCTATTTCCTGCATGGCCGACAGAAGGTTGCCTTCAATTCTGCTTGCCAATATTTTTAAACCTTCTGTTTCGGCATGGAGACCGCGGCGTTGCATGCGTTGCTGCAGCCACGGCATTAAATCCTGTCTTTCCAGGGGCCAAACCTGGATGATAACCCCTGCCCTATCCAAAGCCTGCAGCCAACGCGACTTGAATGCTTCACCGGCCACTTTTCCTGCCGTAACCAGCAATAAAGTATCTTCGGGCAGGCGCTCGCAATAAGCGATTAGGGCTTTGGAGCCATCCAGCCCCGGCTTGCCGGAAGGCAATCTTAAGTCGATGATTTTTTTATCGGAGAAAATAGACAGTGAGCCGGCGGATACCGTTAATTCTTTCCATTCAAACCCTGTTTCCACGGAAAAAACTTCACGTGTTTCAAAGCCTGCTTTTCTTGCCGCCTTCCTGACTGCCTCGGCCATTTCACCCAACTGCAACGGCTCATCGCCGCTGATAAAATAAACAGGCGCTAATTTCTTTTGCAGGGCTGCATTTAATTGATCAGGTTTTAACCGCATGCTATTTCGCGTTAGCTTGCAGCACAACCTGAATGCGATTGATTAGAGTAAGCACGGCCTGTTGATACATTTCGTTACGAATTACAGCTTCCTCATTATCTTTCGCCATAATATCCTGCTGGTCATTGAAATACTCACGCCGAACCTCAAGAGGCTGCCGCTCCAGGACCTTGGCATTGCCGGCTTTAAGCAGCTCATATTGCAGGCGATAATACAGTTCAAACTCATTAGACCTGCCTCTCGAACTCAGGGACAATACCCGGCGATTCATATCTTCTCCGACTATGTTGATGGTAATGCCTGCATTCTCAGGTGAATCGACAATATTTCCTGAAGATGACTTTAACGTCTTGCTGAATTGGTCGCGAAACTGAGCAGAGCCGCCTTGCACGTAAATATTTTTCATGCCTTCAGGCAGCACTAAAGCTCCCCGCAAATGATAACCGCAAGCGCTCAGTAATAGCGCCACTGCAAATATGACTGATTTTTTCGTCAGCACACATTTTCTTCCCATAAAATTCACGGTCATTATCATTTACACCACAATATTAATCAGTTTTTTAGGTACGACTATGACCTTTTTGACAGGTTTGTTCTCAATAAATCGTTTAATATTTTCATCATTCAGCGCGCTTTCTTCTATTTCTTTTGAAGAGGCCGTTGTCGAAACCAGAATTTTGCTGCGCAATTTACCGTTGACTTGAATAACCAGCTCCAGTAAATCCTGTTCCAGCGCTGTCACATCAACTTCAGGCCATGACTCAGTAACCAACGCTTGCTGATGACCCAAATCCAGCCAGAGTTGATGACAAATATGCGGCACAATCGGCGACAGCATTAACACAATGGCTTCCAGGGCTTCTTGCCGTATGGCTTTGCCGTTATCGGAATCATCAGTAAATCGGGATAAGGTATTAACCAGCTCCATATTGGCGGCAATAGCCGTGTTAAAGATATGGCGTCTGCCCATATCATCGGTGACTTTCCGTATGGTTTGATGGAGCTGGCGACGGACGGTCTGCTGCTCTTCTGTAAGGGCGGAACCTGATTTAACGCTAATACTGGAACCGCCCGCATTGATATGCAGATAAGCCTGCTTCCAGAGTCTTTTAAGAAATCTGAAGGCGCCTTCAACGCCAGTATCAGACCATTCGAGAGATTGCTCGGGAGGGGCTGCAAACATTATAAACAAGCGAACGGTATCAGCGCCGTATTGATCAATCAAGGCTTGCGGATCAACCGTATTGCCCTTGGATTTTGACATTTTACTGCCGTCTTTTAATACCATGCCCTGAGTCAGCAGCTTCTTGAACGGTTCATCACAAGCTACTAAACCTTCATCACGCAATAACTTGGTGTAAAACCGCGCATATAGCAAATGTAAAATAGCATGCTCGATACCGCCAATATAATGATCCACGGGCAACCAGTAATCAGTTTTTTCATCCAGCATCCTGTCCGCCGGGCTGCTGGCAAATCTTGCAAAATACCAGGATGATTCCATAAAAGTATCAAAAGTATCGGTTTCGCGGCGAGCATCCCTGCCGCAATTCGGACAGGCCGCATGGGAAAACGCCGGATGTGCAACCAGCGGTGATTGCGAGCCGTCCAGAATTACATCACGAGGCAGTTCCACGGGCAGATCGTGCTCTGGAACAGGAACGGTGCCGCAATCATCACAATAAATAATCGGTATCGGCGCCCCCCAATAACGTTGCCGGGAAACGCCCCAGTCGCGCAGACGGAACATAGTTTTCCGCTGCCCCAGATTATTGCGCTCCAGCGCTTCTGAAATCGCGACAAATGCCTGCTCAGAAGTTAAACCGTCAAATTCGCCTGAATTGCGCAATACGCCCTTAACCGTGTAAGCTTGTTCCGAGCAATTATCGTCTTCGCCGTTTTTGGCAAAGATCACCTGTTTGATGGTAATGCCGTATTTCCTGGCAAACTCAAAATCGCGTTGATCATGAGCTGGAACAGACATTACCGCCCCGGTGCCGTATGCCATTAAGACAAAGTTGGCAACCCAGAGGGGGATTTCCTCACCGGTTAGCGGATGGATGGCTTTAATCCCGGAATCGACTCCGCGCTTTTCCATAGTCTCCATGGCCGCTTCGGAAGTTTCCATCATCTTGCAATCATCTATGAAGGCGCTGATTTCAGCATTGGTTTCTGCGGCTTTTAACGCCAAAGGATGTTCGGCAGCTACGGCAAGATAGGTGACGCCCATCAAGGTATCGGGGCGCGTGGTATAAATTCTTACAGGCTGATCCATGCCGACAACAGGAAAATCCATCTCGACGCCTTCAGACCGGCCAATCCAGTTGGCCTGCATAGTCTTGACCTGTTCCGGCCAGCCCTCCAGCGTTTCCAATGAGGTGAGTAATTCATCCGCATACGCTGTGATTTTTAAAAACCATTGGGCGATTTCCTTGCGCTCAACCTTGGTATCGCAACGCCAGCAACAGCCATCGATAACCTGTTCATTCGCCAGCACGGTCATGTCATTAGGACACCAGTTGACTGGCGCAGTCTTTTTATAAACCAGGCCCTTTTTGAGCAATTTCAGGAAAAACCATTGCTCCCACTTATAATAATTAGGATCACAAGTGGCGATTTCCCGGTTCCAGTCGTAACCAAACCCCAAACGTTTAAGCTGGTCGCGCATATAATCGATATTGCTGTATGTCCAGTCCGCCGGATGAACGCCGTGTTGCATTGCTGCATTTTCCGCGGGCAAACCAAAGGCGTCCCAGCCCATAGGCTGCAATACATTTTTCCCCAGCATGCGCTGGTAACGGCTGATCACATCCCCGATGGTATAATTACGCACGTGCCCCATATGCAATTTACCGCTGGGATAAGGGAACATGGATAAACAATAATATTTTTCCTGGGTGGAAAACTCTGACACATTAAACACGCCTGAAGCTTCCCAGGCCTGTTGCACTTCTTGCTCAATAGTCAACGGCTTATAATTTTCTTGCATCCTTCTCGTCTTTTACCGGTCAAAAGCGGTAGAATACCGTACAGTCGCCTAAATCTAAAGCGTCATTTTCAGGAGTTGGATCATGAATAAAAATAAACTTGTCGAAGCTTATACGGATCTCATGGAGCATCTTTATGAAGCAATGGACGATACACTCCATTCTTTTGCTGATGCGCTGGAAATTTCAAAAGAAAAAACAAAAAAAACCAGTGACTTGACTGACGAGGAAGTTGATAAAGTTTCAGGCTATGTAAAGCGTGATATTGAACATGCGGCTCATGGCTTAACCCATAAAGAAGACAGTCAGTCGCTTTCCGAATGGTTTAAATTTGATATTGAATTAATTGAAAACTTCGCGCTGGATGCTTTTTTAAGCCTTGCCGATAAAACTCGCCTGGAACTGGCAAAACTTGAACAACTGGCAGAACAAAATACCTATCATACCGGCGATATAACCGGCCCCGGAACTTTTGTTTGTGATTTCTGTAATAAAGAAATTTCATTTAAGTCAACCAGTCAAATTCCAAAGTGTCCGGATTGCCGCGGCGTTACTTTCTTCCGCATTTGATATTAAATGGACTAAGCTTTATTAAGCTTTATAATGCATTTTTAATCTATTGATTCACGGGGAATACCATGCGCAGGGTCATTTTCAATCAGAAAGGCGGTGTCGGCAAGTCTACCATTACGTGCAATTTAGCCGCTATTAGCGCCGTTGAAGGCAAGCGTACGTTAGTCATCGATCTGGATGTGCAGGGTAATTCCACGCTATACCTGCTGGGCAAAAAAATCAGCGATAGCGATAAAACCATTGCCCATTTTTTCAAGGAAAGTCTAAGTCTTTCACTGTTTGGAGGCAACAGTCCCGGACTTGAAACTGCCATTCACGAAACGCCTTTCCCCAATCTTTTTGTTATTCCCTCCCACCCCGACCTTGAGCCTTTGCAAAGCCGGCTGGAAGCACGATTCAAAATATTTAAATTAAGAGAAGGTCTGGAAAAACTGCAGGGCTTTGACTCCATTTATCTGGATACGCCCCCGGTTCTCAACTTTTACAGTCAATCCGCATTAATCGCTGCCGATAAATGCCTGATACCTTTCGATTGCGATACTTTTTCCCGGGAAGCTTTATATATACTGATGCAGACCATAGCTGAAGTTAAAGCCGATCATAATCAAAACCTTGAAATCGAGGGCATCGTTGTTAACCAATTTCAAAAACAGGCCAATTTGCCCCGCCAGCTGGTTGATCAGCTTATTGGCGAGGGACTTCCCGTTCTTAGCGCAATGATTTCACCGTCCGTTAAAGTCAGAGAGTCTCACTCAGAATCGCAACCGCTGGTGCATTATGTTCCCAATCACAAACTGACTGAAGAATATCGCGCATTACATGCAGAAATTCACAGTCATTAAATTTCCAGGCTCTGGAGTCAATGTTTAATTAACTCCTGAATATCTCCCGGTATCGTTATTTCCAAATTAATCATCCGGTTCTGACTGTTTTCGATGTTTTAATCTATTGAATTGTTCATTGTATCAGTCATGCAATGGCTGCAATCTTTTTGCTTACTCCTATGACCAGCGTTCTATCACACAAAGCCAGGCTTTGGTTGCTTCCGGTACTGTCCGGGATTTTGATAGGCACCAGTTATATCCCGTTCCCTCCCTGGGCTTCCCTGTTCTGCTTTGTGCCGTTGTGGATTTTCTGGCGTCAACAAACCCGCTTTAAAGACGTTTTTCTTGGCGGTTTAATAACTGCCTTTATCTTTACGATGATCGGTTTTAACTGGGTTACCTACCTTTTGCATGAGTTTGCGCACCTGGATTGGTCAATCGCCATTATAGGCATGCTGCTCTATGCTTTAATAGCACACCTGTTTGTGCCTTTAGCAGGCGTATTGTGGTTCTGGGGACAAAGCAAATTTCACTGGCCTGAATGGCTTTCACTGAGCCTCCTGGCACTTATTTCTGCGCTGTGCGAAGCTTACTCGTTCACTTTGTTTGACTGGAACTTCGGTTATTCCTGGTATGGCGCCAACCTGCCGGTTTACCAATGGGCTGAGATTATCGGATTTAGCGGGCTCAGTGCTGCTACGCTGCTGTGCAATCTGCCGCTTTATCTTGCCTGGAAAAAGCGCAAGCTGAAAGCCGGCAAGATCATACTGGTAACCGTCGCAACAGGTTTTATTCTACTAAACGTGGGCGGGGTTTGGTTAAAAGAAAGACTTCCTCAACCGGATTCTTCTTTTAAAACGCTGCTGATTCAGGCGAGCATCGGCAACTCGGAAAAAATGGCCGCTGAACTGGGCAAAGGCTATCCGCGAGAAATACTCAGGCGTTATACGACCCTGACTGAAAAGGCGCTGACCGCCGCAGATACAAAGATTGACTTTGTCCTCTGGCCTGAAACAGCTTTTCCCGGATTGTTGGGAGAGGAGTTTAAATTCAATGAACAGCCCACGGCATTAGCCGAATTTCTGCGCGAGCGGCAATTGCCTCTTATTACCGGCGCCTATAGTGTTGACGAGCAATCCCGCTTAATTACCAATTCGTTATTTGTATTGAATAAAGACGGTGAAGTCGTGCCGCCTCATTACAGCAAAACCATTTTGCTTGCTTTTGGCGAATATATACCGGGCGAGCAATTTTTTCCTGAAATACGTAATTGGTTGCCGCCCACGGGGCATTTTGCGAGAGGTTTCGGTCCGACTCAATTGCTGAACCTGAATGACTATAAAATGGGGCCGCAAATTTGCTATGAAAGTCTTTTCCCTGGCTTTTCACGCTCGCTGGCTGAACTGGGAGCCCAATTCATCGTCAATGTAACCAATGATTCCTGGTACGGCGCCTGGCAGGAACCCTATCAGCACATGTATATGACCCTGGCGCGAGGCGTAGAATTTCGCAGACCCGTGCTGAGAGTCACCAACACGGGCATTTCTACGGTGTCCCTGGCATCGGGGGATATTCTGGAACGCTCGCCGGTATATCAAACCTGGACCGGAGTTTATGAAGTCCCCTATCTTAAAAACCCTTCGGCTACTTTCTACCAACGCTGGTTTTGGCTGGTGCCTTCCTTATTGTGGGGAATTTTGGCTTTACTGCTGGGGGCAGGAATTCATTACAGATCTAACCCTAATAATCCTAAAATCCGCAGTTGAGCCTACCAAAATTCCGTTCGTCCTGAGCCCTTCGTCTACGCTCAGGAGAGCCCCTTCGTCTATGCTCAGGAGAGCCCCTTCGTCTATGCTCAGGAGAGCCTTGTGGAAGGGTGGGCGCGATTTGGTATGCTCACCAAATGGGTGAGCGTGAGAAAGCCGTTCATGCTTCGACAGGCTCAGCACGAACGGCTTTCTCACGCTCCAACTGGGGTTTTTAGGATAATAAACACCATTTTGATTAAATCAGCATATGGTTTAGGCCGGCCGCAGCCCAGTTGAAGATTAGCGGGCTGGATTTAGTCTACAATATGCGCGCTTGGAATAATCGATCAAGCGCGAAATAAAGGCAACTTTAATATCGATATAAAAAAATCCTTCAGAAAAAGAACAATTTGGAACAGACATTGGCTCAAAATACCTGACTTTGAAAAACCCAAAATATCCAACCCTAGTCGCCAAAGTCGTTTAACTAGCAATTAAGAGGTCCCCCTATTTTGATTAACCCCAGGAAATATTTCCCCGCTCTGTCATTATTGGCTTTTTTAGCAATTTGGCAGGGCATGTCTTTCTATTTAAACAGTAATACCCTGCCGCCTCCCGCCCAAGTCGCTTTTGTATTCTGGCAAAGTTGCGCATCGGGGCAACTGCCTTATCACCTGGGCCTTACCTTGCTCAGGCTGGTGGTCAGTTTTTCTATAGCGATGTTGCTGGGTTGCGCCATCGGTATCGTTTTGGGCCGCAATAAAAAACTTGATGCTTTCTTTGATAACTGGCTGGTTATTTTCTTAAATGTCCCGGCTTTGGTCACCATTATCTTGTGCTATGTCTGGTTCGGACTGGTGGAATCAGCGGCAATACTGGCTGTCATCATCAATAAGCTGCCTAATGTCATCGTTACCATTCGGGAAGGCACGCGCACGCTGGATCAGGATTTACTGGATATGGCTCGCTGTTATCATCTTGGCAAGCGTAAAACGCTGGTTCATGTTATCTGGCCGCAACTGCATCCTTTTGTCATGAGCGCCACCCGTTCAGGTCTGGCATTAATCTGGAAAATCATCCTGGTGGTCGAGTTGTTGGGCCGTAGCAACGGCATGGGTTACCAGTTGCATTTATTCTTTCAACTGTTTGATGTCGCCGGCATTATGGCTTACACCATTGCCTTTGTCGCCGTCATTCAATTGATTGAGCTTATGATTTTGAAGCCGCTTGACAGAAAATCCCAGCGCTGGCGGCGATAAGATAATGACTCCTATCCAAATTAATATTAACAGTAAAATATACCCTGCCGTAGAGAAAGCGGGTCAGCATGTAGCCATAGCAGATCTTAAGCTGTCGCTCAATTCGGGTGAATTTATCTGCCTGGTTGGACCTTCCGGCTGCGGCAAAACCACACTGTTGAATATTATTGCCGGTCTGGACACGGATTACGAAGGTGAAATCATAGTGGGCAGGCAGCACACGCACCCCAAAATCGGCTATATTTTCCAGAACCCCCGCCTGCTTCCATGGCGTACAGTCAGGGAAAATATTGAACTGGTACTGGACAGCCATCAGAGTACGGATAGCATTGATCCTTTGCTTGAAACCATGCAATTAACGCAAGCGCAGCATGTTTATCCTGAACGGCTCTCATTAGGCATGAGCCGCAGGGTTTCAATCATTCGCGCTTTTGCCGTTGATCCTGAAGTGTTACTGATGGATGAGCCTTTTGTATCGCTGGATGCGCCAACCGCTCGGCAAGTCAGGGAGCTGTTATTGAAACTGTGGCAGCAGCGCCCGCATACCGTTTTATTCGTTACCCATGACCTGCGCGAAGCCATTGCCCTGGCTGACCGGATTATCTTTTTGTCCGCGCCGCCGATGCATGTCATCCGTGAAATTATCGTCCCTGTCCCAAGAAATGAGCGCAGGGATGAAGCCTCACTGGAAGCATTCCGGCAACAACTGCTGCAGAATTATTCCGACATAAAACAACTTTTGTAATATCCGGAAATGCTTGCGTATACGGGTGAAAGCTGCCAATCGAAGCGGTGGATTACCCCCTACAGCGTAACGATGCGGGAGGTTTTATTTTTACCGCATCTCATTAGTTGCCATCAATTGTCATCTAATCCGCTTGCAGCTTTCATTCTAAAAACTGCAGTTGAAGCGTGTGAAAGCCGTTCGTGCTGAGCCTGTCGAAGCATAGCGGCATAGCGGCATGGATGCCGGACTAATTCGCCTGGAGCGTTGTGGGATGTGCGCCGCACAGGGCGAAACCCGAACCGCAGGGAGGCGGCGAGCAATCCAGGCACAAGAAGATGCATGCATGATTGGGTATTGCATTTATTAAATCAGGCGAAAGCATAACTGGCACAAACCATCCATGGCGCTGGATACCCGCGTCCAGGCGAGTATGACGGCAGTCGGGCTTTGCCGAAAACCTGACCGGGTGAGATATTTTTATCTTTCTTGCAATTGTCCCGGGACAAGATTCTAATAGAAGCCTATGTCATTCGGTTATTAATATAGCGAGGTAATCGGTTATATGCGAAATACAAATTATGGCTCTATACAAATCACCGACGAAGATCATCGCTATGCGGGATCCCGTTATTCCGAAGTCAGGCAAGCACTTTTCGCCAATCCTTATCAGAAGCTATGGGGTGCAGAGGATGCGCCGCCCTTGCCTAGGTATGAAGTGACGGTTGGCAGCGTATTAAGTGGTATTTTACCGTTCGGTAAACCTTGGCGGTTTCTTCAGGCGATAGAAAGAACGGTTGATTCCGATGCGGACTTACGCTGGGGTGGCGATAAAAAAGGGTTTCGCCGCCTCTTGCATCCAAATGGCATTGGTCTTACCGGTATCTGGGAAATTCTTGAGGAAACCGATTATTCGGGATATTTTAAAAAAGGCAGCAAGGCCTTGATAGTAGGGCGTTATTCGACTTGCTGTACGGAAACCAGGCGAGGTCATGTACGTTCCCTGGCGATGGCAGGCAAACTTTATCCCACCACGGATGTCAATCATGCCGATCCCTTACGCACTGCAAGTTTTTTTACTCAACAGGATTTGGGCGGCGATTTCAGCGATTTTATTAACGATGCGGAACTTCGCAATACGCCGGATACCCGCTCCTGGCGGCGAGGAGCCGGTCTGCCGGTATTACTGCTTGAAGGAGCGGCATTCCTTCACGCCGATAAAGAGCCTTCACAACGGCAACTTTACGAAATTGCAGAATTGGGAAAAGCCCTCGAAGAAGCTACCCGCACCCCTGAGTTTATGCGTTTGACGGTGGTTTCCCGGCAACCTCGTATTGAGGGCGATGGACTGGATTTTCGCGATGAAATCATGACGCAGATGTATGATAAAGGCGATCAAACACCGAAACGCAGCCTCAGCTTTAACATTGATGTTTCCGATACGGGCGAGACCAAAGGCACGCCGGTTTTTCAGCGGCGCATCATCAGCGATTGGCGTACGATTGGCAAAATAACCTTCACGGAAGCGGTTGTTTCATATAACGGTGATTTCGTACTCCACTTCAATCATCCCACCTGGCGCGATGACCGTAATGATCCTGCCACGGCAACCCGGATAGGCGGGCGCAAAGTGCGTTAACCGGCTTTAAAAATTCAATAACACGGAGCTTGGTAACTATCAAATTTTAGGGCTTCTGACACCCTGCCCGCCTGTCTTGCCGGGATAATGTGAGCTTGAGAAAGTTGATTGGCGGCAATATGCGGGGATAAATTATCGAGCATTTCCCAAAATGTAACATGACTCAAACTGAAACCGAATCAACAACCCCCTCTCGTTATCAGTTTTATTGTCATCGAGAAAAAACTGCGGCCCTGTTAATGATAGTAATTTTATATGGTAGAGCCGTGGAATATTCCCTTAATTTTATTTCCATTAAGCTATAGGATTATAAAAAGCACTGAATTTATTCAAGGGATTAAGTAATCGGCGCGCTAAATCCACATTCACGCAAGCTTCTGGGAGCTGTGTGAACCGGATACCCGGCAAGTTTAAAACCCTCTAATTGATTCAGTCCAGCTTTGATGCTAAAAAGTGTCCATCCGAACTTTGCAAGTTTAGAGTTAAACCATTATGGTTAGATCAGCTAGCTGCCAGATCCGGTTAAAAGATGCTTCAGGCAATCAGGCTCACGCCGTTAGTTACTCCAGGGAAGATGCGCAGAAAGAAGGCCGTTACCTGAGATTTAACAATTAATCCGGCAAATTTAAGTTCATACCAAAGCGTTGGCAATCGATTGAAAATTACTAAACCGGGGAGTTCCTGATGAATCAAAACATCATTAACCGCATACAATCTCCCGGCCCCAAAAAAATTCTAGCCTGCGACGGCGGCGGTATTTTGGGACTGATGAGCGTCGAAATTTTACTGAAGATTGAGGAGGAATTACGCAAAGCATCAGGCAAAGGGCCGGACTTTGTGCTGGCCGATTATTTTGATTTCGTCTGCGGCACCAGTACCGGGGCGATTATTGCGACCTGCATTTCATCAGGGATGTCGATGGCCAAAATTCGGCAGTTTTATCTCGACAGCGGCAAGCAGATGTTCGACAAGGCTTCATTACTCAAACGCCTGCAATACGATTACAACAGCGAACCCCTGGCCAAACTGCTCAAGGAAGCGCTGGACACCCAGTTGCATGAGCAGGATGCAACGCTGGGCAGCGCTAATCTGCGTTCCGTGCTGATGATGGTTATGCGTAACGCGACCACCGATTCGCCCTGGCCGCTCTCCAACAATCCGTTTGCCAAATACAACCAGCCGGAACGCGTTGACTGTAACCTGAAGCTGCCGCTCTGGCAGTTGGTGCGGGCCAGCACGGCCGCGCCGACTTATTTTCCGCCGGAAGTGGTGACTCTGGGCAAGGATACCGCCAATCCCTATAGTTTTGTGTTTGTTGATGGCGGTGTTACCACTTATAACAATCCTGCCTTTTTGGCATTCCAGATGGCGACCGCCAAGCCCTACCATATCAATTGGCAAACGGGCGCCGATAAACTGCTGATTGTATCAATCGGCACCGGCAGCGCCGCCAAAGCCAGGGCGGGTCTGGATGCGAGCGATCTTACCTTGATTGACAATGCCAAAAATATTCCCGGCGCATTAATGAATGCCGCTTCCGCCGGATGGGATATGACTTGCCGGCTCTTGGGCGAATGCCGGCATGGGTCGCCCATCGACCGGGAGTTTAGCGATATGGTGACAGCCGGCAATGACGATTCCAACTGGACGGGCTCAAAACTGTTTACCTATCTGCGCTACGATCCCGATGTGACTCAGGCAGGCATCAATGCGCTTGGGCTAAACGATATTGCCGCCGGCACGGTGCAGGTTTTGGATTCAGTCGAACACATCCCGGATATTCAGAGACTGGGCAGGACTTATGCCGAAGAACATTTCAAGTTACCACATTTTGAGGGATTTTTGTCATGAAAACATGCTTTGTTGTTCAAGGCTTCGGTAAAAAAACTGATTATACCGATGGCCGCGTCCTGGATTTGGATGCGTCTTATGAGGTTATCAAAGAGGCCGTCGAATCGGCAGAGCTGGAGTGTGTGCGGGCCGATGAAATCATCCATTCCGGCACGATAGATGTGCCGATGTACGAGCGTTTGTTGAATGCTGATTTAGTCATCGCCGATCTTTCCACCTATAACGTCAATGCCGCTTTCGAGTTGGGCGTTCGCTATGCCTTGCGGCCTTATACCACGATTGTGCTGGCCGAGGAGCACTTCAAGAATCCTTTCGATATGGGGCATATTGTCATTCGCCGTTATCAGCACCTGGGCGGGGAAGTCGGTTTTCGCGAGGCCAAGCGCTTGATGGCGGAGCTGAAAAAAGCGATTAACGCCATCCTGGACAATCCCGTTACCGACAGCCCGGTCTACACCTATATACCTCACTTGCAGTGGCCTTTAATTCAAAATCCGGCAGCGGGTCAGGAGGCTGCAAGTAAATCTCCAGCAAGGGCTGCTGCCGTAACTGAAATTACCGGTGAAGACAATCCAAGCGCAAAATTCTTGCTGGATTCGGCCCTGGAAAAAATCAATGCCAACGATTTTATGGCGGCGCGGATTTTAATGGAAGAAGTGAGAAAACTGCGCCCCAAGGATTCTTTTGTCCTTCAGCAATTGGCCTTGGCGACTTACAAAAGCAAACAGCCGACCGATCTGGAAGCATTACAGAATGCTTATAAGATTATGCAGGAATTGAAGCCGGCGACTTCCAATAATCCGGAAACCCTGGGACTGTGGGGCGCTATCCATAAACGTTTATGGGAGTTAACACCCGACCCCGGCTATTTAAACGAGAGTATCTCGGCTTACGAACGCGGCTTTTATTTAAAACAGGATTATTACAACGGCATCAATCTGGCTTACCTGCTGAATTTACGGGCCGTGCAATCCCTTAAAAACGGCATTAAGGACGAAGCCGTCACCGATTTTGTACTCGCGCGGAGAGTACGCCGGGATGTCATTCGCTATGCAACCCCGTTACTGGATAGCATGGAGGACGTTTCCAATCGTTATTGGTTGATTGCCACTTTATACGAAGCGGCTATTGGCGTCGGCGATGAAGCGGCAATCGTTAATTGGGAAAATAAGGCAAAAGAAATGAAAGTTGCGGACTGGATGCAGGAAACCAGGATAAATCAGGCGGATAAGTTAAAGAAGCTGATGCAGGAATATAAAGATTTGTCGGGTTAAAATGTATTCAAACACGGAGGTAATGAATTGCTTCCAGTCATTAATTAGTTCTACTTTGTCAGATTATACATAAGCGCGTCATACTCGCCGGGAAGCGCGTATCCAGTGCCAGGGATGGCAAGCTTAAACCTATCCATGGACTCTGGATTCACAATATACATCCTTGTACATTTACCCGAAGGGCTCCGGGCAGGAACGCCCGGAGTGAGTCCCTGCCGGAATGACGATGTTGGTAAATATGGATCATGTAATCTGACAAAGTAGAATTAGCCATGCCTATTTTCCTGGTTATATCCTATTAATTGCTTTCAGTTACTTCATAGAACTCATTAAAAAACTTTTAAAAGCTTCCCTTAATTATTAAGGGAGTCTCTAAAAATTATCCGTTCATACTTCGACAGGCTCAGTATGAACGGATAAGTTACTGATTTGAAAAGGCAACCGTTCGCACTGAGCCCTTCGATAAACTCAGGGGAGCCTTATCGAAGTGCAATTTTTAGAGGTTCCCTTAAATCTCACCATAATTTTCGGGTATTGAGCCAGGTAGCCTGGCCGGTGCGCTCATTGACTTCCTTATACATATGGGCAGTACCGCCAGGCTGATCGCCGCCTTCGCCATTCCAAAGGCAAATGAAACGAACTTTATCGATGCCGCAGGCCAAGGCGGTATAGAGCAGCCAGAGATTGCAGCGTTCGTAAGGATCGACGCCCTTTGGAAGCGGCCCCAGTTCATCAGGCATGGAACGCGGCGATGCCGGTAATTGCCCTTTCAGTTTCAGATATCGCGCCTGCCAGCTTGGCCCTCGATCAGAAGGCAATATCGACCGTTGGATAAACTCAGCTTCAGGATAAGGTTGCAGTAGCTGAACGCGTACTCCCAGCCTGACGCAGGCCTCGGCAAACAAAATATCGCCGCCGGCGGCTCCTTGAGTCAGCGCCAGGTCGCCCTCGCCAGCACCCCGATCGGACAAGGTTTCAGAGATTTTCGCGGCGGCAATATCGGCCTTATCGTTAGGGAATCGCGGCGGATCGCGGTCCGCCTTATCGATCATATGGCCGCTAAACAGGAAAACTTTCCGCGGCTGCCACAGCGCTTCCGGCCTGGTGAGACGCGCCAAAGCCCGTTCAAAAACAGCAATACCCGCAGAGACGTTTTCCGGATGAAAATCAAGATCCCTGAGCAGGCGCAAATGCGAAAGCGTGGAATTCAGGGCGAACCAGTCATTTTCCGCTTTAGCGACAGCATCCTTATAGGCTGTTGCGACTGTCGCCGGAGTGCCGGTCAGCACTTCCAACCCGCCTAATGTCGCTCTGCTCCAGAATGAAGATTCCGGCTCGGCGTCCGCCGCAAAACGCACGGCTCCGGCCATGAAACCGGCTTCCTCCCGGTAGCGGTCGTCGGTCGTGAGGTCATGATAAAGATACATCAGGGTCAGGGCGTTAATACCGGAATAATAATGACCGGGATTGCGCCGGAACGCTTGCCGATAGCTTTCTATCGCCGTACGCAACAAAGACTCTTCGTAAGCGGCATCGTCGCGCATTTGTTTGGCTGTGCTGTCTTTTCTTCGCCAAGAAGCTATCCAGTCGTCCTTATCAACCCGGCCCAGCAATGCCGAGGTTTCTGCATCGTTTGGGTACTGTTCCAATACGGCTCGATAATGGAGTCTGGCCCGGTCGAAAGTAAAACATGGTTTCCCAAGCAACGCGAGCCGTTGAAGGCAGGTTCCTTTTTCTCGCAATCCCGCTAAATTATCGGGCTCGACGGCAAGACCCAAGTCCAGTTGTTCCAGGGCAAAATCGAAGCGTTCTGCCTTACGCAGAGCAATACCAGCCTTGATGTGCGCCTCGGCGCGAAACGCCGCGACCGGCGCCTCATCGGCGAGTACCAGCAAGTCGCCGATCAAGCTATTGCGCCGCGCCAGCTCAATTCTTTGCTTCCACGCCTCATACGCCTGCCAGAACTGCACGGCATCGCCGACACGCAAGGCTTTCCACTCCGGTTCCTGAAGATTCGGCAGTAGTTGATAAACCGGACTGATCATGCGGCCGTGCCAGGATTCAAGCGTAGCCTTAACCATCTCTGTCAAAGCCATTTTATCCTGATCCAGGGTGGCTGGATCGGGTACGCCGTTTTTCAGACTGTAATGGAGCTTGCGGTCGGTGTAGATATCGAACGGCTGCTTGTCCCGCGGCCCCTGGATCAACACGATGCCGCGGGCGCGCAGGGCATGGCGCACACCGAGCTCATACCACACGTTAGGATTGTCCAGCGTCAAATCAGCAACGGCAAGATCAGCGATCAATAGCTCCTGGAACATGTCGGTTTTAATATCGCCCGCCGCCTGCTCTTCGTCAGCGCGAAATACCTCCAGCCCGGCAGCCTCGCACGCGGGTTTGACCAGATCGTTATAAATAATGTTGAAATCGATTACCGTACCGTCCGGCCCCGGTTTTTTGCCGAACGCCATCGCAACAAAAGCATGTGGTTTCATTGAATGCCTCATATATTCATTGAATGGCGAACCTTATCACAATTGAAATGGTCAACTAAAACAGGACACTTTCTTAAGCAGATTTCTTATAGAATTCCCGTTCAAATTCCCACGGGGATTGGTAGCTTAATGTTGAATGTGTTCGTTTGCCATTATAAAACGCCACACATCAATAATACTAAGCTTTGCAGCCTTGCATGCTGTAATATTGCAATGGGAATTTTTGGGGATTCCAGCTAACATTTGCCAAGCTGATCAGGTTGTGCCGGCAGCTCTAAATACTGCCAACGCCTTTTGCAACAAGTCCGGTTGGCCGGTCTGAAAACTTATTGCATCAGTTTCTCTGCGCAGCCAGGTAAATTGACGCTTAGCCAGTTGCCGTGTGGCGATAATGCCTTTTTCGGTCATGGTGGTAAAATCATAGTCGCCTTGCAGATAGGACCATACCTGCCGATAGCCGACTGCCCGGATCGACGGCATGTTTTCGGTTAAATCTCCGCGTTTAAAAAGCGCGTCTACTTCATCGACTAAACCCTGCTCCAGCATCTGCCTGAAGCGCCGGTTTATGATCTCGTGCAGAATTGTGCGATCTTGCGGGGCAATAATGAATTTTATTTTTTTATAAGGTAGGTATTGCGTGTGGGCTTGCTGAAAAAATGAGGTCAGTGGTTTGCCGCTAATTTCATAGACTTCAAGGGCGCGCTGGATGCGTTGGGGATCATTGGGATGGATTCGCGCCGCCGCTTCAGGGTCGATTTTAGCCAGTCGTTGATGCATGATGTCCTTACCGAACTGCGCCAAATCCTGATCCAGCCTGTTTCTGATAACCGGATTTGCTTCAGGCAATAAGGCAAGTCCGCTGTTTAAGGCATTAAAATAGAGCATGGTGCCTCCAACCAGTATTGGGATTTTTTTACGCCGGGTTATATCCTCCATTAATGCCAGTGCTTGCGTTTTGAACTGACCGGCCGAGAATGATTGCGCCGGATCCAGCATGTCGATGAGATGATGCGGGATGCCGCCTCTTTCTTCAAGCGAAGGTTTGGCGGTGCCGATATTCATGCCTTTAAAAACCAGCGCAGAATCAACGCTGATGATTTCGCCATCAAGTTCTTGTGCAAGCTGTACGGAGAGTGCGGTTTTTCCTGAAGCCGTAGGGCCCATCAGAAAAATTGCAGGTGAATTATTTTTTGGCATAGTCTTGCTGGAACGCAACCTGTGCATGAAGGGAAATCAGAGACATGGAGGTAACTCAATTTGTAAAAGACTGTTATAACCGGCTATTGGCCGCGCAGGAAGAATTTGTCAAGGTCATTAATCGATAATTCTATCCAGGTAGGCCTGCCGTGATTGCACTGCCCTATTCTTTCGGTTTGCTCCATATCGCGCAGCAAGGCATTCATCTCGTCTATGCTCAGGCGGCGATGGGCGCGCACGGCTCCATGACAGGCGATGGTGGCTAAAATATGATTGGCTTGCTCCTGTATTCTGGAGCTGGCGCCATGTTCGGAAATGTCGGCCAAGACATCACGAATCAATGTTTCCATATCGGTATTTCCCAATAAGGCAGGCGTTGAACGCAAAATCAGGGTTTCAGGTCCCGACCGGTTGAGTTCAAAGCCTAATAAACTGAAAAACTCCTGTTCCTGCTCCGCCAAATCCGCTTCTGCTGAACTGACTTTAATTTTAATCGGCAACAGTAAGGGTTGACTGGGTACCGGGCCAGCTTGAAATTGCTGTTTCAAGCGCTCATAGGTGACCCGTTCATGAGCTGCATGCGCGTCCACCAGGATAATGCCTGTTGCGGTCTCGGATAAAATATAAATATTGTGTAAATGCGCAATGGCATAACCCAATGGCGGCGCTTCGCGGGATTGCTGTTGCTTTTGTAGCGGCGGCGGATACAGCAAGGCGTAAGTCTTTACTGCCTCTTCCACATTTAAAGGCAGTAACGCCTGGTGCGGATAGGGGTTGCTGTAAACGGATTTGGCTTTTAAATCTGAACGCAGCGGTAGAGACTCAAGCTCCGGTTGCGGACTTATGCTATCGCTGACCTGACCTACATTATGTCCAGGTCTTAAATCAGCCAGCGACCGATGCAGGGCCGAAAACAGGAAATCATGAACCAGCCGGCCTTCCCTGAACCTGACTTCAAGCTTTGCCGGATGCGCATTCACGTCAACCAGCACTGGGTCGAGTGTCAGATACAACACAAAGACCGGCTGCCGTCCATGAAACAAGACATCCTGGTAGGCTTGCTTGACAGCATGAGACACCAGTTTGTCCCTTATCAGCCTGCCGTTAACATAAAAAAACTGCATATCCTGCTGGCTGCGCGAAAATGTCGGCACCCCTACCCAGCCCGTTAATTTTAATCCCGAGGCTTCAAAGTCGATTTTTACTGAGTTTTCAATAAATTCTGAACCGCAAATACCGGCAATTCTTTGTTCTTGTTCAATGCCGGTTGCCGCAGGCCTCAGGTTCAGAATTTCGCGCTGGTTATGCGCGAGCGTAAAACCGATATCAAACCGGCTTAGCGCCATTCTTTTGATTAAGGTTTCAATATGCGCAAATTCGGTTTTTTCGGTTTTCAGGAACTTGCGCCGGGCGGGGGTATTATAAAATAAATCACGCACGTCAACCGTCGTGCCCTGAGGATGCGGATCAGGTTGAATATCAAAACCCTGTTCTGTGCCATCGGCGTTTATTTTCCAGGCGCAGTCTGCATTCCCCGTGCGGGAAATTAAGGTCAGCCGGGCAACGGAGCTGATACTGGGTAGCGCCTCACCGCGAAAGCCCATACTGGAAACCTGTTCCAAATCTTTTAAGGTGGCGATTTTACTGGTTGCATGCCGTGACAGTGCCAGCGGCAAATCTTCTTTTATTATGCCGCAGCCGTCATCCCGGATTTTTATCAACCGGGCGCCACCTTGCTCTACATCGATAGTGATTTGTCCTGCCCCCGCATCAAAACTATTTTCCACCAGTTCTTTTACGACAGACGAAGGTCTTTCGACCACCTCGCCCGCTGCGATCTGATTGACAAGTTGAATGGGGAGTGAATGAATGCGCATCAGACAATTTACAGTAAAAAACCTATTTTAACCGACCAGGAAAATGTGAGGAAACTTTTAGACGAATGAAAGTCAATAATAATTCAAGCTAAAGGCTCCATATTTTCATCTCTTGGCACTATTGAAAATTTAAAGATCACAGAATGTTATTTCGCTTATTTTAAATTTTTTGAATTGAGGGCGGGAAGAAATGGGATTGAAGTCCGATGATACAAAGACGTATGTTGACGTCTATATTAAGGCGCTTTTCTGTCGGATGTCACAAATAATGAAAAGTGCGCCGAGTTAGTGAAAAATCCCGGTAGGCTATGGCTGGCGGCGCTTTGTAGCTTATGAGTTTATTTTGGTGATTGATAGCCGGTTGTGCCCTACATCCGCTATCGACCCATTTCGGTCTCTCGGCATAAAATATAAATATCCCCAAAGCAGCCCTTGGGGACAATGGTTTTCTTTAACTATAACGCCGATCTCTGAACGGCGTCGGGCGGGTCTTCAGATAAGAAGAACTAAAGATAGATATTTCGCGAAACGGATTTCAGTTTTAACGACGAGAGTGGAAAACACCCCGCAATATATTCCACTGTTCAGTATGGCTTTTCACTCAAAGAAAAATGCTAATTGATTATTATCAATAATATAGCTACTACTCCTGCTAAATGTAGACGCTGTTTTTATGCGAATGGTGTCAAAACTTCAACGCAGCTTACCACGTCTTAGTTTCTTCAAAAGGTAATATTACTTTGCGTTTTCTTTTTAACGGCGTAGTCTATTTTTTTAGCTACACTTTGCTTATCTTTAGTAGGAGGACTAGCGGTGACATTTTTTTGTACCATTAGGAGAGCATAATGATCACCGACGAGTTTGATAAAATTGCAGGTGCTGCAGGTGCTGCAGATGTAGGCGCAGGTGCTGGAATCATAGCTCTTTTGCCATTACTTTTGCCATTAATAAAAGATGAGCTAATTCCATTTATAAAAGGTCGCAACGCATTTAATAAAGAAAAAAAACATATTGAGAGTGCAAAAATTGAAATTGATTTTATCGTTGCATGGATGGAGGCTGCTTCTAAGTTTTCTGGCGAAGACATAGAGAACTATAAATTGATGGCCCAAGACCGCTTAGGATCCTTATTATCGCCACCCCCAGTGGTGCATAAAGGGAAGCCCGGGTGGCTTATAAACGGAGTCTTTTGGGTATATTGTGGCTTCTATCTATTTGTCATACTAGCCGTAACAATAGGAAATGGAAAAAAGGAACTAGGGAGTCAAGACATTATATACGGCCTAATAGGTCTTCTTGTTCCTCTAATTAGTTTATTTTTTCTAAAAGAGTGGTCTCGAAAACGTAATTTAAAACTAACAGCCCAACAAGTCGCTCAAGTTGAAAGTCCCAACTCCGGCGGATCGTCGGCTTAATTTGCAAGCTAATAGCGCGCTTTCATATTCTTAAAATCTAGAAGCACTAAAGACAAATCTACAAATAACACGTCAGTACCCGGGAGAAAAAACCATTAAAGAACTTCTGGCAATAATGATAATAAGCCCTGTTTCCCCTTTGGCCTAAAACCATTTGACTTGAAAAATCAATATTTAGCCTAAGCAAACAGTCAGTTTGGACAGCGTCTTAGCTCAGTGCGCGATCGCACTATTCCCAACTAGCTTAAATTAAGCAATAGAAAGTGCTTACTTTATACGCGGAATAACCCACTACCAGTCAAGGGCACAATGTTATGACAGAGAAAAAAAACTTACAACAACGACTTCAAAATTATCATAACTTTAGAAAAGAAAGGATAGAACCTGTCCTTGAGGAGATTTGGCATTTTCGGGCTCATGTTATTACGGCATTACTCTCATTATGTTTCTTTGCATTAATCGATCAAATACTGGAAGTTTACCGCATCTTCGCTCTAAATCCGTTAGCCACTAAATTTCAAATTATTATTTCTTTTGTGTTTATCTTGTTACTTTCGTTTTCTATGTGGAAGACCGCCGAAACCCTGGCAAAGAAAAGGATGGATGATCTGGATAATAATGCGGATATAAGGAGAGCATACGATCTCCTTCGAAAAAAGGCCCTAAAAGTAGAAAATCAAGGAGAAGATCAGAGAGAGATAAGCAAGCTAAACAAAGCAGCAATCGCAAAGGCTAAGGCATTACGATGGCTACCTGTTATTTTTGCGATTTCACCATTAATCGCGCTAGATTGGGGATTATTTCGGACAATATGGGATCCTGCTTTTGGAGTATTAGAAAATAATCCTATTTTGAATAATTTTTGGATAGCTCTCACTGTATATACAATAATTATTGTTACCACCATAAAAATTGTATCAAAATATGAAGTATTTCTTAGTTGTCTCATAGTAATGCTTGGAGCCATATATGCTATAAATATCTCTGATTTCCTAAAGGGGCTACTGCATATAGATCCAGCTGAAACTCCTCACATAGTGACGATGGTAAATCTGGTATTTGGAATTATTTTTACCATGGTATTTTCTATAATTTACTTCATCGTTAATGACTCATTTTCTGTTTATTATGACGAAGCAAAGCTTAAAAATGGAGAAAAATTAGACAAACCAAAAGAACCCTATCGCCCTTTGGGATTTATTTT
This sequence comes from Methylobacter sp., assembly GCA_028716975.1. Classification (GTDB taxonomy): domain Bacteria; phylum Pseudomonadota; class Gammaproteobacteria; order Methylococcales; family Methylomonadaceae; genus Methylobacter_B. The sequence continues at coordinate 5,630 of JAQUOU010000011.1, read as the reverse complement.
CGTATCGATTATCGCAATTCTTATCTTTACTTTACCTCTGGTTATTGATGATTTGCCGCTTTGGGTAGAGGCTTTTCCAGCTTATCTTGGTTCGATTTCTATCATCGCTCTCTTTTTATTCGTATTTGTCACTCTCACCAGCCTTATTTTCTATTGGTCGGACCAGACCAAGATTCCTGTTATGTCAATTTTGTTAATCTATGCCATTGGGATTAGCTTTTTAGATCGGAATGACAATCATCGCTTTGACACTCATCCATTCCCTAAAAAAAGGCTAGAAGACCTTACCAATCTAGAAACGGAATTTGAGAAATGGCGGCAGTCCAGGGTTAAAGACATCTCGAATTTTAACGCTCAGAACCCTAAGAAAAGCTACCCCATATACCTTGTTTCCGCACAGGGCGGTGGAATTTATGCCGCATATCACGCCGCCTCAACGCTTTCACGATTACAAGATTTATGTCCTGCTTTTGCCCATCATGTTTTTGCCATTAGTGGTGTCTCTGGAGGAAGCCTTGGCGCCACTGTATTTACAAGCTTAGTAAAGTCTGAGCAGACTCAGTCTCAAGATGAGTACCAACAGAAGTGTGGAAAAGAGTCAACGAATGATGGTAAAGCCCTCCAAGAACAAAAACGAGGCCCCCTGGAAACAAAAGCACACGAGCTGTTAAATCAAGACCTTTTATCTCCCTTGCTTGCGGCAGGATTATTTCCTGACTTTATTCAACGCTTTATTTTCTATTCATTTGATGAGTTAGACAGAGCTAGAGGATTAGAACGTGCATTTGAACAGAGTTGGGGAAACATCACTTGGGAGGATAAGAAAAAACAACATACTAATCTCCTTGAAGGCTCATACTACGACCACTGGAAACCAGAAAGTGCTGCTCCTGCTTTGGTTTTAAATACCACGGTAGTAGAAACTGGAGAGCGTTTGCTATTAAGTCCATTTACATACGATTCTTTAAATTTTCCGAATTTAGTAGACATTAGTTCCGTTGCGTTTAAAGAAATGAACGGTTATGGTCTCAGGTGGATGTCAGTTGATATATCTGATCACTTAGTAAACGAAGGTCGCAATTTGGTACTCGTCGCCCTCGTCGGTACAGACATACATGTTCGTATCTTCAACCCTGACGGAAAAAGAGTCGTTGATAAGGCAGAAAGCGAGTTAGTTAGCGGCAATACGCTAACGGATCTTAAGAATCAATTAAAGCTACTTCCTGACGAATCTGGCTTATCAAAGGAACAGAAACAGAAATTCATTCGTGATGCATTTTCAATCGCAGCTGTTAATACCCTTAACTTTCCTCTCAGCACGGCGGCAGTTCTCAGTGCCAGATTTCCATTCGTTACGCCTGTTGGTTGGTTTGACAGAAGTAGCAATAAAGAGGGTGGTAATATCAAGTCTCGCTTGGCGGACGGGGGTTATTTTGAAAACTCTGGTTTCTCAACTGCTTATGAAATTGGTCAAGGATTAGAAAAAATAATAGCTACTAAAATAAAAGAAAATAAGGGAAATAAAAATTATCCTGAAAATCTTGAAATTATATACCTAGCGATTACTGATTTACCCAAAAAATACCCGGACCCTGGCGGGTTGGGAGAGTTATCGTCGCCAATGAATGCTTTATTTAATGCAAGAGATGCTCGAGGTCGTAGCAACATTAAGCAAGCTGAATTCACCCTAAACAGTCCGTTAAACGACCATCAGAAGAACGTTATTGGCAAGTATCGAGTAAGACAGTTTTATTTAAATCACTTTAAAACTGATCTTGATACCGAATTGGACTACAAGGACGAGGACGAAAATAAAGGCAAAGTCCAGCCTTGTACACTTAACGAAGAAAAAAATTGTTTAGACGTTAAGGGTAAACCTATTGATGACAAATCAGCCGATATCAAATTACCTCTAGGATGGTATTTGTCAGAATTTTCTAAGGAATATATAAGTAACAGAATTGGAAATCCTGAGGCTTGTCCGGCTGATGATAGCTCTAATAACCATCCAAATGTTAGTAATAATCACTGCATTATGAAATCCGTTATAGCCGAACTAAGCATAAAAAATTGAGTAAAGCCGTTGATTCCCCGAATAGCTAAAGGGGGATTTGTCAACACGCATCAGAAAATCAATTTTCGTCATTTCTTATATTAAAGGGAGAAAAAAGAACAACATTACCTTAAAGGTTCATGGTAATGCGATAACAAGTCTTTCAAAATCAGTTGAGTTTGTTTGATTGTATTTATTCGTTATTTACCGGAGATAAAAATGAAATCTTTAAGATTATTAGGAATAGTAGGTTTCACTTTAATAAGTGGATGCTCTCAGCACAAGATAGGAAATGTTGAGACTTTATCCCTTAATGCCAGTGAACGCCTTGTCTTTACCCACAATGGTAAGATATGTGCTGAACCTAGCCCGGATGCCGTAAAAAGCATTGCAGAAGCGGCTGCCGTAAAAGTTAAAGATTATGCCGAAGTATCGCAAAGTTATTCATCGGCATTGGCTTCAATCGGCCTTAGAACAGCGGGTATACAGATCATACGCGACATTGGCTATAGAGCTTGCGAAGCCCTTAGCAACGATGCTTTTGGTAGTAAATATCCAGACGTTTATGCAGGTATCATAAATGGTGCAGATGATGCAGCCGTAGCTTTGGTTGCAATAGAGGGTTTAACTGCAGATCAACCCCCTCCGGCAGTTATAGTATCCTCAAGTGCTTCCAGCTCAACAACTACACAACCGGCAGAAATAACGTCCACTCCTCCAGCTAATCGGGTATTTAATGTAGAACAAACAAGGGCGGTAGCAGATTCGGTTGTAAAAATCGTCAAGGCTGTAATATGCAGCTCTCCCAATGCGAAGGATAGGAATGTTTGTAAATAAAACATTCCGGATGCTAAAGCATAGAAGATAAAGGAGTACGACAACGATTCCTTCATTTTTGGGCCATAAGGTTGAGGAACAACCACCAAAGACCCATTTATGAAGGCTTGCAGACGTTTGCGGTGTTTTGTCTTTTTAAAAAAAATAATGCAATTTGGAGGAATTTAACCATTGTTGCGATAGCCTTTACTTCAGGCTGCGGGACGATCAATCAAACGCCAGTTCCACAGGCTTTGACAGACGTTGTTCACAAAGTACTTGTCGTCAAGAATACGCACAACGGCCAAGTTGTCTGTTTAGTAAAAGCTGTAACGAATGCAAGAAATGATGATAATGCCTTATTGAATAGGACATTAAATGAGCTATGCAGCTCTTATCAAAACGGAGAAACATCGTTCGAGCAATACCGGGGCGGAATTATTGCAGCAACCCCGCTTTTGTTGGCAGCGAAAGCTGGAGCTTATGTTTTGGCATTCGATACTGATATCGATAAGAAGCTATTTGGTGACTTAGTTTCACTCATTAGACCCATCGATGGAATGGAAACATTGTGCAATGGGATAATTTCAATTGAATACAAACAAAACCAACCTATTACACGGCTCTGTGTTGATGCATTTGGGAAATACCAATGAATAGTTTACTTAAATACCCTTATTATCTTAGCAACGCTCCACGCAATACCCCCATATATAGGTGTAACTGACTTTGCTACATAAATAGCCGCTGGAATAGCATATGGAATAACCGCAAGACCATGGGACGCAACTGCTGTAACTATACCTCCTATAACGATAGCCTTGAAAGAACTATTTTTGACGGTTTGACCTATCTCATCCGCGCTTTTATCAGAGAAAAATATTTCTTTCACAGCAGTTCCTGCAATTCTTGCAGGGGCAACCGGGGCTGAAACATAGTGACTAAAATATTGTTCTGCGACTTGACCTAAAGCAACAGCGGCAGCGTGATCAACAACAGTATCGGCGACGTGCTCAACCGCGTATTCAACTGCGTGAGATGCAATCTCCATAGTATGATTGCCACCCTCGAACGCAATCTTTGCACCCTCATCTATAACTTTAGAAGAAACAGTCTCAGCTACACTCATCGTATTATCAATATACATATTATCCATCTTTGCTCCCGCGTCTATAACTTTATAAGTAAAGGTTTTAACTACACTCAACGCATAATCTATATAACGGATAGTAAATTCAACCGCATCATTAGCAGAATGATTTGCATCAATAGAAAAATCAACACCAATGCATTACGCTAACTCTATAATACGTGCCTAAGGTCTCGGTATCTGGCAATTTATCACTAAATTATTGGTAATACTTCCCCTATGCTAGACTTGGTTTTTATCTTGGCAACTTAATACTTCAAGTAGATTAAAGCTGAATAGCTCATTAGTAATCATCGAAAGTCTGCTTTCGAAAACATTGACTGACTGCACTTGGCCGATTTTTGCCGTTCGAAATCTGAGTAATTTTTCCACTTCCATTAGCCGAGAAATTTTCACTAATTTTGGCACAAGATAGTTTCAATGAATCGTAAAAACCTCGCCTAATTTTTATCACACTCATCTTCTGATCGTGCTCCCTGAGTCAGTAGGCGTGTGCAATTGTGCCGGCCTCGTTAGGATATTGGTAAAACCGAAAGGCGCCGATAGCGCAGGCAAGTATATAGACTTTAAATTGTTACTGACTGGCGTGATTATCTCGTAAGAACTCTTAGGATCTTAATCATAGAAAACTTAAAACAAATCCTTCGACTTGACCAGACGAACGGTTATAACTGATCGATTCTGATTAAAGTGAATCTGTCGAAGGACTAAATCAGGGCCTCCTCGAATCAGGGCTTTCTCGTGTAGATAATCTCCATCATTTTCATTTCCTTGCCGCCGTGGTGAGCGCCATACATGTCAAATGTCTGGTTATTATTATCGATGATTTTCCAGATGGCGCGATGCGTCATCTGTCCGCCGCCCGGTTCAGCGTGCTTGCCCGCCAAAGTGATGGTCTTGCCATCCGCGCTGCCCGTGCCTTCCATGATGAAGATGCCGGTGCTCATAGTGTCCATCCATGTCGAAACATAGCGTTTGCGAAGATTATCATAGGCGCTGACGCCAATGCCGGAGTAGGGTTTTCCCATCATGCTGCCGGTGAATTCCTGCTGCAGGAAGCGCCCGTCCAGCAGCATCTTCATTTCCACGGAACCTGTGGATTCCATGGGCGGTTTATTGGGCTCCATCCATTCCGTGGTTTTAGTTGTCCAGCTTCCTGCGAGGCTGGCGAACAGTTTATGAGGCTCGCCGGGCTCAGCCAGCTTGGAATAGAGCTCCATCATCGCCTGCGGATCCATGTGTTGCTCTACTTTTTTTTCTTTTGCGATGGCAACGGATGCCGCCAGTAAAATAAGGAAACCAGTAAGTGTGTGTTTTATGAAACGCATAGTTTTCTCCTTTAATTTGGTGGGGTGTAAATGCTTCTGTATGCCTTTATTGAAAAATAACCCAGCGACAAGCGGATACCGGCGTGTGCTTTAAAAGCGCCGCTGCCAGCCGATTGGAATCGCAAGGCGAGTAATCAGGAACTCTCATTTCTGCCAAAAATTGGCATTGTTAATATAATATAGTTTCTAAATCACCATTCCATTTCAGCATTAATAACCTAATGGAATATTTGAGCATTTCCTGGCTTTTGCTGTAGCACTTTGATTTGCGTCGCAGCCGTGC
>JAQUOU010000010.1 GCA_028716975.1 Methylobacter sp. | reverse complement strand
ACTATACCAGCTTTAACGCAAGCCTCTGATCGGCATTTCGGACATTTTATCATGAGCCTTTTCCTACCGAAGATAATATGAGGTACAGAAAAGTATAAGATAACTATAATAAATTAACAATGCCAGAGTGAGTAAATCAATTTTGCTTATCACCGTCATTATTCCTTTGGAATAGCTCCCCAGATACAGAATTCCATTGTTCTTTGTGATTAAGATAATCCTTGAGACCGGATAACAAAATTAAACTATTTAACTGTTCTTCCTTAGAAAATTTATTCTCTAGTGGATCTTTATAATCCTGTGACCACTGAGCCGCTTTCCAAACTGCATAAAGAGACTCATCTGATAAAGTATTTAGAGTTGAGATGGTAATCCCCCTGGAACAGTAGAGAGTTCGGCCGCAGTATTCAGACAAACAGACAAATCATTAACCCCGTAGAAAAAAATAGCTGGTTTATCAAGAGTCTCATAAAAAAAGTTGCGGTACTTGAGTTTATGCAATTCCAGTACTCGAAGATGCCCATCAATTGTCACCCTTTCAGAAAGCTCTTTCGCATGCATCAGTGCGCGACCTGCAGCTATCCAGATGACCCGCTCGTTGTTTCCATCAATAAGAAGATTTCGGGCTTCCTCATAAGCTTTTACGCATGATTCCAGGTAAAACTGTGAGAGTTTTTCTTCTGACTCGGCCATGCATCGGGCTTGGGTAAATAGGTGCCCCGCCAAGGCGAACAATACACCAGTAATTAATATACCAGATGAGAGTGTATTCTTCAAAGGTTCGAAACTGAACAAATGGATCAAGAACAAGAAGCTGGAAATAAAAATTACCACAGCCACACAAATGAGTAGCCAACCTAACCCATTAAGTATTCGTGGCATATATTTTTTCATACTGGATAATTAATGAATTATAGAATTGATAAAGAATAGTTTTTTCTTGTGAATGGTAAATATATGTTATATGTGATTTTTTTGATTATGCTGACCTTGAATATTTGATAAATTACTTTCTCATAAAAATTTTGGTGTCAGGTCCATATTAACAATTTTATCATGAAAAAATTTTAACGATCCATATCAGGAAATTAGTCATTTTTATATTAAAGATTCTAAATCCACTAGCCTAATACTTATTGGGCTCTTATCTCTCACTAATGCACAAATGTCGTGCCCCAAATCAATATCCTTGACATGCCATGCTTGGGCCTGCCCGCATGCCGCCGGAACCCTTAAAAATTCTGTAGGATTTTCAGGATTAACTACGCAGCGTTTCAAGCCTAAAGAAAGCCCCTGCCCGGCTGCTTTCACCAATGCTTCTTTGCGCGTCCAGAAACGGTAAAATTCCCGGCTTTTTTGATCTTCCGGCAACTTGTTCCAGTAAGCGGCTTCTTCTTCAGCAAAGCATTTATTAACCAGTGCGGAAAAATTAGCGCGTTGCTTGCCAACTTCAATATCTATGCCTAGCTGACAGTTCCAAGCGACGGCGAGCACCATTGTGTTTACCGAATGAGACAGATTGAAGACCAATTCAGGGTTATCGGCAAGATAAGGTTTGCCATGTTCCCCTTTTTTTATCCTTATCTTTTCCGGCGGCTCATTAAGAATGCCGGCTAATATGGTTCTTAAGCGTCCATGTGCATTTACATAGCGCTTTTGCCGCAGCTCATTTTTTAGTCTTCCTGCACGCGCTTGCTCCGCCTCATCGAGAACCTGCCAAAAGTGGTGGTAGCGTTCGTCGCCGACGTCTATATTGCCATGCCATACTTCGACTGTGCCGGTATTCAATGAATAATCCATAAGGCCTGCACTTTGCGGTATCGGTGAAGCCGCTTAATGCCGGACAATGGCCCGCCCCTCGCCGCGTCTGTCACTTGCAGCGCTCAATACCTGCGTGGTTTTATTCCACTGCACGGCCTGCATGTCGCCATAACGGTAGCCGGTTTCTTTCACCTTATGCCCAATTGCTGCAAGCCCTGTGATTTCATCGGTCGTCAAGGCGTCTTTCTCATATTCAATCACATCCGGAATAAATTGATGATGAAAACGCGGCACTCGCACCCATGAATCAGGGCCATTGCCTTGCGCAAAATCCAGCGCCGCCAATAACACCATAGAAATAATACGACTGCCGCCCGGCGTGCCTAAAACGGCAACGCGGTGATCGTCTTCAAGAAAGGCAGGCGTCATACTGGATAACATGCGTTTGCCCGGCGCTATGGCGTTGGCTATGCCGCCAACCAGTCCATAGCCGTTCATGGCGCCGGCAAGAGCGACAAAGTCATCCATTTCATCATTCAATAACACGCCTGTTCCATCTGCTACAAAACCCGAACCAAAAGGAAAGTTAATACTTAATGTCGCCGCGACCCGGTTGCCCTCATTATCAATAATCGAGAAATGCGTGGTATTGGTTCCTTCAGGCTGTTTCTGCAGGTCGCCTGACAGCATGTCGCTGGGCAACGCCTTGTCCGGTCGTATACTGCTGCGCAAGCCTGCCGCATAATCGTCATTCAACAATCGCTTGATGGGCAGATCAATAAAGTCTGCATCGCCAAGATATAAAGCCCGGTCATGATAAGCCCGCCGCATGGCTTCCGCTATAAGGTGCTTACGGGTAATTTTATCGGCATTTTTTAAATCATAGGCCGATAGAATATTCAACGTTTCAATCAATACAATACCGCCCGAAGATGAAGGCGCAGCACTGGTAATTTTTATGCCGTGATAGTTGCCTCGCACCGGCTCCCGCTCGACAATCCGGTAGGAGGCAAGATCTTCTTTTGTCCAGATGCCGCCCGCTTTGCTGACGCCATTAACCAGCTTTTTTGCGACATCTCCGCTATAAAATCCGTCCCGCCCGGACTTTACCAAGCGCTTTAAGGTATAGGCCAAATCCGGCTGTCTCAGTATCGAGTATGTTTTCGGCAATTTGCCGTCAGTTAAAAATATCTTTGCGGTCTGCGGATTTTTTTTCACTACTTCGGCTCTGAATTTTAGCAATTTGCTGTATTTTTCGCCGGCAGCAAAACCTGTCTGCGCATACCGGATTGCCGGCTTCAGGCTTTCCGCCAGTGTTAAGCGCCCATATTTTTCCGACAAATGCACCAGTGCCGCAGGCATTCCGGGAATAGCCGCCGCTAAAGCGCCATCCCTGGATAAGCCTGGAATTACCTGGCCCTGTTTATCCAGGAACATGTCCTTGTGAGCGGCCAAAGGCGCTTTTTCGCGGCCATCAATCATGGTTTCAAATCCATCTTTTTCTCTGTGCAACAGCCAGTAACCGCCGCCGCCAAGCCCCGAACCGGACGGCTCAACAACGGCCAGGGCCGCGCTAACAGCCACCGCCGCATCAAAAACATTGCCGCCTTTATCCAGGATTTCAAAACCGGCATTCGTTGCCAACGGATGTGCGCTGGCAATGGCGGCGTGGTATTCATCCGCATAAAGCCGCGCTCCCCAAAAAACAATGATTAATACGATTATTGCGCTGCTTTTCTTTAACATCTTTCACCTGATCGTTTTTAAACTGAAATCATTTAAGCAATTAAACCACATTTGCAAAAATGTAGTAAATTGATATATATTTTTGCTATATCACACAAAAGGAGCGACTATGAGTACCGCAAAGATATTTTGGTCAGGCCGTTCACAAGCAGTACGTCTGCCCAGAGATTTCCGCTTTGAAGGAGATCAGGTCCGCATACGACGCCATGGCAACGCCGTCATTCTGGAGCCGATACCTCATGATTGGACTTGGCTGGATTCGCTTGCCGGCAACCTCGATGAGGATTTTGTGCAGGCAGTGAATGAACAACCCGAGCCCCAAGAGCGCCCGGCATTGAATAAACTCTTTCGATGATACGCTACCTGCTCGATGCTAATGCGGTCATTGCCTTATTGAATGATAAAACGTCAGGTCTTGCATTGACAGTCCGCCGGCACCCGCCCGCCGAGATAGGTATTTCATCGATTGTGGCACACGAACTTTTTTATGGGGCATTCAAAAGTCAACGTCGTGAAAGCAATGTCGCCCTGGTGGATAATTTACAATTTGAGATTCTGGATTTCGATAAAGAGGATTCGCGCCAAGCCGGTGAGATCCGTGCAATCTTGGCCATGCAAGGCGTACCTATTGGCCCCTATGATGTGTTAATTGCCGGACAAGCCAAGGCGCGAAACCTGATTCTTGTTACCCACAATACGGGTGAATTCAGTCGATTATCCGGATTACAAATTGAAGATTGGGAAATATGACTGGATTCAGATAAAAGTAAAACTAAAAATGCCAGATAATAAACTTAACCTTGGCTTTATCGGAATAGGCCTGATGGGCAAGCCCATGACTTTGCGCTTGCTGAATGCAGGCTTTAATGTCAAGGTATGGAATCGTACTCCGGAAAAATTAAAACCCGTCACTGAAGCAGGCGCCTGCGCCTGTGCTTCCATTAGCGAATTGGTCAAAGCCTCGGATGTGGTTATTTTATGCCTGGCTGATACGGCTGCCGTTGAATCGGTCGTAACCCATGATATTCTGGAAAACGGTTCAGCAGACAAGTTGCTGATTGATTTATCCAGCATTCACCCTGAAAACACGCGGCAGTTGGCATTAACTCTTTATGAAAAATGCGGCATGAGTTGGGTTGATGCGCCCGTTTCCGGCGGTGTTGCCGGTGCAGAGCAAGGCGATCTGGCCATCATGGCAGGCGGCAGCGCGGAAAATATACCCATCGCACGCAAGGTCCTGGCGCCGCTGTATAATCAATTAATGCATATGGGCGATGTAGGCAGCGGTCAGGTCACCAAAATATGCAACCAGATGATTGTCAGTTGCAATGTGCTGGTCATTGCCGAAATGATTGCGCTGGCCAGACAAGCCGGCGTTGATGCAGAAAAAATACCGGCAGCGCTGGCCGGAGGCTTTGCGGATTCCAAACCCTTGCAGATCGTCGGCCCCGAAATGGCGGCCGGGACATTTGAACCGGTTAAATGGCGAGTTAAAACGTTGCTGAAGGATTTGAATATGGCGGTTGATTTAGCCATCAAACAGGGCAACGCCATCCCCATGTCCGGCCTCGCCGCGCAACTCATGCAACTGCACGGCAGCCACGGACATCTGGAGCAGGACCCTTCCACCCTGATTAAATTATTCACAAAACCTGATGCTTAACTTCACCGCTAATTTAAGCTTGTTATTCACCGAAGTAGAGCTTATTGATCGTTTTAAAGCCGCAAAACAGCAGGGTTTTAAGGCCGTTGAAATTCAATTCCCTTACAGCTTAAGTGCCGAAGCAATACAAAAAGCGCTGCAAGCACATGAATTAAAACTGGTTTTATTTAATGTCGCAGCAGATGATTTATTATCCGGCGGAGAAGGACTTGCCTCTGTTCCAAAAAAGCAGGATCAGTTCCGGCAGGCCATTGCCCAAGCCTTGGCTTATGCGGAAATTTTAAAACCGGAAGCCATCAATATACTGCCGGGCTGCTGCCATGATAAAAACCGGCAGCGGGACTATCTGGAAACCTTTAAAGATAACCTGTGCTTTGCGGTCGAGACATTTGCGCCTTTAGGCATTAAAACGGTATTTGAAGCAGTCAATACTCACGATATGCCGGGATTTATCATCCATAGCGGTGAACACATGCTGGCCATCCTGGACCAGCTTGACCTTCCAGACCTTTTTATGCAGTACGATAGTTATCATATGCAGAGGATGGGTGAAAAGCCTGATGACTTTATTAGCCGATATGCTGAAAAAATCGGCCATATACAATTTGCCGATTGTCCTGGACGCGGTCAACCCGGTACGGGACAGATTAATTTCAGGCGGCTGTTTTCGTCCATCGAAAAATCGGCTTATTCAGGTTGGACAGGGGCGGAATATAAACCAGTGGGGCATACGAGTGAAAGTCTGGACTGGTTTAAAGCAAATGCAGAGCCGGCAAATGATCCTGCTCCGTAAACCTGAAAATTATCGTGTTAACTTCAAATACTTCTGATACAAACTTTCATGGTCTTCAACATGCGCAGGATCTTTCGTTATGCAATCGACCGGGCACACTTCCACGCATTGAGGCAAGCCATGATGCCCCACGCATTCGGTACACAAGTCCGGATCAATGATATAAATATCTTCGCCTTGGGAAATTGCGCTATTCGGGCATTCCGGCTCACAGACATCACAATTAATACATTCGTCATCAATAATAAGAGACATAATTATTACTTAAATTTATCGATTAAACTCTGGTGAACAATATCCGGAACAAAACAGGACACATTGCCGTTAAGCTGCGCAATTTCCCTAATCATGCTTGACGAAATAAAGGCGTATCGTTCGGCCGGGGTTAAAAACATGGTTTCCACGTGCGGCGCCAAATGCCGATTCATACCGGCCAATTGAAACTCATACTCAAAATCCGATACTGCTCGCAGTCCTCTTAAAATCACCTGCGCGCCTTGCTGTGTGGCAAAATCAGCCAGCAACGTATTAAAACCCAGCACCAGCACATTAGAGTATTCTGAAGTAACCGCCTCAGCCAAGGCTACCCGCTCTTCAAGAGAAAATAGCGGGATTTTCCCTCGATTAACCGCCACGGCGACAATAACTTTGTGATAAAGCCTGGATGCCCGTGCAATCAAATCCAGATGACCATTAGTGATGGGATCGAACGTACCCGGGTAAATTGCGGTAATTTGCATAGTGTGCGGTCTTCAAAAAGGCGACGGTTTTATATCAAGACACGGGGATTAAAAAATATTCATTTAACCTAAAAAATCAGTTAAGTCTTCCAAAATCCCGTTCGCCCTGAGCCCTTCGGCTATGCTCAGGAGAGCCCCTTCGATTACACTCAGGAGAGCCTTGTCGAAGGGTGGACGGGGTTTCGGAAGACTCACCAAATGGGTGAGGCGCCAAAGTCCGCTCATGCTTCGACAGGGCTCTCCTGAGCATAGCCGAAGGGCTCAGCACGAACGGCCTTTGGCGCCCATCAACTGAGTTTTTTAGGTTTAAACCATTATACCGCATTCAATGATACCTGATACTTCAGGTAACTCAACAAGAACAATAGGGGATGATGTGAATTTTACAAGGTGGGGACTGAACGAATTCCTTATGAACGCATTTGAACTGCTTTCCCAGCCAAAATGAAATGTTAACTATATTAGCCGTTATATTGGCTCAATTAGCCGTTATATTGGCTCAGCGACAGAGCCAGGTTAGTCTGTTTTGGGCTCAATACGCATAAGGTAATGGGTCCGACGGTTATCATGGCGATTTTATTGAGATCACCGACAATAACGATTTGCTGTATTGCTCCCAGGTTGAGAATGGCTTCGCCTTTCTGGGCGACTCGAATGCTCTCCTGAATCAATGCGCCCAAGGCATCCGTATCGGGTGTTTTTCCGGATTGGGCCAGAATGAGCCCGTCATGATAGGCGGCGCAGGCGGTTACACCCGATGAGTCAATGACTCTATTGACCAAAGCTTGAACGGCTTCGATAAACGCAGCACGTTTTTGACGGCCTTGCTCACTCATATTTAATATATCATTCCCTTTCTGTGTTTGAGAGAAATTATAAGCTTCAGCGAGTTGATGTAACGTCAGAAGTTGAGATTCAAACCAATGCATTGAGGGACTCAGCGGGACTGTGAGAAATTTATAAGGTTATAGAAAGCTGGCAAACAGCTTCTTTAAAACAGGTATGGTCTCTTTGAGTTCAAATCGGACCCGGCCAAGCAGGGCCTCCCGTTCAGTTACCAACGCAAGCATGAATCCCGCCTCAATAGGCGCCAACAGAACGTAGCCTTCGGTATTTTCACAAATTACAATATTGGCCAGGTTATGGCCTACATGCCGGGCCGCCTTCGATGCCGCTCCAAACACAATCTGAACGGAAGCGCCCAGGGCATCGGTGTTTACTTCAAAATCCCGGTGAATATGGGTAACCAGGCCATCGCTATCAACGATTGCCGCCGCCGTAACACCCTGTAAACTCATGAGATTACGCAGAATTGAATCAATCTCGCCGGAATGCGATCTGCGAAACTCAATAGATTGTATGTTGCTCATGACACGCTCCTAAATGATTTGGCCTGATAATGCGTCGGACTAAAGCAGGTCAACTCGAATCAGACAGGTTTTATCGCCAACAGCATTGCATTTAGTTTCGGTGGCCCGAACATTGCGATCGAAAAAGGTCTTGACAATACCCCCGACCATACCCGCTTCGAAATGGCAAATGGGAGCGGATACATCATGAACCCCGGCGCAGGAAACACATTCATCAACTCTTAACTCAAGAACGCCGGCGCTCAAGTCAACTTTTTCAGGGACGAGCAATCCTATACTCAAATGGCGGCAAAGCTGTTCGATTTTACCGACATAGGTTTCCAGATCCTTATTGGCTTTTTCCACCACAATCTGACCTATTGCCTGCCCCAGGCCCTGGCCGGAATGATAGACCAGGGCCGGTGCCCCATTGCCCAGCATGTCTTCAACATTTGAGCCCATGGCAACCATGCGCAATACCTGAAAAAGCCGAATCGGCACCATAGGCCCTAAATCCTCCCGGTTTTCAATGCCGAATTCCCCGGAGATGATGGAGTCAAAAATTTGTTGTTGGGCAATCTGATAATCTGTTCTGTTATTTTGTATCATGGCGATGTTCTCCTCTTTTCTTATGATGACTTCCCTATGCAGGATAATTCGGCACGGCGGTTAAGAGCTCGTCCGGATTTAGTTTCATTCGATGCAATTGGATTTTGCATCCCTTTTGAGGCGGTTATGATCCTTTCACCCGGTACGCCATTTCTGATAAGTAACTTTTTTATGGCATCGGCGCGCGCCCATCCCAATGTTTGATTGTGTTCAGCCGAGCCAAGATTGCATGTATGACCGGTAATTTGAATTTGATTATTGCACTTTTCCGCGAAATGGGTCAAATTCGTTTTTTCGGTTTTCGATAAGTCTACGTCACTGGATGCAAGCTTGAAATTCACTTTAAAACTATTAGCCATCAATGGTTTAGCAAAGTTATCCTGGTGAAGCGTTGCCGCTGGAACCAGTTCAATAACCGGCGGCTTCTTTAATGTGGCCGTTTCAGCCCTGGCAGGCTCCCAGGCCTGTGGAACTTGATTTTCCGGGGCTGCGGGCAATTGATTAATAGGGATACTATCAGACAATGTCGTTTCCGCCGGGTTTGGTCTTGGCGGGGAAACCTGTTGAGTTGACGGCGATTCATTTTTAGATGAATCAGGCAAATTTTCAGGCATCGCCGAAGATGGGGGCAGTGGCATTTGCAGGTTTTTTTGCAGCCAAAATGCGGTGATTGTAATGATTATTAAAATCGATATGAGCAGGAAGAACCTGAAATAGAAATTTTTGGATTGAGGCTTACCGGAGGATTGCAGGATACCGTCCAATCCATCGTGATCCAGAGAGTGTTGTTGATTCATTAATTCTCCAGCTAATTATTACTCAAAAACTAAACCCTTAATATTTAAGGGTAAGTGTTTACCGCAAAGATTCTGTAACAGGCTAACCGAAAGCCTTGAAGCCTATATTACAATAAAATGAATGTGGTTCATCAATAACCGGCATCATTATCGATCAATTGCGGCAAATATCCTGGCGCTGCCGGCTTGATGACCCGCTATTTTCAATGCCTGAATCCTAACGATGAACCATCAGTCTCAAAGGTTCACATTAAGGCAATCTCATGAAACATTGATAGCCGCGGGGGTGTAAACTCACCTCTTTCTTCCATGATCCTAAAAACCGCAGTTGGAGTGTGTGAAAGCCGTTCGTGCTGAGCCCTTCGGCTTAGCTCAGGAGAGCCCTGTCGAAGCATGAAAGGCTTTCACAGGCTCACCCATTTGGTGAGCATTCCAAAACCCCGCTCACCCTTCGACGGGCTCAGTGCGAACGGGGTTTTGGAATGCTCAACTGCGGATTTTAGGATGATCAAATAGTTTGAGGATGACATAATTGATTTTTACGCCCAATCGTTATCCCGGGTTTCGTGCATCCTGTATACGGCCAAAAGACTAATGGCTGCGGCGCATGACACATAACCTCCAACCCAGGCCAACCCGCCCTCATTCACAAGCCGTTGCGCGATATAGGGTGCAAACGAAGCACCCAGTATGCCGCCCAGGTTATAGGCGGTTCCTGCCCCCGTGTAACGTAACTCAGAAGGAAACAACTCCGGCAGCAAGGCTCCCATAGGCGCGAAAGTGG
This sequence comes from Methylobacter sp., assembly GCA_028716975.1. GTDB lineage: Bacteria > Pseudomonadota > Gammaproteobacteria > Methylococcales > Methylomonadaceae > Methylobacter_B. The sequence continues at coordinate 117,421 of JAQUOU010000010.1, read as the reverse complement.
CGCCCATCAGAAATAACTCCATTGACAGGAAGGCGGTAATCATCACGGGTGAGCTGCTTGCCAGCATAGGCTCCAAGGCGAAACTGGACAGGAATGCCGCGCTGCCGGCGATCAGCAAAACCGGCCGCCGCCCCAGGCGATCACCGGCCCACGCCGAAACCGGCGTGGCTGCGGCCATAAACAGCACGGCCACACAGAGCATGACGAGAAACTGCTGGCGCGGAATGTGTAGCGTGGCGGTGCCATAGCTCAGGGAGAACACTGTCGAAATATAGAACAGCGCATAACATACCACCATCGCCAGCGCTCCCAGAACCAGCGGTACGGCATGGTGCTTCAGCATTTCCCCCAGAGGCAAACCGGCCTGTTGATGCTTTAGTATCACTCTGGCAAACACGGGCGTTTCGGCCAATGCCAGGCGTACATACAAACCTATTACGACCAGAATCGAACTGGCAAGAAACGGAAGTCGCCAGCCCCAGTCTCTAAATTCCTGCTCACTTAGAAAATGAGCCGTCAACAAAAAACTTCCGGTCGCGCAAAGAAATCCTACGGGCGGGTCCAATTGAGGAAACATGCCGTACCAGCCACGCTTGCCGGCCGGAGCATTTTCGGTTGCCAACAGCGCCGCGCCGCCCCATTCTCCGCCCAAACCAATACCCTGGCCGAAACGCAGCAGACACAGCAAAACCGGAGCCCACTCGCCAATAACATCATACCCCGGCAACAAGCCAATTAACGTAGTAGAAATTCCCATGACCAGCAGCGATGCCGCCAACGTTGCCTTACGCCCGATGCGATCGCCGAAATGCCCGAACAGCATCGCGCCCACAGGCCGGGCGATAAACGCCACAGCAAAGGTAAGAAAAGCGCTGAGTGCTTGAGCTGCCGGGTTACTGCCGGGAAAAAACACCGGCCCGATAACCAATGCCGCCGCCATGCCATAGATATAGAAATCGTAAAACTCAATGGCAGTGCCGATAAAACTGGCCAGAGCGATACGGGGAATGGAGGATGTGCTGGGGATATGGGTCAACTGCTGCCTTGCTATGTCGGCGATTAAGTTTCAATAGACTTTAAATTATAAAGAAGCGTCATTAACATTTTTTGTTTTGCCAGAAATTCCGGATAATTTTCAAATGAAATCATATTTATAATTTTACCGGACCCAATCAGCCGTTATATATAGGGTACCTCTAAAAATTGCACTTCGACAAGCTTCCTTCGACAAGGCTCTCCTGAGTTTATCGAAGGGCTCAGGACGAACGGTGGCTCATTAAAATCAGCGACTTATCTGTTCGTGCTGAGCCCCATTCGACAAGGCTCTCCTGAGTTTATCGAAGGAGCTCTCCTGAGCATAGCCGAAGGGCTCATGTCAGGCTTCGATAAACTCAGGAGAGCCCCTTCGCCACTGCTCAGGAGAGCCTCGGCTAAGCATGAACGGATAATTTTTAGAGGTTCCCTATATTAATTCTTCTCAAAATAATAAACCACTTACAGTCTTTTATTGTCTTCGATTTGTCTTTTAATTCTATTTATTAGATAAAGAAATCTAATAATGTCGCTTTATTAAAAATATAGCTTTCTTTAAGATCAATTAGAGCAAAATATATTCCGCCTTAAACCAGAATGATCTGAAGGACAGGGGGACGTCCAGCATATTGTTATTGATCAGGCCTTTTAAAGTTTTAATCTAGTTATGGCAAAATTTAGAAATGACAATGACAAGATCATTGTAGAGACTCCCGCCGACCCGCTAATTACGTTTAGTGAACCGGATTCCCTTGCTTTATCAATCCGTGCGACTGCACTGGTATTCGTCGATCCTGTGTCGAAAACCCTGCTGGAATACACACAACGTATTGCTCCCAGCGAAGCCACGATATTAATTATAGGCGAAACAGGTACCGGAAAAGAATTAATCGCCCGCCATGTGCATTCTTTAAGTCACCGGCGCGAAGGACCTTTCATCGCCGTTAATTGCGGCGCTTTTTCTGAATCACTGGTGGAAAGCGAGTTATTCGGCCACGAACGCGGCGCCTTTACGGGCGCTGTAAATGCCCGGCAAGGCTGGTTCGAAGCCGCCAACGGCGGTACTTTATTTTTGGATGAAATCGGTGATTTACCGCTCGCGATGCAAGGCAAATTATTACGTGTTTTACAGGAACGCGAAGTGGTCAGGATTGGTTCCCGCCAGCCCGTTCCCATCGATGTCCGGCTTCTTGCAGCCACCAATATTGATCTTGCAGCGGCCGTAAGGGCAGGTCATTTTCGTGAGGATTTATACTATCGGCTCAATGTGGCCCAGCTCAATTTACAACCCCTGCGAGCCCGCCCAGGCGATATTTTACCTTTGGTGCGCTATTTTTTGCGCCGTTACAGCAAGAAATTATTACTTTCCGAAACCGGATTAACTTCCGGCGCCGAACAAAAATTACTTGACTATTCGTGGCCCGGCAATATCCGGGAACTGGAAAACTCAATTCATCATGCGCTGTTGATTTCTCAAACCGATAGAATTCAGGCCTCGGACTTGCAACTGGATTATCACCCTGATCTTCATCCATCTCAACCTATGGCAAACTCAGAAAAGGGACTTATAGCGCTGCAGAATGCGCTCTCCGCTCTTTATGAAGATCCTACCGATGATTTGTTTGAAAAAATCGAGGAAACCATTATCCAAACGGCTTATGCCTATTGCGAAAGGAATCAAGTGCAAACCGCCCGCTTGCTAGGCATCAGCCGTAATATTTTACGGCATAGATTGCAGCGTTTTGGTTTTTTGGCTGCCTTATCAGGTATGGGTCATGAATGACTACGTTTAATCTATTTTCAGCACCTTAACTCCGCGAATTTTCCCGGCTTTCAATTCAATCAACGCTTCATTTGCCTGTTCCAGGGCAAACAACTGAACCTCCGGTTTAAGCGGCATGTCAGCCGCCAGCTTCAAAAAGTCATTTACATCGCTGCGGGTTATATTGGCTACGCTCTTTATTTCTTTCTCCAGCCAGAGATGAGCCGGATAGTCCAGGTCCAATAAACTGCTTTTGTCGCCTTCCTTGCGTATCGCGTTAATCACCAGCCTGCCGCCGGCTTCCAGGTTTGCCAATGCTTCAATAACAGGTTCCCATGCCGGTGTCGTATCAATAATGCTGTCCAGCTTATGCGGCGCCCGCTCAGTGGTGCCGCCTGCCCACACCGCACCCAGTTCCAGTGCAAATGCCCTCTCCTCTTCGCTTCGGGCAAAAACATAAACATCGGAATTTGGATACCGATGTTTCGCCATCTTTAACACCAGATGACCTGAAGCGCCAAAGCCCGTCAACCCCAGCCGCTGTCCATCCTTCAAGCCGGTCAAGCGTACTGAGCGGTAGCCAATAGCGCCGGCGCACAGCAAAGGCGCGGCCTGCACATCAGAAAAGGTCGCCGGTATGAAATAGGCAAAGTGTTCGGAAACGGTCATATATTGCGCGTATCCGCCATTGACATCACGGCCTGTTGCCTCGAACGCCGGACACAGATTTTCATGACCAGCCAGACAGAATTTGCATACCCCGCAAGCAGAGAAAATCCAGGCAACGCCCATTCGATCTCCCGTCTTGATTGCGCTGACCTTGCCGCCGACTGCTTCGACTCGACCTACCACCTGATGTCCCAGGACAACCGGTAATTGCGAAGGCGCGGTTCGCCCTTCAATTTCATCGAGTTCGGTATGACAAACTCCGCAGGCTGAGACTTTCAGCAGGATTTCATGTTCACGGGGAATTGGGACAGGCAGTTCCACAAGCTCCAGCGGAGCCTTGTTTTCTTTAAGATTAACCAGCTTTTTCAAAATCATGGCTTTCATTGATTTCACCTTTTCTGATTTCCGCTAATATGATATTTGATTTGCTGCGGTCAATTTTAATTCCACACCGATTCTGCGCAAGGCTGGCAGCGTCGTTCCCGCATGGACTGCCGGAATCCAGAAGCCAAGGATGGCTTGCGTAACTACATCCCTGTAGCCTGGATACCGGCAATCCATGCCGGTATGACGACTATTTGAAGCTTAATAGGTTGGTAAGAAAAAGCAATTGCAAAATAACTTTAACCCAAAAGATCAATGAATTGATCGATCTTATCCTGCTCGGTAGCAAAACTGGTTACCAGGCGCAACAAAATTTCATTCTCACCGAGTAGCCCTTGTTTAGAACGCGGGGGATTCCAGGCATAAAAAACGGCTCCTTTTTGCCTGAGTTGATCTGCCGTTTGCTTCTCTACAATGCAGAAAACCTCATTGGTTTCAGCTCGCCAGCCCAGCCGGGCATTTTTAGAATTTACTATGCCGTTTTGCAGGCGCTGTCCCATCGCATTGGCATGGCGGGCCATATCCAGCCAGAGATTATCGCTCAGGTAGGCATCAAACTGGCTTGCAATGAAGCGGGTTTTAGAAAAAAGCTGTGCCGCACGCTTGCGGATAAACGGCAAATCCGCGGCCATCTCCGGATGCATAAAGACCAGCGCTTCGGCGCACCAGCAGCCATTTTTTGTGGCCCCGAAAGAGACGATATCGACACCGCGTTTCCAGGTCATCTCCGCAGGAGAAAGCTTCAGCGCCGCAAGCGCGTTGGCAAAACGCGCCCCATCCATATGCAACGGCAACCCTTTAGCTTTAGCAACTTCAGAAATCGCCAGAATCTCATCGGGCTGGTAAAGCGTACCTATTTCAGTTGCCTGAGTGATGGATATCGCCATAGGCTGGCCGGCATGGACAAAATCAGGGGGAAAGCGGCTAATCTCGGATTTGAGGTTGTGCGGATCAATCTTGCCGTTTTCCCCATCAACCGGCGCAAGCCGGGCGCCGTGGGTAAAAAACTCCGGAGCCCCGCATTCATCCTCAATCATGTGCGCTTCACTATGACAAAAAGAGACGCCGCCGGGCCGGTTGACCGCAGCCAGAGCCAGGGAGTTTGCGGCAGTTCCTGTTCCTACGAAGAAAACCGCGACTTCCCGTTCAAACAGCGCATTGAATTTTTTCTCAACCTTGCGATCCAGCTCGCTGGCCCCATATGGTACGGAAAAACCGGCGGCTTCATCCGAAAGCCGTCGTGCAATGGCCGGGTGCGCCCCTGCCCAATTATCGGATGCAAAGATCATGTTATCGATGACGTTGCTTCGAATCCTTCGCTCGCCTCCACCACACACAAGGCGGTGAGATTCACGATCCGGCGGATGGTCGCAGAAGGCGTGAGAATATGAACCGGCCTGGCGCAGCCCAGCAGCACAGGGCCGACTGCAACGCCGTTACCGGCCGCCGTCTTGAGCAGATTATAGGAAATATTGGCGGCGTCGATGTTGGGTAAAACCAGCAAATTGGCACTGCCTTTCAATGTCGAATCCGGCATCGTTTCCTTCAGCAAATCCGAGTCCAGGGCGGTATCGCCGTGTATTTCACCTTCAATTTCCAGTTCGGGCGCCTGTTTCCGGACAATAGCCAGCACGGCACGCATTTTTTGCGCGGATTCACTGTTGCTGGTGCCGAAATTGGAGTGCGACAGCAAAGCCACACGCGGCGCCAAACCAAAATGGCGCATCTGCTCCACTGCCAATAGCGTGATTTCGGCGAGTTGTTCAGCGGTCGGATTTTCATTGACGTGAGTATCGACCAGCACGAGTTGCCGGTCAGGCAGGATAAGCCCATTCATCGCGGCATAGACAGTGGCTCCTTCACGTTTGCCGAGCACCTGATCGATATAATACAGATGCTGGGCAGTCGTGCCGAACGTGCCGCAAATCATGCCGTCGGCGTAGCCTTTATGAATCAGCATCGCGCCGATCAAGGTATGGCGGCGGCGCATTTCCAGCTTGGCGTATTGCTCGGTAATGCCTTTACGTTGGGTCATTTGCAGATAAGTCTGCCAAAAATCCCGGTAGCGCTCGTCATATTCCGGATTGATGACCGTGAAATCTATTTCAGGCTTGAGGCGCAAGCCGAATCTTTCGATACGGTGCTGCAATACAGCCGGACGGCCGATTAATATCGGCTTGGCGATATTTTCATCGACCAGAATTTGCGCTGCGCGCAGTACACGCTCCTCTTCGCCTTCGGCAAACACGATACGCTTCCTGGCAACAGGCGCATTCCTCGCAACATGGAAGATCGGTTTCATGAAGCTGCCGCTGTGATAGACAAACTGCTGCAAACGTTCGATATAAGCTTGCATATCCTGGATGGGACGCGCTGCCACACCCGATTCTGCCGCCGCTTTAGCGATTGCCGGGGCAATTTTAGTCATCAGGCGCGGATCGAACGGCAGGGGAATTAAATAATCAGGCCCGAAAGACAAATTGTCGCTGCCATAGCCGGTAGTCATTAACTCGGATTGTTCGGCTTGAGCCAATTCTGCAAGCGCGCGAACTGCGGCAATTTCCATTGCGCGGTTCACGGTTGTGGCGCCGCAATCAAGCGCGCCTCTAAAAATGTAAGGAAAGCACAGCACGTTATTGACCTGATTCGGGTAATCGGAGCGGCCGGTAGCAATGATCGCATCCGCACGCACGGCTTTGACCTCTTCCGGTAAAATTTCCGGCGTGGGATTGGCCAGAGCCATGATCAAAGGCCGGGCCGCCATGCTTTTAACCATTTCCGGTTTCAGGACGCCGCCGGCAGACAAACCCAGAAAGACGTCCGCGCCGGGTATGACTTCAGCCAATGTTCGGGCGCTTGTCTCCTGCGCAAAACGTGTTTTATCCTGGTCCATCAACTCAATACGGCCTTTATAAACTACGCCAAACAAATCGGTCACCGTGATATTTTCGATTGGAAAACCCAGATCAACAATCAAGTCCAGACATGCCAATGCCGCCGCGCCTGCGCCGGAAACAACCAGCTTACATTTTTTAATGTCCTTGCCGACCACTTTCAGGCCATTCAGAATAGCGGCTCCGACAATGATGGCCGTGCCGTGCTGATCGTCATGAAACACCGGTATCTTCATCCGTTCGCGCAGTTGGCGCTCGATATAAAAGCATTCAGGCGCCTTAATATCTTCGAGGTTAATACCGCCGAAAGTCGGTTCCAGGGCGGCAATAATGTCACATAACCGGTCCGGGTCAAGCTCGTTGATTTCAATATCGAAAACATCAATACCGGCGAATTTTTTGAACAATACAGCTTTGCCTTCCATCACCGGCTTGGCGGCGAGCGGCCCGATATTTCCCAAACCAAGCACGGCAGTGCCGTTAGTTATGACTGCGACCAGATTGCCGCGCGCGGTATATTTAAAAACATTGGCCGGATCGGCAACAATCTCGTCACAAGCTGCCGCGACCCCCGGCGAATAGGCCAAGGCAAGATCGCGCTGATTAGTCAATTGCTTGGTGGCTATAACGCTGATTTTACCCGGCGCGGGAAACTCGTGATATTCAAGCGCCGCCTCGCGCAGCTGGCGGCGCAGGTCTTCTTTTGGATTATCGGACGAATTCATTCTGTTTGACCTTCCTGTTTTTTTGATCCTAAGCGGGAGATTTTAACAGAAGGAATCTTCGGTTTATCTGTTTTGATGCGCCAATTCAGCGGATTTTGTAATGCTCATCTGAAACAGGATATTTTTAAGTGACTTCTATAGATGAGGATTTCACTGCGCCGACGGCATTATAACTGGCGGAATCGCTGCTCGTTGCAGCACCTTGTTAAATTTGCAGCCTTACTCATGACAAATGCCCCAGCTTGCCGCTCTGATAATCCGCCATCGCCTGACGAATCTCCTGGGCAGTATTCATTACAAACGGCCCGCTTCCGACGATGGGTTCATCAATGGGTTCGCCGCTGAGCAGAAGAACCGTTGCGTCTTTTGCGCTGTCAATCCGAAGAAGTTTTCCGGCCCGGGCAAACAGGCCGACCTCAGCCGGGCCGATAGTTTCGGAATCGTTTACGCGCACAGCACCTTTGAGTACCACGAGCACGGTCGTATAACCGTCGGGCAAGTGCAAATCCGTCTGTTGATCGCTATTCAGCCGCATATCCCAGACCTGAATAGGGGTGAAAGTCATTGCCGGCCCTTTCGCGCCGTCGAATTCGCCGGCAATGACCCGCACTGTTCCCTGTCCGTCAGGAAGATTCACAAGGGGAATCCGGCTATTCAAAATACCCTGGTAACGGGGTGGCGTCATCTTGTCTTTGGCGGGCAGATTCACCCAAAGCTGCACCATTTCAAACATGCCGCCGCGCCGCGCGAAATCGCGGCCGTGAAATTCTTCGTGCACCAAACCGGAGGCGGCAGTCATCCACTGTACGTCACCGGGGCCGATACTGCCGCCGCCACCGGAAGAGTCGCGATGCTCAACAATGCCGTCATAAACAATAGTCACAGTCTCGAAGCCACGATGCGGATGCTCGCCCACTCCCCGCCGTTCATTCGTTGGAGCGAATTCCATCGGGCCTGCGTAATCGAGGAGCAGAAACGGACTGAGATCCGGCCCCAGGCCGGAGTAGGAAAAAAGCGTCCGCACGGGAAATCCGTTACCGACCCAGTGACTTTCCGTACTGCGCTGGATGCTGAGAAGCTTTTTGACGGGGTTTTGTTCGTGGGCTGTTTTCATGTTGGTTCCCCCTCTTTGATTGTAGCTACCAGCGATCGGACATTTTTCACGTTGGCACTGTTGGGTTTACTCGACCTTATCCATCCATCTGGCAAACGTCTCATGCCATTGCAGTCTATATATTAACGGGAATCAACCTATCACAACAGAGAGGTTAGCTGCAAGATAATGCGCTTCTTTTAGGGAAAAATGATAGCGCAAGCTCTATGGGCTATTTGCCGTCATAGAATTAGGTGTAAATCCTGGAATTGATCTGAGAAAATTAAAGCTTCAAAGACATCATTAGTTTCGGATAGCTGCGGTAGGCTAAAAGTTGACCGAGGGAATTTAACAAAATCAATTATACAAGTATCTGTTTTTATGATATAAAAAATTAAGCATAGTGCTTATAAGACACTGATATGCTTGCTAGAAATGTATCATAACATCACCATGCTGCGCCTCACTTTCGGGCTGCGGTATTGCCAAGGAAACAAACCAGTGTTTTTACGAGCTGGAAATCAACAATAATTTCTTTTTAGCGCAGGAGTATATACATGAATAAATTTTCTTTGTTAGGTATCATCAGTACCGCTTTGCTCGTAACTGCAAATGTCCACGCGACCGCGACTTTGTCCCCCAGGCTGCTGGCTTTCAGCTCAGTACTTTTGTTAGTTCAATTCCCGATGCTAATTTTTTAAGTAATGGTTTTGTAGGACCAATAGGAATTGCCAACACCACTGCTGGCAAAATCCTGATATCCGATTATGTAACAGGCGAAATCAGGAGCTTCAACAACCACGACGGCCAAGTATGGAATAGCGGCATTGCAGCCCCTACTAACTATGGCAGTAATAATATTGGCGGTCTAACTCGGGTGAAAGACAACTACTATTTGGCCGAGCAAACCACTGGGCAGGTAGTTCAAATTAATGCCGACGGCAGTCTAAAACAGAACATTGTTTCAATACCGCTTGCGACCGGCATAATAGGCAATTCCGGGAATGGCCATCTTTATGTCACTGGTTTTGATTCGACTGCTAATCAGAACGCAATTTTCGATGTTAATCCGGTTACTAAAAGTCTTACCTTATTTAAAAATATTAGTGGATTACCAGATGGGATAGCCCTTAGCCGCGATGGCAAAACCTTATATGTAGCCAACAATACTTTGGGGGGTGAAGTGTATGGTTTCGACACCGATACCCACATCCAAACTTTTCAATCAGGTACTCTTCTACTCAATGACAGGCCAGATGGGATAGCGCTAGGCGACGGTACCTTAGCAGGTAATATTTTCGTCAATACGAATCTTGGAAACTTGATTGAAATTAATTTGGCGACCAAGTTACCAACTACGATTTTTAGTGGCGGCTCGCGCGGTGATTTCGTCAACGTCGACAACAATGGCTCCCTATTGATTACCCAGTCGGACAGCGTATTGCGGCTTACAGCGCCTCCGGGCGGCAGTTTTATTGCTTCTACCCCTATACCCGCCGCTATCTGGTTATTCGGCTCGGCTCTAGCTGGTTGGATTGTCGTTATACGCCGCAAGCCTGTACAGCACGGGTTGGATTTTTCAGTACAAACCATCTAATGGTCTGGTTCGCTTTCGGTTAATCCCCATAAAGCGGAATCCATACTCGGTTTCCGCTGCATGTGTCTGAACATGACGGAGTTTCGTCCAGACTAACAACTCAATCAAGCTGACGATGAAAACTCGGCGGCTTATTTGTTATATCCCCGAAATAATGAAATCCAAAGCCGCCATTATTTCAGAACGATACTCAGAAAGATCGCAGACTTCTTTTCCAAGGAGCTTTCGATCAATTCCAGCGATTTGCTGTGTTAGTGCCACATACTCTTTTCTGTCGATTGGCAGCAGGGGGCAAAGTTTGGATATTGCGGCTCCGCTGACCAAAGAAGCTGGGTAAAGCGGAAGGACTACTGTAGTTCGTAACTCGTCCAGTAAGTTGGCTTGAATATCCAATAAATACGGGTATATTCCTTTCGTCGCGTTATTGCTGTTTTCATAAACGGTAAACTGAGCCACTAAAAGCGCCTTAGTTCATCGCTAAATATCCCTTTTTCATCAACAAGTTGGTTATAGGCTTCAATAGCTGATTTATTTTCCAGCTTCCAAAGCTCTCTCTGTTTGGCATTGACTAATTCAATAAGGGCGCTTTCAAGCGTGGCTGATAGATTGATCCTGAGTTCTTTTGCTTTCGTCAATAAGTCGCTGTTTATGCTGACATTTGTGGGTTTCTTTGGGGCTTGAGCATCAAATATCGGATTCATGCGCAGTGTATCTCGAAGGGTCAATGCACCTATATTATGGGCATAACTAATGCAATGCAAGCCAATAAGTTGCTTAAACTTTCGGCATCAGGCGAATGCCTGAACTGCTTAATCGTGCAGGGAGTAACATGTGTTTAAACAAATGGACGCAGGTGTCTGCTATCTCTGAGGATACGGTAATCATGGAATTATCCTGGAACTGTTTCTGCTCCTTTACGTTCTCCAGCCTGGAAAATCGCTAATCTTGTTAACCAAGATCGAACAGGGTATAAAATATCGGGGCCATGAAAATTAAGGATTGGGTAATTAGTAAAACCTGGCGACTCGCTTTTGACTCCCTTCTTTAGCAGTGGCATAGTTTCCAGGTATTTTGGGCCATTTGCGGGCGGCTTTCATATTAAATAGCGAAATAGGTCGCCAACGTGGCTATAACACCGAGCGATTTTATGGAAAACATTATGCGCGTGATCTTGGTGAATGAGCTTATTCCCGTGCTGCAAATTGCGATTGGGCCGGTCATCCTCGTCTCGGGAGTCGCGTTGCTGCTGTTGACGATGACTAATCGCTTGGGCCGGGTAATTGACCGCGCCCGCATTTTAGGCCGTGAGCTCAAAGTTATGCCGCCCGGCGAGCAGAAGCCGCTGCATGCCCAATTACTGATTCTTTCCAAGCGTGCGACTCTGATACGGCAAGCTATCATGTTCGCGGCTTTCAGCATTTTATTCGCAGCGATATTGGTAATCCTGCTCTTTGTGACTGCATTATTTCGAATGGAAGATGCCTGGCTAATCGGGCTGTTATTTATGGCATGCATGATATGCTTAATGGGCGCAATGATTGCCTTCATTCGAGATGTGGACCAATCGCTCGCGGCCATGCGTTTGGAACTGGAAGCTGATCGGAAGGCTTTGCGAGGATGAGAGCAGTAAAAAACTATAACCGATAAACTTGACGAATCCGCTCCATCGTTATGCCGGATCCAGTAAATATAAACTTATATTTTCCGGCTGTATTATTCGGTTTGGCTAATTCCGAAGTCTGACTGTTTCGCTATCTTACTGTTGACAATAAAACTTTCGGTAAACAGCTTGTCTTCAGGTAATTTCAGTTTCAGCACTATTTTTTTGCAGGACTCCATAAATGAATCACGCCCGCATAAATAAACGTGCCGTTCAGTCAAGTCCGGTACTACTTCCCGGATCATTTTTTCATTAACACGCCCAGTATAACCTGACCAGCCGGAATGTACCGGTGCATCAGTTGTCAGCGTGATGGCCACTTTGATATTTTTCTGGCTCGCGACCAGGAACTTTAGCTCTTCCTGATAAATAACATCCTCAGTAGCTCTAAAGGAAAGTAATACCTGGACATCAACGCGAGCCCCCGTATCGGCCAGCCACCGAAGCATAGACATAACAGGAACGGTGCCGCTGCCTGCAGCTAAAAACAGTATTTTTTTCGGTGTATGCTTGACGCAACTGAACTTTCCAAAAGGGCCTTTGGCATCCAATATACCGCCAACCTTGGCATTATCGAACAACCAGTTGGAAACCATTTCATTCGGCGCCTTTTTTACGATAATTTCCAAGGCAAAAGGCCAGGAAGGAGTCGAGGCTAAACTGAACGAATGCTTATACTTCCGGCTGCCAATCTCAGCCGAGAGCGTAATGTATTGTCCCGGTAAATACGCAAAAACCTGATTCTCCTGACAGCCCAACCGGAAGGTTTTGACCTCGGGAGTTTCATCATAGATATTTAATATTTTGAATTTGCCATTAAATGCGGTTCCACTTGCCTGATTTTTCCGCGCATGCAGGGAAGGCAATATATTTGGGATAAGTACCTGAGATGATTCTCTTGCTACAGAGTAAGCTTTTGAAGCAAGCAGTTCATCGTCGGCGAGCTGGTGCAAACTCTCTAAATTAATCAGCGATTTTGGCTGGTTTTTGCCTATATTGGCAAACAATGCCTTAAACATATTGAGCTCCCACCTTGCTATCATGATATCGGTGCATATAATGGGCTTTATCAATCGCTACATTTAAGTATTCCCAGCCCGTTGGAATAAACGATTTGTCCAGTGAACTGTTTTTTTGGATTTTGTTCATTCATAACTCCTCTCTCAGGCTAATCCTTATACTGGCCGGATTTTGCAGCCGGAAACTAACAATATTGCTGAACAGCCTGTAAAATTGAGGTTAATCGCCTTAAACCGGCAGGAATACTTGATTCATGCTACTGATATATCTAAAAACCAATATCCCGATAGTTCTATCGCGTGCTTAAGGATGAGTGACTTTAGCGATCAAAAAGTGCTTTAGCAGTTAATAATTCCACTTGAATTTAGTGAATTTTTCACCATTTTCCCTGTTGCCGGCTTTTGAGCATGTTTCAGGCGTTGCCGTTAAAAACTATATACACAAGGAAAACCTGGTGTGGCCTACTACTCCTGATCAAAAAAATCGAGCCATGATTGTTCAACTCATTACCATAAAGTTTTCCTTAACGGGTTATCGAAAGATAACTCCAATAACACATCTATCAAGAATATGACTACCAGCCGGCAAGCGACTTCCACCCCGGAAACCATCATCGCTGTCTTAAGCCTGCTGGGCATAGGCTGTTATCTTGTGCTCCATTATGCGTTGGATAGTGGCCGGGAGGTCTATACGCTATCGTTAAATACCTCTTTAGCTTCGGCTGTAGCCCAGGTTTATCAAGGACAATTTGTTTATTCGATCGCGCTGATGCAACTGCCGCTAATTGCAGTATTAATGCTTGGCGGTATTCCGTTGGTTTATCAGCTCGCCGTAAAATTCGTTAAGGGCGATTTTGGCGCTGACCTGTTGGCAGGCATAGCCATTGTTACCGCAGTTTTGCTGAATGAATATCTGGCAGGCAGTTTAGTGGTATTAATGCTCTCCGGCGGGGCTGTGCTGGAAACCTATGCAGTCCGCAAAGCCTCGTCAGTGCTTGAAGCATTGGCCAATCGCATGCCGTCGGTTGCGCATAGAAAATCAGGCGATGAACTTACCGATATTACTACTGAACAAGTCAAAATTGGCGATATCTTATTGATTCTTCCGCATGAAATTTGTCCGGTTGACGGCACTGTAGTGGAAGGCTCAGGCACCATGGATGAATCCTATTTGACCGGCGAACCGTATCTGATGTCGAAAATCAGCGGTTCGCAAGTCATGTCAGGGGCTATCAACGGCGATTCAGCGTTAACCATTCGCGCGGATAAGCTGGCCGTTGACTCGCGCTACGCCAAAATTATGGAAGTTATGCGCTCTTCTGAGCAGCACAGGCCAAAACTTAGACGGCTTGGCGATCAATTAGGCGCTCTCTATGCGCCTTTAGCCATTGCTATCGCTTTTATTGCCTGGGCATTAAGCGGTGATGTGGTTCGTTTTCTTGCGGTACTGGTCATTGCCACGCCCTGCCCTTTGCTGATAGGCATTCCGGTAACCATTATCAGCTCAATTTCACTGGCCGCCAGGCGAGAAATCATCATCAAGAATCCCGCTATTCTGGAAACCATAGGCGCCTGCCGGACTGCTATTTTTGACAAAACCGGCACTCTTACTTATGGCCGTCCATCGCTGACTGCATTAATTACCGGCAAAGCCTACAATGAGCAGGACGTATTAACCCTGGTTGCGAGCCTGGAAAGCTATTCCAGGCACCCGCTATCGAGCGCGATCGTTAAAGCAGCCGAAAAATCCGCTTTAAAACTGCTGGGTGTTACCAATATCAGGGAAATACCGGGAGAAGGACTTAAAGGCAATGTGGAAGGAAAGTGGATCCAGGTAACCAGCCGCAAAAAATTTGTTGAGCAACACCCGGCGTTGGCTAAATATTTACCGCCCATCAGCGGGGGGTTGGAATGTATTGTACTGATTGATAACACTTATGCGGCGACTCTGCAATTCAGGGATGAGGTACGCACCGATAGCTCAACCTTTATCAATCATTTACTGCCTAATCATCTGTTTGATCGCGTCATGCTGGTATCCGGTGATAGAGAATCCGAAGTCCGTTACCTGGCCGAACAAGTAGGCATTGAACATGTTTATTTTAGCCAAAGCCCTGAACAGAAACTGGAATTAGTACGCAATGAAACCAAAGCGGCAAAAACCGTGTATCTGGGGGACGGCATTAACGATGCGCCTGCCCTGACCGCTGCGACAATCGGCATTGCTTTCGGCCAGAATAGCGATATTACCGGGGAATCCGCTGATGCAGTCATCATGAACAGCTCCTTATTAAAAGTTGATGAGCTTTTTCATATTGGCGAACGTATGCGTAAAATTGCCTTACAAAGTGCGGTGGGCGGCATGCTGTTCAGCCTGATCGGTATGATATTTGCCGGATTTGGATATCTCTCGCCGGTAGCGGGCGCCATTACCCAGGAAATTATTGATGTATTTGCTATTTTAAATGCGTTAAGAGCGGCTGTTCCGCCGAAATCGCTTTCAGATTATTAATTTTCCATCAATAAGGTTTAAACCACCGGCTTCAGCCGGTCAGCTTTAGCTGCGATAATAACCTACAAGGAGGTGAGTTATGGAATATCGATACGGGAGCCATACGGTCTATCAAATTGAGTACCACTTTGTTTGGGTAACGAAATATCGTTACAAAGTATTGAAAGGAGAGGTTGCCGAAAGGGTTCGAGAGCTGGTGAGGCAAACCTGTGAAGCCTTTGAAATCCGGATTATCCGAGGCGTAGTTAGCAAAGATCACGTCCATATTTTGGTCAATGCCCCACCCACTATGGCGCCCAGTGAAATTATGAGGAGGATAAAAGGCCGGACATCGAGTTATCTGTTTGAGGAGTTTCCGCATTTGAAGAAGCAATACTGGAGACAGCACTTCTGGGCAAGGGGATATTTTTGTGCCACAGTTGGTCAGATGACCGAAGAGATGATTAAACAGTATTTGGAACACCATTTTGAACCCAACCCAAACGATAATTTTAAAATGGAGCCTGACTAAACGCGTCGTTTAGCCGACGCGTATCCGGACTTTCAGTCCGTAATTCGAACCCACCCGCTTGATCGGGTGGTTGTTAAGTTAAAAAGCTCGCTTTATGTTCATAAGTCAAGCCAATCCCAGTTAATATAGGTCTTTAAGGTGCGACAGATAATCTTCATTAAGCGCCGGCGTAACGCCAATCGACTACCGTGAATACGCTGAAATCAAGTTTTAATCCTGCTTGGGAAATATGAGTCTATCGGTAGAAAAACCCAGTTTTTTAGCTTGATTTATTAAGATTTCTAAAGTCGCTTTAGGCAGTTGTTTTGTTCGGGATAATATCCACAGATAGGATTTGTTCGGGCCTGTCACCATCGAATAGGCATAGTCTTTTTTATCCAGCTCAATGATATTGTATGCACCATAGAACGGGCCAAAAAAAGATATTTTTAATCTGCCTTTATCTGGCTGTTCAATAAAATAGCCCTCACCTTCGGCTTTTTCCCATTCCCCGCTCTGCGGATTCCAGCCTTTATTCAGCACATCAATACCGCCGTCTGCACGCAGAGTATAAGTCGCTGAAATATTGTCCAGGCCTCTTTCAAAGCGCTGATCAAGGCGGGCAATTTCATACCACGTACCCAGATAGCGGTTAATTTCAAAACCCTCGACCGGCCTGACTCCCTCGGGAACTCGAGTACAACTGGTCAATAACGCCGCAATCAGCAGAAATATATTCATAGTAGCGTAGCTCGTATAGGGTATTGATAATATAACTGTAGCGTAACAGAGCTACTTCGATAATTTTCCTGATTCAGGATGTTGGCTGTAACGGTTTTTCTCTTTACCGGCCAGTAAGCCAAACAAGATATGGGACATTCCTGTGTAAAGAAAGAACAAGGGAAAATTTGGATCCATGGGCATGTTATTAACTTCACCGTAAAATGCCAGGGATCCAACCATCAAAATAAGGAAAAATCCTGAAAATATAAATACCTGAAACTTTTTGCTGAAAAAGCAATAGCCGCAAATCATGCATTCAGCTACTGCCAGATAAACCATCATCATCCGTAAATTATTGGCCAGCGCACCATATAACTCTTCATTAAACTCAAAAATCGAGTAACTGCCGGAAACGGACAAAATGCTCCCAATCACCAATACTATGACTGAAATATAAAAATTGACTTCAACAAGAAGTTTGAGGCTTTGAAAACTTATTAATGCCTTATCATTCATCTGCTCACCCGCAATTATCAAAAAAAGACCCTCCTTATAGACAGCACAGGAGGGTTTATAGAGGAGGATAGTGAGTAAGTCCATGACTTCTCGAAGGCTTTGAGTCTGGAAATTATTGAAAGTTTAAATACCTGTTTTTGGCGTAACTCACTCACCGAATCAACACTTATTTCTTTAAAACACGTTGTCAAACTGTCCGAAAAATAAATAACCCTATAAGCGTAACTTACTTTTAGATCCCAGCATTGTCAACTTATATCTGTACAATATTTATACAAGATTCTTGCGCAAATGTATGAACCCATAATTTACTGGTTTAACTCCCGCTTTACTGTCATTATCCGGTTCGCATTACTTCAATAAATTTAAATTAATTTATATGATTGTGAGGGCCTAATTATGAAAATCCTTATTACAGGCGGCACCGGTTTTATTGGCAGTGCATTAGTTCGAAGTTTATCTGAACAAGGTAATGCAATTACAGTTTTAAGCCGTAATCCTGATAAAGTAGGAAAAATATGCGGACCTGGTATTGATGCGCTGGCTGATCTTAAATTGCTTAAAGTTGAAGATTCTTTTCAGGTCATTATCAATCTTGCAGGCGAACCAACTTTCGCGGCCCGTTGGAGCGATGCTCGTAAACAGCTAATCAGGAATAGCCGTATTGAATTGACTGAACAGCTTATAGGGTGCATAGCCCGAATGGCTGTCAAACCCGAACTATTAATCAGCGGCTCAGCAGTCGGCTACTATGGAAGTCAAGGCGATACGATACTGAAAGAACAGTCTTTCCCACGACAGGATTTTTCCCATCAACTTTGCGCCGATTGGGAAGCGGCAGCCAAGCAAGCTGAACAGTTCGGACTTAGAGTCTGCCTGATCAGAACCGGATTGGTTTTAGCTCACGGAGGCGGTTTGCTGCAACGAATGCTGCTGCCTTTTCGTTTAGGGCTGGGAGGGCGTTTGGGTGATGGGAAGCAATGGATGTCATGGATTCATCGCCAGGACTGGCTTAACATCGCCCAGGCCATGATAGCCGATACATCCATGTCCGGCGCTTATAACGCGACGGCTCCCAATCCCGTTACCAATAGTGAATTTACCCGCACTTTATCGCAATGCCTGAAGCGGCCTGCATTATTGCCGGTTCCTGCCTGGTTGCTAAAAATATTGCTGGGTGAAATGTCAGACCTGGCGTTAGGCAGCCAAAGAGTCATCCCCGAACGCCTGCTAGTAAAGGGTTTCATATTTCAATACAACGATCTTGCTTCCGCACTAAATCAGGTATTATCCGTAAATCATGAGTAATTCGTCAGCCTGATGGTATCAATCAGCTATCGATGCCTGAATACCGCTTCCTTGAACCTTGTCCTGGCTATTTGACTTTCACGGGCATGATTAATAACCGGCGCCGGGTAATTGCTAAGTGAATGGTTTTTATGCCAGTGATGAATGATTTTCGAAGGAAGTTCTATAAGTTCCGGTAGCCAGTGATAAATATAGCGGCAATCGGGGTCGAATTTTTGCTGTTGCAGCCAGGGATTAAAAGTCCTGAAATAAGGTTGCGCATCACAACCGGTTGATGCAGCCCACTGCCAGTTTCCGTTATTGACGCAGGGATCATAATCAACCAGGTGCTGCGCAAAATAGCTTTCTCCCCAGCGCCAGTCAATATGCAGATCCTTGACCAGAAACGAGGCGGCAATCATTCTCACCCTGTTATGCATAAAGCCGGTAGCGTTCAATTCGCGCATCCCTGCGTCCACAATCGGGAAGCCGGTTTTACCTTGGCACCAGGCTTGAAATAAATCACGATTATTATCCCACTGCAGTTCAGCAAATTTTTCCAGAAAAGCGTGTCCGAAAACATAGGAAAAATGATAAGCGACATGGGTGAAAAAATCGCGCCAGTACAATTGCCTTAGCAGTGGATGTTCGCTGCCAAGTTGCGCGGTGATGGCATAATAAGCTTCGCGAATTGAGCAGGTGCCAAACTTTAAATGAGCCGAAAGTTTACTAGTCCCCTGTAGCGCCGGAAAATCCCTGGTCTTCTGATAATCGGCATAATCCTGGAGTTGATTGAGTATCGCCAGGGCCTGATGACGTCCTCCCGTTATGGCTTCGCTACTTGATTTTTTAAATGATATATTAAGCTGCTCTGTTTTAAATCCTGACTCTACGTGTTTAAAGCTATGCTTGACTAAAGCTTGCGGCAAAGCAACAGGATTTTGCCGGGAATTATTATAAAAAGCAGTAAAAACCTTATAAGGTGTTTTATCCCGTTTGATAATCTGCTCAGGTTCGTTTAGCAGAATATCGGAATGACCATGAAATTTAATGCCAAGCTGTTTGCAAACATGTTGGATATCATCATCACGCTGCCTGCTGAAAGGCGTGTAATCGCGATTTAGAAATACGGCTTGTATATGCTGCTGTTCATGAACAATCTTGATGACCTGCTCAGGCAAACCGTGATAAAGCGCCAGTTTTCCATCAACTGCCTGTAATTCCCCTTCAAGGTCTTTAATAGACTGCAACATAAACCGTAATGCCGGTTTACTTTTATAAGGATGCGGCTGAATTTGCCTGGGATCAAAAATAAAACATGGAATTACCTGTTGCGAAAGCCGCAATGCTTCATTAAGCGCCGTATTGTCCTGTATCCTCAGGTCGCGCCGGAAGATAAACAGAGAAAGTGCATATTGAGCCATAAGGTATTTTTTTAAAAGACGGCCTATCCTGATGTGGACAGGATTATGCAGAACCGGATCAGGAATGTCAGGCTTTATGTCTGGTAGACTGGCGATAAATCAATCTATGACATGCGCCTGTTGCAATTGCGAACGCAGCGATTCTATACGCTTGCGATTAACGCCAAAGTCACTATAACCGGTTCGGGAAGCGGAACGCATATGAATAAGGTAGGCATTGCTGTCAAGAATCACATCAATATCATCAACAAAGCGAAAAACCAGACTGGTCGCTTCAGCATGTAAAGTCTGTTCGGTTTCTTTTGTAATAACTGTGCGACTCTGGCCTATAAGTGCTTTCTTTAATGCCGTCCATGCATCTTCAGCTTTACCGCTAATTTTAAACGGTGCAATAAAATGATCTTTATCCGTAGCCTGACTTGAAACGCAGTTAGGGCTTTTCGGGCATAACGGCAGTTTTATTCGTGATTCTGAATTTGCTTCGGAATTTACGGTTAGAGTCATAAAAATAATATAAAAAATGAGTTTGAATTTCATGATTATAGTTTTAAAAATATTCTGAACCATAGCAGAATATTATCAATCATATATGCAATTTCATTGTATGAGTCAATTGATAATAGCTATCCCGGCTTCCTGTTTATAATTTTATGATACTCTTGAATAGGCATAACCGGTACCTATTATATTAATTATGAGCTTTAAATTAATCGGTTATTCATTATTTTAAGTAAAAATTAAATACTATGTCTTCAATATGAATTACTCAATTATTGATAAGCCACCTGATACTTATTCTTAATGCAAGCGGAGACAATACGGTTCGGGTGCATGGAATAATGAGCATATTTATATTAAAATATTTTTTACAACTCAAGAATAATTCGGTTAGGAGGAAATATGGGCATTGAAGTGGGCGGCCTTCTGGGTCTCATTATTTTAGTTCTGGATATTTGGGCCATCGTGAGTGTGCTGAAAAGCAGTGACTCAAACGGTAAAAAGGCATTATGGGTAGTTTTAATTCTGCTGATGCCTATTATCGGTTTGATATTGTGGTGGCTAATGGGCCCGCGGGGTACTTAAAACGGCGTATCCGGTTGAAATAATATTAGTAAATTGAATTTATCCACGGACTGTTATTGATGGACTGGATATTATCAACCGGCTAGTTTCCTAGAGGTGTTGACTACCAATTCTTTAAGCGCCTGGAGTATTTCTATCGTTTCCTCTTCGAAATCCAGGTTAAAAGCATACCTGATTTCTTGGAGAACAAGTGAGTCAAACTCGTTTAAACGGGTTAACAGCACATCTTTTTCGTTATGTGAAAATGTAGCTTTTAATTTGGTAAAAATTTCTTCCACAGCCAATTTTTCCGGGTCAGGCGAGGAAGGCAAATCCCCCAGCTTATACATCTGTGGCGCCAGCTTATCCACGATCATTTCTCGTTCCAAAGCCGACTCATAGAGTAAATTCCCGATTTGTTCATCATTAAGGGAATCTGCGGCCCAGCGATAATGTTCAATCGATTTAAGGGTTGAATTAATAATATTATTAAGGGTAGCCTGTTTCTCAGTTCTCAACATTACAAGTTACCTCTGGGTAAAATAATCGCTTGGTACGTATACCCGCAAGCTGTTCGGACGCAACTCGAAATGAGCGGGAGTCCTGGAAATAAACTCACCATCCGCCCATATATCCAGCGGCCTGGAAGTTTGAATTGTAAGATCCTTCCCACTCCGAAGCCAAACACCTTCGCGATCTTTTAACTCACTGCCCAGAATAACTACCGCGTGACTTAGAAAACTCCAGAAACTTTGCGGTTCCAAACTAAAGATTCTAAGTTTATCGTCATCGACTGAAGCTTCCTTTGATAAAGCCATACCACCTCCGTAAAACCTGCCGTTGGCCACAGTGACATGGATCGAACGCACAGTAAAGTTTTCTCCGTCGCAGATAATATCCGCGCGGTAAGGACGCATCGATTTGAATGCCTCAATTAAACTTCTTGCATAACTGAATCGCCCCCAGCGAGCTTTGAGATCATCGGTTAAGACGCTGTTCACCTTGACGCCAAGACCTATATGCGCCGCATTTATAAAGCAATGACCATTAACCTCGCCCAAGTCTATAGAATGTAGGCAACCGTTAGCAATTATTGTTGCAGCTGATTCGATAGCTTCTGGAATTTTCAAAGTTTTAGCCAAATCATTTGCAGTCCCCATCGGCAAAATACCAAGAGCAAGGCCGTATTTCGAAAGCACTCCCGCTGCGGAACTCATGGTTCCATCACCGCCTGCCAGGATAACGGTATCGACTTGGTTATGGTTTAGCCGGATTAAATCCTCTGTATGGGAAGGATTTTCCGAATCTTGTATGATCAAGTTAACACCTAAGCCTTTAAGAATCTCAACAGCTATATTGAGATTATTATCCCCCTTGCTACTGTCTTTATTGGAGATAAAAAGAGCGTTACGTTTAGCCATTCAAGCCATTCCGGTATAATAATTCATACTGCGATAAGTGATAACTCTGTAATAGGCAGCGTTGTATCAGATTTAGATGCAGGATACAATGTTCGATTGTGTCGAATCGGTATGCCTGCTTTAGAGACAGCTTTTTTCCTCAATTGCCTAAGCTATTAGGCTAATTCCATCAGCATTAAACGACATTAATTTGAAAAGTTTTCCATGTATTAAAATACTCGACCAAAAATACTGATTGACTCTAAAAACAATATAATGAAAAGCCGCTAAACTATTCAGACCGATACACCAGCCAGTACTTTGCAAGGATATTGGCTAATATGCTTAGGAATAAATATTAAGGAAGATATCCTATGCTGATCATTAACATTTAAATAAGGTAAGCTAATGAAAAATAAAACAGTAACTCTACAACACTGTCTCATGACAATAACTGTTGGCCTCCTGGCTTCCAGTTCCCTAGTCATGGCTGCAAATTTTGACCTGCTGAGCCCTGAGCCAAATACTGTTAATAATCCTGGACTAAGGGCGCCTTTGAATGATGGCACAGAGAATTCTCATTCAATTTTAGAATCATTCCAGCAAGCTGAAATAAAAGATAAGAAAGAAAATTATCTTGAGGCACTCGATCTTTTAAGACAAAACCGGCTTGCCGAAGCCGGAAAAAAAATTTCCACCTTATTAAAACAAAACCCCGATGAACCTGAATTTTATAATTTACAGGCGTTGTTAGATACGTTAGAGAAAGATACGGCTTCTGCCGAACAAAGCTATCAAAAAGCAATTCAATTGGATCCAAAAAATATCCTCGCGCATCTTGGAGTGGCAAAGCTGGCTTTGGAAAATGGAAACCTGGACAAAGCCAAGGATTATGCCAATAAAACACTGGCCATTAATGAGAAAACTATCAATGCTTATCTTTTATTAGCTGATATTGCCAGTAAAGAAAAAAATAATGAGGAAGTAGAAAACATTTTATTAATTGCGCTTGAAAAAGTTAAGGGCAATGTCACGGCTGAAATTGAAGCAGTCAAAAATTTAGGAAAGTTTTATGCAAGCCGGCAACAACCGGAGAAAGCTCTCTCATTAAGTGACGACTTAGTCAAGCGATATCCCAATAACAGCTCGGCACTTTCCATACTAGCCCAGGCTCAAATTGTTAATAACAAAAAACCAGCAGCAGAAGAAACCCTTCATCAGGTTATTGATCAGGAAAAACAAGATATATACAATCGATTATTATTAGCCAAATTACTGAGCGAGCATCCTGATAAAGAAAAAGAGGTATTTAAATTATTTGATGAAGCTGCAGAGATAGCACCCGATAAACCGGAAGGGTTTCTTTTTAAAGCTGCTTATCTAATTAAACTGAAGCGTTATACAGAAGCATTAGAGTTAGCCAATAAAATTGATACCCTGTTTCCAAAATTAGGATTAGGCACGTTGCTAAAAGGTGAAATATATGTAGAGGAAAAAAAATGGGATAAGGCGCTGGATACCTATCAGCAAGCCTATCAAATACAGCCGAATGATAAGATAATGTTTACCATAGTGGATTTAATGACTGTACAGAAAAAAATACCTGATGCTATTAAATTTCTAAATGATGAGCTGGTAAAACATAGTAAAAAAAGTGCCGTTCATTTTAAATTGGCTACAGTTTATCAACAACAAAATGACTATAAACAAGCTGAAACACATTACAAGGCGATGCTGGCTGAGCAGCCTGATAATGCACTCGGATTAAATAATCTGGCATGGATTTATTCACAACAAAATAATCCACAAGCCATAGAGCTGGCGAAAAAAGCTTATACTCAGGCTCCTGAATCAGCTGCAATTGTAGACACTTATGGCTATATCTTAATTAAACAAGGCGAAGAAGAAGAAGGCTTGGCAATACTCGAAAAAGCAGTAGCATTAGCACCCCAAGTAAACGACATCCAGTTTCACCTGGCGGAAGCTTATGCCGCTAACGACAATAAGAAAAAAGCCATTGAAATATTAGAAACCATAGGAAAGTCAGAGCAGAATTTTCCAGAAAAAAAAGCAGCAGCTAGCCTGTTAGATAAATTAAAAGGAATTTAACTAGGTTCTGTTGACATTTCATCACAGCCAAATCAGAGCTGAATCGAAGTGGATAAAACCTCTGTAATTTCTGAAGAGCTTTTCAAGTCGTGAACACACACGGTGATAGTGTTTGATTTTCCGGAAGAAACACTCGATCAGGTGGTGTTCTTTATAAACCAACCCATCATACTCACGTGCTGCAAGCTAGTTGCGGCGAGGGGATAACCGGTTGCAGACCTTGTTTCCGGATGGCCTCGACAAACGCATCGCTGTCACAGCCTTTAGCTGCAAGAAGAGCACTCACCTCGGACGCGGTGCACTGCAACAACGCCTCTGCTTGCCAAGGACATCGGGAATGGCGTGAATCTTGGTCGTATAACCTCTTTTCGAGCGCCTCAAAGCTTCAGCTTTCGCATGGCTCCGCCGCGGCTCCAGCCGCCCAGACGTGGACGCGAGTGATCGTACTGTCGATCAAGATGTGTTGCAAATCGGGGTATTGGCTACAGCCACGCGGCAAGTTCCGTCAAATACCTTGTTTGCACCACCTCGAAAAGCGATTGAACACGGAGTTCCATTTGCCCAGTGCGGCCGGCACTAACCGCCCCTGCCCAGCGCTACGCAAAATCCACAGCACGACGCTCAGAAAACCCCGGCATTTTTCTACAGAACTCATGTAAACTCGCGGATCCAATACAAGGTGTTCATATAATATTTGCCGATCATCGTCTGTTAATCCTGCTCTATTGGGCTTTGCGGATGAAAATGGCAAACATCTTAGAGGATTTCTTTGTTAGTCAGATGCGGATATCCTTCTAAATTATTTACCCCAAGCATAAGTTTTTTCAAATGCCTCATCTGGTCTATACTGCTTGACAACTCATTAAATTCTCTAGAAAGCATGGATAATCGACGCAATTTTTACCGTATCCTGCATGTACAGCCGGAGGCGCCTCACGAGGTCATCAAAGCGAGCTACCGCAGCTTGATGACCAAACTCAAAGTCCATCCCGATCTGGGGGGAGACCACGCCACTGCAGTGCTGGTGAATCAAGCCTATGTCGTGCTCAGCGATCCCCAAAAACGCAAGCAGTACGACAATCTAGTGCACTCGCGCAACAGCCAGGCCCGTACACACTCCGCTAATAAAGCACCCTTCGAAACGCCTAAGCCCACAACATCCCGAAGTCACGGTAGCTACCGGTCAGGCCGGGATGAGAGTCGGCCTGAATCGGCTACAGCGCAGAATCGTTGTCTTTTCTGTGGAACATTGCTTGTTCAGTC
Organism: Methylobacter sp.; assembly: GCA_028716975.1. Classification (GTDB taxonomy): domain Bacteria; phylum Pseudomonadota; class Gammaproteobacteria; order Methylococcales; family Methylomonadaceae; genus Methylobacter_B. The sequence goes on along the minus strand of JAQUOU010000010.1, from coordinate 91,800 downwards.
GCCCAAAGCCAATAAACAATGTAGCAATTGTTCAAGTCCTCTAACGCCATCCCAGCCAATTACGAATCAGCGCCTCCGTGAGATATTTGGCCGGCGAGCCGTGCCACGGATTAAGAAAGTAGGCGTTCTCATCATCTTTCCACGCTGGCCTCATGCCGGCTTTTCAGCGCGATTATGCGATCTGTCGCCCTCCGGCATCAGTATGCACACAGCCTATGGGGCAAGGGTTGGACAGATTCTTAAGTTCGATTCCAGTCATCTAAAAGGAATAGCTCATGTTGTCTCAGTACGAGCGAATGGGGCGCACTTCTTGGTGCATGCGGCATTTTTGACAGCCGAGTTCATGACTAAAACAGGTGTTTTCGTTACTGAAAAAGTCTGACGGCCGGATGTGTTTAAACAAACGGCACTACCGCTCTATAGCCGTTATCATCGGTTGCGATGGTAGCTCGAAACAAAAACTAACGATGCCATTATAGCGTTGCCCTGCGCGTCTCTACAGCGGTCTATAGTTAAACAAACCCTTTTAAATCTTGGGATGAAAAATCGGGAGGTTTAAATCACTTGAAAATTTTACGGTCAGCACGGGCTTTTGAGTAGCAAGAAAATAGGCTGAATGCCTTAGGTAATAAGACATCCAGCAAAATTCCATGAGACCTTGATGTTGTTTATTTAAACTTATCAAAGTAGACGTTCCAGTTTTATCCCAAACTCAAGTAAATTAAGGTTTAAGTTGCAGCAACGGTCCTTCTTCATCCGCAAAGGTGCCAGTGTTCAATATTTGGATTCCGGCAGTATGCTCGCCATTGAACGGGGTAGTCCCGCCTGGGCAGCCGGCTTTTAGTGCATCAGCTGGAGAATTAAACCAAACTCCAATATGATAGGTATGTACCGGCGCCGTTTGAGGATTATCCGGCGCATCAGTATCATGCACTTGCGGTGCAGTGGCTACATCCGGCGCCACAATAAAAGTTTCTTCATTGAAACGGCCAATAAAACGCGCATAGCCTTTCCCGCGGCTATTGGTTTGAATATCGCCTGGATACCATGACAGGCCGAAAGGCGCATGAGGTACTTGGATTACAAAAGCATCGAATTCGGTATTTTTGGGTAATCCTTCGATTTTGACATCCATAACCTCTACATTGCCAAAGGGAGTGACCCTTACGCTGCCTTTAGCGTAGGGAGCGCACGTTTTGCCTAAAACAGCTGATCGCACGAGTGGGAATTTGATGTTGTCCGAGTCGCTGGCGCTTGCCTGGGAACCTACCAGCATTGTGCTAACCAACGCCAAGCCTGCAATAGCCTTAAATGAATGAGTTTGATTTTTCATAATGGAGTTTCCTGTAATTAAAAATTAATAAGTTTTGAGTGCAGGAGTTTTTATCCCTCCTCGACTTATGATTCCGGTCATGTATAGAAATTGTTCAAATTAATATTCAAAAAAACGTAAAAAATTTTTGGCAAACGCTCATTAAAAAAACAAAAAGTAAGTAAGTTGTTTAAATTGAAAGTTGGAAGAGAATTAACTGATAACAAGATGCTTCAGCCAAAAGGCGGGTAGCTCCACCCCTCTGGATGTCTATAAGGTTAGATAATAATAAATCTTCCTGCATTTTCACATCCACCACATTTCTGTAGCTTGTCCATGCAGGAGCTATTGCCGAGAGGGACGGTGAGGAAGTTTGTTTTAGTTGGTAACCTTATTAATTCCCTTACTCTAGCCTCTACCTGCTTGGGAGAGAGGAGTGCCTTTTAGGCTGAAGCAGCATGCTGACCGCAAAAATTAAGCTGATTACGTAGAACTTTCAGCTAAAGCAGCAATGTCTCAATTTAACGCCATACCGGCATGGACTCATGTCAGGCTATCCTGCCTGCCACCCTTCGGGTAAATGCCAATCTGTTCCAGACAGATTGGCGCCGGACCCATCCGCCCGGAGCGGATTGGCATTTACCCCATTGGGGTGCGGGGCAGGAAAGCCCCGCATGAATCCAGAATACAGGGATGTGATTCACCACCAAAGTTTACTTCCCTGTAACCTGGACCCCGGCACAAATCTGTCTGGAACAGATTGGCATTTACCCGAAGGGCTCCGGGCAGGAAAGCCCGTAGTGACTAATCCGTCGGGAACGGATTAGCATTTACCCGAAGGGCGTCAGGCAGGAGTGCCTGACGTGACTCCATGCCGGGGTGACGCAGCTTTAGCATCGCCAAGGTCGTTTTGCTTCTATTTTGGCTGAAGCTTAAACGTAATCAGGAAAATTAAAGTATAAAAAGCAGCGTAAGATGGGTTTGATGGGTTAAGGAAGATATCCTCAATTTTCGCTGTTAAGGGTTTGTAAGATTGCCCAGGCATCCAGGACATGCAGGGACTTAGCCGTTTGTTGCCTACCATTATGCAGGAGTAGCTTTTTAATTTGATCAGGCGAAAGATTGGGTTTTAACTCAAGTATCAGGGCAATAATCCCGCTGACATGAGCGGCCGCCAACGAACTGCCCGACACAAAATCGTAGCCATCGTTGGGCACGGTGGTCAGGATTTCCACCCCGGGAGCCACCACGACGTCCGGAAATTGCGCCAACCAAGCGGGCTGATCTATGTGTCCATCCGGCCCATTTGAGATTACCGGGATCGCGTAGGGCAGATCTGCGGGGAATCCAGGTTGCGCTTGTTTTTCCAGGGTTGCAGCGACAAGGCTGATGCCACGCCTATGTGCGGTTTCCAGCAATTTGCGTAGCAAATCGTCAGGCGGCCCAGCCAAACTTAAGTTAATGATAAGCGCCTTTTTGCTGATCGCCGCGTTCAACGCCTTCGCCAGAGACCAACTGCTGCATTGGGCTTTGCGTTTGCGCTTTCCGGATACCAGCAGGCTTTTAAAATGCTGACTTCGGCATTCGGCGCTATCCCATCAATGCCGATCCCATCGTTAGCCTTTGCGGCAATGACGCCGGTTACCGCCGTACCATGTCGATCGTGTGTAAAAGAGTAATTACTCCCATCAACAAAATTATCAGTTTCCAGCAGTTGATCTCTGAGGTCAGGATGATCGCTCTCCGCACCCGTGTCCACCACGGCCACATGAACCCCTTTGCCGGTCGCAATGCGGTGCGCAGTATCCGCGTGGATGAGTTTTGGGGCGTAACTGATGTCGGCAAAAGTATCGTTTTCGCCGCTTTGCACCCCTTCGAATACTTGGTTTTCCTGAGCCAGCACCACGCGACTATCAGCCCGTAGCTGTTGAATTACCTTACCTAGATTTTCTTGTTCCGGCACTACGTAAACTAGGCAATCCACGCCGATAGAGGGTAGCGGGAATTCACCTGAGGTCAGTATGTCATTTTGACGAGCCAACTCCTCTCGTATTGTCCCCCATTCTGATTTAAGGCTTTCAGGCAACGTCACCAATATTTGGCGGCTTAGCATTTGCTTGGGCAGGTCGTTAATTCCCTCGAAAAAATGTGCAGGCAATCCGGTACAGCCCGGCAAGCATAATGAGATAAGGCACAAAAACAAGCGTGGCTTTGATGACATCATGGCTAGTTGAACAGCTATTCAACCGGCTGAGCTAGCCGTACCTTGGGGTGGGCACGTAAAATGCCCAGCGCTCGGCCATCTTGCTCTGCCGGTACTTCAACCGTATAAATTCCCACTTCGGACGGGCCTTGACGAATCTGCGCATTGGCTTGTTTCAGTAAGCTCATCAATTCCTCTACTGTCATATCCTTAGAGAACACCAATCGAATGGATCTGCCTTTGATCATTACAGGTGATTCAGCATTGGAGAGAGTTTCAAATACACCATCCGTTTCCTGAAGGGTGGACTGCGGCCATACAACAAACAAGGCCAGCCCTGCAAAAGCAAAGGTTTCAAAGGCCAGCAGCCAACGCACTGGCCGGGGCGTTTGGGAAATCCAAGCGCCCATGCGTTGTAAAAATCCCGGCGTTGTTTTCGTTCGGTTTGTATCGAGCTTTATGGCAGACGCTTCTGCTTCCACTCGGTGTACATCAGCCAGAATGCCGGCAAAGTGCGCCGGCGAAGGTTTCCAAATATCCTTAGATGATGTCAGCTGGCTAACCAGACTTTGGCATCGTAACGCCTCGCTTTGGCGCAATTTGCATTCGGTCATATGTTGCTCCACCTCAGCACTTTCTTTGGCTGAGAGCGTGCCATTGACGTACCAGGGTAATAAGCCTTCCAGCTTAGTATGTTCAGAGTCTTTGTTGTCGTTTAGTTTATTTTGAGTCATATCATTACCTTACCCTGTCCGGGCAGCGCGAAACCTTTACCTGCCAGTAACTCCGCCAAGCGCTTACGCGCGTGGAACAGACGGGTTTTCACCGTGTTGACCGGGCAACCAACAATGTCGGCAATTTCCTGATAGGAGCAATCTTCGCCAAAGCACAAGTCGATCACTGCCAAATGATCGGCAGAAAGCTTGGAAAACGCCCAATTCATAGCATCACCCAGTTCCCATCCCATGACTACATGTTCTGGCTCTGAAGTAGGAGACAGGGCGGAGTTGTATAGCTCACGCGCATCATCCTCATCACTCTCCACCTCACCTGAATAGTCCTCCAGGGATTTTTCCCGATATCGCCCATTCTGTTCAAGTATTTTCAATCCTTTGTTATGGGCAATACCAAATAACCAAGTGGACAGTCGTCCCCGTTCAGAATCATAACGCTCTGCCGATTGCTAGATTGTCAACATCACATCGTTCACCGCTTCATCGACCCAGCCTCGCTGTTTCAGCATGCTCATAAGAAACTTACCAAGGCCCTCTGCGTACAAATAATAAAATTCCTCAAACGCTTTGCGGTCCTTCAAAGCGATGCGCTTAAGCAGCGCTATACCCTGTGCTTCATGTATAATTTTTGCCAAATTTCTATCCTCATCTTTGCGTTGCTCCCGAAACTTCAAATAGCATCTTCCATTAGGTCAATCTTAAAATACGTTGAAAGAATGATTTGAATTATAACGCTACAAATTTCCTGGTATAACAATTGGTTTGTTAATTTTGGCTAATACGTAGCTAAATTATATTTTAACCGAATCACTAAATAATCTAAGAAAACAGCTTGGAAAGTCTGAATGAGCAGATAATTGTTACCTTATTTCCGAACGAAAGTCTATTATCTATGATTCCCGGTAGCAGTTAAAATGTTCAATTGGAGTTTTAACTAAGCTCCGTTCGGTTTAAGAATTTGGACAAAAGATATTAAATCCGTATCGCATAAGTTAAGAGCGGGTCTTTTCTCTTAGAGCCTGTGCGCTAGCTTGGCCTCCGCCCTATCGCTTCTGGGTACCACTCGATTCCTGTCCCGCAGCGACCGAATTAACTCAAATCAAGTTCATCAACATGAACCGTCACAACTCGTGCTGGATTAGTATCGGCTAGTCGTCCAAGCACTCCGACAGCAGGGTGGTTGGGGTGTGACATTCGCCTTCAAAGAAACGTTTCATCGGCTTAGCTCCATCTTTCAGGGGATGCCAAATTACATTATGACGTTTTTACATAGCCTGGGCCAAAACCGGCCGTTTAGTGTTATTCAAGAAATTTTTTACGTTAAATCGTCGGCTAGCATGAGCATTGAATATTGCCAATATCGGTTTATCGGCCATAAAACATACGTTATTCCGTTAGGTAATTTAAGTCTTTGAACTATCTTTGCCTAACCTGTCAAATCTGGTGTATAAATTATTCTGGTACAGATAATAATGTGTTAAGCGCCACATTCTCGCCGCCGACACGGATGGTAGCGAGGAAGTCAGCATCAATGCCGTTCCGGCATGCCATAAGGGCATGCCAGAGCCCGAACATTCTTTGAAAATCGAGGCATTAGAATTTATGAATCCATCACAATTTTGTCCTTTTACCGGATTATCAATCTGCGCATCTCTGCTGGCGTGGGGATGTTTAGCTACGGCGGCGCCTGCGCAAGAACCCCAAAGCTCAGTTGAGACTCAAAAGAAGCAGCTCGAGCTCGATAGACAGAAGCTCGAGTTGGAGAAGAAGCAGTTAGAGCTGCAACGCAAGCAACTGCAGATTGAGGAAACCGCCCGTAAGGAACTTCAGGTAAAAGAAACCGAGAAGGCTGTCACTATGAAACTCGAAGGCGACGTGCTTTTTGATTCCGGTAAAGCCGGGATCAAGCCTGAGGCGGAAGCTACGCTCGACAAGGTCGGGACGGTGATCACACAGTTCCCGGAAGGCAAGGTGCTCATCGAGGGACACACCGATTCCCAAGGCTCGCCGACAGTAAACAGCGAGCTTTCAAAACGACGCGCACAGGCGGTGAAAGACTGGCTGGTGAAGAAGAAAGGCATTGCCGCATCCATCATCACGACCAGCGGCTTCGGTGAGACCAAGCCCGTTGCGCCGAATACTAACGCCGATGGTAGCGACAACCCGCAAAACCGGCAGCAGAACCGGCGCGTCGAGATTACGGTCGAAAAGAAGTGAGCGAGCACTAGGCGGGTACCGAGCCAAAGGAGATCGCTTAATGCCTCACGGCTGTATCTGTTGACGGGCAGGCGGTAACTAAGAGCGTTGCTCATTCTGACTGCCTGCCTATCTCATCAACTCGGATTGCCTATGAGGCAATGCTTTATAGCGGGGAGTCGCTATTTTTGCGAAAGCTTTTATGGGCATCTCTGCCCAACAAGCGGCAAAAATCACGCGACCGCTCATGCCTGCGGCGGCCCCAGCCGTTCCTCCCGACTACGCTCAGGACAGGCTCTGGTCACTCGATCGCTACCCAACCAGGGGTAGCTCACCTGCTCTCCAATGACTCGACGCGATGCCGGAAAGCCTGCATTTTCACACCGCAAAAAGACGCTTCGTGAAAACACATGCGCTATCGCTTCTGGGGACTACTCGACTCCTGTCTCGCAGCGGTGGACCCCATTGTCCAGACAAATAATGCCTTAATTTAAGATAGAGGCCTGTTCACACTCCAGCTGAATGGCGCTGTCCCAATTTTTTGATACGGGAACTGATATTTCTGCCGCCCCGTATTTATCCACGCTCATTGCACCGCCACCCCTAGCTGTTTGGTAAACCACACTGGGTGTTTCATAGCCCAATGATTGATGACGCCGCTCTTCATTATAAAACATGAAGTAGTCGGTCAATCCCATCAGCAAGCTCTGTACACTGTCATGCTGCTTCAAATAGACTTCTTCATATTTTACCGCTCTCCAGAGCCGCTCGACAAAAATATTGTCCAGTGCGCGACCACGCCCATCCATGCTGATCGTGATGCCGCTGTTGAGCCGCACGCCAGTAAAAGCATCGCTGGTGAATTGTGATCCCTGGTCACTCTTGAAGATCTCAGGCGTCCCGTAGGCCTTGATGGCTTCTTCCAAACAGTCGACACAGAATCCCGCATCCAGGGTGTTCGACAACCGCCAGGAAAGTATTTTTCGGCTATACCAGTCGATGATTGCCACCCAATAAACGAAGCCGCGCGGTAGCCGGATATAAGTAATATCAGTGCTCCATACCTGATTGGGGCGAATAATGTCGATGCCCCTTAACAGATAGGGATAAATCTTATGTTGCGGATGCGGCTTACTGGTATTAGGGCCAGGGGCCATACCGGCCAGGCCTAGCGTTTGCATCAAGCGCTGAACTCGTTTGCGATTAACCCTGTGCCCAAGTCCACCTAAGTATTTCGTCATACGCCGTGAGCCATAAAAGGGGTGCCGCGTATACTCTGCATCGAGCAACGGCAACAACAGGCATTCATCTTCATCAACGGCTTTCAGTAAACGCTTTTTATGGGCATAGACGACCGAGCGCGTAACCTGGAGCAGCTGGCATTGCAGGGATAGCGCCAGTGTATTATCCGGTGCTATCCACGCTTGCCGCTCATCTATAGGCTGAGTCCAGACTTTTTTTTAAGCCAGTCCAATTCCCTGTTCAATTGCCCGATTTTGGCATACAGCCGATCCGGATCGCTCTGTGCATTGGTAGGCTTCGGTCCCCGCTTACCATCAAACAGGCTGCCTGCAGTGTCCATCAATTCCTTTTTCCATTGACTAACCTGAGTCGGATGGACGTTGTTATCCTGGGCAATCTCATTGATGGTCTTTATGCCTCGAACCGCTTCCAAGGCGATCTTGGCTTTTTGCGCCCCTGTATAAATCTTCCGTTTGCTTTCGCTCATTTCCTGCTTCTCATTTATCGACAGAGCATAGCTTAAACTATTGTCCGGTCTTCGGGGTCCACTATACTTCTAGAGTAATTGGATACTCCGGGAGTATGGGTTAATAGCTGAAAAACGGCGTCCAAATTTACCGGAAATAATTCCACTTTTATTGATATTAAGACATTCTCATTGTTATGAGAGGGCAAAGTCGTGCTTATCGATAGAAAAAGTTAGAAAGTGTATTCCACCTGAGGAGTGCCGGTAGTTGATGACACCTTAAACATGCCGGTTAGACATGACTAAAACGGAAACTCGATAGTAACTCCAGGCCGCGTCAGCGGTGATTTTTCAAGAAATACCATGAAACATTTCAGTCATGTGTTTAAATTCACCTGAAATAAATGGTAATTAAATCCCGAGAAGTTAACCTATTTTCAATCACAAGGAGAACACCATGCCCCAACTTATTCTTGCCGCCCTGTTCTTTATTGTCCTACACTTCGGTGTCGCGGGCACTTCACTCCGAAGCCGCGTTATCGAAAAGCTGGGCGAAAACGTTTACCGGGCCGCATTTTCCCTGCTTTCCCTGCTCGGCATTATTTGGCTGGCTCATGCTTATCGGCTTGCCGGTTACATCGAGACCTGGGGCCAACTGGCTTGGTTCAAGCCCATCGCAGCCCTCCTGATGCTCGTAGCGTTTCTCCTCCTCGTGCTGGGAATGACGACGGCGAACCCCATGGCGGTGGGCGGAGAAAACCTACTGATGGCAGATGAGCCCGGGCGCGGAATACAGCGTGTAACCCGGCACCCCTTCCTATGGGGAGTCGCAGTGTGGGCATTTGTCCATTTGATTGCCAACGGCGATGTGGCCTCACTGGTGTTGTTCGGTTCACTGCTCGTGCTGGTGCTGATCGGGATGATTTCTATCGACGCCAAGCGGAGAAAAGCCTGTGGCCGGCATTGGGACAGTTACGCTGCGACGACTTCAATCATACCTTTCCAGGCCATCAAGGATGGCCGGAATACGCTGGTCATCGCCGAATTCAAAGCCTGGCAATGGGTTGTAGCTCTAATACTCTATCTTACCGTAATGCATTTTCATCAAGCCTGGTTCGGGGTTTCCCCATTGTTCTGAAAACCCTTAAGGAATCTCTGACCAGGTTGATTCCGTTCATGGTTCGACCAACTCACCACGAACGGAATCAATAGCATACCGTTCGTCCTGAGCCTGTCGAAGGAAGCCTGTCGAAGGAAGCCTGTCGAAGGAAGCCTGTCGAAGGGAGCTTGTCGAGGAACTGTGTATAGATTCCATAAGTAAATCCATTCATCCAAGAACCTCTGTAAAGAAGCGAGTACGCTTCAACCGCCGCTCTCGTCCGATATAAAATATTCGTAATATGATATATTTAAATGTTTTTTGTGCATCAAATAACGGTCGTTAACAGGTTATTATTTTGATAAAAATAATCCCCTAAAAGCTTTCGCAAAAATAGTGACTCTCCCCCCGCTAAGTTCATTAAGTTAAGATGGTATGGCAACAGCAGGCTTACGTTTCTTGGCTTCCGTCTAACGGACATAGAAAAAACAGCGTATAAGATGGCGTCTTTCGGGAAATGCGCGTCTTTAAAGCAGCTCATCACTACGTTCAATGGCCAAAAGTTGCGCATTGTCCCTGAATCGGGAAAACTTTGCGACACCACGCAGAATACTCCCCCTTTAAGCTACAGAGGCGCAATGAATATTAAATCGATTATGAAAAAACACACGCTTAAGGTTTCCTTCGTGGTGTGTTTTATATTTCTTGAAAACTTTACCTGGCTTTTAGAACCTACTTTTTTCGGCAAGCTGCTCGATGCGCTTATCGACAAATTTTATAATGATGACTTAAAAAGCGACTATGTTTTGCCGTTATCTTTGTGGATCGGCATTTATTTGCTGAATACGCTGGGAGGCGCATTCAGCAGGTTTTACAGCGGCAGGATATATTCGAAAATATATGTCGATATTGCCGGCGAAGTCATAGCGAGGTCAACGATAATAGGTTATCCGCCTTCCAGAACGCTGGTTCGCGCCGAATTGGCAAAGGAATTTGTGACTTTTTTGAAAGACCGCTTGCCGGAGGTTATTTGGCTGTTTTCCGCTACTTTCGGGGCTATCGTTGCATTGTTTTTTTACGATTGGCGCATCTCGGCCGTCAGCTTCGCCATTATTTTTCCGATTGTTTTCATCTATAACAGCTACAGAAAAAACGTGGCCGAATTGCAGAAAAATTTACATGATAATAGTGAAGACCTGTACAAATTATGCGAGGGTCAAAATGCCGAAGTCATAAAGGCTTATTACTACCGGTTGGTAACGCCTCAAACCGAAATTGCCAAATGGAATTCGCTAGCCTATACCGTTACCAAGCTGTTGATGATGATTATCCTGATTGTTGTGCTGTTTATCAGCGTTGACGTTGACAAATTTTCCACGGGCAACATTTATGCGATTGTTTCGTATTTGTGGACGTTCATTTTATCCACCGACTATTTACCGGCCTTGATGGAAAGCGTGACTTCCTTGATTGAGCTGAGGGAGCGGTTAAGACGGGAAAATAACTGACCGCTATCGACGGCCTTGATCTCGACAAATCTTCAAAAACATGTGAAATGCGGCTGAGGGTTTCATAGACAACAGGTCCTTCGCCATTCGCTGCAAGAAAACCGTCGATATGCGCAAGAGCCTTTTCCATTCGCATGTGAAAGCCCTGGCTGTAACTGACCGGATGAAATCCGAACACGAAAGTCGTAGGACGAAGCAGCGGCATGCCGAACCAGTTAGCGTTAAAAATTTCAATCATTTCATCGCCCGTGACATAATCCACCATGCTGCCGTTATCGGGAATTTCCAGGATCGGAATAGCGGGTTTAGCCGCTGTCGCGGGATTTAGCGTATTCGGATAATAGGGCTGGGAAATATCGTTTATGGATCGCCAGTGTTCGCGGTTCCATCTGTAAAGCACGCCGTTTCCGCTATCCCGCGATTCCTCAATCTTTGCCCAATTGTTGGCGCTGCTGTCGGCTACGAAACCGTCCGCTGCAAGAGCCTTAAGTACGTCCGCATTAGCCGCCCAGCTCCCGGTTCTAAAAGCACTAGGTTTTCCCAATCCGTGAGCGGTAAACAGAGCATCGGCAGCCTGTAGCAGTTTCAAAAATTCGCTTTTGCTATAAGCGCTGCTCAAAACCGTATACCCTGTGGTGTCGCCTTTGTCATAGCTGTCGGAAGGCTTAAACCGGCATGGAACGCCGGGTACAGTATCGACAAAATTGCAGAAGGGATGGATATGCAAACCTATCTCGTCCTGGTAAGTTGCCCGCAGCCGGAGCAGCCAATTAGCAAGATAAGCCCGGCGCAACGATGAAACGGCGGGGTCGGTAAACGTATAGGGCCCGAAAAAATGAGTGATTTTAAGGCCGGGATGTCCCCTGTGAAGTTCTTCATGTAACGTGAGAATCGAATCACGGCTATCCGAAGAATCCCAGTCCGTAGTCAAGAGCGCATACAGCGGGTGACTACGACGGAATTCCAGTTTAGCAAAAGGCGATTGGCTGCCGTTTGCAGTCAGGGATATAGTATGTACGCCAGTCGGCAATTGCGTAATATCGATTGCTCCGGCAAACCCGGCAACCGTTTTAGTCAATTGTTGCCGATGACCTTCATCAATAACAGCTGCCACTGATTCCACTTTTCCGCTAACGTCTACCCGGACGTCAAGACTATTATTTCCCGGCGTCATCGCGTTGCCGATCAAATACCAGTCTTTAACGCCGCTGATACGGAATAAAGGCTCATCTGTTTTATCCGAAGTGGTGCGTAATTTCCAGCTTAATAAGCTACCCATCGCAGTTGGGGCATTATCGCTTATTCGTAGCTTCCAGTTGCCCGCTGCCTGGGAATTGTTGCATTCCGTAACGCGATAAACCGCATCGAGATTTTTCTTACGGCCCCCGTCATGATTGTTTAAGGTGACTATCCGGCCATTGGGGCATTCCAATTGCACCAGGAGATCGCCAATATGAGGATGGGCGATATGAACTTCTACATTGACTGTTTTCAAGAGCGCGAAATCGTCGAGCCGTATGGTCGACACAATGCCTAAAGGAAAATTATCCGGTATTTTAAGAGGAATAGCCGCAATGCGCTGGCTAGTCAACAGGGGCTGTTTGGTTTTTTCCGGAGATTTTAAGCTTTTACTATCGCTATTATCCGCGAGAACCGCATTGTTGCCAAAGACGGTAAAAGTAATTGCCAATAATATGATAATTTGGAACGAGCGCATGGATGTTACATGTTGCATAATTAATCACCTCCCCATCTGACATATAGGGCGAAATTTTTCGATCTCCCTAAAATTATTAGGTTATTTCAAGCCAATTTTGTATTAATAGTTCTGAGGATGATATCAAACAGCTTTGAAAATTTTCCACTAAAGGTCGAGGAGATGATGCAGCAGTGCGCCGTTTCAACCTGACAATTTTCCTGGCAGTCTGGAAAGTTTTGCATTCCGCTTAAGCGGTTAGCCAAATTATCGCCATTTATCTCATTTACATCTTCCCGCAAAGTAGCACTTAACCGTATTGTAATTGAATCGTCAGCCTTTAAATTAACTGCGAATTAATTAGATAGTTCGATTATCAGCAAATCAAGACCCATGTAGCATCACAAAAACCGGACACTTTCTTAGATCAGTGGTATTGTTTATTTTTTATCAGGGACGAGTGGTGCTCTTCAGAGTGCAAGAGAAATTACCTGAATGTTTCAGATAAGAGATAGAGAGATAGCACTGAATAATATCGGAGACAGGACAGAGAATTAAGTAGCTTTACTTTGCATTATCGAGCTCTCCCCGACTTGCGCGTAATCTCAAAATCGGTGCTACGGTTAATTTATCGGCAAAGGTTATAGTTCGCTTTAACCTAAAAACCGAAGTTGAGCATACCAAATCTCGCCTGCCAAGTGGAGCGTCACGAAATGAGGGTTTAACTAACTAGCCGTAGGATAGTTGTATATTCTGGCTTAACATGAGCGCCTATGCTGATTCAACTTGAATGCGGATTCTGCTTTCACTCTGAACACATGTCTGAATGCTTTGATTTTTGTAATGATGGAGTGACTGAATAAGTGAGAAAATCAAAGAAAACCGGGGGTTCATCTGTATCCATTAATTCAGTAGAGAGTTACCAAGAAGCACCTTTGGTTGAGGTCATTATTGAAGTGCCGCGCGGTAGTTTTTTAAAGCGGGGCTCGACCGGAAAATTGGATTTTATCTCCCCCTTACCCTGCCCGTTCAATTACGGATCAATTCCGGCTTTCATTGGACTGGACGGTGATCTTCTGGATGCGGTAGTGCTCGGTCCGCGCCTTTCAGTGGGTACACGGGTAAAAGTTCATGCCTGGGGGTCAATTAGAATGATTGACCGGGGATTATATGACGACAAATTAATATGCAGTCTCTCACGCATTTCCCCGCGGAAGCGGCAACTGATTCTTCTGTTTTTTAAGTTTTATGCCAAAGCTAAAAGTCTGCTTAATTTTGCAAGAGGCCGGAAGGGATACAATGGCTGTGAAGGCTGGCATGGGGCCGAGGATGCCTTGGCGAGGGCCACTCCTCGCGCTCATGTGGCCTGGAAAGGATCAGCCACCTTCTTGTAAAGGATATTCTGTGAACCGAAGAGCGCATTATCCTAAACGCGGACTGTTTTAAAGGTGCGATACTCTCAACCAAAGAATGGTTAAAATTAAGGCTCGTAAGATTTCCGTTTAAATACTACCGCTAGTCCATTTTCGCCCGAATCCTTATGGTCACCTATAAGCCATTCGCTTGTTTGACATTACCGATAAAAGTAATAATATGGCAGATAGCTAACCTCAGCATATCATCACTATACCGAGCCGGCCATCGGTCAGCCCCTAGCGTGCGCCCGGGTGAGAGAGGGTAATTATAATGAATAGACCCGATAATGACGGAGCTTCTGCTCCTGATGAGCCGACTCAACCCAAAGTATCAAAACCTTCCAATGACAGCTTGCAGGCAGACCTGGCTAAAGAGAGTGCAAGCACGAAAGACGCTGTCATTGACCAGGAGCCGGCAGTGCTAAAGCATGAAAGAGTGACAGCCTCCCGAGAAGATACGGTCCTTCAGCGCGAAGATACCGTCACTTCCCGAGAGGATACGGTCCAAATGCGTGAAGACACGGCCGACGCCCGGGAAAAGTCGGTTGAATTGCGTGAAGTGTCGGTTCAATTGCGCGAAAAAGCGGCTGCTTTGACTGAAATGACTCTAGAAGACCATCAATTGGCCGAACAACTTCAAACCGCTAAAGATCAGCTGGATCATCTGGCTTATTATGATAGGCTTACCGATTTGCCTAATCGCCTACTGGTGCAAGACCGGCTTAGCCAAGCGATAGAAGGGGCTCACGCTCAAAACGCGCGGCTAGCCGTGATGGTTCTTGATTTGGATCGCTTCAAACACATTAATGACTCGTTGGGGCATGCGGTCGGCGATCTGCTGCTTCAGTCAGTTGCCCACCGCCTGATTGAGAGTGTGCGGCCTTCGGATACCATCAGCCGTCAGGGTGGAGGTGAATTTGTGCTATTGTTTGCTACGATTGAGCAGGCCGAAGAGGCTGCGCGTTATGCGCAAAAAATACTCGCAGCCCTCGCACTGCCTCATCGCATTGACCGCTACGATCTCCACATCACTGTAAGTATCGGCATCAGCCTCTACCCAGAGGATGGTCTGGATACGGAAACCTTGATCCGGAGTGCGGAAACCGCCCTGTACGTCGCCAAGCGAACCGGCCGCAACCATTACCAATTCTTCGAGCAGGACATGACATCTCGGGCCATCCAGCGTCAGGCCATCGAAGCCAGCCTGCGCCGCGCTCTGGAACGGCAGGAATTTGTGTTGCACTACCAGCCGAAAATAAATCTTCATACCGGCACGATAGCCGGCGTCGAGGCGCTCATCCGCTGGCAGCATCCGAAACAAGGGCTGGTAATGCCGGCGCAGTTCGTGCCTATCGCCGAGGACTCCGGCCTCATCCTGCCGATAGGCCGCTGGGTAATGCGCGAAGCCTGCCTTCAAGCCCGGGCTTGGCGAGAGGCTGGCGGCCTGCCGATTACCATGGCCGTCAATACGTCCACACTTGAGTTCTCTGACAAGGACTTTATCAAAAATATACAGGCTATCCTTGCAGAGACAGGCCTGAAGCCACCCTGTCTGGAGCTCGAACTGACCGAAACGGTGCTGATGCAAAATACCGAGTCTAGCGAATCCGTATTGCAGGCGCTAACCGACATTGGCATAAAATTGGCAATCGATGATTTTGGCACGGGCTATTCAAGCCTCAGTTATTTGCAGCAGTTTCCGATCCACACACTGAAGATCGACCAGGCGTTTGTGAGACGGATGACGGGCAGTCCGGACGATGCCACTATCGTCACCGCCGTGATTAACATGGCCAAAAGTCTCAAGCTCGGCGTCATTGCGGAAGGGGTGGAAACCCGCGAGCACTGCGCCTTCCTTCGGGATCAGCAGTGCGATGAAGGCCAGGGCTACTATTTCAGTCGTCCAACGGCGGCAGAGGCACTTACTCCGTTGATGAATGTTGGCACCAAATATGGCTGTTAAATTTACCGCCGAGTCAAATAGCCCACATACAAACCTGCGTTAAGCAAAAAAAACGGGGGGCGAATGGTTAAGCCTCAAAAAGTGAATGCGTAGAAGCCTATTCATTTTAATTTGGATACTGCTTTGCCTTTATCGTTCTCACCCAGCAAGGGGATGCGAACATCGCAGCAATGACTTTATGCCCTCGACATCGACCGATTGCATTTCCACTTCGCAAACAGCACGCTTGATAAAACGCCGGTATTGATAGTGCTATTCGCGACTAAAATTCGAGGAGCTTCCGTCCGGTTCGCTGCTTCCATGAGTTACAGCGGAAGATACATTTAGCACATCCACCAGAATTAAATGTACACTTTAAAGCATGGTTAAGTGAAAAATCAGAGTCGGGGTTAAAGCGAGTTCACGCAATAGATACCATGAAAAATGCCTAAAAAGTTAATCACATTCGTCCTAAAAATGCGGGCATTATAAGGTTGCGCAAAAGACGAGCACCGATTATCCCAGAGCTGGTTAGGTGCTGTAGCACAGAGCGTCCGCAGTTGGGTACGTGTTTGAGCAGGACGTTCGCTACACTGATGGGCAAGCTGTTTTTCCTGCCGTAGTATGCGGTCGAAAAATAACTCAGAAGCCAGATAACTGCCTTAATCGGCTAGCCGTGGCACAATCTGACTCGGTCAGCTTTAAACTCTTCAATAGGTGTTCTAAATAAAGAATAAAACAGCATTCAAACAAAATGACGAAAGTTTGCTAGATCGCTTAAATAGAATTTACAATGCAAGCAGAAATCAGGCAGCAAACGAAAATCAATTGGTTTGGTTTACAAATAAGCATTGAAGCCAGGGATATAAAAATCACGTTCGCAGAGGTCGAGGAGTTGATGCGTAAGCGCGGCCAATTTGTCTGGCTAAGCAATGAAAAAAACAATCTGGCATACTCATCCTGTGAAAAAAACCTGGCGATCCCTGGTATTATCCGCCCGTACTTTCGACATAAAGCAGATGTATTACCAGAAATTATTATTACTTATGAAACGTCTCAATGAAACATTCTGAATTCCCATTATCTGATGATTTAATTTACCTAAATCACGCGGCTGTAGCTCCCTGGCCCAAAAGAACCGGCTTGGCTGTAATTGAATTTGCAGAGCAAAATACGCATTTCGGTTCACGCTTTTATCCGGACTGGCTAAATAAGGAAGCTGAGTTACGCACGCAATTACAGACTTTATTGAATGCGCCGTCCGCAGATGATATTGCTTTGGTTAAAAATACGTCGGAAGCATTATCGTTTGTTGCCTATGGCCTGGATTGGCAAGCCGGCGATAATATTGTTTCCAGCAATGAGGAATTTCCCTCCAATAGACTGCCGTGGGAATCCCTGGCAACGCTGGGCGTTGAGTTTCATCAAGCCGACCTGAATAGTTCCGATTCTCCAGAAGATGCCCTGTTTGCCCTGGTTGACGGTAATACGCGCTTGTTAACGATAAGCTCTATACAATTTGCCTCAGGTCTGCGTATGGACCTGGAAAAAATAGGTTCATTCTGTAACCGGCACAATATATTATTTTGTATTGACGCCATTCAAAGCCTGGGAGCTGTTCAGTTTGATGTACAGGCTTATCAAGCAGATTTCGTGATGGCCGATGGGCATAAGTGGATGTTTGGTCCTGAAGGCTTGGGTGTTTTCTGCACCACGCCAACTGCGAGAGAAAAACTGAGGCTGACGCAATACGGCTGGCATATGATGAAAGATATTCATAATTATGAAAATAAGCCTTGGGAAATTCACCCTACCGCCCGCCGCTTTGAATGCGGCAGTCCCAATATGCTGGGGATTCATGCTTTTTCCGCCAGCCTGTCTTTATTGCTGGAAACAGGAATGGAGGTTGTCGAGTCTTTGGTTATTGGAAACTCAAGTTATCTAATGGAGGAAATTGATAAAAATGAGCAGCTGATCCTATTATCGCAACGGCAAGATCCGCTTAAATCGGGTATTGTGGTATTTAAACACTGCGTGATTCCCAATGATGCGTTATATAAACACTTACAAAACAACGGGGTTATTTGTGCATTGCGTGGCGAAGGAATCCGGTTTTCACCCCATTTTTATAATACGCACGAGGAATTAGCCAAAGTATTCAATTTGATTGCTGAGTTTAATTAAGTTTAAAAAGAGAATTAAAATTCTTTGTTGATAAGTCAGCAATCTGATTTAATGTCGTGCCGCGTAGCTCTGCTATATGCTCGGCAACATAACGCACGTACATCGGATAATTGGCTTTGCCACGAAACGGCATCGGCGCCAAGTAGGGAGAATCGGTTTCAATAAGGAAACGATCAGCGGGCACTTTCTTCGCCACTGCCTTGATTTCTTTTGCGTTATTGAAAGTAACAATACCGGAGAAGGAAATATAAAAATTCAAATCCAGGGCTTTTTGGGCAAATTCCCAGTCTTCCGTAAAGCAATGGATAATGCCGCCTACTTCGCCGGCCCTCTCTTCTTCCAGAATGCGCAGCGTGTCCTGCTTGGCTTCGCGAGTGTGTATGATTAACGGTTTTTTTAATATTTTTGCAGCGTTAATATGGTTTCTGAAACGTTGCTGCTGCCAGCCAAGATCACCTTCACTGCGAAAATAATCCAGGCCGGTCTCCCCTATTCCTATTACTTTGTCCTGACTCCCTAAAGCGACAAGTTCATCAACACTCGGGTCATTCCCATCCTGAGTATTGGGATGCACGCCCACAGTAACGGATATTTGCGGATATCCCGACACCAAATCCAGCATTGCCGGGTAGGATTCCAGATCAATGGCTATACAGAGCATGTGATCAATTTGGCTGTTTTCTGCCTCCTGTATGAAACAGCCGAAATCATTTTGATACGGCTTCAGGTCAATACGATCCAGGTGGCAGTGGGAGTCAATAAGCATGAGGCGGAATTACATGGTATGGGTTGAACGATCGGAAGCTAAGGCTCCGGCTAAATAGGTTTCAATTTTATTGCGCGCCGTGCCGCCGTCCTGATCACTGAACTGTACGCCGATACCGCTTGTTCTATAGCCTTCTGATCCAGGCGGCGTTTTCCAGATTATTTTACCGGCAATGGGCAAACGTTCGGTTTCTTCCATTAAATTCAGCAGCATGAATACTTCCTGGCCCATTTCATATTGCCGGTTAGTAGGAATAAACAAGCCCCCGTTAATAACAAAAGGCATGTAGGCTGCATACAATGCATTTTTATCTTTAATGGAAAGTGACAATATACCTTGCCGGGGTGCCGCTGATTCTGCCATGGTAACTATCTGCTCCGGTTAAGTTCAGACCATTGTATTAGAATTTCTTCAAACATTAATTGCTTGTTTATTTGCGTACCCAGCCGTTGCCGACTGTTGAGCAATAAATCGTACAATTTATAAATCCCTTTTAATTCTAGTTGTTGCGACAGTTCTTGCAAGGACTCGTTCAGATCCGGATTATATAAATTTTCTGTTTTAACTTGATAAAAACATCTGATTAAATCGATAATCCATGAGGTAATCCAGAATATTAATGGCGCTTCAGGTAATTTATACCATTCTTCAGCAATAATGACGGGATAGTTTTGTTGTTTTGCTATCGCTATCCATGCATTAAAACATTTATTACGCAATATGAGCGTTTCATCGTGGGCATACTCCAGCATCAGTAACGGAGCGCCTTGCGCCAGGCCGGACACTATAGAAACAGTGTCATGCGACAGCTTTAAGTTATTTAATTTAGACCAGCTAAAGATAGTTTCTTTATCGGGAGAATCAACAGCAAGTTTCTGGCACCGGCTTACTATTGTCGCCGGCAGCTTTGCCGGCTTATCAGTAATTAATATAATGATAGTGCGTTCAGTCGGCTCTTCAAGACACTTTAAAAAAGCATTGGCCGCTGCATTATTCATTTGCTCGGCAGGATTTATAACAACAACACGATAAGCCTCAAATTGAGGTTTTAAGGTTAGTTTGGCGACTAGACTGCGAATCTGCCCCACAGTAATAGCTTTTCCGGGTTCTTCAGGATTTAAACAGATAAAGTCAGGATGTGTTTCAGCATTGAGTAATTTACACCGGTCACAATGACCGCAGCTCAAACCGTCTGGCTGTGGTGTCACACACAGCAGCGCGAAAGCGAATTGCTGGGCAAGATGCTGTTTGCCCAAGCCTTTTTTACCGGTTATCAGTAAAGCCTGGGGAATGCGTTTTTGCAAAATATAATGGTGGAGATGCCGCCAGTTTTGTTGCTGCCAGGGCAATAATTGATTCATCAGTGTCACATCAATAACGGCTGAACGGCATTAGCAATTGCAGCTTGCACATCAATTAACGGTTGATTCGCTTTAATAAGTTTGATGCGCTCCGGGTAGCGTTCTGCCTGCATTAAATAAGCTTGTCTGACCCTTTCGAAAAAGCTGATTTTTTCTGATTCAAAACGGTCGAACTCACCTCCTCTTTCTTTGGCGCGCGTCATTCCTGTTTCAACAGGCATATCCAGTAAAAGGGTTAAGTCAGGTTTTAATGGACCTTGCACAAGGTTTTCGAGCCATTCTATGGTGCTGAAGCTCATATCCCGCCCTCCGCCTTGATAAGCGTAGGTTGCGTCTGTAAAGCGATCGCAAAGCACCCAGTTTCCGTGCGCCAAAGCAGGTTCGATAATATGCCTGATATGCTGCGCTCTTGCTGCAAACATCAGCAATAATTCAGCTTGCTCTGAAAGCGGCTCACTTTCAGCATCCAGCAATAGGTGGCGTATTTTTTCTGCAAACCGGGTTCCACCGGGCTCACGAGTTACAACTACCGGTATATTATGATGTTGCAAATAATCTTGTATAAAAGGCAGATTAGTGGTTTTGCCTACCCCTTCCCCCCCTTCCAGGGTAATAAATTTACCTCTGCCCTCTCTTTTCCGGGACATACCAACAGGGGTAACAATTGTCATTTTTTCTTCCGTTGGTAAATATTGACAGCCTGGTTGTGGTCCTTTAAAGTTGACGAAAACACATGAGTACCGTCACCCCGGGCCACAAAATAAAGATTTTTGCTCTTATCCGGATGCAGGGCGGCATAAATCGCATCGCGTCCCGGCATGGCAATCGGCGTGGGCGGCAAGCCTTTAATCACATAAGTATTGTAAGGCGTAGCCGTTTTTATATCCTTAAAGCCAATATCACCCCGATAATTTTCACCCATGCCGTAAATCACCGTAGGGTCGGTTTGAAGTAACATGTCATTTTCCAGCCTACGAATAAAGACTCCTGCTATTAAGGGTCTCTCGACAACTGTACCGGTTTCTTTCTCAATAATTGAAGCCAGAATCAATGCTTCATAGGGAGTTTTAAAGGGTAAGTTTTCAGCCTTCTTGAGCCACTCCTGTTGCAGGACCAACTGCATTTTGTCATAGGCTCTTTTTAATAAAGAGACATCCGACATATGTTTTTCGAAAAAATAGGTATCCGGAAAAAATAAGCCTTCGGGAGATTTTGTGTCAACCCCCAGCCTTGACATTACATCCTGAAAATCAACAGCTTTACCTGAACTGTTAAGCTCCGGAGGAGGTTTGAAGCTAAGTGTGTGTTCAAGATTAGGGTTGCTCTCGACTTCCTGTACAACTTCATTAAAGCTCCAGCCTTCCAGGAAAGTAATCGCGTACTGTTTGGTCTTGCCCTGCTCAAACAGGGCTAATATTTCCGGTATAGTTACACCTGGCGTTAATTCGTATTCCCCTGTTTTGAGTTTTTTGGCGACTTTTTCCTGAAAAGCGATTACCTTAAACCAGAACGGTTTGATAGCCAGATTTTGCTCAACAAGTTTATCGGTAATCTGGGTTAAAGAGTCACCTTTGTTGATTTCTATATAAACTGGTTGCTTGCCGGTTACCACCGGAAGAGTTAAAGCATTTTGGTAATCCATCCATTCCCATCCTCCGATGAAGCTTAAAATTATCAATGTAAAGCCGATAATCTTATTGATCACACCGGAGCGCCTCATTTTTAAAGATGTCTACCCAGATTTGTATTTGCCTGGTTATGGAGCCAACCTGGAAAAGTGTATTTGCGATTTTATTAACCGGCCATATGCCGATAATTGAATTACTGACGAACACTTCATCAGCTGACAGTAAAGCATCTTTGGTAAAGGCTTGTTCTGTTACAGGAAGCTGATGCTCGGATGCTACTGTCATAATAATACTGCGCATAATGCCGGCTACACCTGATTGAGCTAGTGACGGGGTGTAAAGTGTAGCATTCTTAATATAGAAAAGATTAGTCATTGTACCTTCAATAACATAATCATTCATATCCATCATTATGCCTTCCTGAATTGCAGGATTATTCCATTCAGCCCTTGCCAATACCTGCTCAAGCCGGTTCATGTGTTTAAGACCTGCAAGCGCAGGATTTAAACCTAAACGGGTATCGCAGAAACGGGCAGTAATGCCCTGCTCTTTATAGACAATGGGATAATCAGGAAAAGGATAAAGACTCAATACGCGGGTAGGCTGGATCATATCCGGTTGACGATAACCTCGCCCGCCTGAACCGCGGGTGATAATAATCTTGAGAACAGCGGCACTTGAATACTTGCCAAGCTCTTTAGCTTCAAAAGTAAGAAGTTCGATATTCGTAAGGGGGATATGGAGCCGATTGCAACCTGCATTTAACCGGTCTAAATGCCGGTCAAGAAATACAGACTGTCCGTTTTTCACTTCAATCGTTTCGAATAATCCATCGCCATACTGAAATCCGCGATCAACTATTTCAATATACTCTTTGTATTCTCCATTTATCAGGATAATCATCAAAGAGCATCAGTTGTTAAAGATACGATTTACAAACTAATCGTATCGCTTAAAAATTAACGTGCCATTGGTGCCGCCAAAACCGAATGAATTGGACATAGCCACATTGATTTTCATATTTCTGGCAATATTCGGCACGTAATCAAGATCACATTCAGGACCCTGATTTTCCAGGTTAATGGTAGGTGGCGCAATCTGGTTTTTAATGCTTAATACAGTCAGTACAGCTTCAATACCCCCGGCAGCGCCCAATAAATGCCCAATCATGGATTTTGTTGAACTGATGGCTACTTTATAGGCATGAGCACCCAACGCTGCTTTCATGGCATGGGTTTCCCCGATATCACCGGCGGGGGTTGATGTACCATGTGCATTGATATAATCAATATCTTCACTGTTTAATCCCGCATCCCTCAATGCATTTTTCATACAGCGCGCGGCGCCTTCTCCACCCGCCGAAGGCGTGGTAATGTGAAAGGCATCGCCACTCATGCCATAACCAACCACTTCAGCATAAATTTTTGCATCACGGTTTTTTGCATGCTCCAATTCTTCCAGAACAACAACACCCGAGCCATCACTTAATACGAAGCCGTCACGGTCTTTATCCCAGGGCCGGCTCGCGGCTTGTGGATTATCATTTCGACGAGATAAAGCTTTTGCCGCCACAAATCCTCCCATTGCAGTCGGTGATGTTGTGCAGCGTTCTGCACCACCGGCAACCATTACGTCGGCATCGCCATATTTAATTAATCGTGCGGCATCACCAATGTTGTGGGTGCCGGTGGCGCAGGCAGTAACAATAGCGAAGTTAGGACCTTTTAATCCATATTTGATTGAAAGGTTACCGGAAATCATATTAATAATGTTGCCGGGAACAAAAAAAGGTGATATGCGGCGCGGACCGCTTTTTTCATAAGTGGCATAGCATTCTTCAATTCCGGTAATGCCGCCAATTCCTGAACCAATAGCAACGCCGATACGTTCCGCATTGGCTTCGGTTACTTCAATACCCGAATCTTCAATTGCCTGACAACCCGCAGCAATACCGTAATGGATAAAACCATCCATACGTTTAGCGTCTTTATCTTCGATATACCGGGTAATATCCAAATTTCTTATGACTCCGCCAAATGTAGTGGCGAAAGGAGAAATATCAAAAGAATCAATTGAGCTTATGCCGCTTTTGCCATTAATTATACCATCCCAGGTTTCTGCGACAGTATTAGCTAAGGGCGTAACTGCGCCTAATCCAGTTATTACAACCCGACGTATGCTCAATGTAATGTACCGTACTGTAAGAAAAGTGAAGGTGGGAATAAGGAGATATTGCTACTAAGGGGTATGGGTGGGGTTATCACCCCTCAGTAGCAGTTATTTATGCGTTTTTTTCTACGTAGTCTATAGCTTGTTGAACTGTTGTGATTTTTTCAGCTTCATCGTCTGGAATTTCGCATTCAAATTCTTCTTCAAGAGCCATGACGAGTTCAACTGTATCAAGAGAATCAGCACCAAGATCATCTACGAATGAAGCATCAGTAGCGATATCTTCTTTAACACCCAATTGCTCTGCAACAATCTTTTTTACTCGTTCTTCAACGTTACTCATAATTATTATCCTCAAACAATGTAAGTTGATCAGCGTCTAATCTGATACTTACAATAGTATTGTTGTTGTTTTTACTAGAAATCCCGTCTCCGGCAATTCCAGACGGCGGGGGAATTATACTTTATATTGCAATAATGTCACAATATTAAGGCATAAACATACCGCCGTTAACGTGAATGGTTTCACCGGTAATATAAGCCGCCCCTTCAGAAGCCAGAAATGAAACAGTATGGGCAATTTCTTTGGCGTCGCCAAGACGAGATAACGGAATAGATGCGAGTAATGCATTTTTAATATCATCGCCCAGTTCCTTTGTCATATCGGTATCGATAAAACCGGGCGCCACTGTATTGACAGTAATATTTCGCGAGCCCACTTCTTTGGCCATTGATTTGGCAAATCCGATTATTCCGGCTTTTGCAGCGGCATAATTTGCCTGTCCCGCATTACCGGTAGCCCCTACTACCGATGAAATATTAATGATGCGCCCTGCCCTGGCTTTAATCATGCCCCGCAGCACTGCCTTGCTCATGCGAAAAACAGAAGTTAAATTAGTATTAATAATATCGTCCCATTCTTCATCTTTCATTCGCATCAACAAATTATCCCGAGTAATACCGGCGTTATTGACCAATACAGTGGGTGCCCCAAATTCATCATTTACACTTTTAATGACTTCTGCAATAGAATCAGGGTCGGCTACATTCAGCTTTATGCCTTTGCCGTTGCCGATTAAATAAGCGGAAATTGAGTCGGCGCCATTATTAGATGTCGCTGTGCCTACAACGAAAAAGCCATCTTCAGCCAGTCTTTCAGCGATTGCCCTGCCTATGCCGCGACTGGCGCCTGTAACTAAAGCTATTTGTTTAGTCATTTAGCTGCTCCAATACTTTACTTAATGTCTCTGGGTCATACAAAGCCATATGCTCGGCATTCTTTGCAATACGTTTGTTTAACCCGATTAATACTTTGCCGGGACCGCATTCAACAAAACAGGTAACACCTTGATCATGCATAAATCTAATGCTATCCGACCAACGCACAGGCTTATAGAGTTGCTCCTTTAGTGCGTTACGGATAACTTCCGGCGCATTATGCGAAGCGACATCTACATTATGAATTAACGTCATTTCCGGTATATCAATGGCTGTATTCTGCAAATATTTATCCAGCTTTTCTGCGGCTGAAGCCATTAGTGCACAGTGAGATGGAACACTGACCGGTAATTTTACGGTTCGCTTAGCTCCAGCCTCTTTTGCTGCCACCATTGCTCTTTCTACAGCGGCCACGTTTCCAGCAATAACCACTTGGCTTGGTGCATTAAAATTGACGGCAGAAACCACTTCTGTTTCTGCGGTATCCGCGCAAACTTTAACAACCTGGTGGTCTTCAAGACCTAAAATTGCCGCCATTGCACCCTGTCCGGCGGGCACGGCTTCCTGCATCAAGCGTCCCCTCTCGGAAACCAGTTTTATGCCATCTTCAAAAGATATCGCTTCTGAACAAACCAGTGCCGTATATTCGCCAAGGCTATGCCCGGCCATCCAGCCCGGACGGATTTCACTGTACTTACACCAGATTTCCCAAACCGCAACGCCTGCAGCCAACATGGCCGGCTGCGTATTATGCGTTTGATTAAGCTCATCTTCAGGGTCTTCTGTAACGATAGCCCATAAATTTTTATCCAGCACATCGGAAGCGCGTTCAAATAGTTGTTTTACTTCAGGATAAGCGGCAGCCAATTCGGATAGCATGCCCACAGATTGAGAGCCCTGCCCTGGAAAAACAAAAGCTAACTTATAATTTTGCCTGATCATATAGAGTTGACTTAGTATTTAATTAATGCAGAACCCCAGGTGAATCCTGCTCCAAATGCTTCAAGCAATACTACATGACCGCGCTGAATACGTTTGTCACGAACTGCTTCATTGAATGCAAGAAGCACCGAAGCAGACGATGTATTGCCCTGATTTTCAAGAGTCATAACCACCTGATCCATAGACATTTTTAATTTCTTTGCCGTCGCTTCAATAATCCGTGTGTTCGCCTGATGCGGAACCAGCCAGTCAACTTCAGATTTATCCATATTATTTGCAGCCAGTGTCTCATCGACAATGCGTCCTAATGTATTGACGGCTACTTTAAATACTTCATTGCCCCGCATATTAATGTAGCCTGCTTCCTGTTTATTTGCTTCGGTAGCAGCCTGAGGGTTTGGGCAGTAAAGAAGTGACTCATACTCTCCATCAGAATGAATGTGCGTTGACAAAATACCCATTTCATCAGAAGCACTGAGTAATACGGCTCCCGCGCCATCACCAAATAAGATACAGGTACCCCGATCCGTCCAGTCAACAACGCGCGAACAGATTTCAGAGCCGATAACGAGAACTTTCTTCGCTATACCTGATTTAATATATTGATCTGCAATACTTAATGCAAAAATTGAACCCGAGCAGGCCGCCTGGATATCAAATGCTACACAATTTTTAATCCTCAAGCGCTGCTGAAGCAAGCAACCGGTGCTGGGATAAATACGATCGGGAGTTCCTGTTGCAACGATAATCAAATCAATTTCTTCAGGGTCGCAAGCGCCTGCTTCTATCGCCTGTCTTGCAGCAATTTCAGCCATGCTTGAAGCCGTTTCATTCGGTCCGGCAATCCGGCGGCTTTTAATGCCCGTTCTTTCGTAAATCCAGCTATCCGAGGTATCAACAGTTTGTGATATTTGTTCATTAGTCCGGACTTCTTCCGGCAGATATCCTCCGGTGCCGATTACTCTCGAATAGAAGGTCATGCAATTTCTCTTGTGGACAAGGTTTTTTCAACCTGCTCGCTTATTTTTCTGATGACATCCTTTTTAATCTCAATTTCAGCAAGATGTATTGCAGTCTTAAAAGCCAGCACATCGGCACCGCCATGACTTTTAATTACAAGTCCCCGAAGTCCTAAAAAACTGGCGCCGTTATATAGACGAGGATCTATCCGCTCTTTAAAAGACTTAAGAACAGGATAAGCAATACATCCGACCAATTTGGTCAGGCTGTTTTGGTTAAAAGCATCTTTTAATGCAGTCCCGATCATTTTTGCTGCGCCTTCAATTGATTTAAGCGCAACATTTCCTACAAAACCGTCCGCAACGATCAGATCGACTTTAATATTGCCTGCATTTAAGGAATCCCCTTCCACATAGCCAATATAATTTAAGGTCGAGTTTTCAAGTAATTTTGCCGCCGCTTTAACCTGCTCATTACCTTTGACGTCTTCTTCGCCAATATTTAACAAGCCTACTTTTGGATAGTCTATGTTTTCAACGGCTTTAACCAGTTCCGCCCCCATTACCGCAAATTGAAAAAGATGCTCGGCACTGCAATCTACATTGGCACCTAAATCCAGCACATGAGTGTGGCCGTAAATGGTAGGTAAAGTGGAAATAATGGCTGGACGATCAATACCTGGAATCATTTTCAGCACAAAGCGTGCAATAGCCATTAATGCTCCGGTATTACCGGCGCTGACACATGCATCTGCATAGCCGTCGCGAACCAGATTAATGGCAACGCGCATCGATGAATCTTTTTTATTTTTCAGGGCCTTAGAGGGTGATTCATCCATTCCGACGCATTGTGATGCGTGCTTGATAGTGAGCCTCTCTCTGTATTCATCAATCCTGTGGGCCAAATATTGTAGGATAGCAGCTTCATCGCCCACTAAAATCAGTTTTAAGTCCGGATTGTTTTTTAGACAATCCAGTGAAGCGGGAATGGTAACTTCAGGACCACGATCCCCGCCCATTGCATCAATCGAAATTGTTAGACTCACGCTTAAGGATGATCCCGGAGTTATTAAAAGAAGCCGAACCAGACTTGATTCGGCACAGCATCATTCTAAAAAACGGAAGGCTTACACATCTTCCTCATTAGGAATTACTATTTGACGACCTTTAAAAAAGCCGTCCGGCGTAACATGATGCCGTAAATGAGTTTCACCTGTCATGGCATCCTGAGACAATGCCCTGCCTGTTAAAGAATCGTGTGAACGACGTTGACCACGTCTTGAGCGTGATACTTTACTTTTTTGCACTGCCATTAAGAGTCTCCAGGATTTTTAAGTTTGGTTAAGATGGAAAAAGGGTTTTCTATGGATGATGGTTTATCCACAAATAATGGATCTAATTGGTTATTGCCTGAATTCGGGATGAAACAATTATGCTGATGTTTGGGAAATTCGGGCAATATAAGCAATAACTCGTCTTCAATAATTGTCTTGAGAAGAATATTTTCTTCCCCAACTAATAATGGTTCATAATCGTCGGGTAATCGATTAGCTTGATCTATCGAGCTGACAATACCTAGTTTAACTACGTTATCAATAGGCCACTCCAAAGCTTGGAGACAATTTTGGCATTCGAGCGACAGATTTGCCGTAATTCGTCCGTCAATTTTGGCCAGTCTTCCTTCCCGCGCAAAAAAAAGATCAATAGCAACAAACCCTTCATCGTTTGATAACGCACCTCTCAAACGATCCAGGCTGTTTAATGCTATTTGACCCTTTAAAATGCCCCGCTTATCAGCCAAATGAAAAGGATCAATATATTCAGGCAATCGATTTAACATAACCGCGCATCATATATGGAAAAGCTAAATGCGTCAAACTCTCCAGGTAATTGAAAGCAATATAGTGCTGATTTAGATATGTGTTGAAACTTATATCAAGGTAATACCAACAAAGCCTCATTTGTGATGACCTATAAATATTGCAATCGCAGCATCCTGCTATTTATAGGAATGCCGGCTCTTTTAGAGCAAGTTTTTTCTTTTTTGCTATTCTAATTAATACCTGCTGACTTTTAAACAGAAGTTCAAACGTCTTCATGAACAAGCTTTTCTGTGGCGCAAGAAAATATCATCTCATCCTATTGAATATAATTTTCCGCATGATAATTAATAAATATCCCGGTCAACAATTGATAATTAAGCGTGCTTCGGGCATTAATGCATCAGGTCGCAAAATTGTTAATATTAATGTATTAAATTCAAAAGCCTATTTTTTAATTGCATTGATAACAATTATTGCATCAGCGCCTGATATTTATGCCACCGAGACTATTCAGGCAAGCCGTCTTTATGAAGAAGCCGTTGTTCAATTTCGTAACAATAATAATAAAGCTGCAATTATTGGATTAAAAAATGCCATTCAACAGAATCCCGGTTATCTGGCTGCACATATTTTGCTAGGCCAAGTCTATTTAACTGAAAAGGATCTTTCCGCTGCAGAATATGAGTTCTCACTTGCCGAAAAACTGGGAGCTGATAAGTCATTAATTGTTACATCACAAGCGCAACTCTATTTATCTCAACTTAGATATAGCCTATTGTTAAAAGAAATTGACCCCGATTTATATAACAATACCCTTAAAGCGGAACTACATCTTTACCGGGGGCATGCCCATTTACAATTGAATCAACTTAATGAAGCCCTACAGGAGTATGAAATACCCGCTCAACTCAATCCGGGGCAAGCCGAACCTATTTTAGGAAAAGCCAATGTCCTCATGCGCCAAGGCAATTTGGGAGGCGCAACCCAAGCAGTTGACAAAGCTATTCAAATGGAGCCAAAAAATGCTAATGCATGGTATGTACAAGCTTCCGTTAAACATGCAAAAGGAGAGTTAGAAACGGCACTAAAAAGCTATGACAAGGCTATAGAAATCCTGCCTGAACATTTGGATGCACGCACTGCCCGCGCCGGAATCCTCATGGATTTAGCCAAAAACGATCAAGCTGAGGCAGATTTAGAATATTTACGAAAAAAATATCCTCTCGATCCTAAGGCAGCCTATCTTCATGCTGTCCTTTTGGAACGAAATAATCAGAAAGAGGCAGCCCGCAAAGAGCTGGAAGTAGCTGCTGATATTCTCAACAAAATAAAACCCGAATTTCTTACCCAACACTTATAAAGTTTAATGCTGGCCGGCTTGGTAAATTATAGCCTTGAACGATTTGAACGAGCTTCAGGCTACTTAAGAAAATATATTGAACAATTCCCGGCGCAACCAGGCCCTTATAAATTACTAGGCTCTATTTTATTGGCAAGCGGCGAAGCGGGTAAAGTGATAGCACTCCTCGAACCCGCACTTATTCATGCCCCTAATGACTATAAGTTTATGCTTCTTCTGGGAACTGCTTATATGCAAACCGGAAGACACGATAAAGCAAATTCCCTGCTGGAAAAGGCTTCTACCATGGAAACTCATGGCGATAACATTCATACAGAGCTCGGACTCAATCGCCTTGCCATGGGACAGGAAGAGCTTGCCATTGAAGAACTGGAAATGGCGATCAAGAATAAACCGGAAAATACCAAAGCCGGTATAACCCTGCTTATCATATATATTAACCGCGGTGAAAATACAAAGGCTCTGAGAATTGCAAAATTAATGCATGAACATGAACCCGAAAACCTGACTTTACTTAATCTTTTAGGAACTGCTCAACTCGCAGCGGGGCAAAATGGATTAGCCAGGCTCAGTTTTGAAAAAGCAATCGCTTTCGATGCAGATTTTATAACTGCACAACTCAATTTAAGCAAGCTGGATGTTGCTGAGAAAAAACCGGGTCAAGCCAAACAGAGGCTGACTAAGCTTAATCAAAAATTTCCTGAAGATATCGCTCTCTTGATTGAATTGGCTCGAGTTTATCAGACCCAAAAACATTTTGATGAGGTTACCGAATTGCTGGAGAACGCTAGGAAATTGGAGCCAAAATCTTTACCTGCTATCTTAGCGTTGATTGATTTAAAGCTTAAAGTCGGCAAATTTCCAGAAGCCTTGCGCGTGGCGAATGATGGCCAGGAAATTTCGCCTCATGATCCCCAGTTACTTGATGCGCTAGCCCGTAGCTATATGGCGACCGGTAACCGGGAAAAGGCAACAGCTATTTTTCAAGGAATGTCCCGTGACGCGGGGTTTGATGCTAAACAACTTTATCAAGTTTCAAAGCAGCAAATAGCATTGGCAGACTATACGGGTGCAATAAAATCATTACAAAAGGCTGTACAAGGTGATGAGAATTTTATACCGGCTCAAATAGCCTTGACAGAAATGCAGTTAATGCATGGAAAAAAGATATTTGCATTAAATGGTGCTCAGGCATTGCTGGAAAAATATCCACGTCAGGCAGTTGGCTATCGGCTTTTAGGCGATATTGATAGTCAGGACAAAAATTTTAAACAGGCGGCTATGAGCTATCAATCTGCCTTCGATAGAGAAAAAAATGACGACCTGTTGATGCGACTATATATGGCGCTTAAGCTTTCAAAGGACTCCCAACAAGCTTTAAATATTCTTGAACAAGGGGTTAAAAGCACATCCAGAAGATAAAATGCCTGTACAGGCGCTTGCAGAAGAATATCTTCAGGCAGGACGATTGGATAAAGCTCAAAAATATTATGAACAATTACTGAGTGACAATAAAAGCCAGCCATTCATATTAAACAATCTCGCTTATATTTACTTTAATACGGGTAATCCCTCTAAAGCATTGGACTATGCAGAACTAGCTCAGCAACTAGCTCCTGAACAGCCTTCTGTTAGCGATACACTAGGCTGGATTCTAGTACATAATAACCAACTTGACCGGGGTTTGGAATATTTGCGCAATGCTCACTCGCGATCATCAGTGGATCCGGAAATCCGTTACCACATAGCCGTTGCACTTTATAAGCTTAAACGAACTGATGAAGCTAAAGCGGAACTTGAGCAAGCACTTCAAGGAAACCAACCATTTAATGGCATTGAAGAAGCGCGTGCATTGTTTAAACAATTCAAAAATTAATGCCAACCTCTTGAGCATAAAGTTCAATTATTGATCGTCAATGTCGATATTTTTAACACAATCAATTTTTAAATAGCAGTTATATAGCTAAAAATAATTCCTGCGCAAAATAAATTCGCTTTGTTGGCTGATTTTAAGACATTTAAAATATATTCTTTTAATTTCAGTAGGTTGTAATTTATATAAGAGTCACTTTTAAATTTCACCCTTGGAATTTAATAAAAGTGGCAGGGCATTTTTTAAAAAAAAGAGTTTACTTATAATTCTTAAGAATCTCTTAAAAAAACCAAATATATAAATAAAAAATATTACACCGTATCTCGTCAATCCCCTTTACATATTAATATTTTAATGGATAACCATTTTGATAAGTCTGAGCTAAACTATTGTAAATTATTGACATTATCTTAAGGCATAAATTCTGCTTAAGTTATTTTAGCAAGGATGGCCAAGCAGTTGGCATCGTGCATTTAGAAGCTATTTTATTACCCGAATATAACGATCCATAAACAGAAAAACCGAGAGAAAAGCTCGTGTTAAAAATTAATTTACTTTTATTTACAGTAGCGCTAAGCATACCTCCGACTGGGCAAGCTGCTATTTCCTGGACATTTACCAATCCTAGTGCAACTATGTCAACGGCTTCAGGAATAACCGCTTCCGCAAGCGCATTTTCAACTAATCTTCCTGGCGCTGCCGGCACAGGAAATGGCAGCGCTGGCACTACTTTCGCAGCAGCAACTGCTACTCCGTATTCCGGTGGAATTGGCATAAATAACGCGGATGAAGCGGTAGGAGTGGCGCCTGAACACGCTGTCGACAATGCTGTAGGAGTTGATGCTGCATTATTCACATTTACCGGCGGAGCGGTAACATTGCAAAGTCTGTCAATTGGATGGAAATCAGGTGATGCGGATATTTCGGTACTGGCTTATACCGGCTCTAGTGCTCCAGCAACACTGATTGGTAAATCATTTGCAAATTTGCTTACTTCAGGCTGGAGTTTCATCGGTAACTATGCTGACTTGGCTGTAGGAACTGCTAAAACTATCAATACTGCGGCTATATCTTCCAGTTACTGGTTGATAAGTGCTTATACCAGTGCTTTAGGTTCCACAGTAAGTGGCGGCGGCAGTGTAGATTTGGGCAATGATTATTTTAAAATTTTAGCGCTCAGCGGTGATCCGACTGTTACCAATAATGTTCCCGAGCCTTCAGCTATTCTTTTGCTGGCTCTAGGCTTAGGCGGATGGAGAATGGCCAGGAATCATCAAGGCAATTTAATGGCTGACTCAGGAATATCAACAGGAAGGTTACTCACTTAAAAT
This sequence comes from Methylobacter sp., assembly GCA_028716975.1. GTDB lineage: Bacteria > Pseudomonadota > Gammaproteobacteria > Methylococcales > Methylomonadaceae > Methylobacter_B. The sequence goes on along the minus strand of JAQUOU010000010.1, from coordinate 58,373 downwards.
GCGTTTTTTAAAATAAATTTGTTTTTCCAGCATGGTCTGTCTGCCTACACTGAGACAGGCCGAAGTGTTGTTTCAACACTTTTCCGGACATACAGTTAAGCAGCTTTACACTGCAATTCGTAATCCAGGGGCGACAAATAACCATTGGCAGAATGTAGGCTTACGGTTATAAAAGACCTCGAACTACTCAAATGTAGCTTCCTTAGCCTCATCAAGGGTTTGATAAGTTTGATGGTACACCCACTCGGTTTTCAAGAGTTGGAAGAAGCTTTCCGAAACGGCATTGCCCAGCGGTTACCTTTACGACTCATGCTTTGCTGGATGGCGTGCTTCGTTAACCGTGCCCTGTGACTTTCCGAAGTCTATTGACTGCCTCAATCCGTATGTCACAACAAGTTCTTAGCCGGCTTACGTTTCCACGCAGCCATTAACAATGCATCGTTTACCAACTTAGTTCGCATATGCTCCGCCATTGACCAACCCCTTGCCGGGAGAACAGATCAATCACCACTGCCAGATACAGCCAGCCTTCCTGCGTATGGATAGATGATAAAATATACCGCTTAATGGTGGAGCCAAACGACTGCTAATCTATATTTATATCGAATGTCCGCGATATAATCATTATTAATAGTTAAGATTATTGATCAAGATTTAGTATTATAGTAGCTGGTTCCAATTATTAGGGGTGGGATGTGGCAAAAGCGAGTGATTTAAAAAGAGGAATGGTGGTTGAGATCAATGGAACACCACACGCTGTCAAGCAAGTCGACGCTAAAAGTCCTTCTTCTCGCGGCGCGTCAACTTTATATAAAATCCGTTTTACTAATCTCAAAACCGGGCAAAAACTCGATACCTCATTAAAAGGGGATGATTTCTTTAAAGATGCTGACTATGTCCGTGCCAAGGTGCAGTTTTCTTATATAGACGGTGATAATTATATTTTCATGAACATGGAGGACTATACCCAGTACAGCTTGAGCAATGACGAACTGGAAGGCAAGATAGAATATCTGACGGACGGTCTTGAAGGCATAGTCGCGTTGTTAATAGATGATGCCATATTGGGTATTGAGCTGCCAAGCTCTGCTGTTCTGGCTATTATAGAGACGGTGCCGGGGATTAAGGGCGCGACAGCGACAGGACGCACTAAAACGGCTAGACTGAGCAGCGGAGTAGAAGTTCAGGTCCCGGAATACCTGGAGACGAATGAGTTGATTAAAGTCAATACCGAAACAGGAAAGTTTATGTCACGCGCCTAGAGTTGCTCATCAAGAATTTGCCGCCTTTAGAAATTGCTCAATTACCTTTCTGTAAACGAAACTATTCCTGCACAAGCCTCCGATATTAAAAATATATTGCTCAAAATAGCAGCAGTGGCAAATAAAACGGTAGAAATAATAAATTCGCCGGAAATGACACCAATAATACCGATGATAAACATCAGTCCAATTAATATATCTCTTTGAAAGTCTGTCATTTTATGATCCTTGAAGCTCTTTGATAAAATAAAAAATGTATGCTGAACCTATCATACATGTGCAATTATTAGTTGATAATATGGTAATTTATTGATTTATAGTTTCCTTTTAGTAAAAAATATTCTTTATCTCATTAATGTTATTCTCTGAATAAAAAGATTAATTATTTTTTACCGACAGTAACGGGCTAAAAGCCCTACATTAATAAACAAGATCAAAAAAACAAAAACCCGCCTATAGGTCATCGCCCTTTTAGTATTAATTTTTAGTTTAAAAGCGCACCTACTTTTGGCTTCAGTCTATCTCGCCAGCTCAACAGGGAAAATGAGAAGATTTCGTTCCAAAATGATAAACTCATTGTGCAAAACATGTTTTCTAATACAAAAATTTAAGCTTGAAAAACGGGATATTACATTTTTTACAAAATTCAAACGAACTGAAATAGGATTTAATTTTATGGTGACAACACGGCATTGCTTAAGAAGTTTAATAGTTTTATGCCTGGCCAGCGTACTTTTAATGGCTTGTGGCGGATCTGAAGAACGTAAAGCTAAATACATGGAGGAAGGAAAACAGCTTTTTCTGGAAGGTAATTATGAAAAAGCTCATCTGGCTTTTAAAAATGTTTTACAAATTGACCCGAAAGATATTGAAAGCCGCTATCAGATGGGCGAAGCATTAAGCAAGCTGGGAGAAATACAAAAAGCCGCAGGCCAATACATGGCCGTAATTCAGGAAGACCCCAAGCATCTAATGTCACGAGTAAGAATGGGACAGCTTTATCTGTTGGTGAAGAATGTTGACCAAGCTGAAAAAATGGCCAAGGAAGCATCAGCAATTGATCCTGAAAATGTCGATGTCCTGGTTTTGACTGGCAGTGTTTTAGCGGCACAAAATCATAAAGATGCCGCAATTGCTAAGGCTGAAGCGGCTCTTCAAAAAAAACCTGACGATATCTCCGCTACTCTTTTATTAGCCTCGCTGAATGCCGGCTCAGGCAAAATAGATGAAGCTATCTCAATGCTGCAGCAAAATATTAAAAAAAATCCGGATAAAACCGCGCCGCGACTGATGCTCGTAAATTTGTACATGCAAATAAAAGCATTTGCCAAAGCGGAAGAAACGCTAGCTTCAATAATTACATTAGAGCCAGCGCAATTGGATCATCGTAAACGGATGGCCCTTTTTCAAATATCCAATAATCAGCTGGATAAAGCTGAAATAGTTTTACGTGGGGGTATTAAAGACTTGCCCGAAAACAACCAGGCCAAGCTAATGCTTATTGACTTTCTTAGCGTCAAAAGGACGCCTGAACTCGCTATGGCCGAGTTAATGCCCATGATTGAGCAAAAGCCGAAGGACTATGTGTTTCGGTTTAAGTTGGCCGATCTTCAAATGGCTAAAAAGCAAATCGATAAAGTAGAGGCGACTTTAAAAGAGATTATCGATCTTGATAAACTGGGGCCGCAGTCTCTCATTGCACGCAACAAACTGGCCCGGCTATATGTTTCCACCAAGCGGATTGACGAAGCCAAAGCGCTTATAAAAGAAGTGTTGGCTGAGAACTCACGCGATGCCGATGCACTGACTATGAGAGGTGAATTTGCTCTTGCAGAGAACCGGCTACCTGAAGCAATTGGTGATTTTCGTTCAGTGCTTGTTGATCAACCCCAAAATGTCATGGTGCTTAAGTTATTAAGTGTGGCACATCTGAGAAATAATGATCAGAATTTAGCCCGTGAAAATATGGAAAAAATCATTGAAATCGCACCTAAGGATGAACCGGCCCGACTCGATCTAGTTAATTTTTTATTGCAAAAGGGCGATAAGGATCAAGCATTCCAACAGGTCAATAAATTATTGAAGGTTATTCCGAACAGCAAAAAGGGTCTGGAAGTCTTATTCAAAATTTATCTGGACCAAAAGCAATGGGGGCAGGCTCAGCAAGTGGCAAAGCAGTTAGCGGATGCCTATCCTAAAGAGGCGACCGGCTACTACCTGTCAGGTTTGGGATACCAGGCGGAAGGCAATTTAGAAAAAAGCATACCCAGTTTTGAACTTGCATTGGAAAAACAGCCGGAAACCGTTGAGCCGTTAACCCAGTTAGTAAAAAGTTACCTTACCTTAAAGCAATCGGATAAAGCCTTAAAAACATTAAGTGAAGTTATCAAAAAACAACCTAAAAATTTTGTTGCCTATAATTTAATGGGGGGAGTCTATGGTAATGATAAAAAATTTGATGAAGCGATAACTTACTACCGCAAAGCAATAGAACTCAAACCTGAGTGGGCTAATTCTTATAGTAACCTTGCAGCAATTAATCTGGCGCAAAAAAATAAGACCGAAGCCATCAAAACCTTAAACACGGGCATTAGCAATACCAAAGGCTCGGTTGCACTCGTGAATGATCTCGCCATGCTTTATCATCAGGATGGGGAGCATGAAAAAGTTATGGCATTGTATGAAGAATCCTATAAACAGAATCCGAATTCAATGCTTGCCATAAATAATCTTGCCAGTTATTTGTCTGACTACGCCCCGGACAATGCCAGTTTGGAACGCGCAGCGAAATTGGCCGAACCTTTAGTAAAAACCAATAATCCGGACATGCTCGATACCATCGGCTGGATCGCTTACAAACAGGGTAATTACGATAAAGCACACCCGCTTTTATTGAAAGTTATCGAAATAAACCCGAATTCAACAGCGGGAAATTACCACCTCGGAATGACTTATTTCAAACAAGGCGATAAAGCACATGCTCGGGAATATTTAGAAAAGGCGGTTAATAAAAATGATAATTTTAATGGCTTGGCTGAGGCCAAAGAAACCTTGAAATTAATTAGCGAAGGTTCATAGGAATTCCTCATTAAAGTTAAATTATTCCCGGCTTTACCGGGAATAATTTAACTAACTCAACTTAGGCATTGTACATAATAAAAATGCAACAGCGGAATGTCTGTACATAAAACCTGCCAAATGCGTGAAAAATAAAGCAAAACCTCACTAAATAAATGTCACTTAAAGCTACTAAAACCGGCTGCATTCCGCCTCATGCCTTTTGTATTGCGCCGATGCTCGATTGGACGGATAGCCACTGTCGTTATTTCCATCGGCTGATTTCCCAACATGCTTTTTTATATACGGAGATGGTTACCACGGGGGCATTGATTCATGGAGACAAACACCGGTTTCTACAATTAAATCCGCTTGAAAATCCCGTCGCCTTTCAATTGGGCGGTAGTCATCCGCAGGATTTAGCTGTCTGTGCAAGGATGATTGAAGACTATGGTTATGATGAGGTAAATTTAAATGTCGGCTGCCCCAGTGACCGCGTTCAGAATGGCCGCTTTGGCGCTTGTTTAATGGCGGAACCCGATGTCGTTGCTGAATGTGTTGCGGCAATGTGTCAGGCAGTTTCAATTCCGGTAACGGTTAAATCAAGAATCGGCATTGATCAGCAGGATTCTTATGAAGAGCTGGCGCATTTTATTTCAACTGTGGCCTCTGCCGGGTGCAGTACATTTATTATTCATGCCAGAAAAGCCTGGTTAAGCGGCTTGTCGCCTAAACAAAACCGTGAAGTTCCGCCGCTACGCTATGATATGGTTTATCAATTAAAAAATGACTTTCCACATTTGGAAATCATATTAAATGGAGGCATTCAATCGCTGAACCTGGCTGAAAGCATGCTGAAACAGGTTGACGGTGTGATGGTGGGAAGAGAGGCTTACCAAAATCCTTATTTATTAGCCGGGGTGGATAATCTGTTTTTTGGGGAGAGTGGCGATCCCATGTCACGGGAAAAGATTATAAGTTTGTTAATCCCTTATATCCGGGAGCAGCTTAAATCCGGAAGACGTTTAAATAATATTTCCCGCCATATTTTAGGTCTTTTTAATGGTGCTTCAGGCGCTAAAAGTTGGCGTCGGCATCTTAGTGAACGCGCCTGTAAACCAGATGCCGATGAAAATGTCATTTTGGATGCCTTAAAGTTCACTGCTCAATGATGTATACTATCCAGTTATTTTTAATATTGAGACAAGACTATGGAAGAGCACTTTTCCAAAATTATCGAAGCAGTCGGCGAAAACTTAAACCGGGAAGGTCTGGTAGACACGCCAAAACGAGCAGCAAAAGCTTTCAAATTTCTCACCAACGGTTACGATAAAACGCTGGAAGAAGTACTTAATGATGCGATCTTTACGGCCGATACTGAAGATATGGTCATCGTTAAAGATATTGAATTGTATTCCTTATGTGAGCATCATTTACTGCCCTTTATTGGCAAATGTCATGTAGGTTATTTGCCGCAAGGTAAAGTAATGGGATTATCCAAAATTGCCCGTGTTATTGATATGTATGCACGGCGACTGCAGATTCAGGAAAAATTGACTAAACAAATTGCTGACGCAATTGAAATTGCAACGAATGCCAGAGGCGTAGCGGTAGTTATTGAAGCCAAGCATCTATGTATGATGATGCGGGGTGTTGAAAAACAGAATTCGATAATGACCACTTCAGTAATGACGGGGATTTTCCGTAAAGAGATCAGCACCCGCTCAGAGTTTTTAAATTTGCTCAACCGATAACTTTTATGTCTGTAAAGACTGCTGAACGTGCAAAAAAAACAGGCATAATACTGGCAAATCTTGGTTCCCCTTCTGCACCGACAAACTCAGCAGTCAGGCGTTTTCTTAAGGAATTCCTGTGGGATCCTCGCGTTGTCAATCTTCCGCGGCCTTTATGGTGGATAATACTGAATTTTTTCGTGCTGCCTTTCCGGCCTCGCAGGTCAGCGAAAGCTTATCGCAAAATATGGGACAAAAAAGGCTCGCCTTTGGTTTTTCTGACTCGGCAATTGACGGAACGAGTTGCTGAGAAGCTAAACGATCAAGGTATTACTGTAGATTATGTAATGCGTTACGGCGAACCTTCTATGGCAAAGCGATTAAGCGCTTTTAAAAAAAAGGGTATTGATAACTTAATTGTTTTGCCTTTATATCCCCAGTATTCTTCGACTACTACGGCGTCCATCTATGATGATATGGTTAAAGAACTTAACCAGTGGCGGCATCTGCCTAATCTTCATTTTATTAGTGAGTATCACCAGGATAGCGGCTATATTAGCTCGATAGCTGATTCAATTGAACAAACATGGCAAGAACATGGCAAAAATGAGCTGTTATTGATGTCGTTTCATGGTTTGCCCGCTCAATTGACTAGATGGGGTGATCCCTATTTTCATCACTGCCATAAAACTGCAGCCTTGATTGCAGAAAAATTGGGTCTTGATCAAAAGCAATGGATCATTGTTTTCCAATCACGTTTTGGTAAAGCAGAATGGCTAAAACCCTATTGTGTAAATATTTTGCAGAATCTTCCGGCACAAGGAATTAAAAGAGTTGATATAGTTTGTCCGGGATTTGCGGTAGACTGTTTGGAGACGCTGGAAGAAATTGCAATAGAGAACAAAGCAGTTTTTATTAATGCCGGTGGTATGGCTTATCGTTATATACCGGCACTTAATGACTCGGAAACTCATACTAATGCTATAGTTAGCTTACTTGAACAAACGCTTTAAAAAGCTATAGTTAAATAAGAATACGATTAAAAATCATATATACTCCCCTGAATAAACCCCGGAAAATTCTTTCAAGTGGGCAGGGAAGAATAGTTAATCCGTTAGATATTTCTAACCAGGTATCAGGATATAGAACTATATAGTGATATCGATTAAAATTTTTGAATAGCCTCGAAATGAAAAAGAGCTAATGCATGAATGAAACACTCTTACAAAGCTGGAATGATGCCTGGCCTACCGTTAAATGCAGCAAGCCGTTAAATACCGGTGTTGGCGTTATCGACGAAAGTGCTTTTAATACCATTGAAGTCGATAAAGTTTTTGATACAATAAATCATGCCTCAACGATTGCAGGACAAGCGGTCTTATTTCGTTCTTTAACACAACCTTTGAAGTCTCTTGATGCAATCAAGTCAAAACAGGAAGCTATTGAGGAACTGCGCAATAATTCGCTATTAAAAGAAAATCTCGAAAACATCATAGAAAAAGCCGCGGCACAGGAAAAAAACTTTTATTTGTTACTGTTTGGCAAATTCCTGGGATCGTTTGAAACAGCCAGAGAGGATCATGAAATTGAGGGTTATGGCTATTTACAGTATAAAAGGGGTATTCGTTTTATGCTTGAATTGGTTGAACAAATTAAAAGTGCTGAAAGACCTCAATGCCTCTATCTAAACAGTATTTTTGACAAAATAATTTTTTTTACGGATACCCGGCCTTATTCTCTAATGGAAGGCCCTGTCTATATCACTGAGAAAGGCATTGAATGCAAGCAGGAAAGGAAAAATTTATTCCCCTTGGCTATCCTCTTTAGACCCCGGCTATTCAAGCCTTTACTAATTATTTTATTTTTTGCAGCAATATGGACGCTGGCGCATTTTTTCCCAACGGATATGTTTTCAGTTTCAGCCAAAGCAATTCCGACAGCCTTCATTTTTTTTGTGCCTTTGTTGTTGATTTATTTTCCTATCGTAGGAGGATTTGATCGTGACAGTTGTATTATCCCGTTAAGAAATGAATTCAAAAACTCCCAGGCAGTTGCAGAAGCATTAGATGCTTTGGGGCAATTGGACGAACTATTATCATTTTTAAAATTTGCCGATGCCTTTACTCACAACATGGTATTACCAAACCTGATTGATGTTGAGCATCACCGGATAAATCTTGTTGATGCTAAAAACCCGGTACTGGGCAAGGAAAATAATGACTACGTCGGCAATGATTTTGTTCTGGATGATGATAAGCTCGTTTTTATAACCGGCCCTAACAGTGGCGGCAAAACCGCATTTTGTAAAACCATCACCCAGATACAACTGCTGACGCAAATAGGTTGTTTTGTTCCCGCTAAATCAGCAACGCTTACGGTAGCAGACAAAATTTTCTATCAGGCCCCTGAAATTAGTCACTTGAATGATGGAGAAGGGCGGTTCGGCACTGAATTGAAAAGAACCAAAGATATCTTCCTGGCTACAACAGCCAGAAGTCTCGTGGTGCTGGATGAGTTGTCCGAAGGTACGACATTTGAAGAAAAAATGGAATCTTCATCTAATGTTCTTAATGGGTTTTACCGAAAAGGAAGCAGTACAATTCTGATCACTCACAATCATCAATTAGTCGATAATTTCGTTAATCAAGGAATAGGCTTGCCAAAACAGGTCGAATTTGCCAATGATATTCCCACTTATAAATTAATTGCAGGCATTTCCCGCGTTAGCCATGCTGACCGGGTAGCTAAAAAAATCGGTTTTTCAAAAGAAGATATTGACAGCTACCTGGCTGGCTCAAAATGAAAATAGGGACAGCGCTTACCCCTAGTGCAACCAAAGCTTTATTGCTAGGTAGCGGTGAACTGGGCAAGGAATTGACTATTTCACTGCAGCGTTACGGAATTGAAGTAATAGCTGTAGACCGTTATCAAAATGCGCCGGCACAACACGTCGCCCATCGCAATTACGTTATTGATATGACGGATGCTGATGCAGTGAAAAAACTAATTGCCTTGGAACGGCCTGATTTTATTATTCCGGAAATAGAAGCAATTGCGACTCAGGCGCTTGCCGACATTGAAAAAGAAGGATTGTGTACTATCGTACCTAACGCACGTGCTATTCAATTAACCATGAATAGGGAAGGGATTAGAACGCTTGCCTCAGAACAGCTTAAAATCCCGACTTCAAACTACGCATTTGCACAATCGTTTAAAGAATTGCAAGCCGCTGTCGATAATAATATTGGCTATCCTTGTTTTATTAAACCAACAATGTCATCGTCAGGAAAAGGACAATCGAAAGTCAAAAGTCCTGATCAGCTTAAACAAGCTTGGGATTATGCCAAATCCAGCGGCCGGATTGATACCGGCAAAGTGATTGTTGAGGCTGAAATTGACTTTGATTTTGAAATAACCTTGCTCACCGTTCGCGCTTTAAATGAAAATAATGAAGTCAAGACTTATTTTTGCGAACCCATAGGACATGTGCAGGAAAATGGCGATTACCGGGAAAGCTGGCAACCGCAGAAAATGAGCATCTCCGCTTTAAAAGCAGCCCAGGAAATTGCCTTTAAAGTGACCAATGAAATCGGTGGACTAGGTCTGTTTGGAGTGGAATTATTTATCAAGGAAGACTCTGTCCTGTTTAATGAAATAAGTCCCAGACCTCACGATACGGGTATGGTTACAATGGTCACTCAGAAACAAAATGAATTCGAGCTACACACCCGGGCTATTTTAGGATTGCCCGTTAATACCACCTTATGGAAAGCCGGGGCGAGCGCCGTTATTTTAGGCGGTCTGAATGCCCAAGGTGTTGTTTATGAGGGACTGGCTGAAGCACTTGCGGTGCCGGGTACTGAAATCAGGCTGTTTGCCAAGCCCGAGGCATTTGTAAATAGACGCATGGGAGTTGCCTTAGCTAATGCTGAAACCGTCCAGAAAGCTAGAGAGCGTGCGGTTAAAGCTGCAAGCTTAGTGAGTATAAAATCACCGGGGTAGAAAATATGATAAGAATTACAATGGTTTTTTTGACCTTGCTCGTGTCAAATCAGACATTTGCTGATATCTATAAGTTTATCGATACAGATGGGCGCGTCTATTATACCGATGAACCTAAGCACGGCTTATATAAACGGATAATCCAGACAAAAATGCATCATTTTTCACAAACCAGGCCTTTTTTGGGCGCTAACAAGAAGAAATTTGCAGAACTTATTGCTCAGGCCGCTTCCAGGCATCAGGTCGATATTAGATTATTGCATGCAGTTATACAGGCGGAATCAGCTTACAATGCTACTGCCATTTCATCTGCCGGTGCAGTGGGTTTAATGCAGTTAATGCCCGCAACAGCAAAACGATACGGCGTTATGGACAGGAATGACCCGGACCAGAATATTAACGGTGGAACGCGCTACCTTAAAGATTTACTAAAATTGTTTGACTCAAATTTGGATCTTGCTGTTGCAGCTTATAATGCCGGTGAAAATGCTGTGATAAAATATAATAACTCTATCCCTCCCTACCCTGAGACACGTAATTATGTGAAACAGGTTTTGGCTCTATATAACCGATAAGCTCTATAAGTAGGATAAAGATTTAATCTAATATAACCTGAGTTCGTGATAAGCAATCAAGCTTAAAGCATGCCATCGACCTGGTTTAGGGTGGGCCTGTTATCGAATAAGCCATAGGCCAAGATGTCAGCCATGAGATTGACCATCAAATTAAAAACAGACCGGTGACGGGTGGACTCGATCCGGCAAAGGTTTTTCAGTTCATCAAAGACGGTTTCGATCAGGAAACGGCGACGTAACAGCGCCTTCTCAAAATCCGTTCAAGAGATAGGCTTCATGTTCTTCTTAAGGGTTGTATAGTTTCTTTTCTTTCAAATTTCTTGGTCGAAATTTAAAGGTAAAAAAACTACCGTATCGGTAAAACCAATGAGAGTCTCCCCGGCATAGCCGGGGGTTTACTTAATGACTAATTAACCTCAGTTCGGTTTAAGGATTCAGACAAAAGGGCAATAAATCAGCTTCAGGTAAATTAAGAGCAGGCTTTTTCTCTTTATAAGAGTAAGCGACCAGACACGCCACGATGTTCGACAGGTAAGTATGTAGAGATCGATGCCGTGAGTGTTCGAGGTCATCAATGTTTTTCAGCTGATCATTGATGGTTTCAATGAGGCTACGGTTACGCCGCATCAATTTATCAAATACGTCGATAGCCTGAGCTTTCCTGTTCTTTTTCAAGGCGGTGATCCATTTTATGTCTTGGCTGGCCCGTAGTTGGGCTAATTTTTTTGAAATATAACCTCTGTCTCCCAACCACTTGCCGACCCAAGACGTCACCATTCTTGGCACTGGTTTTCTGTCGTCTACATGGCCGGGGGTTAGGCAAAATGACAAGATTTCGCCCTGATCATTGACGATGAGGTGTAGTTTAAATCCATAAAACCAACCAGTGGATGATTTCCCTCGACCCGCTTCGTCAACCAAGGTAAGGTGTCGAGGGAGGCGAATATTTTCACAGACACCCAGAGGTGTAGAATCGATAAAGGCAATACCTTGCGAAGTTCCACAGCGGCTTTTCATGAAAGCAGTTAGCGGCCCTACGATTTGCGGTATAAGCTCGATAAATCGATTATAACTCAGAAGGTTGGGAAACGCTGATAACCCATACTTCCGGACATGATTTTGATAAAACCACTGGAAGGTTCGGTAACCTGACTGATGATAATACCCTAGCAGGGTAATCATTTCGCTAAAACTCATTCGGTGGGGGCGATTACGATTTTTCTCCCCCTTCGTTATTTGATTTTTTTGCCATTCCGGAATAAAGCTCTGACAAAAATCATCACCATCGCAAACTAAGTGTGTTAATTTCATGGTTGGCGGGTTTTTGGGGGAAAATTGGATGTCGGAATCTATATTTTTCTTCCATTTTACAAGAACCTGCCTGCATTTTCTTATCCCGAACTGAGGTTAATTAGGGTTATTCATCAAAGTATGCTTGGTAAACTACTAGGAGTGAAACAAAGATCATTGATAAAAAACGCAATCGACCCGTTACGCCGCAACCACTCTTGGGATTTTACTAACGCCGCGCCGTCTAGCTTTGGCTTATCTTGTTAGCACAACCGTCCTTAAATATCAGTGTCTTTAGAATCATAATATAACCCGATATAACCCACACCTTAGTACGCCAGCCTGAGCACCAGGTAATGAAAATGTCTCGCGTATATAATCATTTCCATATCATAAGTACATGATTGATACGCATTGTAAAGGAATTACGATTATATTATGTATCCTGTTTACAAACTGCTAACGAACGGTTGTGTTGTACAAGTTTGCGTTAAGCTCTGGGTACGAATTGGAATACACAATTTTTTTTACATTTATAGAGAATGATTTTATGAAATTCCCTACTTTTTTTATAGTCTTATGCCTGGTTTTTTCTTCCAGCAGCTTTGCTACTGAAAAAACAATTATCAAAATTGGCGTTCAGGCTTACGGTACGGTGGATTGGGAGTTATCGGCTTTACTAGATGACCCGCATACAAAGTCAGCGGATTTTAAAATCGAAATACAGCATGTAGCCAATGCCGAAGCCGGCAAGATTGCGCTGCAAGCCGGTGCTGTCGATTTAATCGTTTCCGACTGGATATGGGTTTCCAGACTTCGCTCTACCGGCGCCGATTTTACTTTTTATCCGTATTCAGATACTTCGGGTGCATTGGTTGTAGCAGAAAACAGCCCTATTCATTCGATAAAAGACTTGAAAGGCAAACGCTTGGGCATTGCAGGCGGCGAACTGGATAAGAACTGGCTGTTATTACAGGCTTTGGCGCAACACGAGCAAATGATGGATTTGAATTCATCCGTGGAAAAAGTCTTCGGCGCGCCGCCACTGATTAATGAGCAGATCAAGCAAAACCGTGTTGATGCCATGCTTAATTACTGGCACTTTGCCGCCAGACTTGAGGCTCAAGGATATCGTCAAATCATTGACGGCAGAGGCATTTTGAAAGACTTGGGCATTCAGGAGAATGTGCCTAGCCTGGGTTATGTTTTTAAGGAGAGCTGGGCAAACAGCCACAAACAGGCACTTAATAATTTCTTCAAAACCAGTAAGGAGGCTAAAAACCGGCTGTGCACATCGGATTCCGCTTGGCAAAAAATAATCCCTTTAACCCAGATAAATGACAGAGCTACTCAAGCCAAACTTCGTCAGCGTTATTGCGAAGGCGACATCGAACACTGGGGGAAACAGGAGCAACAAGCGGCAGGCCGCATTTATACGATACTCCACACCCTGAGCAATAAGCAGTTAACGGGCAATTCCAACAACCTGCAACCCGGCACATTCTGGTCAACCGAATAGCAAATTTATGAATAGCTTTAATAACTCCCCATCACTCTGCGATTTTTTGGGAGCCCAGGGATAGTAATAAAAGGAGAAGAACCGCTCATTCCGCAAGAAGGCTTCAACCTAAGAAATGGTGCCAGCCCGGAATATTTGATTACGAGCACAGGCCGCTTAATCGATTGGCAGGGAGTGATCCGATAGTTGAAGGACGGCCTTGGGTTCCTCACAGATCAAATTGATAAATCAGACATTGCCTGAAAAGACAAACTGTCAGGAACATGCCGCATACAGAATAATGAATTTGGCAGTTAATCAAACCACATGAATTGATTGACGAAATTGCTAGAGCATCTATCGTGACGACTGCTAAACTCCTGTTTCTATCTGATGTGGAGAATGCCATGGCAAGCGCCCCCCAAGTTATTCCTGATCCCGTGCGGGAACGGCTGCTAAAAGCGGCTCTCGACAATTTTCTGTCCGATGACTATCACAAGGTCACGACCCGCCTGATCGCGGAACAGGCCGGTGCCAATATTTCCATGATCCGTTACTACTTTGGTAACAAGGAAGGTTTGTATGAGGAAATGATACGGGAAACACTTAACCCGTTATTAGAGGTTCTAAATGGACAGATGCTGGATTCGGTTAATGGGTTCAAGGACTTTCTTTTGTTGTATTACGACACTATGGCTAATCGACCGGAATTCCCGAAACTGATCTTGAAAGTTCTTGCACTCAATCAAGGTCCGGGACGACGTTTTATCCAACAGTTACTGGAGCGTGGGCGCACACGCGGCGCGCAGAAAGTGGAAAACCTGAAGTCCGGAGGGCACGTCTCCTCTTCATTGGATCCTGATATCCTTCGGATAGCGTTTGTCAGTCTGGCAATGATGCCCATGTTACTCAAAGATATTTTTGAGGAACAGATGGGCCGAACAATGGACGAAGCCTTTTTCGAAAAATTGGCCGCGTTCAACGGCCACTTGTTTTCAACCGGCTTGGCAATCCATAAACAGGTTTAGGTTTAGTGTTAGCGAAGACATTACAGAAAAACTCAGCTTTAGTCCGCCTGTTTGCAAAGCTGATGAAGTTTGCCTTATGGCTACAGAGCATTCCCAATAAGATAACGCCGCCGCCATTTCGGCTAATCCAGATCGGCTCGGCGTTTTGGCAGTCCCGTGTGCTTTATGTGGCAACCCGCCTTAACATTGCATCTTTGCTTGGAGATGGACGCCTCACGGCTGACGCCATTGCCGCACGAGTCTTGGCTCAACCGGACGCCATATACCGTTTGCTGCGCATGCTGGCCGCAATGGGTGTATTTGAAGAAGTGTCGCCTAGGATTTTCAGGAACAATGCGCTTTCTGCCTATTTGAGAGATGACAATCCGAAGAATGTCAGAGCAATGATCTTGATGCACAACTCGATTGAGATGAGCAAGCCCTGGTATGAGCAACTGGAACAGGGGATACGATCAGGCATAATTCCATTCCAAATTTCTCACGGTCAAGAACTGTATTCCTACATGGATAATCATGCTGAGTTCGATTCATTGTTTTCTCTTGCAATGGATAGTGTGGAGGCATTGACCGGCGACAGCTTTGCCACCGGTTTCGATTGGGGATATTTTAATCGTATTATCGACGTTGGCGGCTCGAAAGGCAGCAAATCATTGGCGCTATTAAAGCGGTATCCACAGTTAACGGCTTTAGTATTTGACCGGGATCAGGTTATACAAGCAGCGGCTACCTACTGGATTGGAAAGGAATCGCCAGCCCTTCTTTCCCGGTTAACCTTTCAGGCCGGGGACTTGCTGGAATCGATTCCGCCAGCCAAAGACGATAAGGATATCTACTTTCTGAGCGCCGTCCTGCATGGCCTGGATGATGAAAATTGTATAAAGGTACTGCGTAATCTGGTCACTGCCAGTGCCGATACGGGCGCCCGCATTGCACTCATGGAGTTAGTTGTTCCGGAATTGAAAGCCGATATTTCCAGTGCCGCCTGCGACATGCAGATGTTCATGGGTACCCGAGGCAAGGAGAGGACGCTTTCAGAGTGGAAGAGCCTATTTGATCAATCCGGATTGATGCTGGGAGAGCAAGTAAGCCTTCAATCAATCGGAAAGATACTGGTGCTAAGCCAAAAGGTTTAACTGCTTCGACTGCAGCGCCGCCAATGCCTATAACGAATCTACCAACCATCATAACAAAGTGCCAAAAACTCTTTTCTAACATTATGAATTATTTTATCGGTCGATTGCGCCATTGCTGGGGCAGGTAATCCACCTGATTCGAGAGTGCAAAAAGCGGCACCCTGCGGCTATGTTTTCAAGGTCGATTTTAGACGCGAACCGCTACAGCGCTATATGATGGCATTACAGTAAAATTTATTATGAAGTAAAAAGTAAGAAACGGGCCTTGAGCTCAATAAAAAATGGGGGACTTTTAAACAGCCCCCCAAATGAGCGCACCTCAAACTTGTCCGGCAGGTTTGTTTATATTGGGATGCGTAGGCTTAACGTCGGGTTTATCCTGCTTTTTAAAGTTAGATTTAGGCGGCAAATCTTTTTCATCCTTCGGCGGCTTGGGGTCTTTACCGGCCAGTAGATCTTCGATTTGCGAGCTGTCTATGGTTTCCCATTTCATTAATGCATCAGCCATTTTATGGAGAATATCGATTTTTTCCTGCAAAATGTTTTCTGCGCGCTGATAGTTGCGATCGATCACTGCACGAATTTCTTCATCGATCAGATGCGCGACATTACTGGAGACTGCCTTGCCTTGAGAGCCGGGATAGCCCATAAACGGCTGTCCCCCTTCTTCGCCATAGACTAACGGTCCGAGTTTGTCAGAAAATCCCCACCGGGTAACCATGCTGCGAGCCAATTCAGTAGCGCGCTCGATATCATTAGAAGCGCCTGTGGTAACACGATCGCCGCCATATATCATGAGCTCCGCAATTCTGCCGCCAAATAAGCTGGCTAACTGACTTTCCAGCTTGCGCTTGCTGGCGCTGTATTGATCCTTTTCCGGCAGGAACATCGTTATACCCAAGGCTCTGCCTCTGGGCATAATGCTGACTTTGTAAACCGGATCGTGATCGGGGGAAGATTGTCCGACTATGCAATGGCCCGCTTCATGATAAGCAGTTAACAATTTATCATCTTCAGTCATGACCATGGTGTGCCGCTCAGCCCCCATAAGAATTTTATCCTTGGCCTTTTCAAGGTCGCTCATGGTGACTTCCTGCTTATTGGATCGAGCGGCAAAAAGCGCGGCTTCATTGACAATATTAGCCAGGTCGGCGCCTGAAAATCCAGGCGTTCCCCTGGCGATATACTTCAATTGAACATCGGCAGCAGCGGGTACCTTTTTAATATGAACGTTCAGGATTTGTTCACGGCCCCGCACATCGGGCAAACCGACATTGACTTGACGGTCAAAACGCCCCGGTCTGAGCAAAGCTTTATCCAATACATCCGCACGGTTTGTCGCGGCGATGACAATAACGCCTTCATTGCCGTTAAACCCATCCATTTCTACAAGCAATTGGTTGAGCGTTTGTTCGCGTTCATCGTTGCCGCCGCCCAAACCGGCTCCGCCTCTTTGACGGCCAACTGCATCAATTTCATCAATAAAAATAATGCAGGGAGCGTGCTCTTTAGCCTGGGCAAACATATCCCTGACCCTTGACGCGCCGACACCGACAAACATTTCTACAAAGTCAGAGCCTGAAATGGTAAAAAACTTTACCCCGGCTTCGCCTGCAATAGCTCTGGCAATCAGGGTTTTACCTGTTCCGGGAGGCCCTACCATTAAAATTCCGCGCGGTATTTGTCCACCCAGCTTTTGAAATTTCTGCGGGTCCGCCAAAAAATCGACCAATTCAGCCACATCTTCCTTGGCTTCCTCACAACCTGCGACATCTTCGAAGGTAACCGTCATCTTGTCTTCTTCGAGCATTTTGGCTTTGCTTTTGCCAAAAGTCATGTTGTTACCCATGCCTCCGCCGCCCTGCATCCTGCGCATATAAATCACCCAGACTCCAATTAACAGCAGCATGGGAAACCAGGATATGAATATTTGCATAAGAAATGATTGCTGCGGTGGCGGCGACGTTCTTATCTGGACATTGGCATCAAGAAGGTCATCAATCAAATGGGGATCGCCCGGATTGAAAGTCTCATAGTTCTGGCCTTCTGATGTGCGAATTTTAATCAATTGGCCATTTATTTCCACCCGATCAACTTGTTTTTGCTTAACTTTATCGATAAATTCGGAATAAGCTAAAGAATCTTGCAAGGGAGGCGTCGTATTTACCCGGTTGAATACCAGAAATGCACCGGTCAACACAACTCCCCAAAGCAGTATATTAAATATATATTTCTTCATCATAAATTCTCCGGACCATACTTTATATGGTCACTAATGTTGAGTTGCGTAGGGTTTAAATCACTCATAAATACGGACGCCTCCATCTCGTCGCCAGCTCATCAAATGAAATTAACTATTGTCGTCCAAAATACCTGAAAAATTCAGAATTCGGATTAAGCACAATAATATTGTCTTTGTCCTTAAAGATTTTTTATAAGCACTTAAGCTTCGATACAGGGCAAAAAATTCCGGGTCCTGACCGTAACCGCCTGCATATATTTCAGCCGCTTTGGCATCTCCTGAACCGCGCAATTTTTCTGCATCACGATAGGCTTCAGAGATAATAATAGCATCCTGCCTATCGGCATCCGCTTTTATTCGTTCAGCAGCCTCATTTGCGCAATAATGGTGCTTCTGCCCCCAGTTAGTACAAAATCCATATTATTCTTTCCTATAATTGCTCTTTCTGAGCTCTGTATTGCCAGTTTTAAGGAGGACTTCCTGGTTTTCAACGTTAAATAAATAATCTTTAGCATTTTTTATTGGATACGGCACAGCCAGTGTGATATCAATGATATTTTCATCTTCAATCCGCATCAATGCTTCAAAAACACTACGGGAGGTTTTTTCACTATCGGTACCATAAATGTTTTTCTTATTTCTTTTTCCGTTCACGACTCCTCCCGCATTAAAGTATCAGGCCACGCGCCATAGGCCTCAGTCGGGATTGCGCTTGTTATAATATTAATTACGATTCAAGTAATAATTCATATTATTAATAGTGCGATTAACTTTTTGCATACCCTCAAGCTTAAACATTGTTTTATAGAAAGCTCATTAGTTGCTTGCCATAACCGAGCTTTATTTTATTGAGAGCCATTATTTGAATCTGCCTGACACGTTCACGAGTCAAGTTAAGCTCCGCGCCGATCTCCTGTAATGTCATTTCAAATGCAGAATTAATGCCAAAATGAGAGCAAATTACCTTTTCCTCACGGGAATTAAGCTTTTTTAGTGCTTCATTAATTAAATTTTCGAGTTCGGACTCGGCTATTTTTTTGAAAGGATGGGTAAAAACCTGCTGCTCCAGAAAATCAATCGGAGCAATAGATTCATCTTCCTCATCTTCGGCGCCCTCAAACGGCAATGCGGTTTGAGAGATGGACAAAATATTATTTACTTCTTCCGGGGACAGTTTTGTGTATTCAGCCAGTTCTTTAGCGGATGGCTGCCTGTCGTTTTTTGAAGTCAACTCATTTTTGGCTCGTAATACTTTATTGATAATAGCTATCTGTCCGCAGGGCACCCGCACTACTCTTTCAGATCGCGATAAAGACCTTGAAATAGCCTGCCTGATCCAGTAACCGGCATAGGTCGAAAACTGAAAACCCAATCGGTAATCAAATCTGTCAATTGCTTTTAACAAGCCAGTCTGACCTTCCTGCACCAGATCATCAAAATCTAAAAATCCGCCTTTGTACTGATTTGCTATGAATAACACTAATCCCGAATTGGCTGTCGCCAGTTGTTGTCGTGAAGTTAACCAATGATACTCAGCAGAAACTACCTCACCGAAAAACTTATGCATTTCATCGGCTGATAAAAATAAAAATTGCGGGTCATAAGTATTTATCTCCATAGTTTTGAAGAGATTAGGTAGCTTTAATTGACGACGCTGCCTTAAGGTCTTTAATCGCCGGGTAATAAAATCAGTATGACTTCTCGCCCTGTGATTGGCGGATTGATAATGAAAACCTCTAGTCTTGAAGGCATAGATTATAAAGTCGGTAAGCCCGGTCAGGTCTTCAAAAGTAAAAGGAAAGTGTTGCAGCGCAGTAATTAAAGCCTGCTTTTCTTCATAGTCGCGGTCGTTATTGGAACCGCCTTGATATGCCGCTTGATTTGCTGAGAAGTAATATTTTATAGATGCAGTCCGTAGTGATATTAACGGTGTGTCTGCTTCTTTAGCTTGGTAACAATTTTGGTCATATTTATAAACTAACCATAAAGCGGTTACGGGAAATTGAGATAAGGCGTTAATCAGTTGCGTTTTAGCCCTTTCCACATTACTCGCAATTTTAAAATTACGTTGTTCAGTATTATCCGGCTTACTGTTGGTTTCAACCTCGGAGTCTTCATGTATCAACGTGTCGTTACAGGCAATAACTCCTACTGCTGTCTGTGGCGCACGTTCATTTAAATAAGTCATACAACCTCATTCTGGCAATCTAGTTAATTAAAACTAAATCATTCAATTGCAGATGATAAAACTATCGATAAACATTGATATGGCGTTCTTATAGACAAGGCTTAAGTTGATTAGTTTTAAAGCAATTCAATGGAACGATTTTATTTTTAAGTCATCGGACTGTAACAATCTGCAAGCAAGTTGTCAAATAATAGTTATACAATATATGAACAAATAAGCAGGTATAAGATAGGCATTAAAAATTAATTGCTGTTCATCCTCATTCCATTTCGTACAGATGTGTAAGCATGCGTGACATTAAGACTAGGCGGCAGAGGGCAAAAATCCTGAGCCGGATGGTACAGCATGATCAGGAGAAGGTGTAATGCCATTAATCCGCTAGTGCATTCTTTATATTAGCTGGACAAATATAATTTAATTACCGTAACAACTCCTTTGCAAAGTTTATAATAGGCTTATCTTCATTAATTCTCTCAATGGCATATCAATAAATGGAAAATTTTATTCCCGGGCAGCGTTGGATAAGCAATACCGAGTCGGAACTTGGATTAGGTCTTATCCTTGAGGTTGCTTTCAATCGTGTCACTGTACTTTTTTTAGCCAGTGACGAGAGGCGTATTTATGCCAAAGATAACTCCCCGTTAACGCGCGTCATCTTTTCAGAAGGCGATACTATTGAGTCAGTTGACGAGGTCAGGCTGACTGTAAACAAAGTGATTGAACTGGATGGCGTGATAACTTATATAGGAAAAGATGAAACCGGCATGGAAGTTGAGTTGAACGAGATGGAATTGAATCATCATATTCAGTTCAGCAAGCCCCAGGATCGCCTGTTCATCGGCCAAATCGATCCGGGCTCCTGGTTTTTACTGCGCTATGAAACGTGGCAGCGGTTACAACAGCATCAAAAATCGCCGGTGAAGGGTTTACTGGGAGGCAGAACCTCGCTAATACCGCACCAGTTATTCATTGCTCACGAAGCGGCTAACCGCTCTGCCCCAAGAATTATGCTCGCTGATGAAGTCGGGTTGGGTAAAACCATTGAAGCCGGATTAATTTTACACCACAGGCTTATTAACGGACTCAGTAATCGAGTACTGATTATCGTGCCTGAAAGTCTGCTGCATCAATGGCTGGTGGAAATGCTCAGGCGCTTTAACCTGCGTTTCAGTATTTTTGATGAGGCGCGCTGTCTTGAAGAACTCGGTGTTGATGGTATTTTTTCTGAAGCAGAGGAGGATGCTGAAGATAATGATAAAACCCCTTATATACAGACACAGATCAATACAGCCGTTGCCAGCAACCCATTTTTAAACGAGCAGCTGATTTTATGCAGCCAGGGATTTTTTGCAAAATATCCGCGTCGTCAACAACAAGCAGTGGAAGCGGGTTGGGATATGGTTATTGTTGATGAAGCCCATCACCTTGAATGGAGTGAACGTGGCGCCAGTCCTGACTACCTGTTTGTTGAACAACTCGGTCAGGTTTCTCCCAGCCTGATATTATTGACCGCCACACCGGAGCAATTAGGCAAGGAAAGTCATTTTGCCCGGCTGAGATTGCTTGATCCGGATCGCTTTTACAGCTTCGCCGCCTTCCTTAAAGAAGAAAGACTTTTTGAACCGGTTGCCAACGCAGCCAAATTGCTGCTGGCTGAGGAACCGTTGGATAAAGCAGCGGCGGCACAGTTAACCCGGCTGCTTAAAGATGACAATGTAGAAGGCCTTCTGAAAGATCTGGGCGATGAATCGAAATCGGCTGCAGCTCGTGAGACACTGATTAAAATATT
The DNA here is from genome assembly GCA_028716975.1 of Methylobacter sp. GTDB lineage: Bacteria > Pseudomonadota > Gammaproteobacteria > Methylococcales > Methylomonadaceae > Methylobacter_B. The sequence continues at coordinate 36,576 of JAQUOU010000010.1, read as the reverse complement.
GCTCGATCATCATGGAACGGGGCGGATTTTATTCCGGAATTCCCGGCAGACTGTGCAGGGATTTCCGGAACGCGAACGTTATGGTTATACATTAAGCGGGCAGCAACATGACGAAGATTTGCAACAGGATCCGCGTTTTGCCTGGCTGGTCGAAAAAATTAAACAACTTGGCGGTCAAAAGGCCTTGCTGATCTGTAAACAGGCCCAAACCGCTATCGAGCTGGAGCAAACCTTGCGCAATCGTACCGGTATTGCCGCCGCTGTTTTTCATCAAGGAATGACGATTATCGAGCGGGACCGGGCGGCCGCCTATTTTGCTGACCCGGAGAGTTCTGCGCGGGTTTTGATTTGTTCCGAAATCGGCAGTGAAGGCAGGAATTTTCAGTTTGCCCATCACCTGATTCTTTTTGATTTGCCCAACAATCCTGATTTGCTTCAACAACGCATAGGGCGGCTTGACCGTATCGGCCAGAAGCACATTATCCGGATTCATATCCCGTACTTGCAAAACACCGGCCAGGAAATAGTGTATCGATGGTATGACGAAGGCCTGAATGCCTTCCGTAGCAATACCCCGGCGGGTACGCGTGTCGCAGACATTCTGCATGATGAATTGACGGCCATATTACAAAGTAACGACCAGGCTGAAATTGATGCTTTTATAGCTAAAACCCAGGCGTTGAATACGGAAATAGAGGCGCAATTGCATAATGGCCGTGATCAATTACTGGAATTAAACTCCTGCCGTAAAGAGTTGGCCGATGCCCTCATCGATCAGCTGAATGCCTACGAGAAAGAAGGCGCGCTTTGGCCTTACATGGAAGATGTGTTTGAATGCTACGGCGTGGAAACCGAGTTTCATTCTGCCGATTGCTTTATTATCCGCCCCGGCGATCATTTGCGAATTTCGCATTTTCCCGGTCTGCAGGAAGACGGCATGACGGTTACTGTCAATCGGCAGATAGCCCTGGCACGAGAGGAATTGCAGTTTATAACCTGGGAACATCCTATGGTAACAGCAGCCATGGATCTTGTTCTATCGAGTGAAACCGGCAATGCAACCGTAAGCGTCGTCAGGCATCGGGATCTTAAAGCCGGACAATTTTTGCTGGAATGCTTATTTATTGTGGAATGCAGTGCGCCTGCCGAATTTCAAATCGGCCGGTTTCTCCCTGCAACGCCCATTCGGGTACTGATTGACCAGCATCAGAAAGATTTAACGGAATCAATACCCCATCGCAGCTTAATAGAAACCGGGATTACCTTTGATGAACAACAAATTGTGACATTTCTTAATAGCCAGCGCGCGCCCATTACCAAAATTTTGAATATGGCTGAACAAAAAGCCAAAGCCGATATGCAGCAAATATGTGCTGATGCGACTAAAGCCATGCTGGCCTCTTTGACTAACGAGATAAAACGCCTAGTCAGACTAAGAAAAGTGAATCCGACGATTAAAACAGAAGAAATTGAAGAGCTAAAGGATATAACCATGCTGGCTCATGAAAATATCCAGGCAGCCCAATTAAGATTGGATGCCGTGCGGTTTCTTATTACCAGTTGAAGAATAAAAGTTGGAGTCGGGCCATTCCCGATCCACTATCGAGTACATTACAAATGATAAATATCGGCAAACTCAATAAGCTGAAAGTGCTTAAACGACAAGGGGCTCATATCTATCTGGAAAGCGGCGCATCGGGAAAAGTCCTGCTGGCGGATAAAAAATTACCGGAAAACTGCCAGGTTGGCGATGAGCTGGAGGTATTTGTTTATGTCGATTATGAAATACCCGCTTGTATTTCCTCCGTCGAGCCAGCCATTAGCCGTTCAGATGCGCCCCCGGAGAATGTGTGGGAAAGGCATTTGGCCGCTACCGCCAAAACGCCTTTGGCGCAAGTGGATGATATCGCCTGGTTGAAAGTGGTATCGCTTAATTATGTGGGCGCATTCCTGGACTGGGGATTGCCGAAAGATCTGCTCGTACCTTTTAGCGAGCAGCACCATGAAATGAAGGTCGGTAAATATTATCTGGTCAAAGTATTCCTCGATGACAAGAACCGTATTGCCGCTACCACCAAGATTGATAGTTTGCTATCGGATGAATCGATCTATTTTAAAGCGGGCCAGAAAGTGTCATTGTTAATCGCCGATCGAACGGAGTTGGGTATTAAAGCCATTGTTAATCATACTCACTGGGGCATGCTTTACCCAAATGAGCTGTTTCAACCGGTCACAAAAGGGCAAAAGATAGAGGGTTATATTAAACAGATCAGAGACGATCATAAAATCGATCTGACTCTTTATCAGCCGGGGTATGGAAAAGTCGAATCGCTGACAGATAATATTTTAATCAGGCTTCAGGAAAACAAGGGCATGATGATGCTGAGCGATAAAAGTCCGCCGGAGGCTATTTATGCCGCCTTTGGAGTCAGCAAGAAAGTGTTTAAACAAGCTATCGGAGCCTTGTATAAGAAAAAATTGATCAGTATTGATAAAAACACTATCCGGCTTATTTAATAGCCGCTTACAAACTCGCGCTTCCCTGCGCGGTGCTATAGATTACTGAATATTTCTTCTCACATCATCAGCCGTTTTACCGGGATCAAGAACAATAAGCTCTACGCGCCGATTATACTGGCGGCCGGTAACCGTATCATTTGAATCTTTTGGATAAGCTTCGCCATATCCTTTGGTAACGATTCGGCCACGTTCAATACCATTGGCCGCCAGGAAGCCAGCTACAGAATCAGCGCGCCTCAGTGATAACCTTAGATTCATATCTTCTGAGCCTACGCTATCAGTATAACCTTCAATAAGGATATTGCGATCCGGGTTTTCTCTCAAAAATGTAGTAAGTTGATAAAGATTGTTTTGGGAGCCGCTATTGAGCTCCGCCTTACCCGTCGCAAACAATACATCCCCCAATGTTAAAACCAAACCCCGGTTTGTTTTTTGGGGATTGTACTCCTTCATTTTCATGAGCTCATCTTCCAGGGATTGGACTTTTTCCGTTTTAGATTTCAGCAACGCTTTCTGGCTATCTTCTTTCATAGCCGTTAATTGATCTTCTGCCATATTTCGATCGGCGGTGTATTTGGCAATTTCGGCTTTGCGCTTAGCCAAGTAAGACAAATGGCTGACTTCCTTTTCATCTTCATCATTGCTCCAGGAATTTTCAGCCTGCTTTAAAGCTTTTTCCGCATCGTATAACGCAACCGGCGCTTTGGCCGTTACCGCCGGATCACTTCGCACCTTTGCAACCTCACTACGCGCTTCATCTAAATCCCTATTCGGCGCCGTGGCGCATCCTGTCAGCAAGCCATACCCTATCGCCAGCACCGCAATCACTAATACATGGTTCATACGTTTTTTACTTTTCATGGTATTAATCCCTTGTTGCTCATTAATTGCTATTTTGGGTGTTTATTTCCTGATGCAGTGTGTCCATGCTTTTCCTGAGTTCATCCACGGCATTTTTAGCCCGGACGGAATCCGCTTTGGCGGCAGCAGTTTCCACATCAACAGCCACTTTTTCCGCCAAACGCCTGGCTGTATCATAATCCCCAGCGGTCATTGCCGCCTTCGCTGATTCAAGATTGTCCCGCGCAACTCGCATTTCCAAGGGCGAATATTGTTCGGATTTATTAATGTCCGCATCTTCAATTAAATGTTCCGCCACCGACATTTGTTCTACCGGCGGATTTGAGCCGCAACCGCCCATAACACCAGCCAGCACAACAGGCAAAACGGAGAGCGGAAATTTTATAATGTTTTTATCTTTCATAATTAACCTTCGCTTGGGTGAATGGCCATTTAGATAACGCGTAAGTTGAGTTTTCAACTTTTAAAAAAGCATACGAATAATCTCAAAAAGAGTCTGTGCGTCAGCATACATATAGGAGAGTGAGGAAGAACCGCTATTATTTTCTTGTAACACAATAATCAAGAACTTGCCGCTTTCGATTAAGCATCCATTCATATTAAACCGGCATAATAGCCACCAAAGCTTAAAAACAAACTGAACTATTAACTTACGGAGAAGAATTTTATGAAAAAGCTGCTTTTTTTAATCCACTTGCTGGCCGTTGGAACATTGTATTCCTCCCTGTCTTATGCTGATCATGATGAGTGGCGTGGCTACGGCCGCCATCACGGCTGGAGACATCATGGGCATCACCATGATAGCTATTATCCACAACCACAGGTTAATAATTATTATCCGCAACCGCAAAACAATTATTACCCGCAAAATAACTATTATCCCCAACCGCAAGCTAACCATTATTATCAACAACCTTATGATCCCCGCTCTCATCAAGGATTGGCCGGCGGTGTAGTAGGCGGCGTTTTAGGCTATGAGATGGGTAATGGCGACCCTATAGCGACCGGACTTGGCGCCGCTGCAGGCTCTTTCCTTGGCAATGGAATGGGCAGACGCTACTAAATGGTTAGATGAATTAGTAAATTATTTGATCAGTTAAAGATGATGAACGGCTTATCTGGAGGCAGGGCCGTTCATTCCATTATAAATAATGCCTGCCCCGCACGTCTTAATAAATATTGCTTTCGATATTGGGGCATGAAAATCCGGAATTTCATATAGCCTCATTAAATACCGGCTTCCCAGCCGTTATGAGCTTTTTAGTAACTACAGTCAATCCCTGAGTTGCTAACAATATTTCCCCGGCCTTATTGCAGCAATACTTTTCCCGCTGCTTTTAATAACGATAAGGTATAGTTCATTTACCGCAGCAGCAAAACCCTCTTTTCGCTCAATTGCGTAATACTCTTTCAGCTATCAATTGTGATAGCGTATTGCATGTTGTATATCTTTTGGCAGCTCAAATATTTTGAACTTCTCGCTCAAAATGTATCAATTTTTTAAAGCCAAATCTAATTCTATAATGGCCTCGAATTTTCAATCCCTTAAACCCTAACAAAAAGAAGCAAATATGACCCATAAGCCGGCAAAAACCAGTGTAAAACTCCATGACATCATTCAAAACCGCTGGAGTCCTCGAGCATTTAATGCAAATAAACAGGTAGACAAGGAAGACTTGACCGCACTGCTTGAAGCTGCGCGCTGGGCGCCATCATGTTTTAACGACCAGCCCTGGCGTTATATTGTTTGCGTTAAAGCTTCAAATGAAGCAGGTTGGCAAAATGCATTTGCAACCCTGGTAGAAAAAAATAAACGCTGGGCAAAAAATGCGCCGATTTTGATTCTCGCAGCCGCAATGAAAAACTTCGGGCACAACGGACAACCAAATCGTTGGGCTATGTATGACACCGGCGCAGCCAGTGCGTGCATGTGCTTGCAAGCATCTGCGCTGGGCTTGAGCGTGCATCAGATGGGCGGTTTTGATCCAGAAAAATCTCGTGAGCTATTTAGACTTCCGGATGACTGTACACCGATGGCCATGATAGCCATAGGCTATCAAGCTGATGTTGATGTACTTGATGATGATTTTAAAAATGCGGAATTAGCCGAACGAACACGCGTTCCCTTAACTGAACAATTTTATTTTGGGCAATGGCCTTCTAATTGATTGAAGGCGGCTCGGCACGAAGCAAGAGAGGAATTAATTATGACTGTTGAAATACATACCTCAGATTCAAGGGGCACAGCCAATCATGGCTGGTTAAATAGCCGTCACACCTTTAGCTTTTCAAATTATTACAATCCTGACCGCATGAATTTTGGAATGTTGCGCGTAATTAATGACGATGTAGTCGCTCCGTCCATGGGTTTCGGAATGCACCACCATGAAAATATGGAGATTATTTCCATACCTTTACAAGGTTCATTGAAGCATGAAGACAGCATGGGAAATAAACACGTTATAGAAGCCGGGGAAGTCCAGATTATGTCCGCCGGCACCGGCATTAGTCATTCCGAATACAATAATTCAGATTCTGAGGCTGTTAATTTTCTGCAAATATGGATTTTACCTAAAAAACGGAACATTCCGCCCCGCTATAGCCAGAAGAGATTTGATCCCAACGATAGAAAAAATCAATTTCAATTGCTGGTTTCACCTGAAGAAATTTCACCTGAAGAAAACCTTCAGGCAATAAGCATTAACCAGGATGCTTATTTTTCAATGGCGAATATCGATAGCAATAATTCCATTGATTATAAAGTTCATAAAAAGACCAATGGCGTTTATATTTTTATAATAAGCGGACAAGTAAAAATAGTGTCCCATGAGTTGTCAGCCCGGGACGGCATGGGCATTACCGATGTCTCATCCATCACCTTAAATGCACGTGAAAACTCACAGGTTTTATGCATTGAAGTGCCCTTGCAATGATAAAAAAGAAATCTAATATTTCGGCGTGGGATAGAACACTCGTCTTCTAAAGGCTGGTTATGGGAAGTATTCCACTGGAACTTAAAAGCCGGGATGACAATATAACTGTTTGAGCGAATTGCATAATTTATATTCAGCACAAGAACACATACTACCTACTAATGGAGAAAAATTATGAAGATTAAATACGATATTAAAGACAAGACAGCTCTCGTTACGGGAGCTAACCGCGGAATTGGCGAAGCAATTGTCGACGCCTTGTTGAATAATGGCGCAGTGAAAGTCTATGCAGGCGTTCGAAATCTGGGCTCGGCAGCGCATCTGGTCGAGAAACATGGCAATAAAGTAATCCCGGTTCAGATAGACTTAACCAAGCCGGAGACAATCACGGCAGCAGCAGAAACATTGCGGGATGTTCAGGTCGTGGTCAACAATGCCGGTGTCCTTAAGTCTTCTACGCCATTATCCGATGACGCTATAGAGTCGCTGGGATTCGAAATGAAGGTTAATGTGTATGGCCTTATCCGGATGGCGCAAGCTTTTGCGCCCATTCTCAAGGCAAATGGCGGCGGCGCCTTCGTTCAGCTCAATTCCGTTGCCTCAATAAAGTCCTTTTCCAACTCCGCAACTTATTCTGCTTCCAAGGCGGCTGCTTATTCCATTACACAGGCACTGTATGAACTGCTGGGTCAACAAGGCACAGCGGTTTTAAGCGTACATCCAGGTCCCATCGCCACCGATATGGCTGAAGCTGCCGGCTTCATGGAAATTGCCGAACCTCCCTCACTCGTCGCTGAAGGCATAGTCAGCTCCCTAAAATCAGGAAACTTTCACCTTTTTCCCGACTCGATGGCAAAACAGATTGGGGGCGCCTATCAGAGCTATTCGGAGAAAATAATCGAAGCGGACCTCGCAGAATAAGAGGTCAGAGTAAATTAAAAGATTTCCTGATTACGTATAACTTTCAGCGGAAGCAGCAAACCCTTAAGCCCCTTCATACCGGCATGGACTGCCGGACCAATCCGCCAGGAGCGGATGGGCATTTACCCTATTGGGGTGGGGGGCAGGATAGCCCCGCATGAATCCAGAGCACAAGGATGTGGCTCACCCCTTCATGTATTTGCTGAGTTTACATCCATGTAGCCTAGACCCCGGCGGTCCATGCCGGGGTGACGCCGTTTGCAGAAATCGTAGAATAATCATCGTTTCAATTTTAGCTGAAACTTGTAAGTAATCAGGAAAGACTTTAATAAGATCCAAATCTCATTGCCGGCTTTTAAAACCTCCTCTTCTAACCTTATTCCGCAGCAGAAGAGGAAAAAAAATGCCGGCAATGATGTGCTAACTTATTGTAATAGCCTGCGGAAGCAATCTATTATTATCTGCAATCTCTTTTAACGAGGCTGTTTAACTAAACGTAGATACGGCTTAAGCGTTTTCCAGCCTTGCGGATATATTCCTTTTGCCTCATCATCGGATACCGACGGTACGATGATGACATCGTCACCATCTTTCCAATTAACCGGCGTAGCAACCTTATGTTTGGCAGTTAACTGCATTGAATCCAGCACCCGCAGGATTTCATCAAAGTTACGGCCTGTGGTCATAGGGTAGGTAAGCATAAGCTTGATTTTTTTGTCCGGGCCAATGATAAAAACAGAACGCACCGTTGCATTGGTGGCCGCGGTGCGGCCTTCTGACGTGCCGCTTTCTTCGGCTGGCAACATGTTGTAAAGCTTTGCTACAGCCAGGTCGCTATCGCCGATGATTGGATAGTTAACCGCATAGCCTTGTGTCTCTTCAATGTCCGCTGCCCATTTTGAGTGATTATCGACCGGGTCTATGCTTAAGCCGATAATTTTACAGTTCCGTTTTTTAAACTCAGGTTCCAGTTTTGCCATGTAGCCCAATTCCGTTGTGCATACCGGCGTAAAGTCTTTAGGATGGGAAAATAATATCGCCCAGCCGTCGCCAATCCACTCATGAAAGTTAATAGCGCCTTGAGTTGTATTGGCAGTGAAATTTGGAGCTTCATCGTTGATTCGCAGTGACATGTTGATTCTCCTTGGTCTTTAAAAATTTTGATTGAAACAACGTATCGATGACATTGTTGTTGCTGATGTACCGACTAACCGTGCGCGGCTATGAAAACCGATGAGAAAAAACGGCCTCATCTCAGCGCGCCGGATAGGTGCTATTAGACGATAATTTCAACATTCCATCCAGAAAAAAGTAATTGCCCAGAGTGGTCTTTACGCCCTGTTTCTTCCATTTGTTGGTTAATTTTTCAAAAGGATTAACCAACAAGGTCGGGTATGAGCGAAATAATCGCAATTTTAATAGCCGCAGCCGCCGCTTGCAGGTTTTGCAGTTCATCGTCATTCATTTCAGGATGCAAATGACGAATAATGCCGCTGCGGCCAACCACTACAGGAATGCTAAAGCAGTTGTCTTGAATATCCATCCAGTCGTCAAACCGGGTGGCAAGCGGCATAGTCCGGTATTCGTCGAAAATCACCGCTTCAATGACCATGCATGCAGCTGTGGCAATGGCATGATTGGTATAGCCCTTGAGACGGTAAACCTCAAATCCGGCTTCGATAACCTGCGTAAACAGTTCCCGGTGACGCGGCGTATCGCGAATGAGTTCTCCGCCCGCTGCGGCGCTACTCAATATAGGAAACTGGTTAGGGCCGTGTTCGCCCAGAATATAGGTGCGCAGATCATCCGGATGAATATGTTCTTCATGTGACAGCAAGGAACGAAATCGGGCGGAATCGACCAGAGTTCCGACACCCATCACCCGATCCGGTGAAAAACCGGATAATTTAGAGGCCGCATAAGTCATGGCATCCACTGGGTTGGTAACAATAATAAGGACGGCATTCGGATTATTAGCGGCCAGCATGGGAATCAACTCCCTGAATATGGCGGTATTTTTCTCGCCCAATTGCAGGCGGGAAGTAAAACTCCCCCCACCTGAATCCACCGATGCGGTAATAACAATAATATCCGCTTCCATGACCTGCTCATTGGCGCAGGCTTCAATGCGCATGGGCCGCGAGCAAAAAGCCAGGGTATGTTGCAGGTCCAGCGCATCGCCCCTGGCTTTTTCATAGCTGCGGCCGGCAATCACCAAATGATCGCAAGACTGTTTGAGAACCAGGGCGTAAGCGATACTGGAACCGACGCGCCCGGTTCCGATAATGGCAATTTTCATAAATGGATAACCGTGAGTTTCGACAAACACATGTTATCAGTAATGCGCTTGTCAAAGACAAGATGATTGATACGCTGCAAGTCCGGACGGTTGAATAATTGTAGTCGGGGCAGAAGAATCTTTAAGAGCTCTAAAACACCTCTTTGCCCGCAGAAGGCTTTGGAGTTTGAGGACTGCGGCAGAATCTTAGCCTTCGCTTAATTTCGCTCAACCATTACTTCCTCCCTGCCCTATTTTCCAGCATCCCCAATAAAAAAACCAGCCCGCCCTAAATTTTAAAGGCAATCCAGAATCGCCTTCTTGACCGCCTTCAATTCAGCTTCAATCGTGACCGGATGAGTGGCGATGCATTGTTTTATGGCGGTATCGGGATCTTTCAGGCCGTTGCCGGTTAAGGTGCAGACGATTTTACTGCCTTCGGGAATTTTACCGGTGCTGATATCGTGCAAAGCCCCGGCTAAGGACGTAGCCGAGGCGGGTTCGCAAAATACGCCTTCATGTTGAGACAGCATTCGTTGCGCGGCCAGAATCTGCTCATCGGTAAACTTGTCGAACCAGCCGCCGGATTCTTTTTGTGCAGTCCAGGCCAAATCCCAGGATTGGGGATGGCCGATGCGTATGGCGGTAGCGAGCGTTTCGGGATTATCAATCATCTTGCTGGCCACGAAAGGCGCTGCGCCTGCTGCCTGATAGCCGCACATGATGGGGCGCTTGCGGGTGACTGCTTTATGGGTTTCGGAATCGGTTGAATATTCCTTATAGCCTTTCCAGTAGGCGGTAATATTGCCGGCATTGCCGACCGGCAGGCAGTGATAGTCAGGCGCATCACCGAGTTCGTCGACAATTTCAAAGGCCGCGGTTTTTTGCCCATCAATTCTAAACGGATTGATGGAGTTGACGATGGTTACCGGCGCATGGTCGGCGACTTCTTTAACCAGCGCCATGCCTTTGTCAAAATTGCCGTTAATCTGGATGATTTCAGCGCCGTACATTAATGTTTGCGCCAGTTTGCCCCGGGCAATTTTACCGTCGGGTATCAATACGAATGCCTTAATACCCGCGCGTACCGCATAGGCGGCGGCAGAGGCCGAAGTATTGCCGGTTGAGGCGCAGATAATCGCCTGGCTGCCCGCTTCCACGGCTTTGGTTACGGCCATTGTCATGCCGCGATCCTTAAATGATCCGGTAGGATTTAAGCCTTCAAACTTGACATAGATATCAATGTCTTTTCCTGTCAACCGCGGAATATTCCGGAGCTGGATCAGCGGCGTATTGCCTTCTCCCAGACTGATCAAGCGGGTAGTTTCACTGACCGGCAGGCGGTTTCTGTAATGTTCAATTAAACCGGTGTAGCGTTTATGCGTAGACATGTTTTTATTTATCCTAAAGTTTCCAGGCGGATTCGGTTGACTTTTCCGGCAACGGTTTTCAAGGCTTCGATTTCAGCGATGGCCGCATTCATTTCCTTTTCAGGCGTGATCTGCGTCAGCATGATAATCGGCACGGCGGTTTCATTTTCCAGCGGTTCCTTCTGAATAATAGCTTCAATGCTGATGTGGTGAGCGGCAAGAATTTTGGTGACATCCGCTAAAACCCCCGGTTTATCTTCCGCATTAAGGCGCAGGTAGTATGACGTTTTGAATTGATCTGAAGACAATACCGGGATGTCTGCCAGGGAATCGGCCTGGAAAGCCAAATGCGGCACGCGGTTTTCGGGATCGCTTGTCAGCGCCCTGGTCACATCGATTATATCCGCCACTACGGCGGACGCCGTAGGATCGGCGCCTGCTCCGGCGCCATAATATAAAGTTGCGCCTACCGCATCGCCTTTAACCAGCACGGCATTCATGACGCCGTTAACATTGGCAATCAGCCTGCGTTCCGGGATCAGCGTAGGATGGACTCTTAATTCAATGCCTTCCGGGGTTTTGCGGGCAATACCCAGATGCTTGATCCGGTAACCCAGTTGCTCCGCATACTCGACATCCACTTTGGTAATGCGGGTAATGCCTTCAGTAAAAACTTTGTCAAACTGCAAGGGTATGCCGAAGGCGATTGAAGCCAAAATAGTTAACTTGTGGCCTGCATCGATACCTTCCACATCAAAAGCCGGATCGGCTTCGGCGTAGCCCAAGGCTTGCGCTTCGGCCAATACATCAGAAAAATCCCGGCCTTTATCGCGCATTTCGGTCAGGATAAAATTACCCGTGCCGTTAATAATGCCGGCCAGCCACTGAATCTGATTACCGCTTAAACCTTCGCGAATGGCTTTAATAAGGGGAATGCCGCCAGCAACAGCGGCTTCAAAAGCGACAATGACCCCTTGAGCGCTGGCTTTGGCAAAAATCTCGTTGCCGTGCAGGGCGATAAGCGCTTTATTGGCGGTCACCACATGCTTGTTATTGGCAATGGCTTTTAAGACCAGCTCCTTGGCTAAGGTATCGCCGCCGATCAATTCCACAATGATGTCGATTTCCGGATCATTGATTATCGTCAACGGATCTGCGGTTAAAACAATGCCTTCGGTAGGGCAAATACGCTCGCGGCTTAAATCCCTTGCCGATGCATGGGTGATAATAATTTCCCGCCCTGCCCGGCGGGCTATTTCTTGCGCATTGCGTTTCAACACATTGACGGTGCCGCCGCCGACCGTACCCAATCCTAAAACACCCACTTTTACCGGTTTCAAATCCCACTCCTGCCAAAGTATTTTGCTGAATAAATCTATTTATTATACAACGTTGTCTTTTTTCATCATATTGCGGATACCGCGAATGGCCTGCCGCGTCCTGTGCTCATTTTCAATCAGGCCGAACCTGACATGATCGTCGCCATACTGGCCAAAGCCGATTCCCGGAGAAACAGCCACTTTCGCCTCCGCCAGCAATTTCTTGGAAAACTCAAGCGAACCCATGACTTTGTAGGCCGCAGGAATCGGCGCCCAGACAAACATGGTCGCTTTCGGTTTTTTAACCGGCCATCCCGCTGCGGTTAATCCATCACACAATACATCCCGTCTTTTCCTGTACATATCGGCGATTTCAGCCACGCAGTCCTGCGGGCCTTCTAATGCTGTAATCGCAGCAATCTGGATAGGCGTAAACGTACCGTAATCCAGATAGGATTTGATACGCGCCAGGGCTGCAACCAGTTCTTTGTTGCCGCACATGAAACCTACCCGCCAGCCGGGCATATTGTAGCTTTTGGATAAGGAAAAAAATTCCACCGCTATATCTTTCGCGCCTTCCAGCTGAAGAATCGAGGGTGCTTTGTAGCCGTCAAAAACAAGATCGGCATAGGCAATATCCTGCACCACCCAGATTTTGTGTTCTTTGGCTACGGCAACGATTTTTTCAAAAAAATCCAGCTCCACGCACTGACAAGTTGGATTGCCGGGAAAATTAAGAATCAGCATTTTCGGTTTGGGCCATGATTCAATAATGGCTTTATGCAGTTCATCAAAGAAATCGACGCCGGGAACCAGCGGAACATGCCGGACATCCGCGCCGGCAATGACCACGCCATAAGGATGTATGGGATAAGCGGGATTCGGCACCAGCACGATATCGCCCGGGCCTAGCGTCGCTAACGCCAAATGCGCCAGACCTTCTTTTGAACCGATGGTGACAATGGCTTCGGTTTCCGGGTCCAGGTCAACATTAAACCGCTTTTTATACCAGTTGCAGATAGCTTTTCTTAACCTGGGAATCCCCTTGGAAACCGAATAGCGATGAGTATCTTCCCGCTTGGTCGCTTCAAGCATTTTATTAACAATATGCAAGGGCGTCGGCTGGTCAGGATTACCCATGCCAAAATCGATGATATCCTCGCCCGCCGCTCGCGCTTTAGCTTTAAGCTCATTAACAATATTAAAAACGTAGGGTGGTAAACGGCTTATTCTGTGAAATTGTTCCATTACAGCTCTTCAGAAACCAAAATATAAGTGAAGGTTAAAAGCAGCCTAAAGTAAAGGTGTTAATAGAATGTGTCAAATAATAAGAATAGCAACACTGCACCATTGTCCGCACTGTAAAAAGCTATTGAGGCTTGAGTGATAACCCGCGCAGTTCGCTAAATAATATATCAAGGCTCTATGCTTAGTTTGGCGAGTCACATTCTTGTTTGACCTTGCCCTGATTTCACAGGCACTCTACCAAGCTGAACCATACGGGCTGTCCCGATCAGAATGAACTCTCACACCTTCTCTTAAAGTCATGCATTTTACATTTTTACCAGCCGGTAAAAAATGTGTTTTGCAAGCTCCGCTGTAGCAAGGTAAAGCACAACAATTATTCCCAGCAAAGCCAGTAACGAAATCGGCAATGGCTGAAAACCTATTAAATGCGCAATGGGCGTGTAGGGCAAAGCTATGGTGATAGTAACGATAATAAGCGTTGCGGCAACCAGATATTTGCCCGGCCGGCTTTTAAAAAGAGAGCTCCTGCTACGCACCACAAAGACGATCAATGCAGCCGAAACTACGGACTCCAGAAACCAGGCAGTGCGAAATTGTTCTACAGGAACATCCAGCAGCAACAGCAAGCCGAACGTCATATAATCGAACAGCGAACTGACGATGCCAAAGGTGATCATGAATTTACGGATGAACTTAATATCCCAGCGCCTGGGCTGCGAGACCATTTCAGCATCGACATTATCCGAGGCGATAGTCATTTCCGGGAAATCAGTCAGCAAGTTGGTCAACAGGATTTGCTTGGGCAGTAACGGCAGAAACGGCAGGAATAACGATGCGCCCGCCATGCTGAACATGTTGCCGAAGTTGGAACTGGTTGCCATAAAGACGTATTTCAGCGTATTGGCGAAGGTAATCCGTCCCTCACGAACTCCGTGCACCAGCACGGCCAGATCTTTTTCCAATAGCACAATTTGAGCCGTTTCTTTGGCGATATCAGCGGCGCTTTCGACGGAAATACCGACATCGGCGGCATGCAGCGCCGATACATCGTTAATGCCGTCGCCCATGTAACCAACGACGAAACCGGCTTTTTTTAGGGCTATGATAATGCGTTCTTTCTGGTTAGGCTCGACTTCGGCAAATAAATCGACATCCACCACTTTATTGATCAAAGCCGGATCGCTCATTTGCTGAATTTCCGGGCCGGTCAATATTTCATGTTCTGCCAGCCCCAATTGTTTGCTGACCGTAGCTGCGACCAGGCGATTATCGCCGGTAATAATTTTGAGTGTTACCCCTAATTCGCGCAGTTGCTTGATCGTCTCGGCACAGTCCGCCTTGGGCGGATCAAAAAATAACAAAAAGCCTAAAAATCGCATGCCGGCTTCATCCGTCTTATCAAGCCGTGCCTGGGAATCCATCGGTTTATAAGCAAGCCCCAGGGTGCGAAATCCCTGGCGGCTGAAATCTTCATAACGCTGCCGGATTTGATCATTTGCCGACGCTATAGGCATCAGCGCGCCATCAGCATTTTCCGCTTCAGAACAGGCGGCCAGTATATTGGTCAAAGCGCCTTTGGTGATTAAAATGTTTTCGCCCTGTTTGGAAACTAACAGGCTTAACCGTTTGCGGTAAAAATCATAAGGAATTTCCGCCAGTTTTTCGCAGTCTTTTAAATCGAACTGCCGATATTGCCTGATTGCTTCGTCAATGGGATTACTGAATCCGGTTTCATAAACAGAATTCAGGTAGGCGTACAATGAAACCTTATCGCTGGTATTGCCGGACAGATCAAGCGCGCCGTGCATTTCTACGGAGCCTTCCGTCAATGTGCCGGTTTTATCCGAACACAGCACATTCATACTGCCGAAATTCTCGATTGAGGCCAATTGCTTGACAATGACTTTCTTTTCAGCCATGCGCTTGGCGCCGTGAGCGAGATTAATACTGATGATTGCCGGCAATAATTGCGGCGTTAAGCCTACGGCCAGCGCCAGCGCGAATAAAAACGAATCCAGCACCGCTTTTTCAAGATAGACATTCACGGCAAAAATCAGCATAACCAGTATCAGCGTGATTTCCATCAGCAGATAGCCAAAGCGTCTGATGCCGCGTTCAAACTCGGTTTCAGGCGCTTTTAACTTGATGCGCAGGGACAGTTTGCCGAATTCGGTGGTTTGCCCGGTCGCAACCACCAGCGCTGTCGCCGCGCCGCTCTGCACATGCGTTCCCATCCACAAGGCATTGGTGCGCCGGCTTAAGGCGGTATCTGCAGGCAGCACGCCGGGCAGTTTTTCGACCGGATAAGTCTCTCCGGTCAGTATGGCTTCATCAATAAACAGGTTATCCGATTCAAGAATCAGGCAATCTCCCGGAATCACGTCGCCGGCCTTGAGCAATACTATATCGCCGGGGATCAGGTTTTCAGCGGCAATCTCCCTTGCAGCGCCGCCTCTAAGCACGCTAACCTTAATTTGCACGATCGCCAGCAACTTTTCTATGGCGCTTGCCGCACCTTTTTCCTGCCAGAATCCTAACAAGCCGCTAATCAGCACAATCGTTAAAATGATCGTCGCATCCACCTGATCATGTAAATAGAATGACAAACCCGTGGCAAAAAGCAGAATCAGGATAATCGAACTTTTAAACTGGGCTAAAAACAGCCGCAGGTTTCCCGTTTGCTTTTTATTATTCAGTCGGTTGGCGCCATAGCGCTTTATGCGCCGATTTGCTTCTTCATTGGCCAGACCTTGAGGCGTTGCAGCCAGCAGCTTAAGTTGCTGGTCAGCGGAAATGCTCCAGAATGTACTGCGGGGTATAGTGGTATCGGGTTTTGCAGTGGTTGTCATATAGGTATGATAGTGAAGCTATTTGATAAATATTAGCTTAGTTCTACTTGTCAGATTATGAAAAAACATCGTCATTCCGTCAGGCACTCCTGTCTGACGCCCTTGGGGTAAATGCACATTCGTTCCAAACGAATTTGTGCCGGACCAATTCGCCAGGAGCGGATTGGCATTTACCCCGTTGGGGTGCGGGGCAGGAAAGCCACGCATGAATCCAGACGCCATGGACGGATTTGAGCTTACCATCCATGGCACTGGATGCCCGCTTCCCGGCGGGCATGGCGGTCTTGAGCAAATCTGACAAAGTAGAATTAGGATATGGCTAAAATTAACTTACCGATTGGGTGACGAGAAAATTTTTCCGTTCACCCTGAGCTTGTCGAAGGATAGACGGAAAAATCCCACCCCGTAGCGGCAAGCTATTTATGCTTCGACAAGGCTCTCCTGAGTTTATCGAAGGGTCTCTCCTGAGCGTAGACCAAGGGCTCAGCACGAACGGCTTACCGGGCGATTTTGCAATTTCGGGAAGTTATTTTTGACGGAATCCTTAGCCGCCGGTCATATTCATATACCGCAGGATAACCGGTTGTTCGTGGATATTAAATTCATGCTTTTCAGGTTTAATCAGCATGGCATCCACAATGGCTTGTTTTAATATTGTCATGTCGCCTGGATTGGCCCGCATTACTTTTTTTAAATCAACGGAATGCTCATTGCCTAGACACAGCAATAACCGTCCTTCGGCAGTCAGCCTAACCCTGTTGCATGTGCTGCAAAAATTCTCGCTGTGCGGAGAAATAAAGCCGACGCGGGTTTGAGTGCCTGGAATATTGAAATAATTTGAAGGCCCGCCGGTTTTTTCAGTGCTGGCGACCAATGAAAAATTCCGGGCCAGATCCGCTTTGATCAAGTCGCTGGAATAATAGGTTTCCGACCGGTCATGCTGCTTAACTATGCCCAGCGGCATTTCTTCGATAAAGCTGATATCGATAGCGTTATCGACTGCAAACTGCACCAGGTCATTAACTTCAAGATGATTCCGATTTTTTAGTATGACCGCATTGATTTTTATGCGCTCAAATCCCGCTGATCTGGCGGCCTGAATGCCGTTAAGTACTTTCTGTAAATCACCGGTTCGGGTTATGGCTTTAAATTTATCAGCGTCGAGGGTATCCAGGCTGATATTAATGCGTTTTACGCCTGCTTCCTTTAAGGATGCCGCCATTGTTTCAAGCTGGGAGCCATTCGTCGTAATCACCAGTTCATTCAGTCCGTCAATACTGCCGATCTTTTGCAACAGCTCCAGTGCACCTTTTCTGACTAAAGGCTCGCCGCCCGTCACCCTGATTTTTTTCACTTCCAATTCAGCAAAGACTTTAGCCAGCGTATAAATTTCTTCCAGCGTCAGAACCTGCGCGCGCGGTAAAAATGTCATGTCTTCCCCCATGCAATAGACGCAGCGGAAATCGCATCGATCCGTGATGGAAATTCGCAAATAATCAACTTTTCTGCCAAAACGATCGATCAGTTGAATAGCAGGTTTAAATGGAGTCATAAGATTAGAGTTAAAAATATAAGTTAGTATTTTGCGGACTTTTTGCCATGCAGCCATTCTGTTCCGCGAAATACCCATTGGACTTCAAGGGGGTGCATTTGATTCATTTATGCGCTTGCGCTTCTCACCTTCGATATGAATTATTGCATAAATTAGTAGTAACTATTCAGCGCGAAGAACAGTCCCTTCCCCTTCCGGGAGAAGAATAGGATGAGGGGGATTAAAATAAAGCATTTTGCCTTGTTTTAAATTCCCCTCACCTAACTCCCTCCTTCTGGAGAGGGCTTTGGAGCATTGCTGAATAGTTACAATTAATAAAGCATTCCCTGAAGCCATTAATCATGATTTCTAGTTAATTTTACCTAGCCGTTTCCGGCGATGCGTCTTCATAATCAAAAGCATCCGCTGTAGCCATTGGGCTAATACGCCGTATCCTTTTTTAATAGTTGGCGCGTATTGAATCATCTTGTGTACCAACAGCCTCATAAGACGAAAAAGCTTCAAACTCATGCGGCGTATTGTTTTTATCAATCGATAAACATGAGGCTTCAGTAGAGCAAAGTTTACTTCACGATCTTTAACCATACCCCGACTATATAACCAGCGCAACAAGCCGCTGACATAAAGTACAAAAACGCTTTGACCGGCCAGAAACCAGAGAAACCGGCCGGTAGCGCCCAAAGCCTCCCCGGTATGTAACGGCCATATCCATGTCGCAATAGTTTCCCCTGCGGAAAAACGGGCGGGATTGCGTACTTCCTTAATGTGCCCGCTCCAGCGATCCACCCAAACCGTTGTAAAAGGATGCCGCTGATTGATTTCGCTGTCTTGACGCAAGTTGATGCGATAAATGCCGGCGTTACCGGCAGGCGTCGTAACTCGCCTTAGTTCGGCGCGCGGAAACGGGCCGCGGGCGATAAACTCCGCTAACTCCAGGCCGACGGGATGATTGTTGGGAATGGCTGTGCTGGGAATATTGCGGCCTGTTTCGCCGTGTTCCATACCGGTTGAACCGGTCAAGGATTCGGGAATGGAAGGATAACTCAAAAGAAATCCGGTAAACGCGAGCAATAGCAGGACAGATGCGCTAAGCAGCCCGATTAGCCGGTGTAAATCGAAGGCAAATCGGATCATTCCGGCCCGATGCCTTATTTTTAACGCTGCCCCGATTCCTGCTATCCCCGGCCACCATAAATAAAGTCCGGTACCCATTGAAATCATGAGCAATAGTCCCAAAATACCCACGGCGTTCCAGCCAAAGCGAGCCAGTTGAAGCTGCGTGTGCAGGTCAAGCAGCCAGGTCGTCAACGTTTGTCCCCAGAAACGGTTGGTAACAACCTCTGCTGTATAGGGATTTACCGTCACCATAAGCGGCGCATACAACTCGAAGAAAGTCTCCCTGGGTTTATCATACCAGACAGTAACCATACTATGCGGAGATCTCGGCATTTCCAATGTCCAGGAGCTGTAACGGTCCGGATGCACAGCCTGGACTGCTGCCATAATCCGATCCAGTGATTGATAGGGGCCCTGGGGCTCTTCGATAACCAGTTGCGGGTTCAACAATTCATCCAGCTCTTCCCGGTAAACGCTAATGCTGCCGGTCAGCCCCATCAGCGCAAAAAAGAAGCCCGCGCTTAATGCCAAGTAAAGATGAATTTTGAGCCAGGCTGCTCGCACCGGCAAGCGTTTGATAGGCAATTGCATGGAGTCGGATTGACGTGAATAAATTACTATTATCCCATACGGTTTTTATATTGTCCCAGTCGATTAGACGGAGATTGTTTAAGAGAAGGAGCGCATACTTTCATAATTTATAGGCTTAGAAAATAACCACTCATAAAAGGCCATGGCGAATAAGCTTTAATTACCCTATCTTCAGCTCATGAAGTCCAGGAAAGTGAAGCAAAGCCTGATGGCCATGAGGTTATTTATTCTTTTAGCCGGCATTCGCCACAATCCAATGTTTAAAGCAGTATGCTACAATATTGACTTGAGATTCCTCAAATAAAACAAAAGCTCATTCTTGCTTTATACTCCATAAAGCCCTACGTTGATGAATTTAATGATGGTTTATAATTGACGGAAAACCAACCTTTCTTTTAATCAATAACATCACTAACCAACGCAATGCGAGGGTTTAATATTAGGATTGTTTAAACACGCTTTTTAAGAATCAGACTTGATTCGCAGTAGAACAGGACACCACGAATAGTCGGCTTTATCGTTTTGATTTGTTACCCAGGTCTTTTTTCTATTCTCGTTTCCGGGTAGAAAATTGCCTCAGGAATAGTCCGTTAGAGGAAAAATACCAATCATTTTTTAGGCAATTACAAATATTACCCATGAATATACAACATAAAGCACATCCCTGGCACGGCATTAGAGTGGGCGACGATGTGC
Organism: Methylobacter sp.; assembly: GCA_028716975.1. GTDB lineage: Bacteria > Pseudomonadota > Gammaproteobacteria > Methylococcales > Methylomonadaceae > Methylobacter_B. The sequence continues at coordinate 16,322 of JAQUOU010000010.1, read as the reverse complement.
CGTCAGTCGTGACTGCCTTTATAGAAATTGTCCCGTCCGACACGGTTAAATATGAAATCGACAAAACCAGCGGTTATCTTAAAATTGACCGGCCCCAAAAATTTTCCAATACCGTTCCTACACTTTACGGCTTTATTCCGCAAACCTATTGCGCTGAAAAAATTGCCGAGTTTGCCGCCTTCAAGTCGGGCAAAACAGTTGCCAAAGGGGACGGCGATCCGCTTGATATTTGCGTTTTAAGCGAGCGCACTGTAACGCATGGAAATATTATTTTACAGGCGATCCCCATCGGCGGATTTCGATTACTGGATAAGGGAGAAGCGGACGATAAGATTATTGCCGTAATGAAAGGCGACGAGTTTTACCGCCAGTGGAATGACGTATCGGATTGTCCCCAGTCTTATATCGACCGCTTGAAACATTATTTTCTGACCTATAAAAATCTTCCAGGCGAAATGAGCTCCTGTGAAATAACCAATGTCTATGGACGGGAAGAAGCGCATGAAGTGATCAGGAGATCAATGGAAGACTATAAAAATCATTACAGCTGCTAAAAGTTTATTTAAGGAAGCTCTGAATAAGTTGATTCTGTTCATGGTTCGACAAGGCTCTCCTGAGCAGTGGCGAAGGGCTCACCACGAACGGAATCGATACCACTCTCCTGAGCACTGGCTAAGGGCTCCCCCCGAATGGAATCAATGGCTTACCGTTCGTCCTGAGCTTGTCGAAGGACTTATTCAGAGTTTCCTTTAAAGATTTAAAGATTCCCACGAAAATCGTGGGAATCCGGTAGCGTTAGATTTTCTGATAAATATCAGCGCCTTCCTCAAGAAACTGCCTGGATTTTTCATCCATGCCTTTCTTTAGGGCTTCATTCTCATCTTCAATACCTTTTGCTGCGGCATAGTCCCGAACATCCTGGCTAATTTTCATCGAACAAAAATGCGGACCGCACATGGAACAGAAATGAGCGATTTTAGCGGAATCCTTGGGTAAGGTTTCATCATGGAATGCACGCGCTTTTTCAGGGTCAAGACCAACGTTAAATTGATCTTCCCAACGAAATTCAAAGCGCGCTTTGGACATGGCATTATCGCGCGCTTGCGCGCCGGGATGACCTTTACCCAGATCCGCGGCATGAGCAGCAATTTTGTAAGTGACAATACCTTCGCGTACATCCTGTTTATTCGGCAAACCCAAATGTTCTTTTTGGGTAACATAACAAAGCATGGCGCAACCGTACCAGCCGATATTGGCGGCGCCGATGGCTGAGGTAATATGGTCATATCCGGGCGCAATATCGGTAGTCAGCGGGCCTAATGTATAGAAAGGGGCTTCGCCGCATTCTTCCAGCTGTTTTTCCATATTGACTTTAATCATGTGTAAAGGCACATGTCCCGGTCCTTCAATCATGGTTTGGACATCATGCTTCCAGGCGATTTTGGTCAGCTCACCCAGGGTTTCCAGTTCGGCGAATTGCGCGGCATCATTGGCATCATAAATTGAACCGGGGCGCAGGCCATCGCCCAAGGAAAAAGACACGTCATACGCTTTCATGATTTCGCAGATGTCTTCAAAATGGGTATAGAGAAAACTTTCGGTATGATGTGCGAGGCACCATTTGGCCATGATGGAACCGCCGCGCGAAACGATACCGGTCATGCGTTTTACAGTTAACGGCACATAATGCAGGCGAACGCCGGCATGGATAGTGAAATAATCGACACCTTGCTCGGCCTGTTCAATTAAAGTGTCCCGGAAAATTTCCCAGGTCAAATCTTCGGCTTTGCCGTTGACTTTTTCCAGCGCCTGATAAATAGGCACCGTGCCGATAGGCACAGGCGAGTTGCGCAAGATCCATTCACGGGTTTCATGAATGTTTTTACCGGTAGATAAATCCATGATAGTATCTCCGCCCCAGCGTATGCCCCAGAGCATTTTTTCCACTTCTTCATCAATGGATGAAGTAACCGCCGAGTTACCTAAATTACCATTTATTTTAACCAGGAAGTTGCGGCCGATAATCATCGGCTCCAGTTCCGGATGATTGATGTTGGCGGGAATAATGGCTCGTCCCCTGGCTACTTCATCGCGAACAAATTCTGGCGTGATAACGGCTGGAATCGATGCGCCGAAAGATTGCCCGGGATGCTGATCTTTCCATAGCTCGCGCATTTCATCCATAAGCTGGTTTTCACGGATGGCGATAAATTCCATTTCCGGAGTAATAATGCCTTTTCTCGCATAATGCATTTGCGAAACATTGGCGCCGGCTTTGGCGCGCCGGGGTTTGCGTATATGTTCAAAACGCAGACTGGCGGTAGCCGGATCATTCATACGTTGACGGCCAAATTCAGAACTGGGACCTTCCAGTGCTTCAGTATCGTTTCGTTCCGCTATCCAGCCTGAGCGAATGGAGCCTAAACCTTTTTTTAAATCGACGCTGACATTAGGATCAGTATAAAAGCCTGAGGTATCGTACACATAAAGCGGCGGATTTTTTTCTGCGCCGAAATGCGCAGGCGTATCCGATAAGGTAATTTTACGCATCGGAACCTGTATGTCAGGCCTGCTGCCTTGAACATAAATTTTTTCCGAAGCGGGATAGGAATCGATTTTGACGCTAGCAGCGTCAGTTGTGAAATTAATATCTTTAATGACAGCGTTCATGCTTATCTCCAACAGCAACAAAACAAGACGCAGGGAAGTTGGGCTTTCCTACGCCGGTATTAACCGGGGTCAGGTTCAAAGGGTATCTCTCAGCCTCAAGATAAATTATCGAAGCACCCCTAGCCTTTACGGATGTAGAGTTAAGTTAAAGGAAAATAACACAGATTGCAAGACGCCGGGGCGCGTTAGCGTTATTGCATTAATTTATATACTTGGAAAAGTATAGTTTTTACAAATGTATAACGAATATCATTACTCATGAATATTACTATAGCTAACCCATTTAATTCAGGTCATAGTGACTAATGCAAAAAGCATTCAATTGATCTATCTTACTATAATAATAATAGTATTTGATTTGGATGGGCCTAAAAACCATTTTCCTCATTTATTCAAGTATTAACAACTTGAAAATGATTTTTTTTATAAGCAATGCTAGAATTAATTCTTCTAATTGTCTAAACAGATTCAACGGATGTCGCCAGACTCTCAAAAAACGCCTTATAACCCGCCTGCGCTGGAATTTAAAAGCAGTACTTTTTCAGTACCCGTTTTAGTTTTATCCAGTAATGACTTGGCAATTATAGAACAACAACTCCAGGCAAAAATCCGTTTGGCGCCCGAGTTTTTCAGGAATTCTCCTTTAGTGCTTGATGTCCAGGAGCTTAATAAAAAAGACCTCGACATTGATATTGCAGAACTTATGGAGATTCTTCGCAAACCGGGATTATTGCCAATAGGCATACGCGGCGGCAGCTTAAACCAAAATAAAAAGGCGCTGGCTCTACAAATTCCGGTTTATTCGATTAACAGCGGCAATACAGTTGCCGAAGCTCAAAAACAAAAAACCATTACTCCCCCTGCCCCTGAACCGAAAACTAGTACAGCAACAACTACGCTGATTACTCATCCGATACGTTCCGGCCAACGGCTGTACGCATCAGGCGACTTGGTTATTTTGGCGCAAGTCAGCGCCGGAGCCGAAATTTTGGCTGAGGGCAATATCCACATTTACGGCACATTAAGAGGACGGGCATTAGCCGGTGTGCAGGGCAATACGGAGGCGCGTATTTTCTGTTCCGATTTACAGGCAGAGCTTATATCAATCGCCGGAAACTATAAAATCAGCGAAGATCTGCAGGCAATTGCACGCAATAAACCTGTTCAGATGTATTTACAAGACCATACTATAATTATTAAAGATATTTAATAATATTATCACCGTAGAGGAAAAGCAATTGGCAAGAATCATAGTCGTAACATCCGGTAAAGGGGGAGTTGGTAAAACCACAACCAGCGCCGCCATAGCCATGGGGCTTGCAAAAAAAGGCCATAAAACAGCCGTGATTGATTTTGATGTAGGATTGCGAAATCTCGATTTAATCATGGGCTGTGAACGTCGTGTAGTTTATGATTTTGTCAATGTCATCAATGGCGAAGCAACTCTTAACCAGGCATTGATCCGCGATAAAAACTGCAATCTGCTTTATATCCTGCCGGCCTCCCAAACACGCGATAAAGATGCGCTTAGCCAGGAGGGTGTAGGCAAGATTCTGGAAGATTTGTCCAAAGATTTTAAATATATAGTCTGCGATTCTCCGGCCGGCATTGAAAAAGGCGCTCATTTAGCCATGTATTTTGCCGATGACGCCTTTGTGGTAACTAACCCGGAAGTCTCTTCGGTCAGGGATTCAGATCGTATGCTGGGCATATTAGCCAGTAAATCACGCAGGGCGGAGCAAAACCAGGAGCCTATCAGGGAATACCTCCTACTGTCGCGTTACTCGCCGGACAGAGTGAAATTAGGCGAAATGCTGAGCGTCGATGATGTACAGGAAATATTATCCTTGCATTTATTAGGTGTTATTCCAGAATCAAAATCAGTTTTAAATGCCTCAAACTCAGGAACACCGGTTATTCTTGATGAAAAAAGCGACGCAGGCCAAGCCTATTCGGATATTGTTGCCCGCTATTTAGGTGAAGATAAACCTCATCGATTTATTGATGGAAAAAAAGGGCTTTTTGGAAAGTTTTTCGGGAGTAAATAATGAGTTTACTGGATTATTTTAGAACTTCAAAAACCAGTTCCGCTTCTCTTGCAAAAGAACGTCTGCAAATTCTGGTTGCACACGAAAGATCCTCTCGAAACCAACCTTCTTATCTTCCTCAATTACAAAAAGAATTGCTTGAGGTTATTCGAAAATACGTTAATGTAGGGCAAGAAGCCATATCAGTTAATTTTGAACAGGATGACAATCAGGAAACCCTTGAAGTAAATATAGTGCTTCCTGACTATCACGCTAAAACCCCTTAACTTTTTACTCAACCATCAAAAGGTGACTATACATGGCTAATAAAATAATTGGTGATGCTGCTGGGAAAATCTGGAAATACCTGGATAAACATGGGCCGTCCAGCGTAACTAAAATTACTACTGAAACAGGCATCAGTAAAAACGAGATACAACGCGCAATTGGCTGGTTACTAAAAGAAGACAAGTTATCAATTGAGTTGATAGGTCGAGCTGAAACATTAACCTTGAAATAGTTTTTTGTTTTATTGTTTTTTACTTTATGTAAGTAGCAACAATTTTATAAGTTTCTTTTCTCTTTAAAGTGCGCTTTTCAAATTAAACCCCGACCGGTTTTTAACAGGTCGGGGTTTTTTCTGCTTACTCCAAAAAATTATCGCTGCTCCAAATAAATTTACAAACCCTATAAATTCAACCATGCAATACGCTAATCGGCTTATTGCCTTCCCTCGACGCGCTTGTTACACCTTTTAGACTCAAACTCCCTTGCGCTCAAGCTGACAAACCAAGATAGACCCAAATATATCGTGTAGGAATATGAAAATTTCCTTTTCATTCAATGCTTATATTGATTACTCAGCCTTTTGGCTATGATGACATCCATATAAAGTTTATAGAATGTATTATGAAAAAAATGGCATGTGGAGTATGTGGGCTATTCAGTTTATTGGTATTGACCGCCGTTATGGCTAAAGATCAACCGGAGGTTCGCCTGGAAGAAGTTAATGTCATAGGTGTTACACCGCTGGATGGAAGCGATGTTGCCGAGGATAAGATACCGGCGAATATTCAAACTGTTTCTTCCGAACAACTGGAAAAAGCCCAAAGCATTTCATTGGCGGATTATATAAACCGCTATCTGGGTAGCGTTCATATTAATGAAGCACAAAATAATCCATTACAGCCGGACGTTTATTATCGCGGTTTTGTGGCTTCGCCGATTTTGGGTTTACCGCAAGGTTTATCGATTTATCTTAACGGTGTCAGGTTTAATGAAGCTTTTGGCGATTCTGTTAATTGGGATTTATTTTCTAAAGGGGCGATTGATTCAATGGCTTTATATCCCGGGTCTAATCCGGTTTATGGACTGAACAGCCTGGGAGGGGCGATATCAATCAAGACGAAAACCGGATTTTCAGCGCCTGGGCACCAGTTGGAAGTCTATGGCGGCTCATGGGACAGGCATTCAGAAGAATTAATGAGCGGCTGGAATAACGGCAGCTGGGGTTATTTTCTAGACTTGCATAATTTTGATGAGCAAGGTTGGCGGGATTTCTCTCCATCAAAGGCTAAACAGGTTTTAGGCACCTTAAGCTGGCGTGGCGATAAAGGCTCGCTGAATTTAACTCTGGCCGCTAATGATAATGACTTGAGAGGTAATGGCGCCGTGCCTGTTCAATTGCAGGAACAAAGCAGAAAAGCGATTTTTACTCATCCTGATCAAACTATCACACGCATGTTTTTTTCCGAATTATCAGGAAGTTATGCGCTCGCCGATGATATTGAGCTCAGCGGTAATGTTTATTTCCGGCAAAATCGAATCAGGACATTTAACGGTGATAACAGCGACTTTAATGAATGCTCGTTTGATGATTCATTGCTATGTGACGACAGCGATCAAATTGTTGAAGATATAAATGGGAATAATGTATCTGCCGGCGCTGCTGTGGAAGGCGCAACCCAAAATACCAGCGCCACCAATATGCGCAGCCGCGGCGGCACCTTGCAGACCGTCTTCAATAAGGCTTTATTCGAGCATGAAAACCATCTGACCGTCGGCGCAAACTATAACTATGCCGACGTGCATTTTGGATCCGATACTGAACTGGGACGTTTAACCAATGATAGAGGAACGATAGGCAGCGGCGTATTTGTTAATGAATCGAAAGTCAGATTGAATACCAATACCGAGACAGTCGGCGTATTTCTGACGGACAGCTTTTCCATTACCGATAAATTAACTGCAACCGTCGCAGGACGTTATAACCATATCGATATTGACCTGAAAAACCAATATATACAAGATGGCGAAACGGATGACTTGAGCGGCAAACATTCGTTTGACCGGCTTAATCCTTCTGCCGGCCTTACCTATCAGATCATTGATAATCTTGGCGTATACGGCAGCTACAGCGAGTCATCACGGGCGCCGACGCCAATGGAATTAAGCTGCGCCGATCCCGATAAACCCTGTAAATTGCCGAATGCATTTATTTCGGATCCCCCCCTGGCTCAGGTTGTCGCCAAAACCTGGGAAGGCGGTTTTAGAGGTGACCTGGATGCATTAATAGGCAGAGGCGATCTGAAATGGAATCTTGGTTATTTTAATACGGTTAACCATAACGACATTATTTTTCATCGTGCCGGAGGCATTGCCAGTCAGGGCTTTTTCAGTAATGTCGGGCAATCCCGCCGTTATGGTATAGAAGCCGGAACAACTGTTAATTACCCGCAATTATTCAGCCGCATAGATGACTGGCATTTTTCTACAAACTATACCTATTTAAACGCCAGATTTCTGGATGGCTTCGCCATTCAGAATCCGCTGGATAATACCCAAACAATAGACGTTGCCAGAGGCGATAGAATCCCTAATATTCCGGAACATATCTTTAAGGCTTCGATAGCTGTTGATTTATGGCAGCGCGTTTCACTGGGTATTAATGGCATGTATAGCGGCGATCAGTTCTTCAGAGGTGACGAAGCCAATACCACCCCTCATTTAGCAGGTTACTGGCTATTTAATGCTACAGCGGAATATAAAGTAACTAAGCATTTTGCCATATTCGGCAAGGTCGATAATATTTTCGACAAAAACTATAATTCATTCGGTGTTTACGGCAATGCTGCTGAGGTATTACCCGGGTTTGACAATGGCAGGTTTGTATCGCCGGGAGCGCCAAGAGCCGGATGGATTGGCATCCGCTTGAGTATATAAATAATTTAGCATGAGCAGGGAAGCTCAAAACTAGGTAATCGTAAAAAAATTGCACAACCCTTTGCGGATAAATATGGCGGACAATAAAAAGCCCGCATAAAGCGGGCATGTTGAGTTTTATTATTTTTATTATTTCGCTGTACTTTAAGTGTCGCCTGTACAACTTAACTCAAGCAGTATTACTTATTTTATTATTATTATCAGCATTAGCCTAATAGGCTACCCTCCTCTTAGCCGGTAGTTAAACCGGGCTCACTCCTTAAAGCTGGGATATTGTATATCTAAAAAAATACCAGTGTCTATAAAAAAAATCTGTTTCCAGAAAAAAATAACATAAAATTAAAAATAACTAATAAATACAAAGTATTATGTTACTTTAGAGTCTTCTAATAAAGCAAATTTCAGGCAATAACTGCTTTGTTAAAGCTCTATATTCAGTAAATGTTCAGGAAGGTTATTATTGGGATTACACTCAGGATCTGATCATTTTATTTGTTTCGCCTAGCCTCTTCTTCCTCGTCAAGAAAAAAACTGAGACGTTCACCAAGAATGGAGGACAGGTGGAAGTTAAGACCCTTCGATTTTTGAGCCAGTCTTATTTGTAATATTGCATCTTTAGTTTGCCCTGTGGCATAGTAATATTCAGCCAGATAGCGATGGGATTCAGCCGGTTGATGTAAATCGCTATAGACTTGGGCCAGCAGTTCCGAATAGATGGGTAACTGTTTGGTTTTTGGAGTTAATGTGAACAGGTTTTTTCTGGCTTGCTCAGGATTAGCCGCTTTTAGCAGAGAAGTGATATATTCCAGCTTAATCGCTTCGTTGTCCGGAAATTGTTGGACCAGGTTTTTGTATCGGGCAAGAGCGGTAGTATAGTTTCGGGATTCAAGTGCCGTATGGGCGAGCGCCAGCGCATATTGTTCCTGATCGGGATAGGTCGTTGCCAATTTCTGAAAAATATTCTCGGCTTCCTTGAATTTTTCTGATTTAAGCGCGCCCAAGCCAAGGCCATAGCTGGCAACAGCCCGTTGTTCAGTCGTGCCTTGCATTAATCGCGCTTGAAAATATTTAACTGCGTCAGCAACATCCGTAGCCGTCAAAATCCGAACTTTTGCTTTAGCCAATTGATAGGCAAGCGAATCGGGATATTGTTTATAAGGATAGTTTTCTGCGCGTCCGCGCGTGTCTGAAATACGTGATGCGGTAACCGGGTGAGTTCTCAAAAATTCGGGAATATTCTGTCCGTAATAACGGCTAGATTGCTGTAGACGTTCGAAAAAAGTGGGCATGCTGCGCGGATCGTAGCGCGATCCCGCCAGCGTTTGCATGCCGACTCGATCAGCCTCCTCTTCATTTTCACGGGTGAAATTAATTTGAAACTGAACGCTGCCGGCCTGAATGGCTACCAAGGCGGCCTGTCCGAGCGCCGGTGATTGTGTCCCCAATAAAATAGCGGCCAAGGTTGCGGCCATTGTAGGAATCGACAATCGACTGCTGGCTTCATAGGCACGGTATAAATGGCGCTGGGTAACGTGGGCAATTTCGTGCGCCATAACTGACGCCAGTTCGCTTTCGGCTTCGGTTATTAAAATTAATCCGGAATTAACGCCGATATAGCCGCCGGGGCCGGCAAAAGCGTTAATATCATTTTCCATAACCACAAAAAAATGAAACGGGTTACCGGGCGCATCGCTATTGGCTACAAGCTTTTGACCGATGGATTGAATATACTCCTGAATTTCAGCATCCTGGTTAATTGAAATTTGTGAATGCAGGCTCCGGAAAAACGCCTCGCCAAACTCTTTTTCTTCAGCCGGGGTAATCAATGTACCGGAAGAATCACCCATGTCAGGCAATTCAATTTTAGTATTTTCGGCGGCCTGCCGTGAGGCAGAAAAAAGCATAAGGCTCAAAGCCAACGGTACAACAAAGCGTTTAAATTTCATGGCGATGAGACTTGAAAAGATGAGCTTAGTTCCTGCTCAGGATTGTTAAATAAATCTATGTACAAGCTTAGCAATATATTTATTTTGAAGTGGGTCAAGAGCCATGCCCGGTATTGAAAATCGCATTTATTTCAACGTCGGCCCCTTATTGCGTAATAAAATATCCGATATCAATTATAAATCATCTCAAATAAACTCAACTAAAAAATACAACGATCAAAGCCAATGAAATTTGCCATTCAAATCAATACCAGCCCTTACCAGTCGGATGCAGGGCATATTGCATACCGTTTTATAATTGCGGCTTTAAAGCAGGGACATGAAATATTCCGCGTATTTTTTTATCACGATGGAATTTACCATGCTTTCAGGCACGCTACGCCGCCGGATGATGAACTCCAGTTTACAGCTCAGTGGAGTGGATTGGCGAAGCGTCACCGGATTGATTTAGTGGTCTGTATTTCTGCCGCCCAGAGACGCGGATTATTATGTTTTGACGAGGCTCAAAGGCAAAATAAAAAAGACAATGATCTGGCAGAAGGATTTCGCATTTCCGGTCTGGGCCAGTTGGTTGAAGCTACCCTGGAAGCAGACCGTTTTATCGTATTTGGCTGAGCTGACATGAAGAAATATTTATTTGTATTGCGTAAACCGGCGCATAGCGGCATTCAGCTTCAGGAAATGCTGGATATTATTATGACGACTGCTGCGTTTGATCAGCCAGTCAGTATTTTATTGCTGGATGATGCCGTATTCCAGTTAAAGAAAGGACAGCAGCCTGAAAACATTGGCCTGAAAGATACCGCAGCTATTTTCAAAGCCCTGGAAATAGTTGAGGTTAAGGATATTTATATTGAAACAGAGTCTCTTCAGGAACGAGGATTAAACCCAGGCGATCTATGTCTGCCGGTGCATGGGCTTTCCAGAAAAGATGTCGCCCGTTTGATGAAACAATATGATGTTGTATTCGCCGGTTAATAACGCATAGTCTTCCTGTTTCAATAAGGAGATTATGCGTTATTCCATTATACCCGGTTATGTTGGAGATTCTTCCCCTGCCCTGACATCGAATTCAATTTTCCAGCGCCCGGTATCTTTTTGCGAAACAGCTTGCAGCTCCAGAGTACCGACCTCGGTTACGGCTGCGCAAAGATGCACGGGCACCACTTCGCCGGGTTTACGGCTTTCTTCCGGCAAGGTAATCTCAATTTCATCCAGTTCCGTAAGTTCTTCTTCTGTCCAGTAATCCAGACGCGTACCCACTTTATCATCGCGCCGGATATTGGAAGCAAAAAAACGAAAGCGTACCGGCTCACCGATAACCAGACCAAACTCATCATCCGGCAATTCTTCCTGAGTGCCTTCCTCCATACCGAACGGGGCAATACATAAAGCCTGAATTTCAGGTGCCAGACCCGGTACGGCAGGCATGGCGCTTTCAATACCGACATAATAAGAAGCCGCAGTGCCGCCTCTTATACGAACGCCCTTGCCTTTCCGTACAAAGCCATAATAAGCAGCGCCCCTGGCCACCGCCAAATCAAGATCGGCACCTGCCAGCAACCTTGCTTCAGGCGCTTGCTCTGCCGTCAGCCATGCATTCAAAACCGCCATTAACCGTTCAGCCAGCGTATTGGCTTTTAATACGCCGCCATTAAACAAAACTGCTGTGGGATGCAGGAAAGTCGCATGCTCAGGCAGGTTTATATCTTTAAGATCGTCAGTGGCATTCTGCTGTTTAGCCAGAAAAGCCGCTAAATGACGCGTAATGCCTGCATCCTGGGCGTAAGGCAAACCAGCGGTTCTTAAGCCGGTACGGGTGCGGCTCACCGGTCGCTCACTGACGGCCACTTCAGGCAGAAAACCTTCAACTAATACCCTGTTGACTTCTTCACGTGTCAATTCGCTGCGTAAAGTGCCGCCAATTAAGGAGGAGCCCCGGCTGGCGACAACCAAGGGAATAGTGTCAATATCGGCGTTATTGAAGATTTTTTCCTTGGCATCCCGGCAACTATGCGTTAATGCCTGGATTTGCCAAGGCTCCAAACGCTTGCCGTCTTTTTCGAGTTTGGCTCTAAGGGTATAGGCCAAAGCCAAGTCCATATTGTCGCCGCCCAGCAAGATATGGTCGCCGACAGCAACGCGAGTCAGCTCGAGATTACCGTCTTGTTCGGTGACCGCAATCAGTGATAAATCCGTAGTGCCGCCGCCTATATCAATTACCAGGATAATGTCGCCGACTTTTGCGTGTTTACGCCAATCCCCGTCGCTTTTTTCGATCCAGCTGTATAACGCGGCCTGCGGTTCTTCCAAAAGAATGGCTTGCCCAAGCCCCACAGCGCGTGCTGCTTCAACGGTTAATTCCCGCGCGGCGGGATCAAATGACGCAGGAACGGTAATAACGACATCCTGTTGCTCTAACGGCGCGTCGGGGTACAGGCTTTGCCAGGCATCACGCATATGTTGTAAATAGGCGGTTGTTGCCTGAAAAGGTGAAATGCGCTCAACTTCTTCAGGCGCTTCCGTCGGCAAAATAGGCGCTTTGCAATCTACTCCCGCATGGCATAACCAGCTTTTAGCGCTGGCTACCAGACGAATCGGGGTTTTGCTGCCCAGATTGCGGGCTATTTCACCGACCAGATAATCCGGTTTTGCAGCCCAGGGTAAAGACGTAGAACCGTCTGCAAGCTCAACTTCGTGAGCCTGATAAAGAAATGACGGCAGCTGGTATTGTTCTTCAACCATACCCGGCGAAGTCAACTGCGGTATCGCCATCACTTGCAGTGAAAGCACATCGTTGTCCATATCGCCAAAATCGGCATAGGACAGAACACAATGCGTAGTGCCCAAATCAATGCCTACGGAAAACTGTGGCCCATTCCTTTTTACCTGTTCTTCAGAAAGCATGGCCTGTGGATGCGCAAGATCATCTGAAGTTGCTGCATGCGTTACATCTTCAGGATTTTCCGGGTTTATATTATTGAACTCATCGGTCATAACTCCACCTCTGCCGGGGCGACGATATTTGCATTATGTTTTTGCGTCAGTTTTGGCAACCTGATATTGGTTACCTGCCAGCCTTTGTGAACCAAGGTGCCGGTAAAAGGTGCTGTACCCACAATATTGCCTGTTAACCGGACTGTGGCGGCATCAAAGCCTTGCGGCAAGGTTATTTTGCTACCTTCCTGTTCGCAGCGAACAGGCGCCAGGCTAAAGTGCTCATCGATCGCTTTATTGCAACCTTCATGAACAACACGGGCCGCAATACCAATATCAGCATCGTTGTAGGCTGAAACATCCTCCTTGATAAAATCGATAAAGCGGGCTTCTTTTTGCAATAAACCCAGCAATTGCAACGCGGCATCCGGCGTTGCTTCCTTTAACACAACCGGTTCAGGCGCGGGCGCAGAAACAATTTTTTCGACCTCAACAATTTTTTCCACAATTTTCACTACCGGTTCCGGAGGCGGTGCAGTTTGTAGAATAGAAGGTTCAACCGGTTTTTTCCTGGAACGGGACAAGCTGATTACCATGCACAGCAACAACACAATTAAGAGCAATGATAACAAAACAACGGTACCCGCCAGGCAAACGTGCCATAAATCAAACGTTGTAGGTCTTAGCGATAAATCAATTGCATAGATAGTATTCATTATGAGCCTTTGGTTAATTACTGCTGTCCTGATTTACGGGCTGCTTCAGCAAACATCAAGTTTTGCAAGGCATTACGCGTGGTTTGTATGCGCATTTGTCTTAAATGACGGTCAGCAATAATATCCGGCACTTTTTCAGCTAAATAGACTTCCCTGATTTGAGCTAATACCGGTTCACATTGCTTCATAATTTCTTCCGTTGCCCGGCGGCTTTCCCGATCCTGATAAACGGGCTTTTGCATTTCTTCGGCAACACACTTTTTATATTGGTATTTAGCTTCCTGAATTTTCTTGATCGTGGCATCGCTCAATATGGTGTTATGCCATTCATTTTTCGGGTCATTAGCGAAGGCGGTTACGGTAGACAGCAAAAAAGCTAGGAAGAGAATCTGTTTCATGATATTCCTCAAGGGTATTAACGGAATTTTGTGCGCTTGATTTTACTCGAACTGGCTAAAAATAAATAATAAAGCTTGAGTATTTAAAATCGGGGCCATAGCTATTCTTTTCAACCCTGTTTAAATAATTGATCTGCAAATAGCATAATATCGTGGACAAATGCCGGGCAAATTAAACTTAAGCCTCATGTATAATTCGAATTACGCTTTAATTTATCTCCTGTTTTATGCATAAATATAATGGCCGGGTGGTCCACCAAAGCCACGATGATGACGGAATTTTAGAAATTGTCGAGCTTGACGGTATCAGATCATTACACTTTGGCTCTGATTCCAGGCAAAGCAGCATGCTATTAACCAATCCCGATAAACTTATATTGGGATATGTGCGGGCCATGACCAGCTGGTTATTATTCAAACAACCTTTAAATGATGATGAAGTATTGACTATTGGTCTGGGCGGCGGGTCCTTAACCCGGCATTTACTGCATCATTTTCCCGACTGCCGTATAAAGGCAATAGAACCCAGGAAAAGTGTAATCAAAATTGCGCGCAGTTATTTTGATTTGCCGCGTGATCCGCGCCTGAAAATAATAATCGGCGATGGCGGCCAATATGTGCGCTTACGAGCCGAAACCTTCCACGAACAATATAGTCTGTTGCTGATCGATGCGTTTGACCATGACGGCATGGCCCAGTCACTTTGTAGCGAAGCTTTTTTTGATGCCTGCAAAATTTTATTAAAAAAAGACGGCATACTGGTAATTAATCTTTGGGGAGGCACTAATAACCCCTTATTTCAAACCTGTGCCTTATGGATAGGGCGTATTTTTAATTGGAAAATTTTATTCCTGCCCGTTCAAGGCAGAGGCAATATAATCTGCCTCGCTTTCAATGAAAATTTTCCTTTATTTCCCATGAAATATTTAAGAACAAGAGCCATTGCCCTTGAACAAAAATACCAAATTGAATTTCCGGTTTTTTTAAAGGATATCAAAAAGCACAATGCCAGCACTTTTAGTGAAGTGATAAAACTTTAACCCCTTCACCCAAGCTAAACCTTTTAGCTACTGCATTATAAGTTTTAGCCGTGATAGAGCTACTCCCCAGTTATGTAGAAAGATTTCCATCGTTAGCCATAGTAAGTATTTTTTCGCACATTCACTAACTTTCCGGTTATTACAAGTTATCGATTTATAGACAATACGCGATGCTCAACTTTAAATGAATTGAAGACAAGGCCGCGACTCCCGTAGAGTTGTTCTACCAAAAGCAACTTTATCAGAGAGAAGGGCCATGTCAGCAGAAGACTTTATCATTTATGTTTATTGCTGTGTAGAAGATAGCTGCCGGACACTCGTCAATCAACCGCTAAGAAGCCGGGTTTTTATGCCCAAGCTGAGTGACGCGGAAGTCATCACCATGGAGATCGTGGGTGAATTCATGGGTAGAGACCAGGACAAAGAGATAGGACGCTATTTTCGTAAGCACTGGCATGACTGGTTTCCTCACTTGGGGTCGCGTGCCAACTTTGCCAAGCAAAGCGCCAATTTATGGCATATGAAAAGGCGCATACAGGATCACATCGCGTGGCAGATCGGGGCGATAGAGGACTCGATCCACTGAGTTGACGGCTTTCCGATGGCGGTCTGCAAGTATGCTCGAGCATCCGGCAGCCGTTATTTCAAGGGCGAAGCAGGATTCAGCTATGGCGCGGCAAAGGATGAGAGCTATTATGGCTTTGAAGGGCATGTGCTGATCAGTTTCGCAGGAATCATCTGTGGCTATGCCTTTGCCGCCGCGAACGTGGACGAACGGGATGTGCTGCCGGAGATGATCGCCGGTCTGCACGGCTTGCTAATCGGGGACAAAGGCTATATCCTCCCCAGCCTAAAGCAAGAATTGGTACCACAAGGTATTGACTTGCAGACCCCTTTAGGGAAAAACATGCAAGACTTAAGGCCAAAGGCGTTTGTCAGTCAATTGATGTTGAGCAGACGCTTAGTGGAAACCGTCATTGGGCAATTGACCGAACGGTCTCATATCGAAAAGGTGAGGGCCCGCGACACTTGGCATTTAGCTAACCGTTTCATCCGTAAACTGCTTGCCCACACTATGGGCTGCTTCTTGGGAAAACTAATGGGCAATCCGACTTTACTTTTTGAGTCATTAGTTGAGGTTTAAAAGTTGAGCATCGCGTAGACAATATATACCGCATTGCTTGCATAATTATTTCAATAAATAATGACCTGCAGGCCGGGAAGATAAAGCAGGAAAAACTAAAAAAAGCCTCTAAAAAATTAGCCAAAGAAAAATTGTTGTGTATAATACGCGTTCTTTGCTGGTGTAGCTCAGTCGGTAGAGCAGCTGATTTGTAATCAGCCGGTCGCGGGTTCGATTCCCATC